>NZ_JBLIQL010000001.1:9251-589916 GCF_047525655.1 Pontibacter sp. 13R65
CCCGGTTTCGGGGGAGGCGCTGCTGTTTTCGGGCCTGCTATTTATTTTTTAGCGAATTCTACAATTTTAAAAGTTTTAGACCGCCGGTCGTAGTAGCCATAGTGCAGCTTGTTGCCGTACCGGTATACGGTTCTTAGCTCAGGCTCCGGTTTTAGTTCCTGCTCATACTTCTCCAGCTTGTCCTCGAGCAGCACCATCTCTTCTTTTGATTCTACTTTGTTTAGCGTATTGCTATCAAGCACAGCCCTAAAATAGGTGCTGGTGCCGGGACCAGTTGGCATACTGGCGTTTCTGCCATAAGGGTCATAAAAGTAGTTGCTGTAAAACGGTGAGTTCAGGTAATAGCTTGGAATGCTGTAAGCCGGAGTCCAGCGCCCGGGCAGCATCATGAGCCCACGTGATGTCTGAATGTACCTATCTGGGGTTCGCACCATACGGTTGAGGTCTTGGTTACGGTTAGTGCCAGATGGCATTTGGTAAGAGCCAATAGTAAGTTGCAGCGTGCTATCGGCATCTGTTGCTACTGTTATGGCAGGCACACCATTAGCCAGGCTTTTCATCACCTTCGAGGTTTTTTCTATAACTGTATTATCTGGTGAGAAAAGTCCTTTTGCTCCTTTCTGGTACACCGGTGTGGCTTTTATGGCTATCTCCTCTTCTGAAGTATAGTTGTACTCCTTCAGCGGTGCCAGGGTGTTAAAGTCGAAAGCAGTCAGGTTGAGCCTGTCTTTATCCATAGTTACCCTGAATATTTTGCCCTGGTGGAGGAAAGAGTTAAATGCTACGCTTCCTTTCTGCTCAATCGCAGGCAGCGTACGGTAATTGGCCTTGCCCTCGTACCAGTTCAGCGTCAGGATCTCGGTAGTTGTTTTGGAGCCCTGGCCTTTCAGTAAATAGCCATCGAAGATCATGTAAATATGCTCATCGTCGGTATAGATCTTGCTTCGATGGTGCCCTGAGTAAACTGAATTGTCCATATCAGGGTGTACGAAGATCAGCTGTTTTTCCCTGTCCAGCCTGTCTCTCGACTTAGGCATTACATTCTCAAACGTCTTTTTTTCGAGTTTGCTGATGTAGTCGCTGCTGCGGTGCACGATCAGGTTGCTCTTATTGTCGGAGTACAACATATATAAGTGGTTGGGATCTGCAAAACCACCCAAAAACGTTTCGTTCCGGTCCTTTACAACTTCAAGGTCCTGAATGCTGCGGAAGGAGCCGTTCTCTCTGCTGATAGCAAAAGGACGCACATATTCTTTACGGCCATTCATGTAGCGGCTGTAGAAAATAAATTGATCCTCTGTTACCCGGGTGCCAAAAACATGCGGTTGCTGGCTGTAGCGGTATGGGATTTGGTGCGCGGCCAGTACTTCGCCGGTGGGGGAGAGTAAATTAAAATATAGGTTATTGCTCTGGTAAAAGTAAATGCAAACGTTTCCTCTGTCATCTGCCAGCGTTACAAGGTCTTCGGCGCGGCGCAGCGGCAAATCAAGGTTTGCAAACTCTTTCTGGGCACTCGCCAAGGTGGCAAAAGTGACCATCAGGAGCATGGTTAAAAGAAATTTGCGCATAGGATTTATCTAAAGTATATGTAGGAGTATAACGAGCAAAATTCCAGCCAAAGTGTGTGCTATTCTTAAGAAAATGAAGCGGTAAGGTGGTTTTTAACTCAAGCAGCTTTTAGGTTTTATATTAGATTATTTTAATTTTTATTCTGTGTGGTACGGAGGTAGCTGGTAGGCGTAAAATCAAATTCTGCTAATAAAAACACCCTTCTGGAGGCATTTTGAGCATAAGGGCACAAAGGGTTATGGGGTGGTTATCCACCTTAAGGCGATGGCTGGATCGGAGAAGTTTTTAACAACAAATTTAGTTACGCCCATTGCCTCGGCTCTTGTTACCACAGATTCAAGAGCGATCAGGTGAAAAACATTGTCGGGGAGTACGCGGGCCAGTTTCCTGAGCTTTGTCTGTGAGAGGAGTTCATAGAAAGTGCTCGACATCCAGGCTTTTGTTTCGGCAGATAAAGAGGTTAAGGTTTTAGCATTAGCTATAGCCAGTTCTACCTCTGTGTCTAGAAGCACTTCGTACAGCTTGGTTCCTCCTGTTTTCATTTCTGCATATGAAATCGGCCGAAGCCATATAGCCCGGAGTAAATTTTGAGCAGTGTCGACTTCTATCTTATAGAAATCTGATTCGTAGAAGGTAATAAAGGGCATAGGGCCAGCATTTGTAAATAATCAATACAAAAAAATTTGTTAAAAATTTTGGTGCTATTCCTCTGGAAGTTGCTGCACCAGCTCCTGTTATTAAACACAGCAAATTATACCCATTCTAGATTTAGGGCCTAAGTTTTCTATATGTAAGAAAGGTTTTGATGCTCCAATATATAAAAAAAGCCCGATATATAAATCGGGCTTTTTTTATGGTGCTAGAACTCTGCGTTCTTCGGTGTTCTTGGGAAAGGAATTACATCGCGGATGTTGCCCATACCCGTTACAAACTGCACCAGGCGCTCAAACCCGAGGCCAAAACCGGCATGCGGGCAGCCACCGTAGCGGCGGGTATCGAGGTACCACCACATTTCCTCTGTCGGAATGCCGATCTCGTCCATGCGCTGCGTCAGCAGTTCCAGGCGCTCCTCGCGTTGTGAGCCACCTACAATCTCGCCAATTCCTGGGGCCAGAATATCCATGGCCGCCACTGTTTTGCCATCGTCGTTCAGGCGCATGTAAAACGATTTAATGTCTTTGGGGTAATCGGTTACGATCACCGGCTTTTTAAAGTGTTTCTCTACCAGGTAGCGTTCGTGCTCGCTCTGCAGGTCTACACCCCAGGCCACCTCGTACTGGAATTTCTTCTTTTTGTAAGCCGGAGATGCCAGGAGTATATCAATGGCATCGGTGTAGGTAATGCGCTCAAACTGGTTGCTTACCACAAACTCCAGTTTTTCGAGCAGACTCATTTCATGGCGCTCTTGTTGCGGCTTGGCTTTGTCTTCTTCCTGCAGGCGCTGCGCCAGGAACTCCAGGTCCTCACGGTTTTGCTCCATGGCGTACCGGATCACGTAGCGAATGAACTCTTCGGCCAGGTCGGCGTTCATTTTAAGGTCATAGAAAGCCATTTCGGGCTCAATCATCCAGAACTCGGCCAGGTGGCGGGCGGTGTTGGAGTTTTCGGCCCGAAAGGTAGGGCCAAAGGTGTAGATATCGCTGAAAGCCATGGCCGCCAGCTCTCCTTCCAGCTGCCCCGATACTGTCAGGTTCGTGGCGCGCCCGAAGAAGTCCTCCTCAAAGTCGATTTTGCCTTCTTCGGTGCGGGGCAGGTTGTCGAGGTCCAGTGTGGTTACACGGAACATTTCGCCGGCTCCCTCTGCATCGGAAGCGGTTACGATCGGCGTGTGCATGTACACAAAGCCACGCTCGTTAAAGAACTTGTGCACTGCAAACGCCAGCGTGTTGCGCACCCGGAACACAGCGCCAAAGGTGTTGGTGCGGAAGCGCAGGTGTGCAATTTCGCGCAGGAACTCGAGCGAGTGCGCTTTTTTCTGCAGTGGGTAGGTTTCCGGGTCGGCTTTGCCAAGCACCTCAATGGTTTTGGCGATAACTTCGTAAGCCTGACCTTTGCCCTGCGAGGCTACCAGTTCGCCGGTTATGGCCACACTTGCGCCTGTAGTCACGTCTTTCAGCGTCTCCTCCGGAAACTTCTCGGCATCGGCCACTACCTGCAGATTCTGGATAGTGGAGCCATCGGTTACGGAAATAAAGTTTACATATTTGTTGCCGCGCTTGGTGCGCACCCAGCCTTTAAGCAGCACATCGTTGCCGACCTCGGCACCTGTTAGCAGTTCTTTTATTTTTATGCGTTGCATCTGTATGTGAATAGCGTATTGCGATTTTTAAACTAATTTATTCAGAATCTGCCTGCCAGAGGCATCAGGCCACTTGTTTTTCTGTGGCATTAAGCCAGCATAACCTCATTTGAGGTGCCGGTTTTACCTTATTGCCCTTTTCAGCAGCCTGGCAGATATCTATGAACCTTCAAAGTAACGATATTTTAACCTTTTTTGTAAATGAGAGTAAAATTATCCTAAATTTGAAGGAGTGTAACATACATCCCGATTAGTTTATACCCTATGCAGCGACTCGACTTAAGACAACTTTTATCTCAGAAGTTATCGCCGCAGCAGATACAATTTATCAAGCTGCTACAGATACCTACTGTTGAGTTGGAAGCGCGCATAAAAGAGGAAATGGAGATAAATCCTGCGCTGGAAGAAGGGCGTGAGGAGTCTGACACCGACACTTACGAGGACGCCTCAGGCGATGATTACGAAGGTGACGATGACTATGGCAACGACGACGTAGATATAAAAGATTATATTAACGAAGACGAAATAAGCGGCTACAAAATGCAGGGCGACCGTGGAGGCGACGACGACGATGACCGCGAAATGCCCATTGCCGTTACTACCAGCCTTACCGATAACCTGCTCGACCAACTGGGCTTCCTGAACCTCGACGACAAGCAATATGCCATTGGCATGCAACTTATTGGCAGCATAGATGGCGATGGCTACATACGCCGGGAGCTGAGTTCTATTGCCAACGACCTGGCATTTTCGCAGAACATAGAAACGAGCGAGGAAGAGATAGAGCTGGTGCTGCAGATGATCCAGACTTTCGACCCGGCCGGTATAGCTGCCCGCGACCTGCCGGAGTGTCTGCTGCTGCAACTGATGCGCCGCGAGCAAGACAGCACTACCAGGCTGGCAGAACGCATTATTTCCGATGCCTTCGATGAGTTTACCAAAAAGCACTACCATAAGATTCAGGCACGGTTTGGCGTGTCGGATGCGGCTCTAAAAGAGGCAGTAGACCTTATTATAAAGCTAAACCCGAAACCAGGTGGCGCGGGTGCGGGCATGACCCGGGTGCAGTACATTATCCCGGATTTTATACTGACCAACGAAAACGGGCAGTTGCAGCTCTCGCTCAACTCGCGCAATGCACCAGATCTGCGCATTAGCCGCTCCTACGCCGACATGTTCGATGCCTATGAGAAATCGGACAAAAAGGACAAGAAGCTGAAGGAGACGGTAACGTTTGTAAAGCAGAAGCTTGATGCCGCCAAGTGGTTTATAGATGCCATCCGACAGCGGCAAAACACGCTGCTCCGTACTATGGAGTCTATCATAAAATACCAGCACGACTTCTTTTTAGAGGGAGACGAAAGCCTGCTGCGCCCCATGATCCTGAAAGATATTGCCGAAGACATCGGCATGGACATCAGTACTGTGAGCCGCGTAGCTAATAGCAAGGCCGTGCAAACAGAGTTCGGTATTTATCCGCTAAAGTACTTTTTCTCGGAAGGCATTGCTACCGACTCTGGCGAGGATGCCAGCAGCCGCGAGGTAAAGCATATCCTGAAAGAGATCATCGACAAAGAAAGCAAGCGCAAGCCGCTCTCCGACGAGAAGATAGAGAAAATGCTTAACGACAAAGGCTACAATATTGCCCGGCGCACCGTGGCCAAATACCGCGAGCAGCTCAATATTCCGGTGGCTCGCCTGCGCAAAGAGCTGTAGGAGCCAAAGCAGCTTAAGCTTTTAAGAGTATACGCTAAGATGGCGAATAGTAAGGAGTAGTCAATTATTCTAATGAAAAAGACCTTCCGGAGGTCTGAAGCCCATTGTTATGCTAAGGGTGGTTGCTCTGGCACCAAGGCAGAAACTGAAAACAGGAGAAAGTGACAGAGAGACCCAATATACTGGTTGTTTGCGGGCGCAATATAAGAAGGAGCAGGACGGCAGAATATATATTTAAAAACGATATGCGGTTTGCCATCAGGTCGGTTGGTCTGAGCCCCAAAAGCGAAAGGCAGCTAAAAGACAAAGACCTGGTGTGGGCCAACCTGGTTTTGGTAATGGAGCGGGGGCAGGGAGCCAGAATAAAAGAGAGTTACTGGCACCTGGCAGTACCACCCATCGATGTGCTTCATATAGCGGATGAGTACGAATACCTAGAGTCGGAGCTGGTAGAGCTGTTAACAGAAAGAATAAATAAATCTTTAAACGTTGCCTTCCAAATCTAACAAGATCATTTCGCTAAACAGCTGCAGATTAAAATATACGCCGTGCTTATTATTTTCTGCTTGTAGCTACACGCTTTTTCACATTTCCTGCCTGTTCCATTTTTTTACCCAGACCAATACTTAATTGCCATAGATTTGTGAGCCATTCTCTTGCCAGGTTTTTATCAGTTATTTTTCACCCGCTGCTATTACCTACTTACCTGTTTGCTTTCCTGTTTTACTACCTGCCTGCACCGGTGCTGTCGCTGCCGGTAAAAGCGCGTTGGATTGTGCTGAGCCTGATCTTTTTCACCACATTTATTATTCCAGGGTTAGGAGCGTACACCATGGTGCGCACAGGCCATGTAGATACGCTGGAGATGAGCAGGCGCGAGCAACGGAGCTTGCCTTTGCTCTTTACAGGTGTATGCTACGCTGTTACAGCCTATCTGCTGCAGCGGGAAAATATTTTTGACCGGCTCTTTTTCGTGATCATGGTTATTCTGGCCACGTCTGTATTTCTTACTTTTTTAATATCGTTGTTCTGGAAAATAAGCGCGCACAGTGTGGGCATGGGAGGTGCGCTGGGGTTGCTGCTGGTGCTAAGCCGGCTCTCACCAGATACTTATATGGTGCCGCCACTGGCCATGTGTATTTTTGTGGCCGGAGCCGTTTTGTCGGCCAGGCTCTCGCTGCACGTGCACACGCCGGCACAGGTCTATGCCGGTTTTGGGAGTGGCCTTTTACTCGCATTGGCCGCTGCTGGTCTCGCTTTATAGGCAAACTCTACCATAAAATAAAAAAGCTCCTGCCAAACTATGTGGCAGGAGCTTTTTTGTGGAAGCTGCTTTCAGTTTATAGCAGATTCGGAACAAGCAACCGGAGGAAAGGCATGGCAATTCTTCTAATAAAAATACCCTTCCAGAGCCTTTTTTTACCTGTTAAGACCAAGGGTGGCACCACCTTGTTATTGTTTTATTATTTTTCTGGTTATACCAGCTTTGTTAGTATCCACAACCCTAACCATGTATATGCCGCTTGGCAGTTGGCTCATGTCCACAACGGCTTCGCCACGCACTTTATTAAGCTCATATACCTTTTGGCCGGTAAGGCTATGGATACTCAGGCTGGCATCTTGCACCTTGGTAGGGTCTAAAGCTATTTTCAGGTTACCTTGTGTTGGGTTCGGGTAGAGCTGCAGCGCAGATGCCAGTACCTCGTTTTCGGCAGAAGTGGTGTTGACATTTACGAAATCGCTGTACTCAAAACGGCTGAGGTTTACATACTCCTCAGTTTCTTCGTCGTAGCTTTTGGCAATGATCTGGGTTACCTGGCCATCGTTATCGCGGGTTATCTCTGTTGTAATGTGGGCTATAATTCCCCAGGTGGTACCTAAGTTAGCTTCTGTTTTTAATTCAGAAAGCGTCTGCGGGCCTAGGTACGTTTCGCCGGATGTAAGGCTTACAATGGTCATTCTGATTACCGGCATCCAGGTTTGGCCTGCCTGCATAGCCTGTTCAAGAACAATGGTGGCAGTTTGGTTTTGTGCGTCTGTGGTATAGGTGTAAGTTCCTTTTGTAGTTACCCATTCTTCCTCCTCCTCATCGTAGTATTCTTCTATCGCACTTTTCATCATGCCGTTTTCGTAGGTTATTTCAGTCATCCGCTCAACCTCCTGCCAGGCTCCGTTTACCCAGTCAGAGCTTGTGCTGGCAACAGGGTTTGTGCCTGAGCCGTTGTAGGTATATTCTGTTTTGCTGCTGTTGGTCCAGGTGCCATTTTCATACTCTTCTTCTAAGGTTTGCTCTATGCGGTTGCCGGTGCCGGTGGTGTAGGTGTATCTGGTGCCGGAGGCTAATTGCCAGGCGTTGTTTACCCATTCGTCTTCTGCCATCAGCTTAAGCTGCCCGGTTTGGGCATCGTACTCGTTCCTTTCTCTGGACTCGTTTACCCAGGCGCTGCCATTTCGGGTTTGGTTGGTGCGCTCAATCTCATTGCCTTGGGCATCATACGTAATGTTAATGCTTTGTTTGGTTACCTCGTTTTCAGGCAAAGATCGTTCGGTTATGCTCTCCCAGAGCCCTTGGTTGTTGTAGGCATAGGTGTAGTGTACCTCTGGCAGCCAATCGCCCTCTTCTGCGTCCCAGTAAGATTGGGTTTCCTGCTGGGCTACCCGTATGGTTGCGAGCCTGAGGTTAGCAAGCCGCTCGGCCTTATGGGCCATAGCAACCTTGGCTAGCTTACCCTGTACTCTCTCTACAGAGGGAGTTTTAGTAGACTGAGCGGCACAAACAGAGCCATACAGTGCCAATACAGCACTTGATAAAGTTATTAGAACTCTTTTCATAGTAATAAATGGGTTTGAATAAATAAAAAGGTTTGAAAATTAAGAGTAGGAAAATCCGGTACGGCATTATCCGCAACGTGCTGGAGAGACTTGTGGTATTATGAATTTATAAAAGGGAATTAGGACTCTTTTTCTTTTATGCCAATAGCTACCCACAGCAACAGCTTGGAGGAACTCCTGAAAATGGTTATTGGCAAAATTGAAATAGGCTTAGCGACAAATAGCAACAGAAATGCTATTACGAACAGAGGTCATCCTACAAAGCATACAACATATGCTGCTTTTCAGGATTAAAATATTTTATAAGGTATGAATAGTAATGGAAATCAGCAAGTTACTGTTTTACTATTTTTTTAGTTACACCTGCACTGTTAGTGCCTTTTACGTTTACCAAATAAATGCCGCCAGGTAAATGAGCTAGATTTATAGTCGCCTCGCCACGTAAGTCAGCCAATTCATATACTTTCTGGCCGGTTAGGTTATAGATGCTAACCATAGCCTCTTGTGTTGTGGTGGCAGCTAGGGCAATATGCAGCAAATCTTTGCTGGGGTTCGGGTAGAGCATTACAGCTGTTGCAGGTATTTCATCGGCAGCGCCTGTTACTGTTATGTTTATAAAGTCGCTATACATATGCTTTGCAAGGTTAACGTAAATAAGATTACCCTGGGGAGTGTAGCTGTAGGTCTGGTAAATAAACTCGGTAAAGCCTCCGCCTTGCGGTTCGTTAATGCCATATCCGAGCAGGCTATTCTCGGTGTCTACGAGCCATTGGCCATTTACAAGCACCTCCTCTTTGTGCTGCATAAAGTGGCCGTTAGACAAGTACTCTTCCATTATTTTTCTTTCCAGCACTGTACCGGTGCCATTGTACCTGTGCACTTCTTCTTCGGTGATATTGGCTAGCGTGGTGGAGTTGGTGGTGTAGGTAAAGGTATGGAAGCTTGTATTCTGCCACTCTGTAGAAGTCCGGGTTTGCTTTACATAGCTTTGTTCCCGCTGATCTGTTAGGTTGTAGGTAATGTTAGCAAAGCGTTGCGTTGGAGTCCAGCCAGTTTCTGTATGCGTGTAATTGGTTTTACTTTCCGGTAAGGTGCCATTGCCTGTGTAGCTAAATTCTTCTTTATCAGCATTGGTCCAGGTGGTTCCTCCGTATAGCTGCTTCACCACTTGTTCTACCCGGTCGCCAGGGCCATAGGTGTAGTTATAGCGGTGAGCATGCACCAGCTGCCAGGAAGCATTATGCCACCTGAAAGTAGCCATGTACGTTACATGACCCTGATCATTGTATTTTGTTCGGGCGCGAGTGGCGTTAACCCAAGCTCCGGCCTCGTTTTCCTGCATAATGAGCAGAGTGTCGCGGCCCTGGGCGTCGTACTGATGCGTGATTAAGCTCAATAGCTTATTTTCTGTTAAGTCTTTGGTAGTAAGTTGAGAACGCCAGCCGTGGTTGTCGTATTCAGAGTTATGCTCGTACAGAGGTGTCCAAGTGGCAGTAGCATCGGACCAGGAGTATTCAATTTCAGTTTGCGGAACCCGTATGGTTGTCTGGGTGGCATGGAGCTGCTTGTTTAACGTTTGTGGCAGGAGAGGTGTAATGGAGTTTTGTAGAGGAGGTTTTACCTGGTTGGTTGGCCGAGTCTGAGCCTTAGCACCGAAACCAGCGCACAGGAGTAGGCCTGCCACCAAAATGGCATTTAAATTTTTCATAGTTTTATAGATAAAAGTGGTATTGCGCGTATGTTCTTACTAGGCAGCTGCTACACAGTTACCTGGAACTGCTGCTTCGAAGCTTAAGCAATAATGATGCTAATAATAGAGAAACGGTATATTTGATGGTAAATTATTTTAATAAATATTGAAATAATGCCGGAAATGCAGCAAATTAAATTGAAATAATCAAAAATTTGTATTACCAGGAAGGAAAGAATAGCTGAAGGTGCAGTAAGGCATATGCAGGTGCAGACTAGTTAAAAATGCTGGCTTAAGCTGGCAGTTGTCCTTTTCCGGACACATAATTCAATCCTGTCCCTTTCCGGACAGCGTGATGTGCCAATGGGAGCTGCTTGCACTGCCTTAGCCAATCTATTGTAAACTAAAAGCAGAAATATATGACTTACGGATGCCTTCTTTATAATGTACAGGATGGGATCGCCACCATCACGCTAAACAGGCCGGAAGTTTTCAACGCCTTTAACGACGAGCAAAGCTATGAGCTACAGGATGCGCTAAAGCAGGTAACACGCGATGAGCAGGTGCGGGTGGTCATTTTAACAGGTGCTGGCAAGGCTTTCTGCTCAGGTCAGGATCTTAAAGCAGCTGCTTCAGCCGATCAACGAGACCTGTCGGAGTCGCTGGAGAAACGCTATAACCCTATTATAAAAGCAATGCGCCACCTGCCCAAGCCCATTCTCTGCAAGCTGAACGGAGTGGCAGCAGGGGCAGGCTGCTCGCTGGCGCTGGCCTGCGATCTGATTGTGGCATCTTCCGCTGCTACTTTAATTGAGGTATTTGTAAATATTGGTCTGGTTCTCGACTCCGGCTCTTCTTTCTTTCTGCCTCGCCTGGTTGGCTCTTTAAAGGCATTCGAGCTAAGTACTTTGGGCTCTAAAGTAACTGCTGCCGAGGCGCTGCAGCTCGGAATGGTAAACAAAGTAGTGGAGCCAGCAGAACTGGATACAGCAGTGGCTGAGCTGGCAGCACGCTATGCGGCAGCCCCGACCAAAGCCATCGGCCTGATGAAAAAGATGCTCAACAAGTCTTTCAACTCATCGCTGGAGCAGATGCTGGAGTATGAGGCATATTGCCAGCGCATTGCCGGTAACTCAGAAGATTACCAGGAAGGCGTGGCTGCCTTTAACGAAAAGCGCAAACCTGTTTTCAAAGGCAGGTAACAGTGCTGTCGGCCTGCTTGTCATGTACCCGTATTTTGGTTAACCTATAATTCTGAAATTATTCTAATGAAAAGGGCCTTCCGGAGGCATTTCAGAGATTTCAGATGCTAGGCTTTTGATTGCTTATTAATTTAGTCTCTCTGTTTCTTTCAGACACTTGCAGATGCTTTTCCACATCAGCACCTTGTCACTTTTAATGAATTATTCTAATAAAAACGTCCTTCCGGAGGTGTTTTGAAATTTATACGCGAAGGCTTGTTTATAGGCACCCGCTTAAAAGGAGTAGCCTACCGAGAGTTTGAGCTGTGGGAGTGGAGTTACCAGAATGGAGCCGTTGGTGTCGCTGATTATTTTCTTGCCAACAAAAAGGTCTTCCAACAGTTCATCTGCATCGCGGGAGAAGGCATACTTCAGGCGTGCTCCAATACCGCCGGCAATCTCCAGGGTCAGGTGTTGGGTTAGCCGGAACTGGCCACCTAGTTGGTAGGCAAGGTCAAAGGTATTGAGGTAAAGCCGGCCCACATACCGAACGTTAGGATCGGTTTGATTGGGCTCAGGTAACCCAAATAACTTGTAGCTGCTGTCCTGAAACAAAATAAACCGGTAGCCAAACGTAGGGCCATGGAAAAAGCCGAAAGGAGCACTTCCTTTCTTAGAAGTGTAATGCCGCTGACTCATTCTGATGCCAACACCATGTGTGTTTACTGGTTTATCGCGCGAAAAACGGGAGTCACCGTCTTTTAAATAAATGCGGTTAATATAACTTAGTCCAATTTCGTTGCTCACAAAACCAGTGCGCGACCTTTCGTAGCCTACATAAATTTCGCCCAGGCCTAGCTGCAAAGGGTGCAGCTTTATTAGTTTATCGTGTGCCGGGTTGGCTGGCGCCTCAAATTTAGAATCTATGGCCTGCTCGTCCTGCGCCTGCACCGAGAGGAGCGGGATCAGCAGCAGAAAACCAAGTATATAAATTGCCCGATTTTTGAATGATAATGCCATAAATAGTAAGATTTCGTTATAGATAAACTATTTACTAAGAAGCGCTAAAGTGCATCTGTGAATTAAATTTAGCGCAGGTTTACAAATTATTTGTAAAGTTACCGAAACCATCCGAACCTTACCTACTCTTCAGCTAATTTCGGAATTAGGTATTTATACGTTATTCTTAGCCTTTATTTATCTTGCCTGGTGATAAGTACCAGTGCTAAAGGCAAAATAGCACTGGTTCACCTTGTTCCGGAATGGCTGCAAATAAAACTACTTACCTGCAAGGGCGTATATTACTTTATTTACAGCAAAAATTTGTATTATTAAAAGTATATAAAACTATGAAAAAATTAGCACTAACCGCATGTATAGCTGGCTCATTTCTCTTTGGAGCCACTTCGTGCACATCAGACAACAACAAAGACAGTGTAGACCAGGCTCAAGAGACAAACGAGCAGACTTTTGAGGATACTTCTATGCAAGACCGTAAAGTAGACCAATCTGATTTTATGACCCGTGCAGCCAGCGATGGCAAGTTTGAGGTAGAAGCAGGTAAACTGGCGCAGCAAAAGGGCCAGAATGCGGAGGTGAAAAAACTTGGCGGCCAAATGGTAACCGACCATGAGAAAGCCAACACTGAACTGAAAGCCCTGGCTCAGAAGAAAAACATTACCTTGCCCGATAGCATGAGCCGCGAGCACATGGATAAGCTGCAAAGTCTGAGAGAGAAAAATGGCGCTGAATTCGACGAAGAATACGTGGGTGCTATGGTTGATGCGCACGACAAAGCAGTTACGCTTTTTGAAGATGCTGCCGAAGGCCTGGAAGATGCCGAGGTAAAAGCCTTTGCCTCCAAAACTCTGCCTGTTCTGCAACAGCACCACGAGCATGCTAAAAGACTGGACGAAACGATGAGCAACACAGCTGGAACCAACACTAACCGTGCTACCCCAAGCAGACAATAATCTTTAAATCATAACTAAAATAGAAGCATCTGTAGGAAACCTGCAGATGCTTCTGGTTTATGGAAAACACGATGAACAGAACATTTTCTACTTTCCTCGCATTGTCTTTTTTAATTTTCGCCTTTAGCAGCTGTACCTCCGATGACAGTATTCGGCAGGCAATGGAACAAAGTGTGCAGCAGTTTGAAGAGGCAGGCGTGCAGAATATGGACAACGATGCCCTTTTTGTGGCGGAAGCAGCCAGTGCTAACATATTGCAGGTACAACTGGCTGGCTTGGCAGAAGCACAGGCCGTGAGTCCGGAAGTGAAAAACCTTGCCCAACGCATGTCTGCAGATCATGGGCGTATGACCGATGAACTGCATAACATGGCTAACCAGAGTAATTTTGTGCTTCCAACAGAACTGGGTGCTGCGCATCAAAAGTCATATGATAATGTAGCAAATCGCTCTGGCCTTTCTTTTGATTTATCGTATATCAAAACCATTGTAGGAGAACACCAAAACCTGCTAGGGCGGTATGAAGATATGGCTGAAAATGGCGTTACCATGGAAGTAAAACAGTATGCTTCCAGGCAAGTGCCCCTGCTACGACAGCACCTGCAGATTGCCCAGAGCCTCGAAAGCAAAATCAATAGCATTTAGTAAAAAACACGTTGTGCCTCACCACAAAAAAGCCGCTCCTGTTACAGGAGCGGCTTTTTTGTGGTGAGGTATTAAAGAGGCTTTCTATTGCTAAGCCTGTTCTTCCTGTTCAAGGTAATGACTGGTTTTGAGTTCTTCGGCCAGGAAGCGTGATGTATAACCTTTGCCGGAGGCAGCTACCTCTTCTGGTGTACCCCAGGCTACAATGGTTCCTCCGGCTTCACCACCTTCAGGGCCAATATCAACAATGTAGTCGGCAATTTTTATAAGGTCGAGGTTGTGCTCTATTATAAGCACGGTGTTGCCTTTATTTGTGAGCTTGTGGAGTACATCGGCCAGGTGTTCAATGTCCTGGAAGTGCAGACCCGTGGTAGGCTCATCTAGGATATAAAACGTTTTGCCTGTGTCTTTCTTCGAGAGCTCTGTAGCCAGCTTTACGCGCTGCGCCTCTCCACCAGAAAGGGTGGTGGCCTGCTGGCCCAATGTAATGTAGCCGAGACCAACATCGTTTAGCGTAGCTATTTTACGCAGAATGCGGGGCTGGTTATCGAAAAACTCTACGGCCTTCTCTACTGTCATGTCCAGCACGTCGGTAATGCTCTTGCCTTTAAAACGTACTTCCAAGGTTTCACGGTTATACCGTTTGCCTTTGCACACTTCGCAGGGCACGTACACGTCCGGCAAAAAGTTCATTTCGATGGTGCGCATACCAGCTCCCTCGCAGGCTTCGCAACGCCCGCCCTTCACATTAAACGAGAAACGGCCAGGGGAGTAACCTCTGATTTTTGCTTCCGGCAAGGAGGCAAATAGTGAGCGTATTTCTCCAAACACACCGGTATAAGTGGCTGGATTAGAGCGTGGCGTACGGCCAATTGGTGATTGGTCTACCTCAATAACTTTGTCTATCAGGTCCAGGCCCTCCAGGCTCTTGTAAGGCAATGGCTCGCGCTTGGCCCTGAAAAAGTGCTGGTTCAGGATCGGGTACAGCGTGTCGTGGATGAGCGAAGACTTGCCACTGCCCGATACGCCCGTTACACAAATCATCTTGCCTAGTGGCAGCTCCAGTGTTACGTTCTTCAGGTTATTACCAGTGGCACCAATTAACTTCAGCGATTCTCCAGTGCCCGGACGTTTAACACGCGGTATTTTTATGCCGCGTCGGTTACTCAGAAAGTTGGCAGTAGTAGTACCGGCCTGTAGCATCTCAGCAGGTGTGCCAGCCGTTACAATCTGGCCACCGTGTATACCGGCGCCCGGACCAATATCTACCACATAGTCGGCCTGCAGAATCATGTCTTTGTCGTGTTCCACCACAATAATGGAGTTGCCAAGGTCGCGGAGGTCCTTCAGGGCGTTGATGAGGCGCTCGTTGTCGCGCTGGTGCAGGCCTATGCTTGGCTCATCCATTATATAAAGCACCCCTACCAGCTGCGTTCCGATTTGAGTGGCTAGTCGTATACGTTGGCTTTCGCCACCAGACAGCGTGCGCACAGGGCGGTGCAGGCTCAGGTAATCTAAACCGACATCCAGCAGAAAGCCTATACGTTTCCGTATCTCTTTCAGTAGCTCCCGGGCAATCGTGTTCTGGCGTTCACTCAGGCGTTCTTCGAGATTATGGAACCAAGCGGCCAGCTTGTTTATGTCCAGCACAGAAAGTTCGCCAATGTTTTTGCCATCTATCTTAAAGTGGAGCGACTCTTTTTTGAGGCGGTAACCGTTGCATTCAGGGCAGGTGGTAGTTTGGGTATAATCTTCTATCCAGGCGCGGATGTTATCGGAATCAGACTCCATCTGGCTTTTCAGAAAATGGATGATGCCTTCGAACTCAATAATGTAGTTGCCTTTTTTTGTGTTTACCTCCAGGTCTTCTTCCAGACCATAAAGCAGCACCTTTAGCACTTGCTCCGGCAGATCTTTGATAGGAGTGGCAACCGATACCTTGAAATACTTAAACAGTGCCTCCACCTGCTTAAAAATCCAGATGTCGCGGTACTCGCCGAGTGGTGCAATACCTCCGCGGCGTATGCTCAGGCTCTTGTCCGGAATTACGGTTTCTTCTGTAATCTCTTGTATCTCGCCCAGGCCATTGCACACAGGGCAGGTGCCGTAGGGGGAGTTAAAAGAGAAGGAGTTCGGAGCCGGATCGTCGTAAGCAATGCCAGTGGCCGGGTCCATGAGGTGGCGCGAGAAAAAGTGTGTCTGGTTCGTGTCGGCATCCATTACCAGCACCATGCCTTTACCATGCGTGAGCGCGTTCTGGATGGAGCTGGAGAGGCGGAAGCGGTCATCTTCCTTCACCGCAATTTTATCAATCACGATTTCGATGTCGTGAATCTTGTAGCGATCTACCTGCATTTTAGGCGTGATCTCTACCAACTCCCCATCTACACGGGCGCGTATAAAGCCCATTTTCCGGATCTGCTGGAACAGTTCGCGGTAATGCCCTTTTCGACCTTTTACCACCGGTGCCAGAATAACCAGGCGCTTGCCATCAAAATTTTCCATGATGTGGTGCACGATCTGGTCATCGCTCTGGCGCACCATTTTCTCGCCGGTCTCGTAGCTGTAGGCATCGGCGGTGCGTGCCCAGAGCAGGCGCATGAAATCATAAATTTCGGTAATGGTGCCTACGGTAGAGCGAGGGTTGCGGCTTGTCGTTTTCTGCTCAATAGAAATTACCGGCGACAGGCCTTCGATCTTGTCTACATCGGGGCGCTCCAGGCCACCCATAAAGCTGCGGGCATAGGCCGAGAAGGTCTCCATGTAGCGGCGTTGCCCTTCGGCATAAATAGTATCGAAAGCCAGCGACGATTTGCCAGAGCCACTTATACCTGTAAATACCACCAGCTTGTAGCGGGGCAGTTGCAGGGTTATGTTTTTGAGATTATGCTCACGGGCGCCGTAAACTTCTATCTGCTGTGCCTCTCCGTTAAATGAGGGGGCTGCAGTAGCGATGCCTGCGTTATCAGTTTGCTCTTGGTTAAAAGCCATTCAGAATATCTTGATTTTAAAAAGCAAAGGTACAAAATTACTAGTGTTCTGCTGCGCAAGTCACTAACCCTTCTTAACAGATTATTAAGTAAATAGGTTTAAGCAATGCAGGAGCATCTTTAGAAATTACTTTAAAGGTGCCTTATACCTAAAAGCTTATATGTTGAGATTGTATCTGCAAACCTTGCTGTGCAGCAAAGAAGAACCGTTATTTAGCATTAATCCGAGTTGTGCGGTAGTAGCTAATTGCTACATGGTCCTTTTTCATCCCCTCTTTTGTCATCCCCTTGGGATCTTGTGGGGGAGAGGCAATAGCAATGGCTACTTTTAGTCTAAGTTCGCTTAGTTTCGTCTCAGCTGTGGCATTGGAGTGAAGCTGTTTTATTGCCAATGTCTTTGTTCTTTTTGTCTTGATACAAAAAGAACAAAAAAAATCAAGACGATTTTGTCTAAAGGGGGCCCCTGCACCCCCACTCGCTGAACGCTCTTTAAAGAGGGCCCCCTTCCCCCAACAAAAAATCGTCATTATGTGCACCTGGCTCGGGTGTTCGCTTCGTTGCCTCCTGCCGCAATATGTACTAGGAACTGCGCACGCTGCGCTGTCTTACCCTTTATATTGCAAATCAACACTGTTTAGTAATTAGCAATCACCAACTAATAAGCAACAACTAATTCTTCTAATGATTTTTGCCTTCCAGAGGCGTTTTAGAGTTTTAAGCCATAAGGCCCTTAATGAGGCATGGTTTTACAAGAAGCCACTCATAATTTTGAATTTCTAATTTTGAATTTAGCGCTGCTGCGCTATCAATTCTTCTAATGAAAATGCCCTTCCGGAGGCTTTCTGAGTTTATATGACTCGGGGCCGGGTAGGGAGTGGTTAAGGTTTAGGTGCAGTGCTCTTTGATTTTTCTTGTTCTTCCTCCTCTTCCTGGGCATCTACTTCGGCCAAAACAGGGCTGGTTGGAGTATAGGCGCGGGTGTGGTGCAAAATTTCGCTTCGTTTTCTGCTGAAGCGCATGTAGCCAAACACACCCATGCCGATACCGGCCGGAATAGCAAGAATGCCCAGCCCAATGTAAACCAGATCATCGAAGAGTTTAATAAAGGTGAGTCCGCCCAGGACCATGGCCATGGCTGTTCGCTCATAAGACAGGAACGTGCGCTCGTTGGCAAGTTTGGTCCGCTCCATAGCTAGGCTATCGCGGATCTCCATGTTCTGCTGCTTTTTAAGCTTGATTGCTTTTCTTAAGTCTCGTCTGGCTTTTCTGGTCAGTATTTCCTTTATTCCCATAAAATGATATACGGTGGCTGCAGTAGTGTGGATTAATGCTTTTACACTACTTTAAAAGAGTAGATATTCTATTGGTAAAGTCGCCTTAGGTGCCGGAAGCACAATGTTCCTGAACCTGCCACTTTTACTGGCACTGCAGGATATAGGTCCAGTTGGCTGGCAGGTTTTCTAAAACAAGTTTCCTGTTCTGTACCTGGTATTGTTGCTGGTCGATTAAGTTGGTAAGCTTGCTGCCTTCGGGCAAATCTGTTTTAAGGATTAAAGTTGTCGGAGTATCTGCTGCGTTTACGGCTACTATTATATGGTCTTGGTCGGAGTGGCGGGCAAAGGCAAATTGCTCGTGCGCTACAAATAGCTGCTCGTAGGTGCCGTGGCGCAAGGCGTGGCTTTTTTTCCTAATCTCGGCAAATTGCCTGATGGCTGCCGGCAGCTCCGGATGTGGCACGTTGCCGATAGCTTCGGGAGTGGCAAATGCAGGTCGTAGCGGTGCATCGGTGTGGGGCAGCTTGGTTCCGGCTATGCCCCACTCGCTCCCGTAGTAAACAGATGGAATACCGGGCATTGTAAAGAGCAGTGCATGGAGAGGGTAAAGGTGTACCGGGTTCTTCAGCGTGCTGGCAATGCGGTTCACATCGTGGTTATCGGCGAAGTTGTACAGCGTGAGGTGCCGGTAAATACCCTGCTCCCCAAACAGGCGGTTAAGCGAAAAGGCCAGCTCAAAATAGTTGCGGTCGTTGTGGCTCGAGTACAAGCCTTTGTAGCATTCGTAATTGGTGGTGGAATCGAGCATTTGAGGGTTTGCCCACTGCCGGTAATCGCCATGAATAACCTCGCCCATTAGCCAGAAATCGGGGCGGAGATTTCGGCAAAAGTCTGCAAGTTCGCTTAAGAAATTATGGTCCATTACGTCGGCTGCATCCAGGCGCAGGCCATCTATGTCAAACTCCTCTACCCACATCCGAACTGCTGCAAACAAATGGGCGCGTACCTCTGGGTTGTGCAGGTTCAGTTTTACAAGGTTATAGTGGCCATTCCAGCCTTCGTAAGAAAAAGCGTCACCGTAGGGGCTTTGGCGGTTAAAGTCTATACTGGCAAACCACCCCCTGTAAGGAGAATTAGAGCCATTGGCTTGTAGGTCTTTAAAAGCCCAAAAATCCCGGCCGACATGATTAAACACGCCATCCAGAATAAGCTTTATACCCTGCGCATGCAGTTGCTTTACCAGTTCTGTTAGTGTACTGTTAGTACCCAGTCGCCGATCTACCGCAAAGTAATCAATGGTGTCGTAGCCGTGGGTACCCGCTTCGAACAGTGGCCCCAGGTACAGAGCATCACAGCCCAATTCCTTAATATGGCCAATCCAGTCTTGTATGGCAGCCAGTCTGGGTTCGGGTGGTGCCTGTAAGTCGTTTTGAAGCGGTGCTCCTGTTAATCCTAATGGATAAATATGATAAAAAGTGGCTTCAGTAGCCCAATGTGCCTGTAATCTGTTCATAACCTAAATTTAAAATTTGTATACCGATTGGTATAATACTCTGTACTGATTGGTACACAAATTTTGGCAGGAAAGTTCATTTTGCTGCCATCAGGAATAAATACCATAGGAGAACTGTTGCACTGCCTGGTGCACGGTGAATTCGCTGAGATCAGTTTTTTGGTGCAAAGCCTGAACAATATAAGAGTTAACCATACCCAGAAAAGTAGCGGCATACACTCTTTGCCTTCCGCGCATGTTGCCATGATGGTTGGCGGCTTGCTGAAACATACTCTCCAGTAACTGGTGCTGCTCTCGTATATAGGACGTTATAATCTGGGAGGCTTCGTTTTCAGGATTGGCAAACCAGGCGGCCAGGTGCATCTGGTACAGGGTAGGCTGCTCCAGGGCAAACTCAAAGTAGCAGGTTACTACCTGCCGCAGCGAAAGGGGCAGATCGGAGGTGTAGGCCGCTGCTTCGGCGAGCTGCGAGAGAAAAGGCGCGAACCGTTCCTGCATGAGTGCTTCCAGCACACCACGTTTGCTGCCAAAATAGTGGTAAAGCGTTGGCTTTTTTATGCCCGCTGCTTCAACCATTTGTTGCACACCCACCGCATCGTAGCCTTTTGCTGCAAATAGCTTTAAGGAGCAATCAAGAATAGTGGAGCGGTTGTCTGCCATACAAGTGTCGTTTAAGTGCCGGTTCAGCAGGTTCGTGATAGCTAAAACTGCACCTGTGCCAGCAACACAACCTGTTTCTGAACTGCTGCAGCCTTAGACAGACAACGGCAAATTATTGTTCGTGTTACAGTTGAGGAGTTTATTAGTGCCGGCGCTGACAAAGATCATTTTATGTGCTAAGGCAATTGCGTAATCTTGCTAAAGGTTCTTAATGGGGTAAAAGGCCTTCTTGTAAATACAGGTAAAATACCTCTGGAAGAGGGTTTTTATTAGAATAATTTAACTAAAGCGTATTTCTGAATAATTCTCCGGGCCGTGCGGGATATCCTGCTACGGCATTAGTCATGCAATAGGTTTAACAGCAAGTAAAGTGTATGAGAGATATTGAAAGTGAAGCGGATATAAAACTTCTGGTAGATAACTTTTATGAACAGGTGAATACCGATGAGTTGCTTTCGCCTGTTTTTAACGAGTTTGCCAAGATAAATTGGGATACACACCTACCTGTTATGTACAGTTTCTGGAGCACGGTGCTGTTTGGCTCTGTAGCTTACAAGGGCCAACCATTTCCGAAGCACCTGCGCCTGCCAATCGGTAAAGCGCATTTTGAGCGTTGGGTACTAATGTTTACCGCTACCGTAGACAAGCTCTTTGCAGGTGCCAGGGCAGAAGACATCAAGTTTAAAGCAAAAAGCATTGCCCCGTATTTCCCAGATGAAGATGGGGTTATTTTCTATGGCTTCGGCAAAGCTGGTGTAGAACGTAGCAAAATAAAAGGCCAGTGCTACATACAGACTGACCTTTAACTGAATGGGGTGATTTACTTTAGAATCTCAAGCCAAGGTTAAGTCCGGGCCAAAGTATAACCCTGGTATTGCGGTGCACCTTATTGTACAAGTTCCAGGGGGCTATGTCCATGCCTCTTCCGGTAGCCTCGGCGGTAGGAGGGTAGTTAGAGTGCATTACATTAAAAGTAGCTCCTAACAGCACAGCAGTTCTTCCTCCCAATTCTCTTGCGCCAACCAGGCGCACCTGGTGCATCTGGTTAGTGCTTCCGTCGGTCCAGATTTGATTTTTTGCGATGTTGTAGGTTAGCAGGTCCAGGTTTACATCGGCACCTGCTATGTTACCGAGTATGGTGCCGAGGCCAAGGCCGTATGCAAGGTAATAGTCATCTTCTTTCGGCCGCCAGCCCAGCGCCAGAATGGTATAGAGCTTTCTGGTACCCATTTTAAAGGCCGCATTTCCGTAGAGTGTTTCGCCAGCCCAGACCTCACCACGGTAGTAGCCATTTTTGCGCACAATGTTTATGAGCCCTAAGGTACCACCACCAACAGAATCGGCTATGTTTACTACTCCCACCTGTAGCCCCTGAATGTTTTTGGCTATGTTAACGGTGCCTAGCTGTAGTCCTTTCGATTTTCCGCCGGCCAGGTTTACTATACCACTAGTTTGCACACCATCTACACCATCGCGAGCCAAACTAGCTATGCCGGAAAGCTGTAAGCCACGTGCATTGCCTTTTGTTGCGCTTACAATACCAGCAATCTGAGCACCTGTTACACTCTCTCCTGCAGTATTAAGAATACCCCCAAGTTGTAGCCCTTTTACCGGCCCTCCCACCAGGTTTGTGATGCCTGCCACCTGCGCACCACACATAAAACTCTTGTCGATGTTAAAAAGGCTGCCCAGCTCAAAGCCACTCACACCGCCATTACGACCTCCGAGCAGGTTGAACGAGAAAGCACTGTAGTAGCGGTCGCCCATAGCGCCGTTGGTGCCAACACCAGGTACTACTGAAACCTGGCCTGGTCTGTATTCTAGTTCCGGCACAGATTGTTCCTGCGCAAAGGCAACTTGTAGGGCAGAAGCTGTTAACAGCATGCCCAAAATCAATTTTTTCATAGTGTGTGTAGTAGCTTATAAATTTCTGTGCAAATGTATACAACAACCAAAGTATTGTATATTTATCATTCCTAATATTTTAAGCACAAAGATTACGCCATAAACTACCATTTGCAGGCACAAAAAGAGCAGACCTCTCGGCCTGCTCCCATATATGTAAAAAACTGTAAGGAATTACTTTGTTTAACTAAAGTAGCAGCCAGGTAAAAGCGTCTGCCAACTCTGCGGCACCATGTAAAACGGAAGGAGCCAACCTGCTTAAGCATCTGACCTTTGAAGGTCATAAAGCTTCCGGAAGGCGGTTTTCATTAGCAAAATTTACGCTTTGGCAGGGTAGCTTGCAGCATAAAGTGCTAGAAGTTAGGTGACAACAGGTACTTGCTGTAGAAGTCGTCTATAATTTTAACTGCTTCAGTGGCATCGTCTACAATATGCACGAGCTCCAGGTCCTCAGGGCTGATGTTGCTCTCCATGTTCAGCATTACGTCGGCTACCCATTGCAGCAGCCCGTCCCAGAAGGAGCGGCCCACCAGAACAATCGGGAAAGCACCTATTTTCTTTGTCTGGATAAGCGTAATGGCCTCAAAAAGCTCGTCGAGTGTGCCAAAGCCGCCCGGCATTACAATAAAGCCCTGGGCATATTTTACAAACATCACCTTTCGTACAAAAAAGTAATCGAAGTTAATGAGCTTGTCTGAATCTATATAGATGTTGTTGAACTGCTCAAAAGGAAGCTGTATGTTCAGACCAACCGATTTGCCACCTTCGGAATGTGCGCCTTTGTTGCCGGCCTCCATTATGCCAGGGCCACCGCCTGTAATTACACCGTAACCGTGGCGTACCAGTTTGGCGGCAATTTCTTCGGCCATTTGGTAATATTTGTGTGTGGATTTGGTGCGCGCCGACCCAAAAATTGAAACGCACGGCCCGATTTTAGCCAATTTTTCAAACCCTTCTACAAACTCCGACATTACCTTAAATATTTGCCAGGAGTCGGCAATTTTTATTTCGTTCCAGTCTTTATCTACAAAAGCTCTGCGAATACGAATGTCTTCTTCGGAGGCAGGTGGCGCAGTGGTTTCGCCGCTCTCACGCAAGTCGGTAATAGTCTTTGCCTTGTTATCGTTGGCATCTGGTTGTAAAATGGTCTGGCCACTTCCGGTGTTCAGTGCTTCTTCGTTGAGTTTGGTTTCGCCTGTTTTTCTGAGTTTTGTCATAGTTGTTTCGTCTTCATCTGCAGGAAACCTGTTCCTGCGGCACTGCATATAACTGCAATTGCCTTCTTCTACATAAATTTGATCCGCTATACCTTGTTACGTAACTCAATGCTGAGCCCATGGGAGGTATAACGTTTAGTTTTGCCTTATTTCGAGCGGATCGCCATAACAGGATCCAGGTTAGCGGCCAGCACAGCCGGAATAATGCCAGAGAGCATGCCTATCACCGCCGATACGCTGAGCCCCAGCATGATGTTTCTTAGCGAGAGCATTATCTCCATCATGTCCTGTGGAATAAGCGTGAGCAGGAACACCAGCAAAATACCGAAGCCGCCCCCTAACAGGCTCAGAAACACGGACTCAAACAGGAACTGAAACAGAATAAAGAAATTTTTGGCACCCAGCGATTTTTGTATTCCGATGATGTTGGTACGTTCCTTAACGGACACAAACATAATGTTGGCAATGCCAAAGCCTCCTACTAAAATGGCAAAACCGCCAATTACCCAACCTGCTACGCCGATAACGCTGAAAAGGCTGGTAACTTGCTCGGCCACCATTTCAGAGCGGTTGAGGGCAAAGTTGTCTTCGTCGCGCGGCCTGAGTCCCCTTATATTGCGGAGCAGACCCTGGGTTTCGTACTCCAGTTCCTGCAGTCCTTTATCGTCTTCGCGCCCTTTTATGCCAATGGTGGTATACACACCCTTTGGGCCGGTGGTGTAAATTTTACTGAAGGCTCCAAACGGTATAATGCCCTGCTTATCTACGTTCGACATGCCGAACATGCTTTCGCCCTGCTTTTCCATTACGCCGATAACGGTAAATTGCTGGCCTTTTACTTTTAGCTGTTTGCCTAAAGGGTTTTGGTTCGGGAATAAGCCCTCGGCAATAGCATTGCCAATAATAATCACGTTCTGCGACGCGTCTACTTCCTGTTGAATAAAATAGCGACCTTCTTCTATAGGAATGTCCCGTATCTTGTTAAAATCGTAAGTGGCGCCAGACAAGATGGCGTTGGAGTAGCTGCTGTTGCGGTACTTAAAGGTGTTGCCGCCCCTTTCTGAGAAAATGGCAATGCCTTCGGCCATGGTTACGTTTCGCTCCAACTGCCGGAACTCACGGACAGTGGGCTGTGGGCGGCGTAGGTATTCCCACCAGGGCCTTCCGCCGGGTCCAAAGGTCCAGGGCTGCGTTTGCACATAAATTACCCGCTCTCCTACAAAGCTCATTGCCTCCCGCACATTACGCTCCAACGAATCGACTAATGTGAAAACAGAAATAATAGCGAAAATACCGATAGTTACTCCCAATAAAGAAAGTATGGTGCGGAGCAAATTCGATTTTAGCGCCTGCCAGGCAAATCGGAAACTCTCAGCTATCAGGCGCAGGTAAATCATAGTTCAGGGCAAAGGCTTGTAATTCTGTTAAAGTAACAATATTTATTTAAACATGCTCTTCCTGTAGGTTGAATTTTTGTTAAGAACAAATGCCGGAGTCGTTCCTATAGCTACCTAGGTCGTAAAGACTTGTGCAGCAACTGTATGGTGGCCCTAGGGCCTGTGGGCTGAGTAGTTTTACGAGCTGACGCAGCCGGTTAAGCTGTGTATGAGGTGCGTAAATTATGCGGGTCGGGGGCTCTGGTTTCTAGGGAGCAGCTGTAAAGTGGGGGAGAGCTCGCTGTAAACAGTACCAACCAGAGAGGCCCAACGAAAAGAACAGATTTTTACGACTGTGTCAGATAAAACTTGTATCTTTGCAACAATTTTTCAAAACGCAGGCCTAAATTTAATCTATTAAAACAGGGAATCTTCCCTAATATTGTTCTGCAAGTTAAAAAATGTTTCTATGCGTACAAGCATCGAAAATCGATCTATCTAAATGCCGTAATATTTATGAAGTTATCAGAGTTTAAATTTGAATTGCCGCAAGAGCTTCTGGCTAATCATCCTTCTCCGAACCGCGACGAGTCCCGTATGATGGTGCTGCACCGCGACTCGGGTAAGATCGAGCACAGAATCTTTAAAGACATCCTGGAGTATTTCGACGATGGCGATGTGATGGTGGTGAACGATACAAAAGTGTTCCCGGCGCGCATGTATGGCAACAAAGAAAAAACAGGTGCTAAGATCGAGGTGTTCCTGCTGCGTGAGCTCAACAAAGACATCCACCTGTGGGATGTGCTGGTAGACCCTGCCCGTAAGATTCGTGTTGGCAACAAACTTTACTTTGGCGAAAGCGACCTGGTAGCTGAGGTTATTGACAATACCACTTCGCGTGGCCGTACCATCAAGTTTCTGTTCGATGGCTCTGATGAGGAGTTTTACAAAACCATAAACGACCTGGGCGAAACCCCGCTTCCAAAATACATTAAACGGGAGGCCGAGCCAGAAGATAAAGAGCGTTACCAAACGGTGTACGCCAAAAACGTAGGGGCTGTAGCGGCTCCAACGGCTGGTCTGCACTTTACAAAAGAAGTGCTCAAGCGCCTCGAAATTAAAGGGGTAGATGTAGCGCCCATAACGCTGCACGTTGGCCTGGGTACTTTCCGCCCGGTAGATGTGGAAGACCTGACCAAGCACAAAATGGACTCTGAGAACTTTATGGTACCTGGCACTACTGCCGAAATGGTAAACAAAGCACTCGACAACAAAAAGCGAGTTTGCTCTATCGGTACCACTACCATGCGTGCGCTGGAGTCGTCTGTGTCGGCTAACAGCCGCCTGAAGCCGAACGATGGCTGGACAGATCGTTTTATTTTTCCGCCTTACGATTTTAAAATTGCCAACAGCCTGGTAACAAACTTCCACATGCCGGAGTCTACCTTGCTCATGATGACAGCTGCTTTTGGTGGTTACGACCTGGTAATGAAGGCCTACGAAACAGCTGTTAAAGAGAAATACCGCTTCTTTAGCTACGGCGACGTTATGCTGATTCTGTAATTGAGAAGTACTCCATAAAGCAAAAATGCCCTGACAACAACAGTCGGGGCATTTTTGCTTTAAATGCAGCAGTTGCCGTTTGAGAGGTGAGCCACACCCTTGGCCTTTCGCAACAAAATTAGCTCTGGAAGGTCAATTTCATTAGCAGAATTTAATTGTTAAATGGATGATTAAAATTCGTAGCTAAGCACTTGCAGCGTGCGCAGCTCCTGCAAGTGCCCGGGCTAAACAGAAAGAAATTTAACATCTAGCATCTAAATTCTCTAAAATACCTCTGGAAGGACTTTTTGATTAGAATAATTTAATTTTGATACTTAGGAAGGATATGATGCCTAATACCACCATGAACAAAAACTTACCGGAGTATGCCCTTGTAGTGGCTGGCGGCACAGGCAGCCGCATGCAGCGTGAGCTGCCGAAACAGTTTCTGGAGATAGGCGGCAAGCCCATTCTGATGCATACACTTAAGCAGTTCTATGCCTACAGTGCCGCTATCAGGTTAATTGTGGTGCTGCCCGAGAACCAGATAGAAGCCTGGCGGGCACTGTGCCAGAAGCATCAGTTTAGGCTATTTCATATGGTAGTGGCAGGTGGTGCTACGCGCTTTGGTTCAGTAAAGAACGGCCTGGGCATGGTGCTGGAGCAGGAGGCCCTGGTGGCAGTGCACGATGGGGTAAGGCCTTTCACGTCTACCTCCATTATTCAGGAGGCTTATGCTAAAGCGGCCAGTTATGGTAACGCTGTTGTAGCCGTATCGCCCAAAGACTCTATTCGGCAGTTGGTGACAGAGTCGAAGAGTAAAGCTGTGCCGCGCACCGATTACAAACTGGTGCAGACGCCACAGACCTTTAAAGCCAGTCTGCTTCGCAAAGCCTACGAGCAACCGGAACAAAGTGGCTTTACCGACGATGCCTCTGTGGTAGAACAACTGGGTGAGCAGATCGTGCTGGTAGAAGGCAGCTACCGCAACATTAAAATAACCACACCCGAAGACCTGGTGCTGGCAGAGGCATTTTTAAAAGAAGCAGGTTTATAGTTTGCGTGGATGCGTTTCCAGGTACTCCTGGTTTTGCTGAATAGCTTCGGGCGTAATAACTTCCAGCACTGGCGACGACTTAGATAGGTTGAGCAGGTAGCCTTGCAGTGGCATCAGGTTGTGCAGGTCGTGGGTAATGCAGAGCACCGTTTTCTGGTGTTGTAGCACCCAATCCTGCAGCAGGCTGTATACCTGCTTTTTAAAATACACATCAAGTTGCTGCGAGGGCTCATCCAGCAGGCAGATCTGGGCATCCTGCAGCATGAGCTGCGCCAGCCAGATAAGTTGTTGCTCTCCACCAGATAAGGTAGTGAAGTCGTGATCGAGTAGGTCGGCTAGCTGCAGCTGCGCCACCACATTTGCCGCCAGGTCATAATCGGTGGCATCGTAATTTTCCAGGAAGCGCTTTTTCCTGAACAGGCCCATTACCACCAACTCATGCACTTTTATGGGGAAGGAAACTACGTTTTTTTGAGGCAGGTAACCTAATATGCCTTTTGCTGTGGGTTTGGCAATGTGGCGCAGGTCCTGGTTTTGTATCAGAATATGGCCTTGGTAAGGTATTTTCTGCTGAAATGCTTTAAAGAGGGTGCTCTTGCCTACACCGTTGTGCCCAATAATAGCTACAAAGGCAGGTGCAGGTACAGAAAAAGAAAGGTTGCGGAGTAGAACACGTTGTTCGTAGCCCGCAACCAAATTTTTTACTTCAATAATCAAATTCTTTCAAATTAGAAATTCAAAATTAGAGCGTCTGAACCTAATAGTGTTTTCTGAATTTCTGGTTCCTAATTCGTGATTTCTAATTACAATTAGTACTCGTCTTCGTTAAACATGAAGTCTTCCTTGGTAGGGTAATCAGGCCAGATTTCTTCGATGTTTTCATAAGGCTGTCCGTCATCTTCAAGGGCCTGCAGGTTTTCTACAACTTCCATAGGCGCTCCGGAACGAATAGAATAATCAATTAATTCGTCTTTAGTAGCTGGCCAGGGTGCATCCTCCAGGTATGAAGCTAATTCTAATGTCCAATACATAGTATGTTCTCCTTACTTAACTTGTGGCTTTTAAAAAAAATAAGTTTGCAAAAGTATGAAAATATTCGTAAACAAAAATTTTTGCAGATTATTATTTGCTTTTTTGTTCCGTTTTTCAAACACAACGCAAACAGTTAAGATTTGTTTAATATAAATAGAAATATTTTGCTTAAAAAGAGTGGCCGGAGGCAGTGCTTTTTCTCTTCCTCCGGCCACTCTTTTTACCTTAATTTAAAGGCTGGTAAAATAGCTGATGCCAACCATCTGGCAGCGTGCATGTAAGCCTTAGCTTTCGCTGGGGCTAAGCTGCTTTTTGAACATCTCAATCAGCTCAGTCTTCGTATGTATTTTCCTGTTAAAATTCCGGATCTTGCCTTGTAACATACTCCTGAAAGACTCGTTGCCAGGCGTATCGCTCAGCTTGCCCAGGTTCGACTCCAGTAGTTCCAGCTCCTGCTTATCAGATTTAATAAAGTCTTTGAGGGCATTTATGCGGGCGTTAATGCCGTCTGCTCCGTTTAGCTTCTCGTTTGCAGCTTGCTGGCGCTTGCGGATGTAATGTTCCAAGCTGCTCATTTCAAACACCTTGTCGCATGCTTTTATAAAACGCTCCCAAATCTGATCCGATACCGATGGGTGCACCGGGCCAGCTTTCTTCCACTCTGCCTGCAGTTCCTTCGCGCGTTTTACGGCTTCGCCCAGGCTATGCGTGTGTATCAGTTCCTCTGCCTCACTTACAAGAGCCTGCTTTTTCTCGAGGTTTGCATCATAGAACTTGTCTTTCGATTGGTTCTTCTCGTTGTTGATCTTCACCTTCAGCCGTTCAAAGAAGTGGTTGTGTGCCTTTCGGAACTCCGTCCAGAGGTTGGTTACGGCTTTGCGCGACAGGCTGCCACTCACTACTTCTTTCCACTCGTTTTGCAGCTGCTTAAGCTTAATGGTAGTGGCCTCCCAATCTTCTGAGTTTTGCAGGGCCACCGAGCGGTTTATCAGGCTGCGATACTTTTCGTAGGCGCGGTTCTGCATCTGCTTTTTGTCCAGGAAGAAATTTTTCTTCCGCTCAAAAAAAGCCTCCAGCACCGTCCGGAACCGTTCTTCAATCTCGTCGGTTACTTCTTTATCTACTGGCCCTGTTTTTATCCAGGTAGCCCGTAGTTCTTTCATCTTTTCAGATGTTTCTTTCCACTCAATGCTCTCCTGCAGTGCTTCGGCCTCCTGGATCAAACCTACTTTTATGGCCAGGTTCTTTTCCCGGTTGAGTTTGATGGTTTTGTTGATTTCCTCTTCGGCCCTGCTCAGCTGCTGGTAAAGCGATTCAAAGTTGCCCAAGGCATCGTAATCGCCGATCTGCTCCTTCATATGTAGCACTTTCATCAGAAAAGAGCCTTTGTTCTCAGATGTCTCGATGCGGTGGAGCAGGCCGTTTACCTTTTCCTGAAACATTTCGAAACGCTTGGCAAAGTAAATAAGCGAGTCGTCTTCCGTCTCTTTTACATCGCCTACCTGACGGGCAGGGTAATTCATGAATGCTTTTAGCCAAACTTGTTGGTCCTGAATGAACCCGTAATTTCTGGCTGTTTCCAATAGCTCGTTGTTTTCCATTTAAGGATTAGGGTTTTGCCTCTCTTAGGGAGTAAGAGCAGGTTTGAGTTTCATTTTTGTCTTAAACCAGACAAAGTTTAAACATGCTCTTAGGTGTAAACATAAGTATAAATCACCATACGCAGCTAAAAACACTGCGTTTGATGTCTTGCCTGCAGGTAACGAGGCCAGCATAAGTTATGCAAAAAGCTACTTTATAACAACAACTGCCAGCACCACATACCCATAGGTATCACAAGTTTAGTCATTTCAAACCAAATTTGTGAAGGCAAAATGCATGAAATTTTCCGATATTTGTAATTCTAGTCATATTTTAATGTTACCAATGAGGTAAAAGGCTAATATGGCTGTATGCCAAGGGCAACGCTCTTAACAAGTCAAAGATTACGTGTATAACTGATAAATGCAATATGAGTAACGAAACTATCATTTTTTCTATGGCTGGGGTAAGCAAGATTTACCCGCCAAAGAAACAAGTACTTAAAAACATTTACCTGTCTTTTTTTTATGGCGCTAAAATCGGCGTGCTTGGTCTTAACGGATCGGGTAAGTCTAGCTTGCTTAAAATAATTGCTGGAGTCGACAAAGAGTTTCAGGGGGAGGTTGTGTGGTCGCCGGGCTATACAGTGGGCTACCTGGAGCAGGAGCCGAAACTGGACCCTACCAAAACAGTGCGCGAAGTGGTAGAAGAAGGCGTTAGCGAAATAGTAAACCTGCTGCGCGAGTTCGACGAAATAAATATGAAGTTTGCCGAGGAAATGACCGACGATGAGATGAACAAACTCATTGAACGGCAGGGCGAGGTGCAGGAACGCCTGGACCAGCTAAACGCCTGGGAACTCGATAACCGACTGGAGCGCGCTATGGATGCACTCCGCACGCCTCCCGAAGATGCCCTTATCGAAAACCTGTCGGGTGGTGAGAAACGCCGTGTAGCCCTGTGCCGCCTGCTCTTGCAGGAGCCGGACGTGCTGCTGCTCGACGAACCTACCAACCACCTCGATGCCGAATCAGTTGATTGGCTGGAGCAACACCTGCAGCATTACAAAGGCACTGTTATAGCTGTTACCCACGACCGCTACTTCTTGGATAACGTGGCTGGCTGGATTCTGGAGCTCGACCGTGGCGAAGGCATTCCGTGGAAAGGCAACTACAGCAGCTGGCTGGAGCAAAAGTCTAACCGCCTGTCGCAGGAAGAGAAGACGGAGAGCAAGCGCCAGAAAACCCTGCAGCGTGAGCTTGAGTGGGTTAAAATGGCTCCTAAAGCACGTCATGCTAAGTCAAAGGCCCGTTTGAGCCAATACGATAAGCTGGCCGGCGAGGAGTCTAAATCGAAAGAGGAGAAACTGGAGCTCTTTATTCCGGATGGTCCGCGCTTAGGAGCGCAGGTAATAGAGGTAAACAACGTAAGCAAAGCCTACGGCGATAAATTGCTGTTCGAGAACCTGAGTTTTGCCTTGCCGCAAGGTGGCATTGTGGGCATTATCGGGCCAAACGGTGCCGGTAAAACCACTTTATTTAAACTTATTACCGGCCAGGAAAAACCAGATGCCGGCGACTTTACTGTTGGCTCTACCGTGCAGATATCATACGTGGACCAGGAGCACGCGCAGCTGGATGGTAACAAGTCGGTGTTCGAGGTAATTTCCGGTGGTACAGAGCATATGATCATGGCCGGCCGCCAGATCGTGTCGCGGGCCTATGTGAGCAAGTTCAACTTTTCGGGTGGAGACCAGGAGAAGAAGGTAGAGAAGCTGTCTGGGGGCGAGCGTAATAGGGTACACCTGGCCATGACGCTGAAAGAAGGCGGTAACCTGCTGCTGCTCGATGAGCCGACCAACGACCTGGATGTGAACGCTATCAGAGCACTGGAAGACGCATTGGAGAACTTCGCCGGCTGTGCTGTTATTATCTCCCACGACCGTTGGTTCCTCGACAGAATTTGTACTCATATTCTAGCTTTTGAAGGAGACTCACAGGTTTACTGGTTCGAAGGTAACTATACGGAGTACGAAGAGAACAAGAAAAAGCGTTTAGGCGATACGGAGCCAAAACGAATCCGATACAAAAAGCTGGTATAGCCAGTAGATTAATTAAGTTCAAAAAGGGAAAGCCTGTTGCCGCAACGCAACAGGCTTCTTTCATTTTAGAAGCCTGTTAGTATTTGCTTGTGTCATAATAGGAAGATTTGAGACAGCCCTGCCTGCAAATTTGTGATTTTCCCATTTCGATACAAGCTAGAATTATGTGGTGATTCAGCTTCTTTGTATTGGAATATCTATATATTGTAATATACAAAAGAGTAGTATTAGAAATATGGAAATCGAAAATTGTAATAAAATAATTAAAATAGCTGTGTGTTATAAGAACAAATATTAGTTAGGCTCGTAAAAAAATATAATAATATCATTAAAGGCATATAATTCTATTGTTTTAACCTAAACGAGTGTCAATCATGAAAAAAACTCTACACAACAGCGACGATGCGATCGCATACTGGCTGATTGCCGGATATTTTGCTGTTATCAGCACTATTGCAGCAATTCTCACCTAGTTTCCACTTACTCATACATGTAAGCAGGCCGCACCTAAAGTACGGCCTGCTGCGTCTCTATACCTATCAAGCTAGCATTGCTTGCTAGATGAGCACAGCTACACCAGTCTGATCACGTTTGTCTTACTTCACTTTAGTAAACTTCAGCTCATCGAAATGGAAATCGGGGTTGTTAGCGTCTAAACGCATGCCTCCAATTTTGCCATCTTCGCCAATAAGGAACCTGACGCGGGTAGGAGTGAGCAGCGCATATTGGTTTACCCACTCTAGCTCAAAGATGTCGTGCTGCCAATGCTTTAATGTGCCGCCCAAAGTAGGAGCAGGCGCAAGCCGAACAGACAGCTTACCATTTTGCAGGCTTACAGCAGCATTGCCATACAAGGGACTGTTATAGGTGCCGGTGTAGGCTTGGAGCGACATAGTAGGCTTACCTTTCTGTTTTTTTGCCTTCTGAGCATTTGCCTCAGCTTCTTTCTCTGCCTGTTTGTTGCGCGCAATCAAATCGAGGTAGAACCTGCTCCAGTCGCGGCCTTCCTCTTTTCCAAAGAGTTTATCGATAGTATAGTTGGCAAGGGGTGTCATTATGCTGCTCATGCTGTTTGTCAGGACTACCACGCCCAGGTTTTCTTCTGGTACCAGTACCGTGCGGCTGTTCATCCCTTCGTGCCCGCCACCGTGGTTAATTACCTTGCGGCCTTCGTAGTCGCTCATCATCCAGCCAAGCCCTGCTGCCTGAAAATGAGTAGAGGGAAAAATGTGCTCCGACTGACTTGCAACCGGGAGTGGATTATGGGCAGTCCACATGGTGTGGCTGGCTTCTTCGCTAAAAATGCGGTTACCTTTGTAGGTGCCTCTGTTCAGTTGCAGGCGCATCCACTGGGCCTGCTGGTTTACGCTGGTAAAAATGCCGGCAGCCGGATTCCAGTTGTCCCAGGGGCGGATAGTGGTAGGTACAGGCTTGCCCTTGTCGTCGAAGGCATGTGGTGAGGCAACATTGCTTTTGCCGGTAAGCTGGTTAACAGAGGTGTAGCTGTTCTGCATGCCGAGTGGTGAGAAAAACCGTTCCTGTATAAAGGCCTCCCAGGTTTTGCCGGTTACTGCCTCTATTACTTCGCCTGCCGCAATAAACATGAGGTTGGAGTAGCCGTAACCATCGCGAAAACCATAAACCGGCTCCAGGTACTTTGCCCGCTCCAGTATCTCGCGGCGGCTGTAGGTGGTGTGGTACCAAAGTAAGTCACCGCTGAAGGTTTTAAAACCTGCTCGGTGGCTGAGCAGATCTTTTATGTTGAGGCTCTTGGTTACAAAAGGATCGTAGAGTTGCAGGTAGGGCAGGTATTTAGTTACCGGATCATCCCAGTTTAGCTTCCCTTCGTCTACTAAAATACCCAGAGCGGCCGCTGTGTAGGCTTTGGTGTTAGAGGCGATACCAAAAACCGTGTTGGCATCTACCTGACCGCTAGTTTTAGCATTGAGTACCCCATAGCCCTTGGCAAAAATAACGGAATCGTTCTTTACGATGGCAATAGCCATGCCCGGAACGTCCCAGTCTTTGAGTGCCTGTTGGTAATAAGTATCTAGCGCGGCCAGGTCGGAAGGTTTAACAGGTTGTTGTGCCTGGGCCTGCACAAAGGTGAAAACTACCAGTAAAAGCGTGTACCGAAGTTGTAGAAAGTAATGTAGAGGAGGAGTCATGTGGAAAATGTGTCAAATATCCAACAAGTTAAGCTTTTTTTCTAAGTCGGAAAACCTGGTCCGGCTTTGGTTAAGAGGAGATGTAAACTGCGATCTAGCTTACCCGAAATTGAAATGTCACTGTCATCTGTTACAGGATACAAGGTTTTTGCCTTTACCTAGATTAGCAGGTATAGAACTATTAGGACCTCATTCGATTAAACCTCTCATTCACTCAATTAAAACTTAACCACTCAACAACCAGCAATCAAATTCTGCTAATGAAAAGGCCCTTCCAGAGCTCTTTTTGCTGGAAGAGGCCTATGGGTTTTACGCTTATTTTTTCAGATTGATGTGGCTATTTACTAGCTTGCGTGCTTTCAACAGTTCACCATGATTCGGTACCTGCGCCACCACGAGTTAAATAAGAAAGCCTGGGATGCCTGTATCTCAGCCTCTCCGGAGCGTCAGGTGTACGCGCTGTCGTGGTACCTGGATGTGGTGTCGCCGGGGTGGTGGGCCGTGGTAGTGGAGCAGGAGGGGGCTTATGTTGCTGTGCTGCCGCTGCCGGTAACCCGAAAGATTGGTATGCTGTACCTGCGCCAGCCTTTGTTTTGTCAGCAGCTGGGTATTTTTGCAACAGCCAAATGTAATGCGCAGCAGGTAGGGGAGATGCTGCAGGTAGTCCGTAACCACTTTAGACTCAGCACCACCTATAGCTTTAATACTGCCAATACCGACCTGCTGAAGCAGGTGCCTGGCTGGGAGGCCGAATTCAGAACTTGCTACACCCATTACCTGCCGTTAAACCAGCCTTACGGGACCATCGTCAAAAACTATACGCGCGACCGCAAGTTAAACCTAAAGCGGGCGCAACAGGCGGGTTTGCACTTGGTGGAGCAGGCCGATCCTGAGCCGATGATAAAGTTTTTTAAGGAGAATGTGCAGCACAAGATCTACGGAGGCGTAGACGAGGCAGCCTATACGCTCTTGCGAACGCTGTATCAGGAGCTGCGGCAAAGGCAACTGGTAAAACTGTGGTACACTGCCACTGCCGACGGCGAACTGAATGCTGCTGCTATGTTTGTGTTCTACGAAGGCAGGATTATTTACCTGTTTAACGCCGCTAACGCTGCTGGCAGAGCCAAAAACGGCCGCACACTGCTGCTCGACGAAGTCATCAGGCAAAATGCTAATTCCCACTGGGTACTGGATTTTGAAAGTCCTTCTTTAGATAATATTGCTCATTTCTACGCTAGTTTTGGGTCCACTCCAGCTCCGTTTATCATGTGGCCGTACAACCGGCTGCCGCTCCCACTCAGATTGCTCCGGCAGTTGCGTATAGACCTTTACAAGAGGTTTGCAGGTGATGTGCAGCAGCCATAATTCCGCAGCTACTAGCTGGTAAGGCGCTTGAGGAGCTGAAAGTCACTGCTTTTTATTGTTCTTCTCTGGCGCAGCAAAGAGCCATGCTGTGTGACTGGTGGGGAAGGGGCAGTGAGGCGTCTCCCTCTTCGCGAGCTTTGTGCTGGCCTTTGTCATAATCTTTTTCTTCCATCTTGAGCAGTTGCTGCTCTTCTTCCGAAACATTGCCGGTTAAATGCGGCTGGCCGGCATCTACCCAAGCAGTGTACCAAAAGCTGGCCACAGTCTGTATGGCAAGCCGCATCTGCCGCTCTACCTGCCCATTTAGCCTGTCATGGTAGGCTTTGGAGAAAGCGCTGGAGTAAACACGTACCGTAACGTTGTTGCGCACTTCAAAGCTGTATTTTTTGTCTTCGTCGAACTGCTGGGTCAGTTCCCGCTCAAACCGCAGTACAGAGTCTAAAGCCAGGTGTGCAGAGGTTACCAGGTCCCAGGCCCGGAGCTGTGGCTGCTCAATATAGGTGGCAGGCCCCACAAAAAAGTCGTAGTTGTCAGATAGTAACTCTGGCAACCGCGATTCCCAGAAGCCGTGTATACCTCGCTGCCCCGTTAGCTGCCCGTTGTAGTTGTGAGTGGTGTGCAAGGGAACACAGGCATCGGCAATATAATGACCCAGGTCAGCGGAAAGGCGCAGAATTCGGTCGACGTTACGTTCTCTGAATGCTTCTGTGAGTTGGTACTTCATGCGGTTAATGTGCCAGGGCACAATGCCGTAAGCCATCAGGGTATCTTCGGAGTACTTCTCGACGGCCTGCTGCCAGTAACGCGGCATTTTGTAGATGGCGCTGTCGCCGTACACATCAATATCGATGTAATGCCGTGGGGCCTCACCTGCCACAGCATAGCGGCGGCGGTCGGGGTTAACGGCATTTTCGGTAATGTAGCGGATGTGCTTTTTGTAAAAGGTCACCATTTCGGGCGGCAGCGTGAAAACTGCCAGCCTGTTGATGCGCTGGTGGGCGAAGAAACCCCAGGTAAAGCCATTGAGAGGCAGCAGGAGCCAGCAGGCTAAAAAAAGTGCTATGATCCGAAACGCAGCTGTCATAAAACTGACGTACGAATTTGAAACGGCCAGGGGTGCAGTTGGGTTGAATTTTATGCTTGCGACAGTGCAAAAATTTATAAGGTTGTATTTCGTTATATCTCCTTTAAAAACAACCTTTCCTATTCTTCCAACTATCCATCCCCAATTATTCTAATAAAAACACTCTTCCAGATATAATTTGGTGCTAAACAAGCTCAGGTTAGATATAGAATTAGCTATAAAAATGATTTTGTATTAAGTTTTAAGCATATTTTGTTTTAACTTATCTTTCTGAAAGATTATATAGAATTTTATCCGACCATTATGCTTATGAAAACGAACGTTATTGTTGCTATAGTCGCTGCTCTTTTCGCCTCTGGCTGTCAGTCTAAAGCCCCTATGTACTCGGCATCCGGTGAGAAGCTCGTGATGGTGCAGAAAAATGTAGAATTGCACCGAAAGTCGCCAAACATATGGCCGGCGAAGGGATGGGTGGCTGCTACCGAAGAAGAATTGATATTTGTGCCACAGCCTCAGTACTGGCCTGTGCCAGTATACGTACATGGCCGCGACAGCACCTTTGTACGGTTAAATGAGATAGACCGGTTTGAAAAGAAGAACCGGCTGCTTATTCTTCCGATGGGGCTGGATGTTATTACCAAAGATGGCACTCGTTACCCCTTTGTTACAGCCAGGCGCGAAAAACTTATAAACGAACTAACACAGCTTACAAGCCAGTAGAAGATGCAACTTAATCAGACAAGGCATAAAAAAACCGCCTTTTGCAAAGCTGCAGCAGGCGGTTTTTTTTTAGTTAGTATGGTGCCTATCGCTTTTTAGACAGCGCCGGGAATTTCATTTTGTAATCGGCATCCACATCGCCTTTAGAAATCTTGGTGAGCTTTGTTTTGAGCAATCTCTTCTTCAGGCCCGAAAGATAATCGGTAAAAAGAATGCCCTCTATGTGATCGTACTCGTGCTGAATAACACGGGCCGTCATGCCATCGTAAGTGTCGGTGTGGTCGTTCCATTCTTCGTCGAAGTAGCGGATAACAATACGTTCCGGGCGGTACACCACTTCCCGCACACCCGGTATACTCAGGCAGCCTTCCTCAAAGCCCCATTCTTCGCCGTCTTCTTCTATAATCTCAGGGTTAATGAAGGCCTTCTTTACGCCCTTGCCTTCGTCCTCATCATCCATCATTGGCTCTGAGTCTATCACAAACAGACGGATGCTTTTGCTGATCTGTGGGGCGGCAAGTCCTACGCCATGGGCATGGTACATGGTAGCAAACATGTCGTCTACAAGTTCTTTCAGATCAGGGTAGTCCTTTGGAATCTCCTGTGCGTGCTCTTTCAGTACAGGGTCGCCATAGGCGGTAATCGGGTAAATCATATATTTCTGCTTTCTAAATACGATTGTAAAATAATAGCGGCACTTACACGGTCTACTGTACCTTTGTCCTGCCGGTCTTTCTTCTTAAGGCCACCTGCCCGCATAGCCTGCTGTGCCATGCGGGAAGTAAAACGCTCATCAACTGTGTGTACAGGCGTAGCCGGGAATTCTTTCTGTAGCTTCCTTACAAAGCCTACTACATGCTGGGTAGAGTCGGTGGGGTTGCCAGCCAAGTTGCGCGGCATGCCTACCACCAGGGCATCTACAGGCTCTCGCTGCAGGTAGCCTTTCAGAAAAGACAACACATCTTTGGCATGAACGGTTTCTAAGGGGTTCGCAATTATTTGCAGCGTGTCAGTCACGGCAATGCCCACTCGTTTGTTTCCGTAATCTATTGCCAGAATTCTTCCCATTGCTGTTGCGGTGTGTCTGCTACAAAGGCCCTCTCTTGGCAGTTATAAAATACGTAGCACACAATTTGTAGTACAAAGGTAATACATTTTTAAGGTTTTAGGGCTTGTTTAGGTTGGGTTTTTGCCAGCAACTGTTACCTGAAATGGTGTCGGCAAACGAATGCAACAGCTATAGCTGTCTATTACAGGGTACATTTTCAGCTATCGGCTGCAAAAGCAGTAATAACACTTCCGGATTCGTAAAAAGTAGAATAATCAGAACAAACTTTGTATCTTTTGATGTTAGACTATAACATAGCCTCCGCTACTAAAGTAAAAGTAGACGAACCGTTCCCGTTTTTTTCTTAGATTTAGCAGGCGAAAGTAAAGACAGATTCTACCCCATTAAATATAATTTGAAGAGATGAGTGAAGAGCCAAAAAATACCCAACAAGAGGAGCAGACACCACAGCCGGAGCGCAACTGGCAAGGCAATTCCTTGTTTCAGATCAGACTACCCTTATTTATAGCCTTAGCCTTGGCTGTTGGCGTACTGATAGGTGCCAATACCTTTTCTCCTTCTACCGGCAACCCACAAGACACTGCTAAAAGCTACCTGAAGTTTCGTGATATCTTGAGCTATATAGACCGCGATTATGTAGATACAGTTAATATTTCGGAACTGTCTGACTTTGCCATCACTAAGATGCTGGAAAAGCTGGACCCGCACACATCTTACATACCGTCTGCACAGCTGGCCATGGCACGTTCTTACCTCGAAGGCGATTTTGAAGGTATTGGTGTTGAATTCAATATTTTTAAAGACACCATTTATGTGGTTACGCCAATCAGTGGAGGGCCTTCAGAAGCAGCAGGCATACAGGCCGGCGACAAGATTATCAAGGTAGACAACGAAACGGTAGCCGGTATCGGTATTACCAACGAAGGTGTATTTAAGCGTTTGCGCGGCCCCAAAGGCAGCAAAGTATCTATGACCATCCAGCGTAAAGGCACTAACAAGCCACTAAACTTTACCATAAGCCGCAACAAAATCCCGACCAGATCGGTGGATGTGAGCTATATGGTAGACGACAACACCGGCTATATTAAGGTGAGTCGGTTCTCTGCCAATACTTACGAAGAATTTAAGCAGGCACTTACCGGCCTCAAGAAAAAGGGATTGCAGCAGCTCATCCTGGATCTGCGTGGCAACCCTGGCGGCTACATGGACCACGCCACCCGCATGGCCGATGAGTTCTTGTCAGGCAACAAGCTGATTGTGTATACCGATGGAAAAGGCACTAAATATGACTCTAAAACCTTTGCCAGAACCAAAGGTGAGTTCGAAAGTGGTGCTCTTATTGTACTCGTAGACGAAGGCAGCGCCTCTGCTTCTGAGATTGTGGCAGGAGCCTTGCAAGACAACGACCGGGCCCTGATTGTAGGTCGTCGCTCTTTTGGCAAGGGCCTGGTGCAGATGCCAATTCCGTTGAACGATGGCTCAGAGCTCCGCCTTACCATTTCGCGCTACTATACACCAAGTGGTCGCTCTATTCAGAAGCCGTATGTAGCCGGATCAGAAGAGTACCAGCTCGACATGCTGCACAGGTTTGAGCGTGGCGAGTACTTCCACCCGGATAGCAGCTTGTTTGTAGATTCCCTTAAGTATAAAACAACCCGTGGCCGCACCGTGTATGGTGGCGGTGGTATTATGCCCGATGTATTTGTAGCCCGCGATACAACGGAATTGTCGCACTACATGAGCGAGCTGTACAGTAAAAACGTGATAAGGGAATATACGCTGAGCTACTACCGCGACAACCGCAAAGACCTGGATAAAATGCCCTTTGATCGTTTTCAGAAAAACTTTGAGGTAACAGACAAAATGTTGCAGGACGTGGTAAGGCTGGCAAAAAGCGCTGATATAGAGTATGACGAAGAGCAGTTTAAGCGCTCCAAAAACCTTCTCCGTAATAACCTGAAGGCCTTTATTGGCCGCAGCGTGTACGGCAACGACGGCTTTTTCCCGGTACTGCACGAAACCGATGAAGAGTTTCAGGAGGCGCTCAAGCAATTCTCACGGGCCGGTAAGCTAGCCAAGGGAGGCGCTTAGAAAGAAGCTGTTAAATGATAGATTTTAGATGCTAGACACCAAAATTAGTTAATAATAAAGTTATTCAGCCTACCTTTAATATTCTACAAAAAAGCTATTTAAAACGCCGCAATTATTCTAATGAAAATGGCCTTCCGAAGGTTTTTTAGGGTGTAGAGACCAAAGGCTTAAAGAGGTAAGGCAGTTTAGTAAACAAGCAACTTTTGCATAAGCGTTTCATCGTTTTAATAAGATCTAAGATTGGAGGTGATCTCATGGCGTACTATCATAAGTTAGGTAACATTCCGCATAAGCGGCACACGCAGTTCCGGCAGCCGGATGGCAGTCTTTATGCAGAGCAGTTGGTTGGCACCCTTGGTTTTAGTGGAGTTGCCTCACTGCTATACCATGTTAATCCGCCTACCCGTATCAGCCGCATTGGAGAACCAGTGCCATTTGCTCCCAAAGTGGCCGATAATGTAAAACTTGCCCCGCACCACTTGCGCACCCTCCAACTAACCGAAACCGGGCCTGATTACCTGAGTGCCCGTAAAACCTTGCTCCTGAACAACGATGTAGCCATCAGCATCTGCAGCCCCTCTGAAAGAAAAATGAGCTACTCTTATAAAAATGCTCAGGCCGATGAAGTAGTGTTTGTGCACGAGGGTAGTGGCGTGCTTTATTCGCAAATGGGTAAGTTAGAGTTTAACGAAGGCGATTATCTGGTTATTCCACGTACTATCATTCACCATTTTCATTTTGCAGATGGCCCGGTTCGCTTGCTTATTATTGAGTCATTTAGTCCGGTGGAGACGGTGCGTCGTTACCGCAATCAGTTTGGGCAATTGCTGGAGCATTCTCCTTACAGCGAACGCGACCTGCGCCCGCCGCACGAGCTTATCGAGTATCAGCCAGGAGGGGAGCACCTGGTACAGATTAAGAAAGAAGGCTTTCTGCACCAGTACTACTACGACTTCAGCCCTTATGATGTAGTAGGCTGGGATGGCTACTTTTACCCCTATGCCTTCTCTATTTATGATTTTGAGCCTATTACAGGGCGCGTGCACCAGCCGCCTCCGGTGCACCAGACTTTCGAGGCCCACAACTTTGTGATCTGCTCTTTTGTGCCCCGCCTTTTCGATTACCACCCCTTAGCTATACCGGCGCCGTACAACCACTCCAACGTAGACTCCGATGAAGTGCTCTATTACGTAGATGGCGACTTTATGAGCCGCAAAGGCGTAGACAGAGCCTCCTTTACGGTTCATCCAGGAGGTATTCCGCATGGGCCGCACCCTGGTACTGTAGAGGCCAGCATTGGTAAAAAAGAAACGAAAGAGTATGCCGTTATGATCGATACCTTTAAGCCGCTGCATTTAACAGAAGATGCTCTCACTTTTATGGATGAGAAATACCCGATGAGCTGGAAAGAATAGCCGGTTTAACAGCTGGAAGGGCATCAGAAAGTACCGCTTCTTTTAAGAAAGCTTTTATATGTTAAATTTGATTAATTTTGCGGTTAAGCTTCTGATATAAAGGAGAGAGTAAAGCATACGATACAAAAAAACATGAGTACATTACCAATGAGGGTTTCTGAAAAGAATAAACTGGAGAAAATAATCATTGTAGGAGATAGGGTACTGATTAAGCCCAAATCTGCACGGGAGCAGACCAAAAGCGGTTTGTACCTGCCACCCGGCGTGCAGGAAAAAGAAAAAGTGCAGGAAGGCTATATAATGAAAGTAGGACCAGGTTACCCTATCCCGGCCGATTATGGTTTTGATGAGGAGGCTTGGGAGCGCGAAGACGAAGAGGAGATGGTGCGCTATATTCCGCTGCAGTCTAAAGAAGGAGACCTGGCTATTTACCTGCAACGCGATGCCATCGAGATCAACTACCTCAACGAAAAATACTACATCGTGCCGCAAAGTGCCGTGCTGATGCTGGTGCGGGAAGAGGACCTGTAATCTCCTGCAATTTTAAAGTAACCTAACAAGAGCGCCATATCCTGCAAAGGGTATGGCGCTCTCTTCTTTAGTACAATTAACTCAAGTTGTGCAGTAGTCGAGTATATTTTGCTCCTCCGCTGTCCCACTTTTGTCATCCAGAAGGGATCTTGTGAGCAAGAGCCTAAACCAGTAGCTACTGGTGGTGTACGTTTAAGTTCGCATAGCAATTTCTATTGCCGTGACAGCGGAGTGCAGCTGTTACATTGCTGGAGTCTTTGTTCTTTTTGTCTTGATACAAAGAGAACCAAAACAATCAAGACAATTTTGTCTAAAGAGAGCCCCTTCCCCCAACAGTGCCGGCTCGATCTGTGCACTTGGCAGATGTCTTCGCCCGTAGTTTCCTGCCGCAATACAGTAGAAAGTGCAATACTACACAACAGCCAATTATTCTAATGAAAACACCCTTCCAGAGGCAATTTTAAAGCCCTGATAAGCTTGGCTACAATGGTTTTGTAAGATCGAAGTCGGCTTGGAAGCGGAGTTGGTTATCGCGTTTGAGGATGTAGCTGAAGGTTTTGCCATCGGGGCTTAGGGCCAGCGTCCATTCGTTGGTAGAGGCAGCAGGCAGTAGTTGTGCAGTATGAGCATCTGCGGGAAAGGCGTGTGTAAGTGCCTCTGCCGGAGCCGCAGAGATGCCCCCGTACATGGTTATGTCGTCTGGGGTGCCATCTTCGTGGCGGTGATCATGTTTGAGTTTGAGTTGCAGTCCATCCGGCGTTTTCCGGATTAGCCAGGTACGCGATCTATCTTCTCCAACCAGAAACGGAATGCGTAAGGTGGTGTCGGAGCAGGTCTGGATATGCATGACCAAAGGTTTGCCAGCAAACGGATCGGTACCATCGGAGGGATGTACCACCGTGCCCTGAAACGAGTTGCCGCAAAAGCTGGCAAGGCTGCTATAAAAGGTCAACGGCTCCTGGCTTTGTGTAGCAGGTGCCGTTGTGCAGCCAGTCAGGACTAGTAGGAAAAGCGCCAGGAATTGGAGGGAGTTCTTTAAAAGAGTCGTCATGGCTTAAAGATAGAGAAAAATGAGCTGCAAAAATGCAGGAGCCTCCGCACATCGTCCGGAGGCTCCTGTACAGAAATAGCACATTGTACTACCGTTGCACCACGAGCTTTCTGGTATATTGCCTGCTGCCATGCTGCACCCGCAGCAGATACACGCCCGAGGCTCGCCCTGATAAATCTACAAAGCCTTCGAACTGCCCGTTGCGTTGCTCTACCTTGCCTGTGTACAGCAGGTGGCCCACCATGTCGGTTACTTCAAAGGTAATGTCTTCGGCCTGCTCTGTTTCCAGCTCCAGTCTGAAACGTCCCGAACTTGGGTTAGGAGATACCAGCAACTCCGGCCCTAGCTCCTGCACATCGGGCCTGTGAATATAGGAGTAGGGCACCGACATATCGGAGATACAACCCGCTGCAGAAGCCATTACACTGTAGCTGCCCGATTCTTCGGGGGTAAAAGTGTTGCCGGTGGCACCAACCAGCAGTCTGCCGTTCAGGTACCAGCGGTTGCCTGTTGCTGCTGATGAGAGGAGCGTTTTGCCATTGCGCGTTACGACAGGCTGCGGAATGGAGGCTCCTGTTGTAATTTCTGCGGGTGCTCGTTCGCTTGGGCAACCTAGCGCCTTTATTTTTAAGTCGTAGAGGTAATAGTAGTAGCTTAAGGGGCCGGGGTTGGCGCTGGAGCCGGTAATAGTAAACACATTGGGCAAACCAAACGGGTAACCTTCTACTCCTTCGTTGTTTCTGTAAATGGTGGCTCCACCTTCGTAGGCGATGCCAATGCGGTACTCTCCGGCTTCTGGTAAGGCCAGGCCCAGGTAGTAGACAGCTCCCGTATCGGCAGGATCATCGGGCTGCACACCTGTGCCAGGGGTAGTGCGGGTTGCGACTACATTCAGGGTGCGGCTCGATACAGGAGCACCATCTGCATTAAAAGCTGTAAAAGTGATGCGGCCGCTGTGGCCAATGTAGAGGCGGGCACTCTCGAGGAGCATGGGGGCATTGGTGGTAACCAGCACATCGGGTGTGAACTGGTTGTAACCTCCACCCGTTGCGAAACTTTTGGTGGCAGGGCCCACGGTGCCAGAAAAATCGTTGAGCGCTACAAACAGGCTGCTGCCTACCTGCCCCAGATCGGCCGATAGCTGGTGCCCGGCTGCCACGGGAGTGGTGGCATCTGCAGAAGTATACCAATAGGTGGAACTGCCGCCCGAGCTGTTGAGTGTGAACTGCGAGCTGGTGCCACAACGCACCGCCGATGCCTGAGGCGGTGCCGCTGCCGCACTAATAGCGATGGTGCGGGAGAGGCGGTTGTTGGCTGGCACTATATCGGACTCGAGGGCAGAGGTGGCTATGAGTTCATAAGAGGCCCCTGCCTCGGTTGGGAAGCTACCTTCCATCAAAAATTCTTCTTCTGAAAAAGGAGCCAGTGTGCGGTTGTAGATGCCAGTTAAGGTTGCTACCTGGTTACCGTTTTGCAGCACATTCACCGACACCAGAATATCTTTTTGTGCCGCTTCTCCAAAGTTTCTTACTCTCACTACCAAGGCCTGGTCTGGTGTGGCACACAGAGAGCCTCCAGGAATAGAAATGGCTGTAATGCCCACATCGTTCTGCTGCCTGATAAGCTGCACCACATATTCTTGCGTTTCGCCGCGGGGATATGAGCCGCAGGCGCTTATGCTGCTGATGTCTTCGGTTTCCTGCAGCACCAGGCGCATTCTTACTTTATTACCGGCAATTAGGTAGTTTGGTGCCGTTACGTTGCCTGTTAAAGTGCCTGTACCTGCCAGCACAACTTCCTCACCGGCATCGGTAAAGCTGCCATTGTTGTTCCAATCGAAAAAGGCTTTGGCTGCTGTAGCTGCCGCTGCACCGCAAGAGCCTGTTGTGATGGTAAGTTGTTGGGTTTGGCCTGGCTCAAAGAAAATAGGAGCTGCTGCGGTATAGTCGCGGAGGGTGGAGCAGCCAGTTCCCGGCATGGTGTGTGCGTAGGAGCCAAGGGCGAAACTGTTGATACGAGCTCCGGCATCAGAAGAGGGCGCGCTGGCGCAGTAGGCTTTACCTCCAACTCCGCTCACCAGCAGCGAGTAATCCTGTTTGCCGTTGCGGAGCGTGCCTTTGTGCGAAATTCGGATGGTATAGGTTTCGCCGGGTACGGCATTGGCAATGGTGATCTGCTCTACATTGTCCAGCGTATTATCGCCGGGGTGAGCTGCTTCTGCAGGGTTCAGCGGGTTGAGTGTCCAGGGCAGGTAGGTGGTGCCACGGCCGCTGATGCGCAGGTCCAGATCGTTGACCAGGCGAGGAGTACGGTTGTTCAGGGCATCTTTTCCTATTGGTGTGGCAGTTGCTTCCGGGTCGGCCCAGCAGATGGTTGCTACCAATGGCCCGTAGCCGGAAGCTACCACCTGCAGCGTGTACACCTGAGATTGGTTCAGGCTTCTTTCCTGTACTAGGTGAGACTGGTTGGTATTTGAGATGACAGTAGCAGCCTTGTCGGCATTGAGTAAGCCCCAGCCGTGGCTGTAATCTGGGCCTGGAGCAGGACCCGCCTCATCGGCAGTATGTATAGCCAGTCCTTTTAAAGTGGCAGCGCGCATAGCGGCTCCATTGTTGAGGTTGGCATAGTGCTCCTGCAGGAGCAGTAACGTGCCTGCTACGTTGGGTGAAGCCATGGAGGTGCCGTTAGAGGAGCGGTAAGCAAAATCGCCGGTGCTGCTGGTAGAAAGCACCGCCACACCATTGCCTACAATATCGGGCTTAATACGGCCATCGTCGGTGGGGCCAAAGCTGCTGAAAGCGGAAATGGCTACATCAGAAGGCCTGTTGTAGCCATTGGGAATGGCGGCAACGGCTCCTACCGTGAGTATGTTTTTGGCTGTGCCGTAGGTGGGTATGTTATCGTAGCCGTTGTTGTTGCTGATGTTGGCCGGGCGTGAGGCCACCAGTGTAAAATTGCCGTTGCGGCTCCGTTTGTAGTAAGGTTCGCCTACGACCGGACCGTTGTCGTTGCGGTTATTTCCTGCCGATTTTACAATCAGGTAATATGGTGCGTTAAAGGCAATGCGGTCCCAAGAGGTGGCAACATCGGAGTAGTAGCCGAATTTATAGTCTACGGTGTCGCTGATTTCTCCATCGCCCCACCACTCCCAGTAGGGATCTTCTTTAGTACCTTTGCGATCGGAGTTGTAGCGCCAGCCGGCAATAGAGCCATAGGAGTGGTTAGAAACCAACAGATTGTTGGCTGCGGCGGCCATTTCCGATACATCGTTGTTGTAGTCGTAAGCCTGCAGCTGCCTTACCCCAAAGGCCATGCCTTTGGCAAAGCCGTTTACGCCACTGGCCACCAAGGTGCCGGCAACGTGGGTGGCGTGGTCATCTGGGGTGGCGGAGGCATTGTCTTTCTGCACTACCCTTCCACGCAGCTCCTGGTGTGTTTCGAGTATGCGGCCTGCATCCCAAACTCCGAGCTTGTTGCTCACGCTGCTGTTGGCTCCGCTCAGGTTCAGGCCAAGTCCGCCGCCCGCCCAGAGCTGGTCGGTTTTGGTAGTGGCTGCTGCACGGGTGTTGTTGTAGGTAATGTAGTAAACGGGCAGGCCGTTGGCATCGAGGCCTTGCAGCGACATATGAGAACCGTCTTTGTAGGTTTTTTCTATGACCCAACCATTTTTGTTAGCAAGATTTATGGCTTTGGCGCGGTTAATTTTAAAGTCTTTATTGGCTGCCTCCGACAGGTTTTTCAGCACTTCTACATTTGCACGAATTGGAGTGATACCTTGCTGTGCTATAGCCGGGGAGGCTGTAACTAAGGCAACAAGTAATAGCCAAAGTCCTTTCATATAAGGTACCAGAGTAGCGAGTTAGTTCTTCAAGTTAAGATAACAGCAGCAGAAAGGCAAAAGTTATGAAGTTGCGTGCAGAGCTACTGCTTTTTATTCGTGGTTAATAGATGAACTAAGTACAGGAATCGAAGGTTCAAATGGCTGTTTTTAGGATTTACTGCAGGTTTAGCGTGATAAAGACGTATTATTCTGATGTGAGATAGTTACTCTGATCCAAGTAGTGCGATAGTCGAGCATGTTTTGTCGCTCATGTACTATCTCACTTTTGTCATCTTGAAAAGATCTTGTGGACGAGGTCCTTTAGCAAAGGCTACTGGCGGTTTAGTCTAAGTGCGTATAGTCACTTAATAACAGACTTTCAGAGGTAAGTTATTCCATTGCTTAAGTCTTTGGTTCTTTTTGTCTTGATACAAAAAGAACCAAAAAAATCAAGACTCGCCAAATCGAGGGCCCCTTCCCCCACTCGCTGAACGCTCAGACAGTGCCGGCTCAATAGGTGTACCTGGCAAAGGTGTTTTCTCTGTAGCTTGCTGCCGTAATAAAGTAGATTGATTAGCAATCGTACAATTATTACTTACTAACGACACTGGTAAAGTAATTAAAATGAAAGTGCTGTACTGTTGCTGGCCCTGTAGCTCTTGCTCAGAGCACATAAATCAGTTCTTGGGTTGAGCGCCTTTGCAGGTTTCTGGTGCCGCGGGAGCGGCAGCCCGCTTGCGGGCAGGAAAGATGCAGCAGCGCGATGCCCAAGAACGAGGCCCCGCGGCCGCGAGCGCTAAGACTTCTACAATGCAACAGTAAAGTCTTAGGGCACCGGATGAAACGGGTGCCAAAAGTATTGGAAACAACTTTAGGCACACACTCCTGAAATTAAAGTGCCTAACTTCGGCCAATTATTCTAATGAAAAAAGACTTCTAGAGGTGATTTTACCCATTTTGCTGCTAGGTGAGGATAGGGGAAAGCTGCTCGCAGGAGCCAGGCACACTGCGAGCAGCTTATATATGGTAGCTACTGTTTTTTCAGGTACTGCGCGTATTCTTTGGCGAAGTAAGTAAGAATCACATCGGCTCCGGCTCGTTTAATGCCTGTCAGGATTTCGGCCATGGCTTTGTCGTTGTCAAGCCAACCGTTTTGGGCGGCGGCTTTCACCATAGCGTACTCGCCGCTGATGTTGTAGGCGGCAATGGGCAGGTTAGAGTTGTCGCGGAGCAGCTTAATTACGTCGAGGTAAGCCAGGGCGGGTTTCACCATCAGGTAGTCGGCTCCTTCCAGCGTGTCGAGTTCGGCTTCTATCAGGGCTTCGCGGCTGTTGGCGTAGTTCATCTGATACGTTTTTTTGTCGCCAGATTTTGGCGCAGAACCCAGGGCATCGCGGAAGGGGCCGTAGAAAGCGCTGGCATATTTAGCTGTGTAGGCCATAATCGCCACTTTCTGAAAGCCGTTTTCGTCGAGCACCTTGCGGATATGCCCGATGCGACCGTCCATCATGTCGGATGGGGCCACAATGTCGGCTCCGGCCTGCGCCTGTGTGAGGGCCATTTTGCCCAGCACCTCCAGCGTTTCGTCGTTTATAATTTCACCGTTCTCCACAATGCCATCGTGGCCATCGGAGCTATAGGGGTCCATGGCTACGTCGGTTACCAAGGCTACCTCCGGAAAGTTCTGCTTAATGGCACGGATGGCGCTAGGAAAGAGACCTTCCGGGTTCTGGCTCTCGGTAGCGTATTTGTCTTTTATTTCTTCGGAGATGCTTGGGAAAGGAGCAAACACTTTAATGCCCAGGTCCACGCATGCCTGCACCTCTTCCAGCACCTGATCGATGGTGTAGCGGTAAATGCCGGGCATAGAACTGATCTCTACTTTCTTGTTCTCGCCTTCAATTAAAAATAAAGGGAATATAAAATCGTGCACCCCCACTGTGTTCTCCTGCACCATGTTGCGGATGGCCTCTGTCTGGCGGTTACGTCTTGGTCTTCGTATCATTGTATAAATGCTATGCTGAGAAAATCTGTTTTGCAGCTGCAAAGGTACGCAATTGTGTATTACAGCAGAACCGTTTGCTACTGATTTGCCCGTGCTTAAAAGTTCATGATCACGCCTTCTATTATATCGCAGCAGGCGTGTATTTGGTCTTCGGTAATAACCAGTGGAGGTGCAAACCTGATAATGTCGCCGTGGGTGGGTTTGGCCAGCAAGCCTTTGTCTTTCAGCGCCACGCACACATCCCAGGCGGTACGGCCATCGGCGGTAGGTTCTACAATAATAGCATTGAGCAGGCCCTTTCCGCGTACCAGAGTCACGAGTTCTGGCCGCTGCTGTTTCAGGCGCTCCATGCGCGCCCTGAAAACCTCGCCCATGGCCTTTGCATTCTCAGTTAGCTTTTCTTCTTTTACAACCTGCAGCGCTGCTATGGCTACCACTGCTGCCAGAGGGTTTCCGCCAAACGTGGAGCCATGTTCGCCAGGTTTAATGCACAGCATAATTTCATCGTTGGCCAGCACCGCCGATACCGGCAGCACGCCGCCCGACAGCGCTTTCCCCAATATCAGGATATCGGCTTTTACTCTGTCGTAATAACCAGCCAGCAGCTCGCCAGTGCGCCCAATGCCTGTCTGAATTTCGTCGGTAATAAACAGCACATTGTATTTGCGGCAGAGCGCGTGCGCATTTGCCAGGTAGCCTGCATCCGGAACAACCACACCGGCTTCGCCCTGAATGGGTTCTACCATAAAGGCGCATACATTTGGGTTTGCCTGCAGTGACTGCTCCAGTGCCTCCAGGTCGTTGTAGGGTATCACTTTGTAACCGGGCATGTAAGGGCCGAAGCCTTTGGTGGAGTCGGGGTCGGTAGAGAAGGAGATAATGCCGGTGGTGCGCCCATGGAAGTTGCTTTCTACCACTATGATCTCTGCTTTGTGCGGTGCAATGCCTTTTTTAAGGTAGCTCCACTTGCGGGCCAGCTTAATGGCGGTCTCTACGGCCTCTGCCCCTGAGTTCATGAGTAGCGACTTCTGGTAATCGAAATACTCACAGATATACTGCTCCGCCAGCCCCAGTTTATCGTTGTAAAAAGCGCGGGAAGTAAGGGTGAGCTGCTGGGCCTGCTCTATTAGTGCCCCTATGATCTTAGGGTGGCAATGGCCCTGGTTCACGGCGCTGTAGGCCGACAGAAAATCGTAATAGCGTTTGCCCTCCACATCCCAGAGGTACACGCCTTCGCCACGGTTCAGCACCACAGGCAGTGGGTGGTAATTATGCGCGCCGAATTGGTGCTCAGTGTCGATGGCTTGTTGGCTCGAAGTGATGGTTTGCATAGACATAGTTTTCAGGGTTTAAAGAGACACCTGCAGTTGCAGGCAGTGGTTATATTTTACCAAGATAATACATAATGGTTGTGAATGTAGCGAATTTGGGCTATTCAGCCATATCAGGAGTTAGATATTAGACTCTGAATACTGAATACAGATCTATTTCTAAATGGAAAGTTCAGAGTTACTCAGTTAATTTCTCTCTCAAAATTCAATATTTCCTTACATCATTCCCACAGCCACCATTCAGCCCTTAGACAATCAACAACCAAATTCTTCTAATGAGATTGCCCTTCCAGAGGCTTTGGCGCAAAATTAGGCTGAGGGTCTGCTATTTCTGATTTCTGCTTAACTTTGCACCTAAGTCAAATTAATTTAGCAAAAATTGGGCGGACAATTAAAAGAAGGCGAAGACTATTATCTGAACGAGCAGGGGCTAATGGTTTTTACAGCCAAGTACCACCTTAAACGCGGCTATTGCTGTCAGAACGGCTGTAAGCACTGCCCCTATGGCTTCCATAAAAAGCAGCAGCAGACCGGTCGGCAGGGGCGTTAGCAGGCCGGTTTGGTGCGGCAGGAGAGGTGTTTTAACAGCTTCGGTATAAAAATATTAGCTATGCTTTTGACTTTCTGTAACTTTTTTATGATCTTTGCACCCCTATTGAAATAATTTAGAAGAATATACAAGATGGCAAGAGTTTGCGACTTAACCGGAAAAAGAGTACAAGTTGGTAATAACGTATCACACGCTAACAACAAGACTAAGCGTAAGTTTTATCCAAACCTTCAGAAGAAGCGTTTCTACATCCCTGAAGAAGATGCATGGATAACCCTTAAAGTTTCAACTTCAGCTTTAAGAACCATTAACAAAAATGGTATTACAGCTGTTCTGAAAAAAGCTGTTGAGCAAGGATATATCCTTTACTAGTAACCATTAACCGGCAACGGGTGCTGCTGGTATAAGCAAGCTTTGTCAGTAAAGCACGCAACCCGGAAACGCCATCTGGTACTTGTAGATAAAGCATACCGGCAACGGAGAGAGCTACTGCCCATGCAGTCTTCGCCTCGCTCCGTTGCTGTTTTTTTGTATGAGGCCAAGCCAGTTTAATGTGTTAGTGGGCTGCTACGCTGATTAACGCAGTGTTGAAGGTGTGGAAATTTTGGTTGGGTGAGGGTATGAAGAGTTTTTAGCTCTCTTCTGATAGAAGATTTGTCACCTTATGCCCTAGCCTTTAAAAGCTCGCATAAGCTTCCGGAAGGTCATTTTTATTGCAATAATTTACTTGTTGTATTTAAAATGGAACCAAGCAGCGCGCGCAGCACCTTAAAAGGGAATGCCTAAAGGCACAAGAGGGTAGGCTAACACATTTGTAAAAAGTGGTTTTAGCATCGAAAACCCTGCTAAACAAATAAAGATAACAGAAAGAGCAAATATTGCTTCGAAGGTTTAAATAAAAAGATGCAGTTCGTTTGCAATGAATAATTTAAGCTCGTATATTTGCAGTCCTAAATAAAAAATTACTAGTTGAGATGGCTAAAAAAGCAAAAGGTAATAGAATCCAGGTAATCATGGAGTGTACAGAGCATAAAGCTACTGGCCTGCCTGGAACTTCAAGGTACATCACTACCAAAAACAGAAAGAACACTACTGGGCGCATGGAGCTTAAGAAGTATAATCCTGTATTAAGAAAAGTAACCTTACATAAAGAAATTAAATAGACCATGGCTAAGAAAGTTGTTGCGACCCTGAAGACCGCTACAGGCAAAGACTGGGCAAAGGTAATTAAAGCTGTAAAGTCTCCTAAAACAGGTGCTTACACTTTTAGAGAAGAAATGGTACCTGTTGACAAAGTACAGGAGTTCCTGGCTAAGTAATACAACCTACTACTACTCTACTTTACATAGATAGAATCACTAAGAAGTCCCTCGTTTGGGACTTTTTTGGTATATTACCGTGTCACTTGACACAACACAACACCCTACACTGAATTAAGATGGGAATTTTTGACTTTTTTGGTAAAGAAAAGAAAAAGGAGTCTCTGGATAAAGGTCTGGAGAAGTCCAAAACTAACTTTTTTGGACAATTAAGTAAGGCCGTTATGGGCAAATCCACAGTAGATGTGGGCGTGCTGGACGAGCTGGAGGAAATACTCGTTAATGCCGATGTAGGGGTAGACACCACCATCAAAATAATCGACCGCATCGAAAAGCGGGTAGCACGCGACAAGTACGTGAGCACAGATGAGCTGGACAGGATACTGCGTGAAGAGATCGCGGCTCTGCTTGGCGAGAACAAAGCCGGAGACGGCGCTAACTTCGATTTACCCGCTGGCATAAAGCCTTATGTGATTATGGTGGTAGGTGTAAACGGTGTAGGCAAAACAACCACCATTGGCAAGCTCGCCTCTCAATTCCATAAAGCGGGGAAGCAGGTAGTGCTGGGTGCCGCCGATACCTTTAGGGCTGCTGCCGTAGACCAGCTTATTATTTGGGGAGAGCGTGTAGGAGTATCCGTTATATCGCATGGTATGAACACCGACCCTGCCTCTGTTGCCTACGATGCCGTTAAAAAAGGTGTAGACATGGGAGCCGACGTCGTGATTATAGACACAGCAGGCCGTTTGCACAACAAAGTAGGCCTGATGAACGAGCTCGCCAAAATCAAGCGTGTAATGCAGAAAATAACCGCAGACACGCCGCACGAAGTGCTGTTGGTGCTGGACGGTAGTACCGGTCAGAATGCCATCCTGCAGGCCCGCGAATTTACCAAAGCCACCGACGTAACGGCTATGGCCATTACCAAGCTCGATGGTACGGCCAAAGGCGGTGTGGTAATAGGCATTTCCGATGAATTTAAGATTCCTGTAAAATACATAGGAGTTGGCGAGAAAATAGAAGATCTGCAACTGTTCGACAAACAGGAGTTTGTGGAGTCTTTCTTCTCACGCAAAAAATAATACCTGTATGACCAAACTTTTGCTGTTGCCGCTCGTGCTGCTGCTTATTAATTGTATTGGATCCAATAAGGCCAGCACAAGGAAGGCGCAGAACGGTAAAGAGGAGCAGTGGCCGTTTGTGGGGGGACAGGAAGGGGTGATTAAGGTGAGAACAGAATGCTACACTAACGGAACTCCATTGACTGCATCTTCCCAGGCAGCACAGGAACAACAGGCAACCATACAGCAAGGCATTGCCGGCCGCGTACTATGGGTGAGCGGCAACCAAATGCCCTCTCCGGATGTGCCGCGCAGCAGCGGCAAAAAAGGTATACAGCGGCAGGTTTTTATTTACCAACTCACCAAAGGAGCACAGGCCACTACCACAGATGGTGTTTTTCACACCAAGATTCAAACTAATTTGGTAACTCAGGTTGTTACAGATGCTAATGGCTACTTTGCCGTTAGCCTGGAGCCCGGCCGCTACTCCATTTTTACAAAGGAGGAGCAGGGGCTTTTCGCCAACCTCTTCGACGGAGAGAATAATATTTACCCGGTGGAGGTGAAGCAGGGCGAGGTAACGCAAGTGGAGTTTCTGATAAATTATAATGCTACCTATTAAATCGTGAAAGTAAGAACACTCAAAAAAGACAAGGTAAACGTAATCACATTGGGTTGTTCCAAGAACCTGGTAGATTCAGAAGTGCTGATGGGGCAGCTGCGCGCCAACGATATGGATGTGGCCCACGAGTCTGAAAAGGACGATTCCAACATTATCATCATCAATACCTGCGGCTTTATAGACAATGCCAAGCAGGAGTCGATAGATACCATTTTACGCTATGCTGAAGAGAAAGAGGCTGGGCAGATAGATAAGCTGTACGTAACTGGTTGCCTTTCGCAGCGCTACAAAGACTCTCTGGAGGTAGAGATACCACAGGTAGATGCCTACTTTGGTACCCTCGAGATGCCACAGCTCCTGAAGAAGCTCGAAGCCGACTACAAGCACGAACTTATTGGCGAACGCCTGATTACCACACCTTCGCACTTTGCTTACTTTAAAATAGCAGAAGGCTGTAACCGCCCCTGCTCTTTCTGTGCTATTCCGCTTATGCGCGGCAAGCACGTAGACCGCTCCATCGAAAGTTTAGTGGGCGAAGCAAAACGCCTTGCTAAAATGGGCACCAAAGAACTTATTTTGATTGCGCAGGACCTGACGTACTACGGGCTGCAGCACTACGGTGAGCGTAAGCTGGCCGACCTGCTCCGCAACCTATCAGATGTGGAAGGCATCGAGTGGATCAGGATGCAGTATGCTTACCCGTCGCAGTTCCCGATGGAGGTGTTTGATGTGATGAACGAGCGCGATAACATTTGCAAGTACCTCGACATGCCATTGCAGCACATCTCCGATAACATGCTCAAGACCATGCGCCGTGGCATCAGCAAGCGTCGCACCATAGAGTTAGTAGACTCTATTCGCCAACGTGTGCCAGACATCGCTTTGCGTACCACGCTTATTGCCGGCCATCCGGGCGAAACTGACAAAGATTTTCAGGAGCTGTACGATTGGGTAGAGGAGACGCAATTTGACCGTTTGGGCATTTTTACCTACTCGCACGAAGAAAACACCCACTCCCATACTTTGGAAGACAACGTGCCGGATGAGGTGAAGCAGGAACGAGCCGATGCCATTATGGAACTGCAGCAGGGCATCTCGGTGGAGCTGAACGAAGAAAAGGTAGGCAATACATATAAAGTGCTCTTCGACCGAAAAGAAAGTGGCTATTATGTAGGCCGCACCCAATTCGACTCCCCCGAAGTAGACAATGAAGTGCTCGTGCCTGCCGCCGATGCTTATATACGCATAGGAGATTTCGCCAACGTAAAAATCACCGACTCTTCAGATTTCGATTTGTATGGGGAAGTGGTGAAGTAGATGTTAAGCGCTAGATATTAGAATTCAGAAAAGCCCTGCAAGTGTAATAGCTTGTAGGGCTTTTTGTTTAGGTAACCAGTAAATAAGTGGTGAAAACTGAAGCCTTTATGAACTACTGGAGCTGAATCAAACAAAAAGTTTAATACCTAGCATCTAATATCTAGTTAAGAACATACCTGCTCAGTACTCTGTATGCTTCGTTTATATTATCGCCTTTCCGGAAGTCTTGTTTAATGGTGGGCTCCGACTCGCCAGTGAGCCAGATTTTTAGTTCTGCATCGAGGTCGGCAATGCCGGCGCTTTCTTTTGAAAACATTTTAATGCTGGAGTAGGGGATGCTCTGGTAGTCGACTTTAGAACCTGTAAGCCCTTGCTTGTTCACCAGAATCAGGCGCTTGTTCGTAAAAATGAGCATATCGCGGATTAAGCGGTATGCTTTTTCGATCTGCTCTGTCTCCAGCAGAATCGGTTGGAATTCTCTGGTTATCTTATCTATCGACACTTCCGAGGCGTGTCCCATCATGCCGCTTAATAGTCCCATGGCTTTTCTGTTTAGTACATAAACTTGTACGAACAGGCGCGAAAATGGTATGGCAGAAAAGGGGGAAGCAATTTTTGGGAGGAACAGCCTGGCCTGCAGTAGCGTTTGCTTTACTGCCAGGTACTTGTTTCTGACTTTCCGGCTTTTATCAAATTATAAAACCTGTACATTTGTAGCAACAAATTTGCAACCCATTTGGGCTGGTGCTGTAAAACCAGGCAACAGCCATAAGCAATGCAGACGGACCAACCGACATGAAGATAACCAAAATGGAGTACGCCGCCACCGGTGCCTTCTCCCAAACGATACTCGATTACTTACGTTGTAGCGAGCAGCTGCAACCATTCTACAACCATTTCCCGACGTTGGAAGCATTTGAGGCACAACTACAGGAAAAGAGCTTTGGCCAGGAGCAACGCCAGATATTGCACCAGGCCCTGCAGGAACAATATGCCTCTGTTGCAGCCGTTAACCCGCAAGTGCAGCAAAACATAGACCTACTGCTGGAGCCGAACACCTATACCATTACCACCGGCCACCAGCTCAACATCTTTACAGGTCCGCTGTACTTCATATATAAAATAGTTACGGCCATCAACACCTGTAAAACATTGCAGGAGAAATACCCCGGTTACAAGTTCGTGCCAGTTTACTGGATGGCTACCGAAGACCATGATTTTGCCGAGATTAACTATTTTAACCTGTTCGGGAAGAAATTCAGCTGGCAGACAGAGCAAGAAGGAGCTGTAGGCCGGTTTACCACCGAAGGACTAGAGCAGGTGCTGGAAGAAATGCCGGAAGCCTACCCTTTGTTTGAAGAAGCTTATCGCAACAGCAAAACCTTAGCAGATGCCACTCGTGCCATTACACATGCGCTGTTTGGAGCGTACGGCCTGGTGAGTATAGATGGTGACCATGCCAGCCTTAAAAAAGCCCTGACACCAGTAATAGAAAAGGAGTTAACAGAACAGCTATCGTATAAACTAGTAACTGAAACCAGCGCACAGCTGGAGCAGCTAGGATACAAGCCGCAAGTGTTTTCACGTGAGATAAACCTCTTTTACCTGGACAATGGCTTGCGTGAGCGTTTGGTGGAGGAGGAGGGGCACTATAAAGTGCTGAACTCAGAAATCAGCTTTAGCCGCGAAGAAGCCCTGCAACTGGCAACAGAGCACCCGGAGCAGTTTAGTCCCAACGTTATTCTGAGGCCGCTGTACGAGGAGCTTATTCTGCCGAACCTGGCCTACATTGGTGGAGGGGCAGAAGTGGTGTATTGGTTTCAACTTAAAAAGCTGTTCGAAGCTTATAAGGTAGCCTTCCCGGTGCTGATGCTGCGCAACTCAGCGCTCTACATCAACAAAGGCAACGCCAACCGGATGCAGAAGCTGGGACTGGCGCCTGAAGAACTATTCCAGGATTACCAGAGCCTGAAAAAGCACCTGTCGGCACAGCTGCACGAAGAAGAGATAAGCTTGGAAGCACAACGGCAGGCAGTAGCCGATGCCTTCGCGCAGGTAGAGCAACTGGCCCGGCAGGTAGACCCTACTTTGGTAAAATCGGTGGGGGCGGAGGCGCAGAAAGCCAATAATGCTTTACAGCTATTGGAGAAGAAGATTTCGAAAGCACGCGACAGCAAGCATGAGCAAATCTTTAAGCAACTGGAGAACCTGAAGGAAAAGCTGTTTCCGGGGGGCAGCTTGCAGGAGCGCCACGACAATCTGCTCAATTACAGCACCAACAACCCCGATTTTATTCAGGCGCTAGTCAATGCCTTTGATCCGTTTGATCTTTCCTTCACGATACTGGAAGAGGCCTGATGCTGAAAACTGTGCTTCGGAAACAGATGTTGCAACAGCGCCGCGCCTTATCGGCGGCGGAGGTGCAGCAGCGCAGCCAATGTATTGCCGATGTGTTTTTTGAGCAGTTCCCGCTACAGGCTGGGCAAACGGTGCATGTGTTTCTGCCTATCCTGAAGAATAATGAAGTAAATACCTGGCTTATTATTCAGCGCTTGCGACAGGAGTTTGCTGCGGTGCGGGTGGTGGTGCCGGTAACTGATGTGCTGCAGAATACGCTCACGCACCACCACCTGGCAGAGGAGGCGGTGCTGGTAGAAAATGCCTGGGGTATACCAGAACCTCAGCATGCGCAACATGTGCGGGCGCAGGAGGTAGACATAGTGTTGTTGCCGCTGCTGGCTTTTGATACGCATGGGCACCGGGTAGGCTATGGCAAAGGCTTCTACGATCGCTTTCTGGTAGAATGCCGCCCTGATGTGCTGAAGATTGGCTTATCGTTAGAGCCACCTGTGTCGCGCATTGCAGACCCTCATCCTTTCGATGTGACACTGGATGCAGTAGTAATGCCTGAAGGTGTCTGGAGAAGTTCTAAAGCCTAATCCTCCAAAAGCCTGGACCAGGAAATGACTATAAAGCCTCTGGAAGGGCATTTTCATTAGAATAATCAGATTGTTAGTTGATGGATATCAAATGGTTAAATTGTTGGGAATTACAGTGAGTGAATGGAATAAGTGAATAGAGCAACTTTTAACTAATCAGGTTTCTAAGAAATAAAAAGGCCTGCCGAATTATCGGCAGGCCTTTTTATTTCTTAGAAACCTGATTAGCCTTTGTACACGATATTGAATTTCTTTAGCTCGTTTACCGGGCCAAACTCAGATTTTTCAATAATGCGGCCTCTTTTTTTCAGGTGCACTTCCATAGGAGCCATCGTTTTTGTCAGGTCAGAATTAATCACCTTCACATAAAATTTGCGAGCATCTTCTGAAGCTCCTTTTTCAAATTTATGCTTCGACTGATTACCATTGATCGGGAGACCTGGAATAACATGGTAGTTCGTGCACACTACTTCGTAAGTAGGCAGAAAAGGCTTAATAACTTTCTTAAATAATTTTTTCATTTATGGTCGGGTTGTTTTCAAAGCATATGGTAATTCGAATATACTAACTTGATCTTAATTATAAGCAAATGTATATTCTTTTTTATCAGTTAAAAACGCAGCTTACTACTATTTATGCAGCCTGTGTTAATGCAATGCAGCATGGGCTTAAAAGCACAAAAGTAACAGGAAAGTTCATTTTTGCACATTAATAAACCTTAATATAGATATTGCATTTTTAAAAAGGAAATTACCTGAAAGTATAAAGCACAAAGATTATGTTTATGTAGGCTGATGCTGCTTTAAAAACTCATCGAGCATGGTTTTAAGTGCAAAGGCTTTATCTAAAGGGAAGGCTGCATGGGCGGCAAGCTGTTCAGGAACAGTGGCTGCTTTGGCTTTTAGGTTAGCGCCTTCAGGGGTAAGAAAGAGTTGCACCTGCCGCTCGTCGGTGGTGGAGCGGTGGCGTTGTAATAAGCCCTGTTGTTCCAGCCGCTTGAGCAAAGGAGTAAGCGTATTGCTATGGAGGTGCAGCCTTTCGCCCACCTGGTTTACGCTCAAGCCATTATGCTCCCACAATACCAGCAGCACGAGGTACTGCGGGTAAGTAAGCTGCAGTTCGTGCAGCAGCGGCTGGTAGAGCCGGGTAATCAGTCGTGAGGCAGCATATAGCGGAAAGCAAATCTGGTTTTCCAGTTTTAGCTGCTCATAGTTTTCTGCCGTATCCATTATTTGTTTTTCGCGAGCAATTGCTGCACGTAAGGTTCAATCTTTTCGGGCTTGGTAATAGGGGCGAAGCGTTTCACAGGTTTGCCATCGGCATCTATCAGAAATTTGGTGAAATTCCATTTGATACGGCTGCCGAACAGGCCGCCCAGGTTCGATTTGAGGTAGCTGAACACCGGGTGCGTGTTTTTACCATTCACTTCCACTTTGTCGAACATAGGGAAGCTCACGCCATAATTGATCAGACAGCCTTGCTCAATTTCTTCTTTACCACCAGGTTCCTGGTTACCAAACTGGTTACACGGGAAACCAAGAATTACCAGGCCATCGTCTTTGTATTTTTTATAGAGTGCTTCCAAGCCTTCGTACTGTGGCGTCAGGCCACATTGGCTGGCGGTGTTCACCACCATCACGACTTTGCCTTTAAACTGCTCCATCGCCACCTCTTTGCCTTGGAGCGTCTTCGCCTCCAACTGATAAAAATTGTCTTTCATAATAAATCGGTTAAGATTATATCGTGTACGATGTAAATTTGCGTAAAGTTTTTTGAGAAAACTAATTGAGCAGATGCAAGATGTTTTGTCTGAATCAGAAATTGCAGGATGGTTAGTGATTATTCTCCCATCCACTCCACCACTCACTCAAAATTTACAAAATCAACTTCTCCTAATGAAAATGGCCTTCCGGAGGTGAAAACCGAGCTTTGAGCCCAAGGGGTATTGGCTTATAGCAGGAGATAAAAACAGAAAGTGGGGGCTATAAAGCCGACCAGCTGTGGAGGCGGGTCGGCTTCTGACTTAATGAGTGCCCGCGTCTTCGCCGCGTTCCAACACAATAAAATTGGCAGAGGCGCGGTTTAGTGCAATTGGTATGTTGTTGAGTACTGCCGTACGAATAAGTGTTTGAATATCGTGCTCGTGGCCGTGTGGGGTTTCAGCATCAATAAAGAAAATAATCTTACTGATTTCGCCTTGCAGAATTTTGGCAGCCAGCAGAATATCGCCTCCACTTGGCCCGTGGCCAAACGGCTTGATGTTCATGTCGAGCAGGTCGTTTATAAGGGCAGACGTGTTGGTAGTACCAACCAGGTTGTAGTGTCGGAGCACTTCCTGGTTTTCTTTTACCCAGTTAAGCAGGTCCGTCTTTTTATTATTATGGGCAATCAGAGCAATTGTGTTCATAAGAAATGATGTCATTAAGCGTTGTTTGCCTGGGTAAGATAATAATTCCTGTCGGTTTTCTGACTGATAATGTCTTTAATAATTCGCTTTAAAACGTAAGAGGCAGGTTTTACTAAACAACAGCAGGTTTTAAGCCACGTGTCATTTCGCGTTTACCGGGAGGGCCAGGCAAGGCCTCTATGGTAAAGCCAGCCGCTTTTAGGGCACGCTTAAAAGAACCCTTGGCACAATAAGTAACCAACACGCCACCCGGACGAGTAGCCTCAAACAGCTTCCGGAACATCTCTTCTGTCCAGAGTTCAGGCTGCTTTTCGGGCGCAAAGGCATCGAAATACACAATGTCGTAATAAGCAGCGGGCGGACAAAACTCCTCCAGGGTTTCATGAATTTTCTGCAGCGTAAAGTACGGAATAAGTTCGAGGGGCTCATTCCAGTTGCCCAAGTGCATCTGCTGAAAGTATTCTAACAGTTCAGGGTTCAGAATAAAGTTTCTGAACTGAAGCTGCTCTACCACCTCCTGTGTGAGTGGGTATTTCTCAAGGGTATCGTACTGCACAAAGGCCTTTTGTGCCAATGCGTACGGAAAAGTGAGTATGGCGTTTAGGCCGGTGCCAAAACCAACCTCCAGTATTTTTAAGTCTTTTTTCTGATCAAGAATGTACTCTAGTCCATGCTTTATAAAAACATGTTGCGATTCCTGCAATGCCCCATGCACCGAATGGTAATGCTCATTTAGCGCTGGTACATATAAAGTATTTGATCCATCTTTCGTTTGCCTGATTTCGAGCTGCATCTTTTTTGTATTACTTTAGACCTTGGTCAGTATTTTATGCTTTACCTAGCTGAACCCGGCAAAGATGCCGGAAAAGAACCTTTTTTGTTCTACCTGCCAGAAAAGTGAAACCCGATCAAGCTCTTACAAATGTACGCAATATTGCCTGTAGGTACCTACTGTTCCTGTATGTAGTTTTTGCTATACTCCTTTAACCCAAGCCTTTTAACTTTAAATTTCTGTTTATGCCCCGAGTAAAAGTAGCCATACCCGCCCAGTCTGCATTTGAAGCGCAACTGCCCATACGTATTACAGACCTGAACTACGGCGGCCACCTGGGCAACGACAGGCTGCTGTCGGTGCTGCACGAGGCCCGTGTGCAATTGCTCGCCCATTTTGGTTACAGTGAGCTGGATATGGGCGGCACCAGTCTAATTATGGCAGATGTGGCCATCGAATACAAAGGCGAAAGCTTTTATGGCGATGTGCTCACCGTAAAAATGGCCATAGCCGATTTGCACAAATACGGTTTCGATATAACCTACCATGTGGTGAACCAGCAGGACAAAGAAATAGCAAGGGCTAAAACCGGTATGCTCTGCTTTAGCTACACCACCCGCAAGCTAGCCACAGTGCCAGAAGAAGTTAAAATTAAATTTGAAACTAATGCCTGAGTAATTTTGTAATTTTGTGGTATGAACTTGATCGCAGACATTCCAATACTCAATAAGAAAGATATCCGTAAACTTTCGCTCGACGACCTGAAGGCCTGGTTAGTGGAGCAGGGAGAGAAACCCTTCCGTGCCAAGCAGGTTTTTGAATGGATCTGGAAGCACTCGGCCCAGTCGTTTGCGGAGATGAACAATGTGAGCCTGGCCCTGCGCGAAAAACTGGAACAGCACTTTGCTATTAATGCCGTAGAGGTAGCTACGAAGCAGATCAGCAACGATGGCACTATTAAATCGGCATTTAAACTACACGATGGCAATATTGTAGAAGGCGTGCTTATTCCGCACGACGAGCGCAAAACAGCTTGTGTGAGTAGCCAAGTCGGTTGCTCGCTTACCTGTAAGTTCTGCGCCACCGGCTACATGGACCGCGTGCGCAATCTCGATGCGGCCGAAATCTACGACCAGGTGGTGCGCATAAACGAGCAAAGTATGCAACAGTACGGCGAACCGCTTAGCAATATTGTGTACATGGGTATGGGCGAACCCATGCTGAACTACGCCAACGTTATGAAAAGCATCGAGCGCATTACGGCACACGATGGCCTGGGCATGGCCGCACGCCGCATAACAGTGAGCACAGCCGGCATCGCCAAAATGATAAAGAAAATGGCCGACGATGGTGTAAAAGCTAACCTCGCTCTTTCATTGCACGCTGCAAACGACGAGAAGCGAAACCAGATTATGCCTATTAATGAAACCAACTCAATAGAGGCTTTATCAGATGCGCTCCGGTACTACCACCAGGTAACCGGCCGCAAGGTAACCTACGAGTACATTGTGTTCGAGAACTTTAACGACACGCTGCAGGATGCAGAGGAGCTGTTGCGCTTTTCTAAAATCATACCTTGCAAAATCAACCTGATCGAGTATAACCCGATTGCCAACGCCGACTTTGTAAACACCGACGAAGACAGGTGGCAGAAGTTTATCTACTACCTTGCCGATCGTGGGGTGCAGGTAAATGTGCGCCGCAGCCGGGGCAAAGATATAGACGCCGCCTGCGGGCAGCTAGCTGTTAAAGAAAAGGCCACTGTATAAAATAGCCTGAAATATCTCCGGAAGGCTATTTTCATTAGATTAATTAAGTTGACCGCGACTTCTTGAAGGTTTACTAGTTGGGCTACTAGATAGTTGATTTAGAGCATAAAGGGGAGCAGGTAACAGATACAGACTATAAGATGAATAGGCTTCCTGGCAACAAAAAGAGCCTCTGCTGAAATACCAGCAGAGGCTCTTTTTGTTTAAAAACAATGTTATCCCTCTTGTTTAAATCTTCCTTCGGCCCTGGGGCGCCCGGTGCCTTCTTTGTGTTTGGTGAATTTAGGGTGCTCCACTATTTCCTGTTCTTTGTAGAACACAGCATGTGCTTTAGGCACAATTTGCCTCCCAAAAACGGTGGCATACTGCTGCGTAATTTCTGCCCCAACAAGTACGATGGCAGAAGTGTAGTATATCCACATCAAGATAACAACTATAGAGCCTGCTGCCCCATATGCAGAACCCGGGTCGCTGGTACCGATAAACCAGCTTATTAAGTACTTGCCAATTACGAACAGCAAAGCTGTAATGAGCGCCCCCACCCACACATCGCGCCAGCGAATAATGGCATCAGGCAGGAACTTAAACATTAAGGCAAAAAGTATGGTGATGATCGAAATCGAGATAACAATATCTACCAGACTGATGAAGACAACGCTTATTTCAGGAAAAGCTCTGGTAATATACTCGCTCAGGAACGCAATAATGGTACTCACCAGCAGCGACAAGAGCATCAGAAAGGCAATACTGAGTACAATGCCAAAAGAGAACAAGCGCACCTGAAGCATTTTTATAATGCCATTGGTTGGTTTAGGTTTCAGGTTCCAAACGGTGTTGAGCGACTGTTGCAGGGTGGCAAAAAATGTGGTAGAGGCAAAAATCAAGGTGCCAATACCTATCCAGAAAGCTATTCCGCCAGCTTCGCTGATGGCCGCATTCTGAACAATTTCTTCAATTGATTGTGCAGCATTTGGGCCAATGGCACTCGATATTTGCTCCGACAACTCCCCTGATACAGCCTTTTCACCCAAAAAGAAGCCTGCTGCCTGTATAATAATCACTAACAGTGGAGGAATGGAGAAAATAGCATTAAATGCTAATGCAGCCGCCAGTAATAGAGAGTTATTATCGTTAAAGCCCTCAAAAGTAGCTTTAAGGAGTGGCCATATTTTGCTTATAGTAGAATTTGCCATAGGCTGTACACTTTCAATTAGATTACTAAATGTTGTCTGTTGATACGGCACCCGAACAGAATTAGTTAATCTTAAGCCTATGGCTTGGTGATGTACGAAAGGTTGGAGTTAAGAGCGGCGACATTGCCTGCTCCTATAAGCAAGGGTTATTTATTTGTTTTACAACCTGAGATACTGCCTAATTTGCTTTTGTATAGCCACTCTTAACTCCTGCTATAGAATGAACTCTTGCATTAAAGCTTGTCTATGGTGGCGGTAAGGCTACCTTTGGCATTTACCACTGCTTTTATGCCGGTTGGCGTCAGGTAGATGTTGTCGGGGGTTATCTCGCGTATGTTTCCGCGCAGCAGTACCGACTCGTGCACCCTACCCGATTGGTTGAGAGTAGTTTGCAGCATTTTCTGGGCCTCAGTTAGCTGGCTCTGCACCGGTATGTTTACCTGAGCTTGAATAATGTCTATAAATTTGTTTTTGGCAAACCAACTGGCCGTACTTAATAGTTTGTCTTTGGTGTCGAGGGTGTAATCTACATCGCGCACTTTTATAGAGGCAGTCTGGGCATCGTAGTAAGGCGTACCGCGCAAGTAAACTTTGCCAGCGATTTTCTTAGTGAACATACCCGCTTTTGTTTTGCCATTTACATCGAGCATCAGAATGAGCTGGTTACCGCCTGGCGTAATGGTAGCGTTGTTAACGGTTACCTGGTTTTTGTCGCCATCGAATTTGTAAGTTTGCCCTGCTACCTGTGCCTGCAGCAGCTTGCTGGCATGCTCATACGGTATGTTGGCCGTTAGCCCGATCTGGATCTCGTCAGACAGGCGATTGTCGATAATGAGTTTCGGCAGTTTTTTATTTACGGCTAGTTGTGGCTTGCCATCGGTGGTAACAGAAATAAAGGAAGTAATGCCAATGCGGGTGCTGAGTGTGCCGTTTTTCATGAGGAGGGGAGCAATACGCACATCCTGCGGCACAATGCTGAGCCAGGCATTCAGGTCGTTATCCAGCTTCACGGGCTCCTGCACTATTAGCCAGGCATCCGATACATATTTACGCATGTCTAGGTACTGCTGCAGCTCCTTGTCGAGTTGTTTCGATATGTTACTCATTTGAGTTCTGATGGCAGGCTCCACAAAACGAGCCAGGCCAATTTTCAGCGGTCCCAGTTGGATTGTTGGTTTCGTGTTGCCCCACTCAAAGTCGCCGCTCGTAATGGTGTTAATCTTGTAGTCTTCTGTCAGGCCAATGCGGCTTTCTGTTTTAATAACCATATCGAAGGCAGTGTCTTCGGTTTTATCTATGGCCGGGCACAGTTTGCAAGGGTCCCACTTCCAGCGGCCTTTGGCGTAGATATGCAGCGGAATACTGAAGTAGACTTTGTCTTTCTCGGCCCGGATGCTAAGCTTGCCGTTTTTGGACACGGTTACGGCTACATTGTCATCGTTGAGATTACTGTCTTTATACAAAACGCCGGCAATCTCTTTGTTTAATTTCTCTTCTATGGTGGCAATAGAAACCGACACCGGAATGGTGATAGACGATAAACTAGGCTGGTACACCGATACAGCCGATGCGCCGGTTTCAGGAGCTTCGATGTTAAGTTTAGAAGTACTGGAACAGCCAGGCAAAGCCATGCTGCTGGTAATCGCCAGAACAAGGAAGGCGATTAGCTGAAGGGTTAATTTTCTCACGTTTATGCTGATTTTAAAAAAGCGGTGCAAGTTATGCTTTTTTGCATCAGCTAGTACGTCATGGTCCTTCAGATATTTTTATTCTAAAGATTGTCCGTCAGGAGCTTAGCCAGCATTTCTCTTATACCGTCTTCGGTAGAAACAATGCCGCAGTCTAATAAGGTCCCTTTCCGGTAAGTTGCGAAAAAAGGAGTGCCTGTCATTTTTACTTCTTTGCTCGAAACCGGATTCTCACGGGCGCTCATCCGAACAAAATAAATGCTTTGATAAGCTGGCTCTGTGGCTATTTTTCTGAAGCAAGGCGATAATACTTTGCAAATCGGGCAGTCTTCGTCTGTGAATTTTACGATTACTTTGTCTTTTTCAAAAATCAGTTTTCTGAGTTGTTCGTCGTTGGATTCTGTTATGGGCATTGTAGGGGCGTAGTTGGTTTGTGCACCTATTAGACGCAGAAAAGCTAAGACAGGTTAACTGCTTGGTCTGCTAAATTAAACCTGCAGTAGGTAATGCTCACGAGGAGGCATAAAAAAAGAGTAGTGCTTTAGGAGCAACTACTCTTTTAAAAGCTGTTAAGCAAATAAAGTTTTAGAACGCGTACCCGATTCGGATACCACCAGTCGAGAAGATATTAAAGGAGGTATTGTGGTAGCCATCTATAGTTTCGTCTGATGGACCGCCTGATTTATATTCCACCTTAACGTCACGGTCTTTGCGGTAGCCAAAACCTGCACCAAACTCAAATCCGGTAAAAAAGTTTTGAGCGATATAAAAATCCATACCAGCTACTACATTTAAGCCTAGGCCAAAGGCGCCACGTTTGTCATTGCCCGATGATGAGTTAGCTCCACGCACTAGTATGTTATTGTCTTCGTAGCGGGCACCAGAGAAGCTAATTGGCAGTTCTGCACCCACGTAAGGAGATAATCTGTTCGTGCCTGCAAAGTGCTTTTCTACCCCAGGAGCAATGGTTACTGATGTGTTACTTGTTTTAGCATCATCGTTCAATTTGGTGGCATCATGTGATAAGCCTACGCCCAGACGATAGGCCATTTCATCTGTTGCAAAACTGCGGAGCCTGATCTGGCCTCTTTGCAAAAAGGTGCCGTTGTTTAAGTTAATGCCCACTTCGGCTGTGGTGCTACCTGCTGTTGCTTTCAGGTTGCTGCCACCGTCTTGTGCCTGAGCACCAAAGGTTATAGTAAGCAGAAGCGCGAAGAGGAATAGTTTAATTTTCATGAGTTTTTAAATAGAGTTATACAAATATTGATTTATGCAAATATAACGATAACTCTACCCTTCATATTATAAAAATTAAAATCTCTTTCTTTTGGTCATGGTTTGTGGCTTAAGGTAAAGGCCTTAAAAGCTGGTTCTGTATGGTGCAGTACCTCTGCCAGCTCCGCATCGTTACTAAACGTAAGTTGCTTCAGTAGTCGATACTCTACCTGCACCTCCAGCTCCTCTTGAGTAAAAGGCCAGGGTTGCACTTGCACCTTGCCGCTAGTGTGTTGCAGTGCAAAGTAGGTTTCTGGTCCAGGGCCTTTGGCTATTTCTACGGCCCGCGCACCTGCCGGAAGCTCATTTTTGCAGAGAAGCAGGGAAAGGCTGTCGCACCAGTTTAAAATAGTATAGGCTTTTTGTGCTTCCTTTTGGCTGATCTTCAGGCTCTGTTGACAGTTTTTCTGTAGCTCCAACTGCTCATCCAGAAAAGTATCGGTGCCTTTGGTGTGGCCCCGGCTTGGCTCGTATAAAAACGACAGGTGCATAGAAGTGAGCAGCGTAACCCAGCGGCTCTGGAATCTGACAGCGTGCGCCAGTTTACGGGCTTGCTCTAGCGTAACAGGTAGTTGCGTAAAATCAGCTGGGGCTCCTGCTTCTGTCAGGCCATCGTGACCGCGCCAGGTTTTTTGCCGGTTGTCGTGGTTACCGATAGCTAATAGCGTTTCTACCCAATGGGCACACTGCAGCTCCGGCTTTAAATGGTAAGCTAATTGCGCTGCCAGCAACCCGTGCGCTTGCTGATATATTACCTCCCAACCTTGTACTGCTGTGTTTACAATCATACAATTTTCGGTTACGTTTGCTGTAGCGTAAAAACGGAAAAAGAGCAGATTTAGATGCTTTCCGAAAGCTTAGTTAGAAGAACACAAAATGTAGTTTGTTATACCATCCTGTTAAAAAATAGCTACTACCTGCAAGATCGTGTGGCTGCAACTGAGCTACAATATCAGGCCTATGACTCGAAATCTGGAAATTAACTACCTAAAGCTCAGGTTGTAAAGTGCTCAATTTGCGCGCTTTACAACCTGAGTCTTGTGTGGGCAGGCCTGGGTCATACAAAGGGTAAAAAACCTCTTGAAGTCCGTTTTTATTAGAATAATTTAAGTGGCTTAACCGCTAAGCTTCAAATGACAACTGTGCTTTCAGGTTCTCCAGCATATCGGCCGTCATGGCGTCTAGGTTGAAGGTAGGTTGCCATCCCCAGTCCTGCCTGGCCACATGGTCGGAGATAGTTTGCGGCCACGAGTCTGCAATTTGCTGGCGGGAATCTGGTTTGTAAATGATCTTGAATGAAGGTACAAATTTCTGAATAGAGGTGGCTATTTCTTTCGGAGAAAAGCTCATGCCGCTTATATTATAGGATTCCCGCACAGATATGCTTTGTGCCGGAGCCTGCATAAGGTCTATGGTCGCCTTTATGGCATCGGGCATGTACATCATGGGCAGGTAAGTATCCTGGTGCAGGTAGCATTCGAACGGTTGACCTGCCACGGCCTTGCGGTAGATGTCTACTGCATAATCGGTAGTGCCGCCACCCGGTAACGTTTTGTACCCGATCAGCCCGGGGTAGCGGAGGCTGCGAATGTCGAGCCCGTACTTTTTGTAGTAGTAGGCACACCACATTTCGCCAGCCTGCTTGCTAATACCATACACGGTGCTTGGGTTCATGATGGTGTGCTGCGGCGTTTGCTGGCGAGGAGTATCCGGGCCGAACACTGCAATAGAGCTTGGCCAGAATACCCGTTGTATGCCTTGTGCCAGTGCCAAGTCGAGCACATGAAATAACCCTTCCATATTTAAACGCCAGGCAAATTTCGGATCCTTCTCGCCAGTGGCCGAAAGCACAGCAGCCAAATGGTAAACTTGTGTGAACTTATAGCGGGTAGCCATCAAGGCCATGCCTGCGGGATCAAGTACATCCAGTTTCTCGAAAGGGCCGGAGTTTAGCAGGTCAGCTTGCCTTGGTTCGTAAATGTCGGCGGCTACTACCTGGTTTCCGCCGTAAATAGCGCGCAGACTGAGCGTAAGTTCTGAGCCAAGCTGCCCGCAGGCTCCAATCACCAGTATCGTTTCTTGAGTGTTTGCCATCTTTTGAGTTGAGGTAGTAGCCTGTTGGTCACAATACTCAAAGTAGCACCTATAAGTTCTGATTATGAAGAAAACAGGGCTGGCTGTCTGCAGGTGGCATGGGAGAGGTAGAAAAAGAAAACGCCTGCCGAATGCAAGCGCTCTCATTCTAAACTAAACTTATCCTAACGCTTACGCATCTAACGGATCAAAGGTAGGAGAAGAAGTAAGCACTTGAAACTGCCGGTACCAGATTTAACGATTACTTAACTTTCTGCAAAATAGCCAGAAGCAATATCCCGCAGGGCAAATCCATTTTTAATATATTTGTAAAAATGAGCCGTATGCAAGCGTAACATAAGAGAACATCAATCTTTTACGAGCATCAAAGCCACTTGTAGCATGGTAAGCGTGCTGGAAACGACGTAGACTGTTTATATGACATTTGAAGAGTACCTGATTAAGAAGCGGATAAATAAAGCCGCCTTTGAGGCTGCGGAACCAGCACGTTACAATGCCTGGGAAGCCATGTATGCCCAAATGCATCCGAACAGCTTTTACATGGCGCAGAAAATGGTGCTGAACGATATCCGTATAAAATACCATCTCCGGGAAGAAGATATACCCAAACCAGAGTCGGCCACAGCGGCACCACGCCCAGCAGCCCGACGCGCCGCACCGGCACGCTCTGCCACCGAAACGCCTGCAGAGGTACCCGTTGCTGCACCTGAGCCAGCAGCCGAAGCGACAGCCAATGAGCAGCCAGCTACGCCACGTCCTAAACCGGTAGTGCGCCGACCAACTATACCTGCCCGGCCGGTAGCAGAAGGCGAGGAAACACCGCCTGCTGCGGCTAAACCAGACGAGGCAGCCAACACACCGGCCACACCACGGCCAAGGCCAGTTGTAAAACGACCTGTTATCCGGAAACCAGCTGAGCCAGCTGCAGAAGGCTCCTCACGGCCTGAAGGCGCTGCTCCAGCGGCACAAAGACCAGCTGTGGCCGCACCCGAAACTGAACAGCCAGCTGAACAAACCTCTGATGCAACACCTGAGGCAGCCAAGCCAGCCCGTCCTAGACCGATTATAAAGCGGCCTGCCGCGCTGCAGAAACCACAGGAACCGATTGCCCCAACAACTCCTGATGAAGCTGCCGATGCTGCTGCCACAGCTGCACAGGAGCCAGCAGCATCGGCTCCCAAGCCCCCACGCCCAAGACCTGTAATCAAACGCCCGACTGCGGCTACACCACCGGCAGAAGAGCCTGAAAAGAGCGAGCCGGCAAGCGAGGCAGCACCTGCTGCTAAACCACCGCGCCCTCGCCCGATCATGAAGAGACCTGCTACAGCCACTGCAGCTGAGGTGGAGCCCGCTGCCCAGGCAGCTGCTCCGGAGGCAGCCCCGGCAGAAGCACCAGTCCCGGCAGCCACTGCTCCGGAACCTGCCACTGCGCCCGAAGATAAACCAAAGCCACCACGCCCGCGCCCGGTTATCAAAAGGCCATCGGCTCTCGTAAAGCCAACAGAGCAGGAGGTAAAGCCAGTAGAGGAGCAGCCAGCAGCGGCACCTTCGCCAGCAGTTATGCCTGTACCAGAGGAGCCGACAACGTTAAGGCAGCCGGAGCCGGAAGAGGAGCAACCAAAAGCAGCGCCCGAGGAGCCGCAGCAGGACGAAAAGCCAAAACCTCCCCGGCCACGCCCGATCATGCGCCGCCCTCCGCCTAAAACAGAGGAGTAATGCTTTTAGCAGGACACAAGACGTGATAAATTCTAAATTGTCATGAAGCGAGCGTCTTCGCTCGTGACTATTATTTTTAAGCTTTGGCCGTTACAGAAGCTAAAGCAGAGAACATCTTTTCTTTGATTTTAAATTTTAGAGAAGCACTTGTGTCTAGCATCTATAATCTACCATCTAACATCTATGCAATATGTACGAAACCTTAAAACCTGACCTGGAAAAACAACTGGCCGAAATACAGGAAGCGGGCTTATATAAAAACGAGCGCGTTATTACCACACCGCAAGGTGCTTCCATAGATACCACGCAGCAAACCCATGTGCTGAACTTCTGTGCCAATAATTACCTGGGCCTCTCGGCGCACCCCAAAGTAATAGAGGCAGCCAAAGCCGCTATCGATACACACGGGTATGGCATGAGCTCAGTGCGTTTTATTTGCGGCACACAGGATATTCACAAAGAGCTGGAACGCAAGCTGGCCGATTTCCTGGGTACGGAAGACACGATTCTGTATGCAGCTGCTTTCGATGCCAACGGCGGGGTGTTTGAGCCGCTTTTTGGAGCTGATTCTGCTATTATTTCTGATGAGCTGAACCACGCGTCTATTATAGATGGGGTACGCCTGTGTAAAGCACAGCGCTTCCGCTACCTGCACAACGACATGGCCGATCTGGAGGCAAAGCTGCAGGAAGCCCAGAACGCCACGCACCGGGTTATTGTAACCGACGGAGCCTTCTCCATGGATGGTACCGTAGCGCAGCTCGATAAGATTGTGGCGCTGGCAGAGCAGTACAAAGCCGTGCTGATGGTAGACGACTCGCACTCCACTGGTTTTATGGGCAAGACCGGCAGAGGCACGCATGAGTACCACAATGTAATGGGCAAAGTAGATATTATAACCGGCACACTGGGCAAAGCATTAGGCGGTGCTATGGGTGGCTTCACCTCAGGCCGGAAAGAGATAATAGATATGCTGCGACAGCGCTCACGGCCTTACCTGTTCTCTAACTCGCTGGCTCCCTCTATTGTAGGGGCTTCTATTGCCGTGCTCGACACACTGAGCGCCACCACCGAGCTGCGCGATAAGCTGGAGTGGAACACTAAGTATTTCCGCGAAAAAATAACGGAGGCTGGTTTTGAGATCAGGCCCGGAGACCACCCTATTGTGCCGGTTATGCTCTATGAGGCGCCGCTGGCACAGGAGTTTGCCGCTCGCATGCTAGAAAAAGGCATTTATGTTATTGGCTTCTACTACCCGGTAGTACCTAAAGGCAAGGCCCGCATTCGGGTGCAGTTGTCGGCGGTGCACGACAAAGAGCACCTCGACAAAGCCATTGCAGCCTTTACAGAAGTAGGCAAAGAGCTGGGCGTGATAAAGTAATTTCAGGGAGAGATGGCGGAAACGCTGTCTCTCTTTTTTGAATTTTGCCCCTGATGCATTACTGAATATTTCATGTGCTGCCTTTTGCGCTTAATTTCCCTTTGGTAAAAAGTAGAACAGAAAAGCTGTAGCCGGTATGGGAGTGGCCTTATTTTTTTCTATCTTTAATAATAGGTTAAGCGAAATCAGGGATGAATAACATAAAAATAAGGCCAGGTCAGGTAATGCTAGGTACCGTGCTGACGTGGGTTGCCATTTCGTTTTTTGCGTATTCCACAGCCGGCATGCGTGGCGACGAAGCACATATAACCGGCACATTGCTGCAGATAACATTTTACTTTTCGCTGCTGTTGTCGGTAGAGGCCTACATAAACATGCTGCTGAACCCACAGTGGACACGTGTTAACCTGGGAATTATTCTGTTGCTGTGCGCACCGGCGCTCATGTACCTGGTGTGGTATTTAAGTGAAATGCTTTTTTAAAAGAAGAGATTTTAAATGGATTTCGGCTCGTTTAACCTGATCATACTTATTGTTGTTGTGCTTAATTACCTGTTGGTAGTTTACAGCCTGTTTCACCTCATCTTCAAAACCGACTATACCTTGTGGGACCGCCTGCTCTGGATGGTACTGCTCTGGGTGCTGCCAGTGCTGGGCCCTATCGGTTATTGGTTCTACTGGAAAAGAGGAACCTGATTTGCTGCACTTAAAAGATGAGCCGGAGCGTAATTCTTCTAATGAAATGGCCCTTCCGGAGGCCTTTTGAGCAACTCAAGTCACAGGACCTTAGATGGCATAAGGCCTTTTTAAGTCATAGCGGGTGCGGAAATTAGTCTCTTGCCTTTTCTTAAAATGAGGCTGTAACTCACGCAGCCTGCAATTATTCTAATCAAAACATCCTTCCAGAGCAATTTTCGTTGTTTTTGCTTCTAGGGTAAGGCCGGTTAATCGTGCAAGGATAATCCTGCTGCTCAGATTACGCTACATTTACAGGCTTTTCTGAGGAGGCAGGAGGGGCGGTTGGTTTCTGCTGATCGGTATCGAAGAGGAGTTGATTTAGTTTTACACGCAGGTCGGCAGAGGAGAGGTTACGAAACACCTCGCCGTTGCGCACCAAAGCAATCTGCCCTGTTTCTTCCGACACCACCAATACAATACTGTCGGTTACTTCTGTTAAGCCAATTGCAGCGCGGTGACGAAGGCCCATAGAAGCTGGTATGTCGTTGTTTTCGGTTACAGGTAAAATGCAGCGGGCGGCCTTAATGCGGTTGTTGGCAATAATCACGGCTCCGTCGTGCAAAGGGCTTGTCTTGTTGAAGATCGACATGAGCAGGCGCTTGGAGATAACGGCATCAATCAGGTCGCCAGACTCAGCGTAATATTTTAGCTCCGAACTTTTGGAGAACACGATCAGGGCACCGGTGTTTTTGCCGGCCAACGATTTGGCGGCTTCTATAAAAGGCGTGAGGCTCAGCTTTTCGGCCTGCTCGCGGCGCCAAGGGAAACTCTTAAAAAAACGGTCGTTGTTGAAGGCAGTAGTTTTGCCGATCAGAAGCAGGAAACGCCGGATCTCCGGCTGAAAAACAATGATGGCTGCCAGCACGCCCACTCCCATAAACTGCCCCAGGATAATGCTCAGGAGTTCCATGCCGGCCGCTCTTACCACCAGGTACAAGAGGTAGATAGAGAGTAGCCCCAGAAAAATTTTTAGCGCCACACTACCTGTCAGGAGCTTGTATAACTGGTACAGCAGTACTGTCACAAGCAGAATGTCGATAATCTCGAGCCATCCTATCTCCAGAAATCCTATGGCAAATAATGGAATCAAAACGTAGTTTTAGTGAATAAGTCTATTGTCTGTTTAGCTTCTTTTACGTCATGAACGCGTAAAATGTCGGTACCTTGCGTTAACGCTAAAGTATTTAAAACAATTGTGCCGGGCAAAGCCTCTGATTGATCAATTCCTAGAAACTTGTAGGTCATGGATTTTCGCGACAGCCCCACCAGTAAAGGCAGCTCCAGCATATTGAACTCCTGAAGCCGGTTAAGTAGTTCAAAATTTTGATCTACGGTTTTAGCAAACCCGAATCCGGGGTCCAAAATAATATCTTTTACACCTGCTGCTGTAAGTGTTGTTATTTTCTGTTGTAGCTCATCGAGCACATCCAGCACCAGGTCGTTGTAGGTGGTGAGGGAGCTCATGGTTTTAGGTGTGCCACGCATGTGCATGAGCACGTAGGGTACCTGCAGGCGGGCAACTGTATCAAACATAGCCTCATCCAGGTTTCCGCCAGAGATGTCGTTAACTATGGCAGCACCGCTTTCTACAGCAGCTTCGGCTACGGCTGCCCGAAACGTGTCTACAGAAATAATGGCTTCGGGAAACGCTTTGGTAATGGCTTTAACAGCCGGAACCACCCGCTCCAGTTCCTCCTGAACCGATATGTCGGCAGCGCCGGGTCGGGAGGAGTAGCCGCCCAGATCGAGTATGCCGGCACCATCGGAGAGCATTTTTTCTGCCTTTTTTATTACCTCATCTAAAGAACGCAGGCGGCTGCCGGCATAAAAGGAGTCGGGCGTTACGTTCAGAATACCCATTACCTGCGGCCTGTCCAGCGACAGGATTTTTCCGTTGCAGTTAAGTGTTCTTTTTTTATGAAAAAGCGTATCTTTCGCTCTTGATGTAGGCATCTGTGTCAATTGTTTTTAAAATTAAAATTAAAAAGTTGATTAGTCAAACCATTCAGGAATATAATCAGGTAGTAAATCGCTGCAAAGATACATTTGTTAAAAAGACGGCTGACTACGGCACCGCCTGGCGTGTATTGCGACTGCCTTCCATCACCGATCAGATTTTTATTAAAGCACAGCGCATTCGCTCCATCCAGGAGAAGGGGGTGCAACTGGTGCAGGACGATATCAGCTCTGAGTTTGTAGGTATTATCAACTACTGTGTTATTGCGCTGATGCAGGCTTCTTTGCCCGCCGATGCGCCTATGGCCTTGCAGGCCGAAGAGGTGGAGAAGCTGTACACAGAGCAGATACAGGAAAATATTCTGCTCCTGAACGCCAAAAACCACGACTATGGCGAGGCCTGGCGCGATATGCGGGTGAGCTCCATTACCGATATTATTCTGATGAAGCTTTACCGCACCAAGCAAATAGAAGACAACCAGGGGCAAACGCTGATCTCCGAAGGCGTGGAAGCCAATTACCGCGATATGATCAATTATGCCGTTTTTGCCCTTATTAAATTAAACTTTGCCTCTCCTCATGAAGCTACTAAGTAAGTTCTGTTGGCTCTTTGTGGGCGTGCTTTTCGTATTTTCCGGTCTGATCAAAATAAACGATCCGGTAGGCACCGCCATTAAGCTGGAAGAGTATTTTGAGGTATTTGCCGAAGACATCGCCTCTTTCTTTCATGTGTTTAAGCCCATGGCGCTGTTCCTGTCTATTTTCCTGAGTGCGCTGGAAATTGTGCTGGGTGTGGCGCTGCTGGTGCGCTGGAAACTGAAGCAGGTTCTGGTCGTGCTGCTGGCGCTGACGGTGTTCTTCTCTTTTCTTACCTTTTACTCAGCCTACTACAACAAAGTAACCGACTGTGGCTGCTTTGGCGATGCCATTGTGCTCACGCCCTGGCAATCGTTTACAAAAGATATTGTGCTGCTGGTAATGATTCTGGTACTGCTCTTTACGCAAAGGTACCTACGGCCGCTCACTAATTTTAGAACAGGTGCGGCTGTTGTAGGGCTCACTGCTCTGTTGTCGGTGGGCATAGGGTGGTATGCCTATGAGCACCTGCCTTTCATCGATTTCAGAGCTTACAAAGTTGGTAACCATATTCCGTCGCTTATGAAAGCCTCTGCGCCGCTTCGTTACAAATACGTGATGCTGAAGGATGGCAAAGAACTGGAGTTTGAGGAGTACCCAATGGATGAGCAGTATAAGTTTAAGGAGATGGTGGCTATAAATCCCGAAGATGGTCCTAAGATAACAGACTTTAACGTTTGGAACGATGAGGGCGATTTTACGCAGGAGGTGCTTAGTGGCAAAAAACTGCTGATAGTGGTGCAGAACGTGCCCAAAACCAACCGCGAAAGCTTTGCAGACATCAACGAACTGGTGGCCGCAGCGGAGCAGCAAGGCATTACTCCCTTGGTGCTGACCTCTGCCAGCCGCCAGGAGTTTGAGGAGTTCCGGCACGAAGTAAACCTGGCTGCCCCTTACTATTTCGGCGATGGCACCGTGCTTAAAACCATGATCCGCTCTAACCCCGGCATTATGCTGCTGCAGGACGGTACCGTTAAAGGCATGTGGCACTATAACGACACGCCGGAGATAGGGGAGGTGCAGGAGTTGTTGTAATTTCCTGACAATGAAATTTCGTAAGCTGCTCTTCCTGTTGTCTCTCATGTTTCTTTCCTGCAATAAGGAAGAACCGAAATATAAAGTGTGTGAGTATGCGACGGATGATCCTTTGCTGCAAGCATACAATGATCTGCTGATAGAATTAGTAGAGAACCATTTTTACAATCTATACCTCGGAGAGGAGCAGGAGGCTTTACTGCAGGATTGGTATAAGATTGAAAATCCGAACTCAGCTGATTTTGCTCCTTTTGAAGAAAGGCTAATTCAGTTGCAAAACAGCTTATTTGGTGACAGTGCCAGAATTAAAACTATTTATATAGCTAATCAAGCACGTTTTGCAGCTAGGTTTTCTGAACTTTTACCTGATAAACTGTCGGATCTGTCTGATGAATTTGGTAGCGTAAGTGGATTTCTTAGAAAGTATGGTGTTGATTTGGAAAATGCGCTTTTGCATTTGAGCAAAACGATAGAGAAGTACAGAGCGAATGATTATCAAGCTTGTACTTTCAAAGCAGATACTTTAGGAGAAGACAAATCCTGGTTTGATCTTAGTGCTATAAAAAAGCAAAAGGCGATAGGACAAGTTGCTTTCTCTGAAATATATTGGATTGATAAAGATACAGGCCTTTTATATTATGAATTTCAATGTGGTGGAAAGTGCGGGAAGGGTGAGTTGCTTTCTTTTGAAAAAGTGAATGGGAGGTGGAGAATTTTAGAAAAGTATCAGCTGTGGATCTCCTGATTTGCCCTGCTGGTGCGAGCTTGTAGCTCGTACCACTCTACATTCAACGAAAGAGGTTAGTTTAAAATTCAAGTAGCAAATAAAGTACGAGCTACAAGCTCGCACCAGCGTTACATCAGATAATTTACCTTGATAAAGGCATTCACTTATTCTCTCAATCACTCATTCAAAATTTAAAATTTGAAACTACTAGGATTTATACTGAGCCGCATGGGGCATGGCCTGCTGATTCTGTTGGGCGTGCTGGTGGCCGTGTTTTTCCTTTTTAACGTGCTGCCTGGCGACCCGGTGGCATTGCTGGCCGGCCAGCGGTCCGACCTTTCTACGCGCGAAGCTATTACCAAGGAACTGGGTCTGGATAAGCCGCTGCCTGCTCAATTGCTCTTCTACATAAACGATGTGTCGCCGCTGTCGGTGCACGAGGCTACGGAGGCGAACCAACAGAAATACGACTATACTACCCTGATTAGCCTTGGCGATGATGTGGTGGTTTGGAAGATGCCGTACCTGCGCCGCTCCTTCCAGAGCAACAAAAATGTAACCGATATCCTGCTCGACCATTTTCCTGGTACCCTTTGGCTTGCGGTGGCTGCTATGATTATTGCTTTGGTGCTGGGTATATTGTTCGGTGTACTGGCTTCGCTACGCCCTCACAGCACGCTGGATCATACACTGGTTACTACTTCGGTGCTGGGCATTTCGGTACCCTCATTTGTAGCGGCCATCCTTATTGCTATTACCTTCGGCTTTTACTGGAGCCACTGGACCGGCCTTAGCCTGACGGGGCAGCTCTACGAGATCGATCCTTTTGAAGGCCGGCAGCTTATGCTGCGCAACCTCCTGCTGCCAGCCGTGGCCTTGGGCATACGACCGTTGGCCGTTATTGTGCAGCTTACCCGAAGCTCTATGCTCGATGTTATGTCGCAGGACTACATCCGAACGGCCCGCGCCAAAGGTTTGAATCGGAGCCGGGTTATTATGGGACACGCGCTTAAGAATGCGCTGAACCCCGTCGTAACGGCCGCATCGGGCTGGATGGCCTCGCTCATGGCAGGTGCTTTCTTTATCGAGTACATCTTTAACTGGAAAGGCTTGGGGGCTGTTACCATCCAGGCGGTTCAAAATCTTGATTTTCCGCTGGTAATGGGCGCTACCTTGTTTGTGGCTTTCCTGTTCGTGCTCATCAATATTTTTGTAGACTTGCTCTACACCCTGCTCGACCCTCGCGTGAAATTAGATTAAGCTATTTTCTTCTTCAGGCATTGCATTACGTCAGGCCTGCCACTTTCCCTGGCCAGTTTTAGCTGAAAAACCCTCTGGAAGGCCATTTTTATTTAAATAATTTGCCAGAGCCTTTTCCCTGAATCTGAAATGCTTAGTCTGCTGCTGTTTATAAAATGCGACTTTTGGGGGGCTATTGCCAGCCTGTTATTAAGTCAGAGAGGTACTATTTGGTGCGTTTTTTGTAGAATATTCACTGTTCTAAATATTTTTACTTATAATTCTGTTAACCCTATAAGCATCTGTCATGTTGTTTTTTCTGATTGGAATGATGGGGTCTGGAAAATCTACCTTGGGGAAGCAACTGGCGGCGCACATGCAGGTGCCATTTGTAGACCTGGACGAGTACCTGGAGAAGCGACAAGGCCGTACCATAGCGCAGTTGTTTGAGCAAGGCGGGGCAGTTCGTTTCAGAGAACTGGAGCGAGAGGCGCTGGAGAATGTGGTGCAGGAGCACGGGCAGGCCATAGTAGCCACAGGCGGAGGTGCTCCCTGTTTTCACGACAATATGACATTTATTAACGGGCATGGCGAGAGTGTTTTTCTGGATGTGCCTGTAGAAGAAATTCTGCAGCGGCTTTTGGCTACAGATTTACGCACACGACCTTTGCTTGCAGATAAATCCGAAGAAGAACTCAAGGCCTTTCTGACCAGTACATTAGAAGAAAGGCGTCCGTTTTACGAGAGGGCAACCTACCGCCTAAGTGGAAAAGATTATAACATTGGGGCTCTGTTAGCGTTAATCAAGCGTAAATAGAGAACCGCATAAGAAGAACTGACCCGTTGATAAAGAGGGAGAATTCCTCTTTTAAGTTGCGGTAACTATCTATCAACTGCAGCTTTTTGATTCATTAACATTCAGTTTTACATCTGAACAAAAAAGTGTAAATAGTAATTTATTATGAAACCGAACCACAAAGGACGCGCTCAAATTTTCCAGAATCCTATCTTGGAAAGGCTTACGAGAACACATATCGCTCTTCCTATTATTATCTTTATAAGCATTGCCGGAGGACTTATTTATTACGGCATCACCTACAGTTTTATTAATGTAGCGGAGGCTTTGGCCTTGTTTTTAGGAGGCTGGCTTATTTTTACGTTGCTGGAGTATTTGGCTCACCGCTTTGTTTTCCATATGGACACTGATACACCCTTAAAAAAGAACATTCAGTACACGTTCCATGGCAACCACCACGATTACCCGAAAGACAAGGAGCGCCTGGCCATGCCGCCGATTGTGAGTGTGTTCATCGCCTCTTTACTGTTCTTTATGTTTAAGCTGGTGTTTGGCCCGTTGGTGTTTGGTATTGTGGCGGGGCTGCTGTTCGGTTATGCGCTGTACCTGTTTGTACACTATGCTGTGCATGCGTTTGCGCCGCCAAAAAACTTTCTGAAGGTGCTTTGGGTGCACCATAGCATCCACCACTACAAAGATCCTGAAGCTGCCTTTGGCGTGTCGTCGCCACTCTGGGACTGGGTACTGGGTACAATGCCAAAAAAGAGTAAATAAATTTTTTAAACTATCATAAACAAAAAAAGGGAGCCATTACAGCTCCCTTTTTTTGTTTATGATAGTTTATCTTCGCCCTCCCAGCTTTCTGAAGATCCAGATTACGATCAGGACTATAATAACGATTATGATAACTGCTGTCCACATACCGGCTTTAAAAATATCGCCAATTACCTGGCAACTGCTGAAGGTAATCATCAGCATAATCAGCAGAGAGAAAATGTAAGGTCTTATGTTTTTCATAGTTTTAGTTTTTGATGAGAAAGTGATCAAGGCATTGCCTGTTTTTCTGCTTCCTTAAATGTATGACAATATTACCATGTATATAATGAGAATACTGGTATTATGATTAAAAGGTTAGCAATAGCCAGTTTTCAGAGATATTTTGCTGCCGAAAGAACTTCCTATTAGGCAGCTTCTGTAACCTAGGCCTATGTGTATTTAGATATAAGAAGGCTCTGGAAGGGCAAACTCATTAGAATAATTTGAATAAATAAATTTTCTTTAGCAACTGTTTCATAACCAGACACATGTTCTTAGTTTGGTGCATCCTGGATTTTGACTAGAGCAACAATTTGCGACCCTGTTTTGTGGATAACTAATGTTATTAACATTCTTACTAACATTTTTAGTTGATAACTAAAGGCTTTAGCTGTTGCCATAGCTTTACACAAACAGAAAGAGTCTGGTAAACTTTAATAGTTTGTCGCAAACAGCCCCTTTTTTTGTCATTTTTGCACCTCATCTGCTAGAATCTGTTCCGTTAAATTTGTAATATCATGAAGACAATCAACACACTTTTAATAGTTTACAAATGGAGACAACAGCAAAAAGCACCAGCATTACAATAGGAGCAACCATTCAGGCTCCTGTAGAAAAAGTATGGCGGTTCTGGACATCGCCTGAGCATATTACGCAGTGGAATAACGCCTCTGATGAATGGCACACACCTTGGGCTGAAAACGATGTACAAGTTGGGGGGCGGTTCACTTCGCGCATGGAAGCTAAGGACGGGAGCATGGGGTTTGACTTTAAAGGCACCTATACGGCCGTAAAAGAGCACCAACTGCTAGAATATTCCCTGGAGGACGGCCGGAAAGTGCAGGTACAATTCTCTGCCAATGATCATGAAACCAGCATTACCGAAACATTTGATGCAGAGCAGACGCATCCGCTTGAGATGCAGCGTGCAGGCTGGCAGGCAATTCTGGATAACTTTAAAAACTATGTAGAGTCGTCGGGTAAACTAACAACTTTGCACTTCGAAATCAGCATACATGCCAGAGCTGAAAAGGTGTACCAGACCATGCTGGATAAAAAGCAATATTCCACCTGGACCGCTATATTCAGCCCCACTTCCCATTATAAAGGTTCCTGGGAAAAGGACGCTAAAATTATGTTTCTGGGAGAAGATAAAGAGGGCAATATAGAAGGCATGGTGAGCCGGATAAAAGAGAATATTCCGAATAAGTTTGTAAGCATAGAGCACTTGGGCATGGTTTGTAACGATGTTGAAATTACTAGTGGTGCCGAGGTGGCAGGTTGGGCAGGAGCCATGGAAAATTATACCTTTTCGGAAGAAAACGGATTAACATTGCTGTCGATTGACGTGGATACCAACCAGGAGCACAAAGCATACTTTTCGGAAGCCTGGCCAAAAGCTTTACAGGAGTTAAAGGCTATTTGTGAAGCATGAACTTATAAACTAATTTAAACCAACCTAAAACCTAGTAATATGGCAAAAGTAAGCACTTGCCTGAACTTCCTTAACCAGGCATAGGAAGCGTTTAACTTTTATAAGCCAGTTTTGGTACTGAATGCATCAGCGGGACTTTCCGCATGCAGACCAAGATTAAAAAAACAGGGCAGACAGCGAAATCGTGTTATCTGTGCCTTCCGCTGCCTTGGCATTAATTACTCTCTTCGGGATGCTTGCGACAAGCCTTTATGGCTTGTTTTCTGAAGCGGAAATAAGATATAAATAATGAATGTGCAAAAGAGCTTTCATCAATAGTGCTTGCTCAATTAATGGATTTCAGGACGAAGTCAGCAGTCTTTGCACTATATGATTTTTGTGTGAGGCCAGTAATTTTGATTGTGTGCCTCTCCGCTTGATCTATAACGGCACTTGCAGGTGGGACTTGGGGAAGAGTAGTACGGTAAGGCGGCGGCTCAACAAGCGGTAAAAAAGAAAAGGGCAGCCACTGACCACCCTCTCGCTCCATAAAACTAATCTTGATATTAAGAGGTTTCATCCTGGCTAAAAGTTGAAAACCATAGCAGCCATACACTCGCCGGGGAGGAATGATTCCACGTTTACAGGAATATTTATGCTATTTGCAAATAATCATATGCTTTTGTTTAAGGAGTGCAATTTTTGCCCCTTTGCCACGCTCGACAATGCCTTGAACAACCCTGTCGGTGCAAATAGCAAGAGTAGTTCCTGCTACAGACAAGTGAAAGTATATAATGAAAAAAAGGAATTAGTTTCCTTTAGATGAATCAAAAAGGTTTCTATTGCAGCATGATTGAAAATCACCTTATCTTGAAGATAGAGCCAATACCTCTATCTTCAAGATAAATTTATTGGGGACTCAACATGCAGAATATTAGATATAAATAGTAGATGGGCTGTCGTAACTGGTGGTGTGGAAGGACAGCAAAGTACAGACAGTAAAATGGGTTGAATGATGTTCACTCGATAAGGCAAATAAACGCACAAATAGGTGAAGATTTAATTGACCCATGAAGTGCTAGTTCCAGCAAGGGGGAAATGAAGATGCCTCTCTTCTCTGGCACATTAAAGGCCCTTAGCTGCCCGAAAGCAGGCTGCTTTGTGGCAAGCTCCACCACTGCCTGTTCAACGGCTTACTCTGCTCTGTTCTTGATGTTGGGCTTTGAGCGGCTGATCTCCTGCAGGGGCTGATGTGCCGCCCTACTTATAGAGCTTCTGGGAACGGTAGAGGGAGTCCCTGCTGTAGCCCATTACCTTGCAGGCTTGGGACACATTGCCGAGCATTTGGGCCAGGTTTAGCAAATCGAACTAGTCTTTGATGATTCTGTCTTAAGTAGTCTTGGTGTAATCGGGTTTAAATAATAAAATGCGTCACCTTCAATTTAATTAAACTGTCAAATTATATCTTGACCATTTCACATGATTATAGTACGTAGCTATCATCAAAGATTTAGCCTTTTGGGGAGCTAGTTACTGTTGATTGCCTGAAGATGTTCAGCCTACAACAATCGCTCTCCAGTTAACCCTTCTTCAGATAAATGGTGAAGCTGGTGCCGACGTTCTCCTCACTGCTTACCTCTATCCGTCCCCCCATGGCCTCTATGTGGGTTTTGATCAGGAACAGACCAATGCCCTTTCCCTCCGTGCCGCGATGGAACCGCTGGTAGAGCCCGAAGAGCTTGCCACGCACCTTCATCAGGTCAAGGCCGGAGCCGTTGTCGGAAAAGCGGAGGATGGCCTCCCCCTCCGCATAGCTTGCCCCCTCCACCTTGATCAGTAGGGGGCGCTCTGAGGAACGGTACTTAATGGCGTTCGACAGCAGGTTATGGAAAACACTGTGCAGGTAGGCCTGGTTTGCCTGCACCAGGAGCCCTTCCTCTATGTGGTCCTCTACTCTGGCCCCACACTGCCGCAGCGGCACTGACAGGTCGTCCTGGGCCTGCCCCCAAACTTCGGCCACAGTGGTAGGCTTCATCTCCAGCAGGTTGTCATTGCTCCGGATGGAGAGCACTTCGCTGACGTCTCTGAGTACTTGGTCCAGCCGTTGTATGGTGTGTCTCAGGTATCCCAGCGAAAGGCTGTACTGTTCCGAGTTTCTGTCCTGGTTCAGTAGGGCTTCTGAAAGCCCTAAGGCGTTGGCCACGGGCGCCCTCAGGTTGTGGGATACGATATAGGTGAACTGCTGCATATCCGTGTTCTGCCGGTAAAGCTCCCGCGCCATAGCCAGTCGCTGGGCCTCTTCCTCCTTCCGGGCAGTGATATCACTCAGGATGGCAATGAACCTGGTTAGCTCCCCCGATTCGCTGAAAATGGGTGTCACTTCCTTATAGAACCAGAACTTCTCGCCAGACTTACGGTAGTTGAGAATCTCATCGGAGAAGGGCTCCTGCGCTTTCAGGGCCCGGCTCACCCTCCGAACGGTGTCGGGATCTGTTTCAGGTCCTTGGAGAATCTCGCCCGGCTTCCTGCCCAGCATTTCGGGCAGGGTGTAGCCAGTGATCCGGGTGAACCCCTCGTTCACCCATTCCGTCAGCCCTTGGGCATCGGTGATGATTACACTGTTGGTTGTTCTTCTGGCGACCACCGAGAGCTTCTCCAGTTCCGAGATAGCCTTCACCCGCTCAGTAATATCGTCGAAGTACACCATGAGGCCCTCCTCCGAGGGGAAGACCTTCACCTGCAGCCACAAATCTAGGGGGGCAAAGTATGCCTCGAAATGCACCGCCTCCCCCGATTGAGCCGCATGGTAGTAATGCCGGTGGAAAAGACCGTCCACCTCCTCAGGGAATACTTCCCATATGCTTTTGCCCGTGATCTCGCCCCGGTTGGTGTGGAGCAACCTATCAAACTCACGGTTGATGTAGGTGAACTTCCAGTCCTTATCGAGCATGAAAAAGGCGTCGGTGATGCTCTCGAAGATAGTGTTGAGCTTTTCGGCCTGCTGCCTAACCGTTCTCTGCGCTTGCCTCTGAGCAGTGATGTCGCGAATGAGCGTATGAACGCCCAATACCTCTCCTCCCGCTCTCAGCGGCACCTTTACTACGCTGAGAACTCTGAGGCCTTGGTTGGAGAAATCCACCTCCGTCTCAAAGTCCACCTGCTGCCCGGAGAATGCCTTCGCCAGCTTTTCCGTGAAGAGGGCTGCTGCGGAGGCGGGAAGGAAGTCGGTTAAGGGCTTGTTTAATACCTGCTCGCGCTCTTTTCTGGTAAAGGAGAGAAAGGATCGGTTCGCGTCCAAGATGATGCCCGTCTCGTCCTGGAAGAGCGCCATGTCAGGATTGTTGTCGAAGAGACTTCTGAAACGCTGTTCCCGGGAGTCGGTGTGGCCGATGCAGAAAAAGAGGCCACCTTCCTCGTCCCGAATTGTCGACCAGGATACTTGGACCGCTTTTCCCCTCACCTGGACATGTCCCGGTACCGGGTGGGGGGCCTTTTCCCGGAGACTGCCGGGGAAGGAGGAGGGGGCGACGCCGTATACGTGCAGGATATCTGCCGCAGGCTTCCCCACCCATTCTTCGAAGGAATGGCCCAGGGTTAGCCGGACAGACTCATTCACCCGGACCAGGTTGCCCGCCTTGTCGACGGTGAAGACCATATCGAGTGAGCGAGCCATTACATATGCCAATCCGCTGCTGTTCCTGTTTTCCTCCATATCTGTTGTAATAACCGATAATTTATTATAAATAAAGTACAGATTATACTTAAAGTATTAATGATAGTTTTACTTTTCTTTAAGTGCTGCCTTTTCTTTTTTTCGAAAGTACAGGGAATTGAACAAGAATTTCCTCAAGTGCTGCCTTTTCTTTTTTTCGAAAGTACAGGGAATTGAACAAGGATTTCCTCAACTTAAGCAATAGGCTTATCCATATTTACACTTCGGGAGAGAAATGTTCCTTTAAGGGTTTGTGTTCAGCGGAACCGCGATGGAAAGTTCAGGTTTCGAGCTTCTGATCTGCTTTATCGACGACGGGAAAATCATCAGGGCCTTCACCTACGAGGGCAACTTTGAATAGACCCACACCATCTTCAGCAACGCCTCGCTCAAGGCTCCTTGTTTAACTAAACAAAGCTTAATGGCCAGGGGCATGGCGAGCAGCAGCTATTTTATTTTGTACTTTAGTGAGTAAAAGAAGGGGCTCCTAGAGCTCTTTATCTGGCATAGAACAGTTATGTATCACTGATGAGGATGGCGTGGTCCAAAACGATAATGTTGAGCAGCAGCATCTTGAACTAATCTACAAATTTTCATGCTCTTAGTCTAGGCGGCTGGCTAACTTTGCGCCGAAATGAATGACCCTGGACTTTTATATTGGCGTGTCCTTTATTTACAGTGCATCAATGGGATTATCCGACCTGGGCTCATTTTTCAACTAAAGTTTACACTCTTCGACCAAAAAGTAGAGTAGGGAAAGCGTCGGGTAGAGTTGTAACATATTACTTTGGCAGGAAATACAATGCTAAAGAATTTGGAAGAAAGATATTATTTTCGATTTGATTAAAAACATGAAAGAAGTTTACTGAAATAAACAGAATAGAAAAGTCTTAGCCTTGCGGAGGCTTGTGTGCAAATTGTGTGTACATAAAAAAAGCCACTTAGCAGTTTTACCTGTAAGTGGCTTTTGAAGCTCCCCCTCTTGGGCTCGAACCAAGGACCCCATGATTAACAGTCATGTGCTCTAACCAGCTGAGCTAAGGAGGAGTGTTTATTTCAGCAACTGTCTTGCTGTTTGATGCTGCAATATTACGGCGGTTTTTCTTTCTACGCAAGTACTGTGTAAAAAAAATCTTTAATCTTAACTTAATTTATTGGGAATCAACCCGAAAAATTAATTTGTAATATAAAGCGTAGAGCCGCTAAGGGAAGTTTTGTAAGGCTTTAGCCCCAGAATAGCCGGGCCAGCCATTACGTTGCCATACATGCTAAACTGCGAACCGCAGCACTTATCTACCAAGAACAGGTTTGATTGGTCTACTTCTACTTTGGCACAATCTGCGGTAGGGTCGTAGGTGCAGGCGCGCTCAAAGGCATGGTACATGGTAGAAGTCTGGCGCACCACTACAATGCCTTTGTAGCCGGCATTAATGTAGGCATGGCCACCGTCTTGCCGCAGTTGGGGGTAAAGGAGACTGTTAACATTAATTTGCTCACTCACCGGCACATTAGGTATATTGGGGTGGTTGTTTTCGTCGCGGCAGGAGAACAGCAGCAGCGTGAGCAGTAACAGGAGTTGCTTAATCTTTGTCATAAGTGTAAAATCCTTTGCCGGTTTTTCGACCCAGGTGCCCGGCGTCTACTTTTTGTTGCTGTATCCGGCTGGGCCTGAACTTTGGGTCATAATGAAATGCTTCAAACATGGAAGCAGTTACGGTGTAGTTCACATCAACACCTATCAGGTCCATAAGTTCAAAGGGGCCCATCTTAAAGCCGCTGGCGCGCATCAGCTGGTCAATAGACGCTACATCGGCCACACCTTCTTCAAGCAGCTTCAGGCTCTCTACATAGAACTGGCGCGCCACCCTATTAACGATAAACCCAGGAGAATCTTGTACCATGACGGGTGTCTTACCAAGTTTTTGGGCCAGTTGCGCTATGGTGTGTGCTGTGGCATGAGCCGTGGCTGCACCAGAAACGACTTCGACTAGCTTCATAATGTGTGCCGGGTTAAAAAAGTGCATGCCCACCACCCGTTCTGGATGCGGTACAGCCGCCGCCATGCGGGTAATAGAGATAGAGGAGGTGTTAGAGGCAAAAATAGTGCTGGTGCTGTTTATGCCAGCCAGTTCCTTAAAGATGCTCTGCTTTACCTCCAGGCGCTCTACCACAGCTTCTATAATCACATCTGCGTAGAGCTGTAGCGTTTCGCCGGTAAAAGTAATACGAGCCAGTGTAGCTTCTTTATCGGCGGGAGTGAGCTTGCCTCGTTGCACGCCCTGCTCCAGGTTTGCAGCTATGGCCGCTTCTGCCTTTTCTAGTATGCTGGCACTGATGTCGTACAAAATAGTTGTGTAACCTGCTCCCGCACATACTTGCGCAATGCCCAGCCCCATGGTGCCGGCACCTACTACTCCTATTTTCTTTATTTCCATCATTTATTACACACAGCACAAAAGATTGATGATTCTGACAAAGCAGCAGTAGCAGACTCTACGAAAGAGCTTTAGAAATTCTGAATCACGGATTTTTAGGATTCCTGGATCTTACTGAAAATGTTAATTTGATTTAACCTGTGTAATCTTTTCATCCGGGTAATCCGTGGTTCAGAACTTCAGTTTTATTTGAGTTATTCTTCTAGAAAATCTAAGAGGGAGAACTATTCAGCTCTGTAACAGTTCTGGGTTAAAGCACTCCCTCAAACTGCTTCAGGAAGCGTACGTCATTTTCGGTGAACAGGCGCAGGTCTTTAATCTGGTACTTGAGCATGGTAATGCGCTCGATGCCCATACCAAAGGCAAAGCCAGAGTAAACCTCTGGATCTATGCCGCAGTTCTGAAGCACGTTAGGGTCTACCATGCCGGAGCCGCCTATTTCTACCCAACCACTGCCTTTGCAGATGTTGCAGCCCTTGCCTTTGCAGATCAGGCACGAAATGTCTATTTCGGCGCTTGGCTCTGTAAACGGGAAGAACGACGGCCTGAAACGTACTTTAGTATCCTGGCCAAAGAGTTCTTTGGCAAAGTAATAGAGCGTCTGCTTCAGGTCGGCAAAGCTTACGTTTTTATCTACGTATAATCCTTCTACCTGGTGGAACACCATGTGCGCACGGGCCGAAATAGCTTCGTTGCGGTATACACGGCCAGGCATGATGCTGCGCAAAGGCGGTTTCTGTATCTCCATCAGGCGCACCTGCACGGTGGAGGTGTGGGTGCGGAGCAGCTTGTCGCGGTCCTGGCTCAGGAAAAAGGTGTCCTGCATCTCGCGGGCCGGGTGGTTCTCCGGGAAGTTCAGGGCCGAAAAGTTGTGCCAGTCATCTTCCATTTCAGGACCTTCGGACACGTTGAAGCCAATACGCTCAAAAATGCGCACAATCTCGCTTCGCACCAGCGACAGCGGATGGCGTGTGCCTAATGTGCCTGGTACCGGAGGCAGCGTAAAATCAAAGCTTGCCTCACCAGTATCGGTAGTGGCAGTTGCCAGTTGCTCCTGTGCCTGGTCAAATTTATCCTGAGCCAGGTTCTTGAGGCGGTTCAGGTCCTGGCCTACTTGCCTGCGCTGTTCCGGTGCCACCAGCTTCAGGTCGTCAAAAAGCGCAGCAATTTGCCCTTTCCGGCCAATATAAGTAATCCTGAATTGCTCCAGTTCGCCTGCATTGCCAATGTGTGCAGCCGCTATTTCTTGTTCTACTCGTTGTATCTTGTCAACCATAATACGCAAAGATAACAATTTGAAGATTGTTAGTTAATCAGAAACGATGAATTAAAAGCCTGAACTTGTGAAACAAACAAATAGCTGTTTGCTCTAGTAGTAGCGTCGAAACAAGCACTAGCTTCCGGCATCAGCTTGTGAAAGATAACCCTTATTGCCAATAAGCAGAAAACCCCTCCGGAAGGTCAAATTCATTAGAAGAATTCGACTACTGGTGACGAAATGGTTTCATAGTTAAATCGTTGATTCAAACAAGATCAGGAAGCCCTCTTAGTGTGCAGCTCCTGCGAGTGTCTGGGGAAACCAGAACTCAAGGATAGCAGCCTGAGAAAAATCTACCATCTAAAGCCTGGCATCTAGCATCTCAAAAATGCCTCCGGAAGGGCGAATTCATTAGGAGAATTTGGTTAGAAGCATCCATAAACAAATTAGTACTACAAGTAGCTACCGGGCAAGCACATTACCCGGTGCATGAAATGACGCTAAACTGTTGGAGGGAGGCCCCCCTTTTAAAGAGCGTTCAGCGAGTGGGGTAGAGCCTCTCTGCTGTCGAAGAAACTATCTAGTCGATGCTATGGCCTGGCGAGGAATGGCCTTATTTATAGATATTAGCCTAACGGCTATGGTTTCAATGCAATTAGGCAAAAGACTCCAACAATGAAATAACTCCACTCTGGTGTCACAGCAAGAACAGTTACTAAGCGAACTTAAACCTAAAGAGCCCATAGCCTTTGCTTTTGTCTCTTGCCCACAAGATTTTTCAAAATGAAAAAAGGGGGAGCTAAGCGAAAGATTGGTACAGAGTAAATACGAAAATTAGCAAGCATGCAACGGTAAAGCCGAAAACCGACTCCATACAGTTGAGGCGTAAAACATTCCTGTTCAGCCCATTGATTTGCCCGTTCGTCTATTTTCGCTTTTGGGTGAGGTCTTATTTCTGCAAATTGAGCCATGGTTACTAGAAACCCGGTATGGCAACTGGCTTGGCTTAGTAACCATAATAGAAATTAGATCTTTGGTCCAAATAAGAGCGGGCGTCGGTGAGAAACAAGTATAGTAGTTTTACTATGCTTTTACCGACCAAAACCCGGTGTTCACCGACTGCTTGTGGAGGTCAGCCTATTAGCTGTTGAGTAGTGTGCTCCTGCTCTGTAGCTTTGGTTAAAATTAAGATCATGGAACAGACTAAGTTTAAAACAACCGAAAACTATAGAGGCCTGGAGCACTCCGCAGGAGGGCGTTCAGGGAGAGTGTTGGGTGGCCTGGTGATAATTGGCATCGGCCTGGTGCTGCTGGCTTACCAGTTGGGAGAAATTACCCTGCCACGATGGGTGTTTTCCTGGAAAATGGCTCTTATTCTGCTGGGCCTGTTTATTGGTGCGCGCAGCTCGTTCAGGAGACCAGGCTGGCTGGTGCTGGTGCTGATAGGCTCCCTCTTTTTGCTGGAAGATTTATATCCGGCATTATCGCTGAGGGCGTACGTGTGGCCTATTGTGCTGATCTCGGTGGGGCTTTGGGTCATGCTGCGGCCGAATAAATTTGGAGGCAGGTGTGGCCCCGAAAGTAGAAGGCGGGATATCAGACCAGTGCCTTACACGGGAGGCACTACCGACTCCAACGCGCCAGATCAGCAAACCGCTACTGAGTTTGTCTCCGATGACTACCTAAGCGCTTTCACCCTGTTTGGTGGCACTAAAAAGAGTGTTTTCTCTAAACAGTTCAAAGGAGGCCATGTGGAGACTTTTTTTGGCGGATCAGAATTTAACCTGAGCCAGGCCGACTTACAAGGGCCAGCTACCATAGATATTTCGCAGGCATTTGGAGGCACTAAGCTTATTGTGCCGTCTCACTGGAAGGTGCAGTCTGATGTAATGGCCATACTAGGAGGAATAGATGACAAGCGGCACTTGGTCAACGATAACTACGAAACCGATAAAATTCTGTACCTGAAAGGCACCATCATATTCGGAGGCCTCGACATCAGGAGTTATTAGATAAATTTTGAATTTAAAATGAATGATTGAGTGAGTTTAAAAATTTTAAATGAGTGGATAAATAGCGGTAATAAATACTTCACTTTCATTCACAATTTGAGGCTTTACACGATCAAGCCAGTCAGCTAAAGGTTCACCTAATCATTCACTCGATCAAATTTCAACATTAATAATGTACTCACTTAAGCTAACGCTGCTATACCTCGGTTGGGCCCTGCTCTGGACATTGGTGCAAGTACTGGTGCTGCTGCAGACAGGCTATGAGCTGGGGCATACGGTAGTCGATGGGTTGGTTACAAACCTTGCTATTGTGTTGGGCGGCTATGTAATGGGCATGTGCATGCGGTTCTATCAGCCAGAGCTTAAAAACATTGTATACCTGCTGGGTAGCAGCCTGATGCTGGCAGGTTTAGGAGTGGCGGCAGGCAACTGGCTGCTGGAGCAGATCTTAAGCGATCAGGGGCCTTATCTGAATTTTGTGGAGGCGACTGTGCCGCTTCGTTTTGCCTTTGCCTGGCTCATGCTGCTGTTTATTACGTTGCTGCATTGGCTATGGGCCTATATGCAGGAGCAACAGCAGGCCGAAAAACGGAAACTAGCACTTGAGAAACTGGCACGGGAGGCAGAATTGCATACACTGCAGCAAAAACTGCAACCGCACTTCCTCTTCAACAGCCTCAACTCCATTAGTGCCCTTATTGGGGCACGGCCGGAGCAGGCCCGCTGCATGACGCAGCAGCTATCTGAGTTTTTGCGGGGCACCCTGCGCAAAGACGATCAGCAGCTAGTGCCGCTATCGGACGAATTGCAGCACCTGCAGCTCTACCTCGATATTGAGAAGGTGCGGTTTGGGCACCGGCTGCAAACTGTGCTGGAGCACCAGGAGGAGTGCCTGCCGCTGCGCCTGCCTGTGCTGCTGCTGCAGCCTGTGGTAGAGAATGCCATAAAGTTTGGCCTCTACGATACCATTGGTAACACCACCATAAACGTGACCGCCAAAACAGAAGCCGGACAACTGGTGTTGGTGGTGCAGAACCCCTTCGACCCGGCTACGGTGCAGCCACGTCGCGGCACCGGCTTTGGCCTTGACTCAGTAAAGCGCAGACTTTACTTGCTTTACGCCCGGCCCGACCTCCTGAGCATTGAGCAAACTGGCGCCCTGTTTACTACAACCATTAAAATTCCGCAAAGCCTATGATAAAATGTTTAGTTATAGATGATGAGCCTCTGGCCCGTAGTATTGTGCTGGAGTACCTTCAAAACTACCCCGATATACAGGTGATGCAGGAGTGCGGCGACGGTTTTGAAGGAGTAAAAGCCATTATGCAACATCAGCCAGACCTGGTGTTCCTGGATATACAGATGCCAAAGATTAGCGGCTTTGAAATGCTGGAACTCATTGATGCTGCTCCCGGCGTTATTTTTACCACGGCTTTCGATGAGTATGCTATCAAAGCTTTCGAAGCCAATGCTATAGATTATTTGCTGAAGCCCTTTAGTGCCGATCGTTTTGATGCCGCTATTAAGAAATGGCTGCAACAGCAGCAGTCAACCGGACAAGAGCCTTCAAAGGCGGCAGATCAAGCCATAGTGCGGCACCCTGAGGAGCAACATCGGATTGTGGTAAAAGTGGGGAGCAACATCCGCATTATTGCGGTGCAGGAAGTGCAGTATCTCGAAGCTTACGACGACTATGTGAAAATCTATACCAAAGAAGGCTGTTTCCTGAAAAAGAAGACTATGAGTTACTATGAAAAAACACTTAGTGCAGAGCAGTTTGTGCGGGTGCACCGGTCTTATATAATAGCGCTGCAGGAGCTAACCCGCATTGAGCCCTTTGAAAAAGACAGCCATATTGCCTTGCTTCGAACAGGTACTCGCATTCCGCTAAGCAAGAGCGGCTATGGCAAGCTAAAAACGGTTTTAGGCATATAGAACCGGCTGTTTGGAGGGAATGCTCCTCTGCGCCGTCTGAACAAGTTTAATGTCTTGATGCTAGGTTACTTGGGGTTGTTAGTGTATCGGAATTATGAGCTAGGAAACTTTGGAAACTAAAAATGTTTCCGTAGTTTTGATCTGTGGAACAGCATTCAGAGTCACTTCAACTGAAGTCAGAAATTCAGGAAAAAATAGCAAAGGCTGCGTTTGCGCTTTTTTGTGAAAACGGCATAAAAAGCGTGTCTATGGACGATATCGCGCAGCACCTGGCAATATCTAAAAAGACTATCTATAAATGGTATAGCAACAAAGATGAAGTGGTGTATGCCGCTGTAAAAGGCTTTTTAAATGAAATGGGGCAAAGTAGCCAGTGCTTTCTGGATAACTCTGAGAATGCAATTGCCCAGTTGTTTAACATTATGCAAACGGTAAGGCAGATTTTCTTAAGCATGCGACCTGCTGTTTTTCATGATTTACGGAAATACCACCCTAATGCCTGGAAGCTCTGGCAGGAACATAAATGCGGCTTTATGCTGGAGAAGATTAAAGAAAACCTGCGGCAGGGTATAGAAGAAGGCTTCTTCAGAAATGATTTAGATATAGAAGTGGTGGCTCGCCTCAGAATGGTAATGATAGAGCTGCCTTTTGATCCACATGTTTTCCCTCAGCACGAGTTTAACCTGCAGCAGGTGCAGCAGGCAAACCTGGAACTCTACATGCTTGGTATAGCCACGCTTAAAGGCCATAAACTTATCAACGAGTACAAGCAAATCAAAGAAGAAGAATAACCAGTCCTACTACCAAATAAATTATGAAAAAACTATTTAGCCTTGTATTGGCAATGGCTGCTGTTTTTGCTGCCCAGCCTATTAGCGCGCAGTCTTACTCTTTGCAGCAAAGCATAGCTTATGCGCTGCAAAACCGAATTAGCATTAAAATGGCCCGCAACCAGCAGCAGATAGATAAAGCGCAGGTTGGCGAAATAAGAGCTGCCGGTCTGCCACAGGTAAGTGCAGTGTTGGAGGCTGGAGATAACTTTATTCAGCAGCAGAGCTTTTTGCCGGCCGAGTTCTTCCAGGACCCCGATAACCCTAACGCGCCAGAGCCAGGTACCTTTGTGCCGGTAACTTTTACGCCGACCTACACAGGTAATTTGGTTGTAAGCGGAAGCCAGCTGCTCTTCGACGGGTCTTACCTGATCGGCTTAAAAGCTGCCAAGACCTATACCGAGTTGGCTCGCAAAGACTTGATTCAGAATGAAATTGAAGTTGCAGAACAGGTTTCTAAAGCTTATTACAGTGTGTTGGTAAACCGCGAGCGTATGGAGCTGCTCAACCAGAACTTGCTTCGGTTAGATACGCTGCTCTGGCAAACCGATGTGATGTTTAAAAATGGTGTAGCCGAAAAACTGGATGTAGACCGGCTGCGCGTTTCTCTGAACAACCTGAAGGTGGAGAAGCAGAAAACAGAGCGCCTGCTCCTGTTAAGCGAAGACCTGCTCAAGTTCCAGATGGGCCTGAACCAGAGAGAGCCGATTGTACTAACCGATAAGCTCTCTGAGGTAGAGGTAGATGTCGCCAAAACTTACACGGGCAACTTCGATTACGCTAATCGCATAGAGTACTCGGTGCTGGAAACGCAGCATACCCTGGCGGAACTTAACCTGCGCAACATTAACTCTGGTTACCTGCCCAAGCTGTACCTGAATGGCAGGTATGGTTACAATGCTGCCAGCAACGACTTTAATACCATGACCAGAACCCGAAACTGGCTGGAGTACGGTTATGTGGGGGCGCAACTGCAAGTGCCGATTTTTGATGGGTTACGCAAAAGCTACCAGGCCCAGCAGGCGAGGCTCACTTTAGATAATACTAAACTAGGTTTCGAGAACCTTAAACAAAGCATAGACCTGCAGCTTTCGCAAGCCTCGGCAGACCTTACCAGCTCCCTGGAGGTGCTGGCCTCGCAGCGCGAGAACCTGGAGCTGGCAGAAGAAATTGCGCGAGTAGCCAAAATTAAATTTCAGGAAGGTGTGGGCACCAATCTGGAAGTAGTAACTGCTGAAACAGATCTGCGTGGCGCTCAAACCAACTATTACGCTGCCATGTACGATGCCCTTATAGCTAAAGTAAACCTCGATAAAGCTACCGGCACTCTTTTAACAAAATAGAACTTACGAAAACCTCAACCAACCATGAAAAGAGTATTTGAAATAGTGGCAATAGCCGTTTTAATAAGTGTTACGGCATGCGGCTCCAAGGATAAAGAAACTCAGCTAACTGAGCTGAAAAAACAGCAAAACGAACTCCAGACAAAAATTGCAGCATTAGAAGCGGAGCTAAAGGCAAGTGGTAAAGGCGGTGAAGCAGAGAAAAAAACCATACCCGTAACAGTAGCGGCTATTCAGCAAGACACGTTTCGGCATTACCTGGAGGTGCAGGGTAGAGTAGATTTTACTCAAAACGTTATGGTTAGCCCCAAGGTAGGCGGTGTTTTAACCAGTGTGCGGGTAGTGCCTGGCGACCGTGTAGCAAAAGGGCAGACGCTGGCTACCATAGATGCCACTGTGCTGGACCAAAACCTGGCAGAAGTGCGCACACGTCTCGACCTGGCCCGCATTTCTTACGAAAAGCAGAAGAACCTGTGGGACCAGCAGATCGGTACCGAAATGCAGTACCTTACTGCCAAAAACAACTACGAGGCTTTGCAGCGCAATATCTCCAGCATGGAGCAGCAACGCGACCAGTTTAATGTAAAGGCTCCGATTGCAGGCGTGGTAGACGAAGTAATTCCGAACGCTGGCGAGTCTGTGGCTCCGGGTGTAGGCATTATGCGGGTTGTAAACACTGCTGGAGGCAAGGTGGTAGCCGATGTATCGGAGGCTTATTTATCTAAAATCAACAAAGGCGACGTGGCGGTGGTAAGCTTCCCTGACTTGCAGCAAGAAGTAAAAGCTACAGTTGATGTTGTGAGCCAGTTTATTAACCCCGCCAACCGCAGCTTTAGAATTGAACTGAGATTAAAGGATATGAAGGATGTAACCTTGCGTCCGAACCTGGTGTCTTTGGTGCGCATTCAGGATTATATAAAACAAGATGCTATTGTGGTGCCTGTTAATTTATTGCAGAAAGACGAGAAGGCACAGTATATCTATGTCGCTAAAAAAGAAGGTGGCCGCTATGTAGCTGCCCGAAAAGAAGTGACCACCGGTGTTACTTACAGCGGAAAAGTAGAGGTGCTGTCTGGATTAAGTGCCGCTGACCAGATTATTACGGCAGGTTACCAGAATCTGAACGAGGGGCAACCTGTGGTTTTCAGCCAAGTTAGCAGCGCTGCCCAATAACTATCAAGAAGCAGAAAACTATGAAACAGTTTAAGCCAACCAGTTGGTCCATAGATAACAGGACCAGTATTTATATCATTACGCTCATTATCTCTTTTGCAGGTATATTCTCTTATATAAACCTGCAGAAGGAGAACTTCCCTGATATTGTAATTCCTACTGTATTTGTGGGAACCATACACCCGGGCACTTCTCCTACCGATATGGAGAACCTGGTAACACGGCCTATCGAAAAGCAGATAAAGTCAATTTCAGGAGTAAAGAAGGTTACTTCTAACTCGCTGCAGGACTTCTCCATGATTACAGTGGAATTCAATACCGATGTAGAGGTAGTGGAGGCCAAGCAACTGGTGAAAGATGCTGTAGACAAAGCCCGTACCGACCTGCCAACTGACCTGGATCAGGACCCAACTGTGCAGGAGGTTAACTTCTCTGAATTTCCGATCATGTCGGTAAACGTATCAGGCAACTACAGCCTTGACAGGCTGAAAAAATATGCCGAAGATGTACAGGACCGAATAGAAGGGCTGCCGGAGATTACTCGTGTAGACATGGTAGGAGCACTTGAGAAAGAAGTGCAGGTAAACGTGGACATGTATAAAATGCAGGCGGCCCGGGTTACCTTTAACGACATTGCCAATGCCATTGCTTACGAAAACATGACCATATCGGGTGGTAACGTAGCTGTAGGCGAAATGAAGCGCTCGGTAAGGGTGGTAGGGCAGTATACAGACCCGAACAAAATAGGCGATATTGTTGTGAAGTCTGTAGCCGGTGCCAATATTCAGCTAAAAGAAATAGCCGAGGTAAAAGAAGGATTTGAGGAGCAGGAGAGTTATGCCCGCCTTGATAATTCTCCGGTTATTACCCTGAACGTAATTAAAAGAAGCGGAGAAAACCTGATTGAGGCTTCCGATAAAATATCGGAGCTGGTAGATCAGATGCAGGGCACGGTGCTACCGAATGATTTAAAAATAACAATCACTGGTGAGCAGGCTACCCAAACCCGCCACACGCTTAATGACCTGATCAACACCATTATTATCGGGTTTGTGCTGGTAACGCTCATTCTCATGTTCTTTATGGGTACCACCAATGCGATTTTCGTTGGTTTGTCGGTGCCGCTGTCTATGTTCCTGGCATTTATTATAATGCCAACTTTAGGTTTTTCGCTAAATATGATTGTGCTGTTCTCGTTCCTGCTGGCTTTGGGTATAGTAGTAGACGATGCCATTGTGGTAATTGAAAACACGCACCGTATTTTCCACCAGTCAAATATTAGCATCATGAAAGCTGCCAAAGAGGCAGCCGGAGAGGTGTTTGTGCCGGTGCTGGCAGGTACACTTACTACGGTAGCTCCTTTCCTGCCGCTGGCGTTCTGGCCGGGTGTGGTTGGTAAGTTCATGTTTTTCCTGCCCATCACGCTTATCATAACCTTGGTGTCGTCGTTGCTGGTGGCGTTTATCATCAATCCTGTGTTTGCGGTTACTTTCATGAAGAAAGACCATCATAAGGAAGTGTCTCCGAGGGCGCGCAAAAAGTTCCTGTTCATTACGGTGGCAGCCATGGTGGTAGCAGGCCTGTTGTATATAGTTGGCTGGTATGGTACGGCAAACCTTATTATGCTGGGTGTGGTGCTCGTGCTCCTGAACAAATATGTGTTTACTCGCATGATTGATGGCTTCCAGAACAAAGTGCTGCCTCGGTTTATGAATGGTTATGAGCGTATGCTGCGCTGGACCCTTGTAGGCATGCGGCCTTTGGCAGTATTTGGAGGTATAATCTTGTTGCTGATTTTATCTTTTGTTGCGATAGGTATTCGTTCTCCAAAGGTTGTTTTCTTCCCGGATAGCGACCCGAACTTTGTTTACACTTACATTCAGCTGCCTGTAGGTACCGATCAGGTGGTGACAGACTCTGTGACAAAGCTGGTGGAAAAACGCATCTATAAAGTTTTGGGCGAGAATAACCCGAACGTGGAGTCGGTTATATCTAACGTAGCCATTGGTGCCGGCGATCAGAACGACCGTAGTACCACTGCACAGTCGCACAAAGGCAAAGTAACAGTGGCTTTTGTGGAGTATCAGGACTGGACTGGCGACAAAACTTCTGGCGCTTACCTAAATGAAATACGGGAGGTAGTAAAAGGTATTCCGGGAGTAGACATCACCGTAGACAAAGAGCAGAACGGGCCGCCGGTGGGCAAACCCATCAGCATCGAGATTTCTGGTGAAGACTTTCAGGAGCTCATTGGATTATCTAAAAATGTAGAGGCCTATATTAACCAATTGCAGATACCTGGCATAGAAGGCTTGCAATCGGATTTAGAAGACAGCAAGCCTGAGATTGTGATCAACATAGACCGTGAGCGTGCCAACCGCGAAGGTATCAGCACCGGGCAAATTGGCTCAGAAGTACGTACCGCAATCTTCGGTAAAGAGGCATCTAAGTTCAAGCTCGACGAAGACGAATACCCGATTCAGGTGCGATATGCTGAGCCTTACCGCAAAAACATAGATGCGTTACTCGGTATGCTCATTACCTACCGCGACATGAACTCAGGCCTGGTGCGACAAATTCCTTTATCGTCTGTTGCTACTATAGAATACTCCAATACTTATGGCGGCATAAAGCGCAAAAACCTGAAGCGTATGGTTACGCTGGAGTCTAATGTGCTGAATGGTTACAATGCCAACGAAATAGTGCAGCAAATAGAGCAGTCGCTGGTTAACTTCCAGACACCCGAAGGCTACGAAGTGCGCATGGGAGGCCAGCAGGAAGAACAACAGGAGACTGGTCAGTTTCTGATGGTGGCGCTGGTAGCGGCATTCTGTATTATTTTCCTTATTCTTGTAACTCAGTTTAACTCCATTTCCAAGCCATTTATTATACTGTCTGAGGTTCTCTTTAGCATTATAGGTGTGTTGCTGGGCTTCTCCATTTTTGGCATGGATGCTTCTATTGTAATGACAGGAGTAGGAATTGTGGCCTTAGCCGGCATAGTTGTAAAAAATGGCATTTTAATTGTGGAGTTCACAGAAGTGCTGCTTGCAGAAGGTAAGGAGCTGAAGGAGGCGATAGTGGAGGCTGGCAAGACACGTCTGAACCCGGTACTGCTTACAGCCACTGCTACTATCTTAGGTCTGATACCGCTGGCATTAGGTATTAACTTAAACTTCTTCACCTTGTTTACAGCATTTGAGCCAAACTTCTTTATGGGAGGCAGCAGTGCTGCTTTCTGGGGGCCACTGGCTTGGACGATTATTTTCGGGTTAGGTTTTGCCACCATCGTGACGCTGGTAATTGTGCCGGTGATGTACCTGCTAAATGAGAAATTGAAAGACAGAGTAATAGGAAAAAAGAAAAGAGCAGCAGTAGCTCTTAAAGTAAGACAGGAGAATATGCCTGTTAATGGAAAAGTAAAGGACTATACGATTTAAATTTATGCTGACAACAGAGAAGACTATAGAGAAAGCGGTTGTTAAGATCATTAGCAAAACCAAGCATATTCGACCAGCCAGAGTGCGGGCCAAAGCAAACCTGTCGCAGGACTTTGGTTTCGATCCAATTGATGTGGTGGATATTATTCTGGAGTTGGAAAAAAACTTTCATGTCACCATTCCAGATGAAGTGCCAATAGATACAGTAGGCGATTTTATCAATTACTTAACTACGCAAACCATCCAGAAGGTGGATTAATAAAAAGAAGGTTTCACCCCTAAAAAAGAAGCAGCACGCGCATAAGCGCGTGCTGCTTCTTTTTTAGGGTCTTGTAGAGTTATTGTCTGAAACTCGCTAGAGCACAACTCTAATTATTCGAATGAAATCGGCCTTCCAGAGGCTTTTTTAGGATATAAAGCCTTTGGCCTTTTCTGCTACACTGCTGCCTTCAGAGCAGCCATATTTTAAATTAGGCACAGCCAGAAGATTATTCTAATGAATTTGCCCTTTCAGAGGCAATTTAGGTATGAACAAGCCTAAGGCACTGATTGGCAAAAGAGTTTGGTAGTAGTTATGTTATCGATAGCCGCTTGATTAGTAAATGGTAATGCGGTAGGCTTTTAGCTTTTTATCCAATGACCTGGCGTTTCCGCAAATGCTGTCGAGGAGCGACCAGAAGCCGGGGCCGTGGTTCTTTTCTACCGTGTGTGCCAGCTCGTGCAAAATAACATAATCGCAGAGGGCATCGGGCAGGCGCATGAGGTGTAGGTTCAGGTTAATGTTATTCGTGAAAGAGCAGCTGCCCCAACGCGATTTGGCATTCTTGATAAAGACGTTCTGGTACTCAAAACCAAACTTATCGGCAAAATAGGCCACACGCTCCGGCAAATATTGCTTGGCCTCTTTTCGGTAAGCTTCTTCTATACACTTCCGGATGAACTTCTGAACATCAGCGTCGCACACATCTTTGTGAGCCGGGTAAAATACGTTTATATATTCTTTATCGATAACGCAGCGCATCGTGTACTGTGCGTGGGTTAAGAGGCGCAGGGTATGAGAGCGGGTTTTAAATTCTGTGTTATGGTCATACACTGTTACTTTCGCCTCATGCTTTTGCATGAGCGCCTGGTGCTCCTTTATCCAGTCGGATTTGGTGTAGATTAATTGTTCAGCTTTTTCGAAGCTTACATGCGGAGGCACCGCTACCCGGATTCCTTTGAGCGGACGAACACTGATGGTAAGGCGTTTAGCCTTATCACTCCTTTCGATCAGCACTTTTCCAATGCCGTCAATGTGGAGATTAACGGAAGATAAACGTAAAAATGATGAGGACACAGTGGCTAATAAGTTAAAGTCCAAAACAGTAGGCCAAATATAAATAATTATTTTCTTAAAACGCTATCATTAAGAGCGGTTTTGTCTTAAAAAAAGTATTTATCTGTATTTGAATTGTACTATATTGTAGCCTAGCAATAATTCAATTTAACCCAAAATGGAGGTAGAAAGGCCTTTTTAGAGATAATATGTAAAAACAGGAAAGGCTGCCCGAGAGCAGCCTTTCCTGTAAATTTCTAAATTTATCTTATGTTGCCGCCAGTTGGCAGATCATCGTTTGCGTTCTTCGGTACACGCGAACTGTCGGTGGTGGCAGAACGCAAAGTGGGTTCTGCGCTGTTGGTAGCTGAGCCTGTTGCTCCTGTGGTGTGGCCCTGCGAAGTATGATGCGGCACTTTACCGCTGTTTTCCTGCTCCTCAGAGTTGTTTTTTGTCTTCATGGAGCCTTTTACATCTTCTGCTTTGTTCCGGCTGTCTTTCTTGTTTGCATCCATAAGCTTTTATTGTTTAATTAATTATTTGTTTTGTCGTTTACCTGCACCGTGCCAGCGGGCTGGTCGCTATACTTTGGTGTTCCAAATGAGCTGTCGGAGTTGTGTACGGGCTCAGTGGTGGCAACGGCCATTTGATCAGGTGCAGGAACAGGTTTGGAGCTTTCCCATTCGTTAAAGCGGTCCAACTCCGATTTTATGCTCGTCATGAACCAGGCTAACAGGGTGGCATCGTCTAAGAGGCCTATTACCGGAATCACATCAGGTATCAGGTCTATCGGCGTCAGGAAATAAATAAACACGGCTATACCACCAACCAGAGTAGAAGTCGGAATGCCTTTGTATTCTCCTGCCATGGCCGCTTTAATCATGCGGGAGAGCAGTTGCAGACTTTCCCAAGCCTCGGTAGCCAGCGTGCCGATGTTTTTCTTGGTGCTGGCTTTTTTTAAGCTATCGGCCAGCAGTTTGGTAACCTGCATGGGGTGCTGCAAAAAATGCTCAGCTTTTTTAAGTATATTTTTAAATATAGGGCTTTGCGCTACTTTTTTGCCCTCTTGTTCCTGGTTCTCCATTAGTACTGTGCTTGTTCTGTATAGTATAAAATATAACGTCAAAAGTATGGATATATGATGAACAAGAAAATAGTGTTTTCCCATATTGCCCTAACTATTTTCACCAGTTTCTCCAGGTGCTGTTTTTCCTGGTCTCTGTAAGTTTGGTTACCCTTAACCGCTGCCTTTTACTATACTGGCTCTTCTTTAAAATGTTATGCCTCTGCAAACTATAAAGCCCTGCCATAACAAATGTATAGCAGGGCTTTATAGTTTGCAGTTAAAACCTGGAGGATTAGTTTACGCGGCCTGCGGCAAAATAATGGCTGCGGTAATAGGGTTCTTTAAGAGAGCTGATCTTTACGCCTCCGTTGGTGGCAGAGTGAATGAATTTGTTTCCTTTCAGATAAATGCCTACATGGTAAATAGGCTGGTTAGGCCCTCTGCGGAAAAAGACAAGGTCACCTGTCTGGATGCTGTCTTTTCTGATCCGTTCCACATCACTAAACATGGAGTGGGAGTTCCGGCTGAGGTCTATGCCATATACATCGCGGTAAATGCTGGTTACAAAACCGGAGCAGTCGGTGCCTTTGCGTGTGTTGCTGCCATAGCGGTAGGGAGTGCCCAGCCATTTTGTTACAGTCTTCAGCAGTTCTTTATCTTCGCTGTAGTCGAGGCGGGTGCCGAGCTTTTTAGCGTATTGCTCGTAAAAAAGAGAGTCTTTTGGCGTAGGGAGTTCTGGTTCCGGGCTTTCGGACTCGTAGGGTGGAGGCAGCAGAAAAGCAGCGGCATCGCCTACAGGAAGTGGTGGCTCACTGTCTTCGGGAGCTATTTCGTATAAGAACGAAAGCGTAAGCGAAGCTAGTGCCAGTATGCTAAGAATAATACTTTTTACCATAGGGTTTGGCTTGTTTCAGACCTGTAGTACAGGCTAACAGTTTCACCTTTATCTTTTAAAAAGCTGGCTTAAAAAAGTACTGAAATTACACCAGCTTATAACGTTTTTGATGTTATGTCATCTTTAGAAGCTGTGAAAGTAGGCTTCATTTTTAAAAGTTCCAAATATAGAGGCATTTTTATGCAGTTAAAGGCTTTTTAGGGGGAAGCAAATTATTAATCTGTTAAAAACTGAAAAAGCCGGAAAAGCGATTGAGAAAAGCGTTTTATGACATTTTTTAGAAGATGTTTATGGATATAAAAATAGTGGAGAATTCTCCGTTTGCGCGTATAGCCCGCATGGTGCTCAAGAGTAGCAATGTAGCCATGGTACTGGGGAAAAAGGTGCACTTGAGCGGTGTAAGCAAAGAGGTTTTTCTGAAGAACCAGGGGTGGGTGGCACACGAGCTGTGCCATATAGAGCAGTTCCGGCAATATGGTTACCTGCGGTTTCTGTGGCTCTACCTTGTGGAGTCGATGCGGGTGGGATATTACAACAACAAGTTTGAAGTAGAAGCCCGAATAGCTGGCATGAAGCAGGAGCAGCACCTGGCGGCGGCCCAGAAGGCAGACAGCACGGTTAAGCCCATAGAGCTGCCCCTGCCTGCCGATAAGCGGGAGATTTAAAAGCACCGGGCTTTCAACTGTTAAGTTGAAAGCCCGGTGCTTTTATAATTTAAATCTGAAACTAAGCTTCGCGCCACTTAATGGTGCAGCCAATAGCTTTTGTAGTAGGCTGGCTAATGGTTTTGCCCGCCACTAACTCCTCTATAGCTTCTTCGGCGTATTTTTTCTGTACTTTGTCAGCCTCTCTCGAATTGTCGTCTACGGCTCCAATGTACGCTACTTTGTAGGTGCCATCCTGCTGTTTCTGTACCACATAAATATGGGGAGTGCGGCTGGCACCGTAGGCTCTGGTTATGTCCTGGCTTTCGTCCTGTAGGTAAGGGAAAGGGAATTTTTTTTCTTTGGCCCGTTTCTGCATATCACCGAAAGAGTCCTTTGGAGAGGCTTTGGTATCGTTGGGGTTGATGGCTATGAGCGGGTAACCTTTAGGAGCAAACTTGTTGTGGAGCTCAATCAGGCGGTCTTCGTAGGCTACGGAATAGGGGCAGGTGTTGCAGGTAAAGGTTACGATAAAGCCTTTGGCATCTTTGTAATCGGCCATAGAAACCATTTTGCCATCTACATTCTTAAGCTTAAAGTCGCGGGCAGTATCGCCTACCTGATAACCCGATTCGGCGGCAGGTATAGCAGCGAGGAGCAGGCCCACAAAAAGCAGGCACACGGCATAAACAATCGGTATTCTGACTCTTTTCATAGACTATGGATTAAGGTTTATATTGCTGTATGAGTTGTTCGAGCTGTTCCTGCTTCATTTCTCCCTCTAAGAAATAGTAGGTGTTGCGTTTGTTGTTGAACATGATGGTGGCCGGAATAGCACCGGTCCATTTCGGGTCTACCTTATCTATAAAGGTGTTACCATCCGGCTCGTCGAGCAGCAGAAGCTCCGACTGCAGGCCACGTTTTTTGGCAAAAGTTTTTACGCGCTTCTCCAAGTCCTGCACTGCATCCATGCTCACCAGCAGTACCTTTACCGGCTGATCTTTGTACTGCTTGTGGGCTGTTTCGAAATAAGGGAGTTCTTTTACGCAGGGGCCGCACCAGGTGGCCCAGAAATTAACGACATACAGGGTGTCGTGGGGGAGTTGGCGCAGCTTTTCGAAATCTTGGTATTTAATTACTTCCACCTCCTGAGACCAAGCCGGTTTAGTGGCCGCAAGGCTGAGCAGGAGTGCAAAGGCAAAGAGTTTTAGCTTCATCATAAGGTAGGAACGGTGCCGGAACTAAAAATGGTATGCATGCTACCTACTATACGTAAATTCCAGCAAAGGTATACCGGCTAACACAGGGCGGCGCGAGCTCTGCCTGCACCATAAAAAAGCCGGGGCTTACGAGCAAGTCGCAAGCCCCGGCTGTGCCAGTTGGCCTTATCCTGAATTATTCTAATGAAAAAGGCCTTCCGGAGGTATTTTTAGCTTCCGATGCTGGAGGCCATGGTTCTGGGCTTAAAGCTTCGTTGCTTGTTTTTTGGCTTTTTCTTAAGCTTGTTAATCCAGATAATAACCCCGGTCACGGGTAGAGAGGTGGCTACAAGGCAAGCAATAAAGTAAAGTATTTTAGAGAAGGTGCCGTAAATATCGCCCAGGTGCAGTGGCTTTATAGAGCCTGCTATCTGCGCATTCAGTGGCTTGTCTGAAAACTTATCTACCTGGAGTACCGCTGCGGTATATTGGTTTAGTTGCACCTTGTCAGAAGCGGCGAGGGCAAAGAAGCCAGCTTTGCTTTTATTTATAACTACAGAGCCGGTGGAGTCGGCCGGTAATGAGATTCTGGTGTTGCCTTCGTATGGAAGAAGCGCATCGGCTTTCTGCAGAAAGGCAACAATAGTTGGTTGAGCGCCAGTAGCGGTGGCAGGGTCGGAGGGTAAAGGTTTTTCCCGGCGGCCTTTAAATATTTCTTCTCCCAGCACCACACTTGCGCCGTCTTTGTACCACTCAAAAGACCAGCAAAGGCCCGTGAGCGACATAACCAGGAGCAGCGGCAAGCTATAAAAGCCCAGTGTGTTGTGCAGGTCGTGGTTAGTGCGTTTCCAGTTGCCGCTCATTTTTACTTTAAAGCCTTGCTTCCAGTTTTTGATTTTAAGCGGGAACCACATAACCAGCCCCGAAAGCAGCAGGAAAACAAAGATAATGGTAGCCGAGCCTACAATGACTCTGCCTGGGTTAATGGCCCCTGGTTCTGCCTCTATTAGCAGCCAGCGGTGAAGCTTCATGGTGCCTAAGAAGAAGGCCGAAGCAGCGGTTTCTGTTGTACCTTTTACAGTACCAGTGTATTGGTCTACAAGGTAAGTGGTTGGTCTGCCGCCACGTCCGCGGCCGCCTGCTGCGCCTTGGGCTTTTGCTTCTGCATCTTTGCCTTTGGCTGCTACGGCTCCGCCCTCAGTGCCTGCTTCGCGGCCACTCCGGGCTTCTACGTTGCCTTTTCCCTGTCCTTCTCTGCCTCCCTCGCGGCTCCTGCCTGCTCCTTTTTCCTCGCCTGCGTTAGCCTGTGCTACTCCTAAACGGTAAGGCTTGGCAGGGTCCTGCGGAATTTCTAGCGATACTACTTTTCCTTTCAGCTCCTTCTCCAGAGTTGCAACAAGCACATCAGGCGATATAGCTACCGCATTGGCAGGCACGTTCACGTTGAACTTGTCAGATTCTATAAACTCTTCGATCTCAGTATGAAAAGTGTAGATGGTGCCGCTCAGGCATACTACAAAAAGCACCAGGCCACTGCCTATGCCTAACCAAAGATGTAGATCATTAATGAGCTTTCGCCAAACAGGTTTCTTTTTCATACACTGAGGAGATAGATTACTATGATTTTGGGTTATTACCTGGCTGCTAAAGGAACCACCAGACCAGGATATTGCTATCCTGCGGCAGTAAGGCGTAAGGCAATAAATTACGAATACCACCAGCGGCTAAAAGCTGCCATAGCCGTAGCCTCTGGATGCATCTTCAAAATTATAGTTATTTAGACTAATTCCAAACAGAGGTCGAAAAATATAATGCTGTTTTGCTCTGGCTGAACGTACCATCAACTGGTTACTATCTATCAAGAAGGTCAATTTTGTAGTCCAAAAATAAACTTTTTACTCTCTTGCCGCTTAGCTAAAACCAGAGCGCTGCTAGCTAATACCTGGGTGCCTAATGATCGAAAAAGACTCCGGGAGACCAATTTTATTTGAATAATTTGCTGCTACGCACTTCAGAAAGCTTGTTTTAAAAGGCAACGCAGCGGCAGGGTTTAACAAATAAGAGCGCTATGCGTTTATAGATAGAACGATGTTAAAACAATGTTAACCTAAAAAAGAATATAAAAATGGCTACACAACTGGCTGGAAAAAAGATAGCGATATTAGTAGATAATGGATTTGAGCAGGTAGAACTAACAGAGCCTAAGAAAGCGTTGGAAGATGCCGGTGCCGAAACACATATTATTTCACCGCAGGATGCCGAGGTGAAAGGCTGGGAGCATACTGACTGGGGCGATACTTTTAAAGTCGATAAGAAGCTCTCGGAAGCGAAGGCTGCAGATTACCAGGGCCTGCTGCTGCCAGGTGGCGTTATGAACCCAGACCACCTGCGAGGCAACGAGCAAGCGGTTGCTTTTGTAAATGACTTTATAGAAAGCGGAAAACCGGTAGCAGCAATCTGCCATGGCCCCTGGACTCTGATTGAAACCGGAAAAGTAAAAGGCCTGAAAATGACAAGCTACCCAACCCTTAAAACTGACCTTATAAACGCCGGGGCAGAATGGGTAGACGAGGAAGTGGTGGTGGACAAAGGTATTGTGACCAGCCGTAACCCAGACGATATTCCGGCTTTCAACAAAAAGATAATAGAAGAATTTGCCGAAGGGAAGCATGAGCGGTAAGCTGCTCATGCAGATTTGTGATGAAGCGAAACGGCTGCCTTAAAAAGCAGCCGTTTCATTTTTATACTTCTCGGAAGTGAGGTAAGCTATAGCCTCTAGAGCCGCTACCTTTACTGTTCTGCCACGGTTACACCTGTAGCTGGTTTAGCAATAATGTTAAAGCCAATATTCACGCTGGAGTATATTGTTTTGTCGCCCAAAGATTCGTCGGAGCGGTACACCAGCCCCCACTTGGTTCGGTCTATGTTAAAGTTAGCTTTTGCCTTAAGCTGATTGTCTTCTACTGTCACTCTTGCCGGAAACGTAACGCTTTTGGTGTTGCCTTTGATGGTCAGGTTACCGGTAATGGAGTGGGTAGGGCTGTTTATTTTAAGTTCGCTGAAGGCTCTGCCTGGTGGTATTTCTTCTTTTTTGTTCAGGCTGTCGAAGGGTGCAACAGACACAATCTCGAAGGTGGAGGTGGGATGCTTTTCTACATCAAAGAAATCGCCAGATTTAAGGTGGGTCGCTAATTTCTTGTTGCTTTCCGCGTTAATCGATTTGTCGGTGCATTCCAGCGAGGCGAGGTCGATAATAATTTTGCCGCCGCTTATTTCTCCTTTCTGTAGCTGTATTTCTCCGCTTTGTATGTGGAACCTGCCGTTGTGCCTTCCGGTCATTTTAGCGCCTATCCAGTGCACTTCGCTTTTGGCAGTGTCTATGATCAAGGCTTCAGATGGAGCAGTCGACTTGTTTGTCGCCAATGCCTCACCCACCATTGCGTCGTCTGTTTTAATAGTTGTGTCGCAAGCCCCTGCCAAAAAAACGAGGAGCAGGCAGACCATTACCTCAGAAACTTTTCGCCATCTGTTGTTGCCCTTCATGATCTGCTAGCTGGTATGTTTTGTTAGATGCCAATGCCCAGGTACACCTGGAACACCCCATTTTTTATGTCTTCATTTATATTCTGGCCCTGGGCGTTTTCTTTGCGCAGATCTGTTAGCGCCAGCGAATAGCGTGCTCCTAGCCTGAACCGGTTCACCCTTGCCTCGGCTCCTGCAGCTACGCCGTAGTCGAACGTGTTATAGGGGCCCAGATCTATTTCGCGGCCGGTTTGTTTCCCAGACATCATAATACCGATTTGCGGCCCTGCATGAAAGCTAATACGATCTGTTACGTTCACGACGGCAAGAATCGGTAAATCCAGGTAGTCGAATCGGAAGGTAGAGTCATTGCGCTCATAACCCCTTCGTGAATATAAAACTTCGGGCTGAATTGAGAAAGTCTCTGACAAAGAAAATTGTGCAAACAGGCCTGCATGAAAGCTAGTTAGGTTGCTGACCGTACCAAGCAAGTCTTTATCGTTGCCTCTGACCTGCGAAAAGTTGACACCGCCTTTTATGCCCAAGCCAGAGTTAGGTGCACCGGCACTAATCAGTAGGTTGTGATTCTGCTGCATACTGCTTGGCCCGCTATAGTCTTCCTGTTGGGCATGTGCCGTAAAAATAAGGGTAAATAGTATAGCAAATGTGGTGAATGTCTTCTTCATAGTTTAGTAGGTTTGGTTAGAAGGTGAGAAGCTTTTTTTAGTTTATACTCCTTAAAGAACTCCATAGGTTACAAACTCCCTATTCAAGCTCTAACAAAACGACAAGCTTTGAGAGCAAAGTTGTCCAACTTCTGCACAAGGATGTAAAGCATTGGTAATTACTATAGATATGAAAAATTTGTTAAGAAAACGTGAGATTGTTAACAGACTTTTAACAGTTGGTGGTGGATAAACATGCGATGTCAACAAAGTTATCCACATTTTGTGTGTTTATTAACGTGCATATCTTTTTGTGTCTATAGCTGTTCCGGTACTAACTTAGGTAAAGTAGTGATATTCTGGAGGATAAGACGCCAGTTCGCCGCGAGATTTATGTTTATAAAGTAAGCATGCAGGCTGCATTTGCCTCTGAAAGAGTTCTGGAGACCTGCTTGAACTTATGCGGTAGGGGGGCGGCCATAGTTCGAAATAAGTTTTTGTGAGATGCTGGTAAAACTTCTGTGGGTGCTTTGTTGTTACTTTGTGATATGCTTAAAATTGCCTGGTCCGAAATTTTTGCTCACTCCCTGCCCGAAGGTCACCGTTTCCCGATGGCCAAGTATGATCTGCTGCCGGAGCAGTTGCTCTATGAGGGTACTATTTCTTCTCAAAACCTTTTTGCACCTGCGCCTGCTCCCGACTCCCTTATAACCGCCACACACAATGCCACCTATTGGCACCGCCTGCGTCACTTGCAACTCACGCCATCTGAAATCAGGAAGACAGGGTTCCCCCACTCCGAAGAACTCATTAACCGGGAGATCGTGATTATGAACGGCACCGTACAAGCGGCTTTGTTTGCCTTGGAGTTCGGTATCGGGATGAACATTGCCGGTGGCACGCACCACGCTTTTACAGATAGGGGCGAAGGCTTCTGCCTGCTCAACGACATTGGCATTGCAGCTACTTACCTGCTCCAGCACAAGGGCATCCGCAAAATATTGGTAGTAGACCTGGATGTGCACCAGGGCAATGGTACTGCAGAGATTTTTAGAGAGGAACCTCGGGTGTTTACCTTTAGTATGCATGGCGGCAACAATTACCCTCACCGCAAAGAGCAGTCAGACCTGGATATTCCGCTGCCCGATGGCACCGATGACAAAGCGTATCTACATCTGCTCCACAACACGCTGCCCCGCCTTTTGCAGGAGCAGGAGCCGGAGTTTGTGTTTTTCCAGTCGGGGGTAGATGTGCTGGCGACCGACAAACTAGGCAAGCTCGGCATGAGCATTGCCGGCTGTAAGGAGCGTGACCGGGTAGTGCTGGAACTATGTGCTACGCATAAATTACCTGTAGCTGTGAGCATGGGAGGTGGCTACTCTAAGCAGATTGCCCATATTATAGAAGCGCATGCCAACACCTTTCGGTTGGCGCAGCACATATTCTTTTAAACCAAAGAGGCAAGGTGTGGAGGCTTTCAAGAAGCGGCCAAGGTCAATTATTATAACCCAAATTGTGCGGTAGTAGCGAATTAGTCGGTAGTCCTCCGTCATTCCTCATTTTGTCATCCCTATGGGATCTTGTGGGCAAGAGCCTTGCAATGGCTACTGGTTTGGGAGTCTAAGTTAGCATAGTTGCTGTTCTTTCTTTGACTGCAGCAGGTTATTGTTACATTGCCTGCTTCCTTGTTCTTTTTGTCTTAATACAAAAAGAACCAAAAAAATCAAGAGCCGCCAAACTCGCTGAACGCTCGAACAGTGGCGTCTCAATTTGTGCACCTGGAAAGGTTTTCTCTTCGCAGCATGCTGCCGCAATACATTGCTGAGTGGTCTAGGAGAGAATTCTTCTAATAAAAACGGCCTTCCGGAGGTTTTCAGGCTTAAAGTGGGGAAGGGCCTTTAGAGAAGTCGATTGTTTGCACCTATGCTATAAACCTTACTTTTCCAGGAGAAAGTATAAATAGAAATCGGAGCTTGGGCCTGTGCCGGCGGAGTAATTGCTGCTATTTAAGTGCCAGCCATTGTTTTGCTGTGCTTTTACCAGATTAAGCACGGCAGCATAGTCTGCATCATGCTCTGTTTTTAGTTTTTTCTGCACAAAGCTGGTTTTAGTACCGGTGCTCGAGATGTTAATGGTAATATTCCGGCCGCTGCCAGTGGCAATAACTGTCATGAGCTCTTTAGAGGCTGTTTGCTCATATTGTTTAAACCCAAAGAGGGCACTCATGGTAAGCATAACCAGTAATAGAATTAGGGCGTTTTTGTTCATAAACTTACTGTTCAGTTTGAAATTGGGTAGGCCAAAAACTAGAGTCTGGCGCGTGCAACTACTCTCTTTGCTTTAGCTTGTCTTCCGGTTTTTTTCTCTTTACCAAAAACATACGCAGTACAATGTAAATAACAGGAGCCAGGGCTGCTACCAGTATGACATACAGTATGAGCTTAAGTGCTTTAAAAAAAAGCGAAATGGCAATAACCGAGAGTATGATTGATACGATAAAGAGAAGCCAGAATTGTAAAGTGCCTTTGCGCATAGATATCCTTTTTAATAGTATGGAAACAAAAAGACAGCACTTGTATGCTGCTGCTCCAGAAAGTAAGATTTAAGACACATGTACGCAAACAGGTGTGCTTAGATAGCGTCTTTTCTTAAAATCAGTTGCCACCTGAACGCCCACATCCAGCTAAGCTTGTAGTTAGACGCACCAGCTTGCTGAAGGAGCTGGTGCAGTTCTTCTCCTTTAAATGCCCGCCACACAGATAGGGGCGCATCGTTCTTCACTAAATATGACTTGGAGAAAAGTGCCGTGAGCCATTTAATAGAATAGTAAGCCAGCCAGTGCCGGTGCAGGTCGTTTACAATAACAGCCACCTGTGCCTGGGCATGTAAGCGGCTAAAAAGCTCTACTAGTTGCGCATCGGTAAAATGGTGGCAGAAGAGGCTGCACACGATAATATCGTAAGGTTGTTGGCTAAAGCTGCCGGAGAATACATCGTGCTGCTCTACTTTTATTTCGGGATAGGCGGCGCTGTGCTGCCGCGCGTACTGCACCATAAAGTCGTTAGCGTCTATACCTGTAAATACGGCTGCTACTCCTTTGCGCCTGGCCCACTTTGCCATAGCCCGCAACATGTCGCCACCGCCACAGCCTATATCTGCAATGCGCAACGGGCGGGAAGTATAATCTTTGCGTGCTATCAGCTGATCTAGCGCATGCAGCACCACTTTATGGCCCCCAAGCCAATGGTTTATTAACTCCAGCTCTTTCAGGTTCTGACACAGATCCTCCCCCGAGAGGTTCAGGTCGTCCATCAGTTCCGCCTTGTTGGTTCTTTCTTTAAGAAGCATAATGTACTTTCAGTAACATCGATTCCAGTGTAAGGCCAGGGCCAAAGGCAAAACTCAATACAGGCTCATTGCGGTTCTCCTGTGTAAGTGACTGCATCAGCGACTTGAGCACAAACAGCACCGTGGCCGACGACATGTTGCCAAACTCCTGCAGCACCTGGTAGGCAAAGCGGTTGTGGTGGCGTGGCATGCCCAGCTCCTGCTCTATCACTTCCAGAATACGCCGTCCGCCGGGGTGTATCGCAAACAGCCTTATTTCCGATATGGTTGTTTTAAGCCCCAGCAGTAGCCGCTCCGTTAGTTGCCTTATTCCATTTTTTATAAGGTCAGGCACGTACGAAGACAAAGTCATTTCGAAGCCGGTGTCTCCTATGTGCCAGGCCATATCGCGCTTGCCTGCCGGGGCCAGGTCGCAATGAAAAGACTGCAGCTCCAGGCTCAGATCGGTGCAGGGGCGGCCTTGCAGTAGCACGGCAGCCGCTCCATCACCAAACAGCGCATTAGACACCAACTGGTCGTGCGCAGCGTTTTTCTGAAAGTGTATGGTGCAGAGTTCGGTGCAAACCATCATAACACTAGCGCTTGCATCGGCCTTGCAAATGGCATCAGCCAACTTCAGGGCATTAAAAGCTGCGTAACAACCCATAAAGTTCACGGCTGTGCGCTGCACGTTGGGCGAAAGAGAAAGTCGTTCTACCAGTTCAATATCGAGGCCGGGAGCGTACATGCCCGTGCAGCTAACTGTAATCAGGTGCGTAATGTCTGCCAGCTGGAAGGCCGGTACATCGGCCACGCAATTTCTGACAGCCGCCTCAGAAAGGGTAACAGCATGTTGCCGGTACACATCCATCCGTTGCTGCACCGTTGGGAAAGGCTCCAGATCGGGCGTATTGGGGTAAAAAGTAAATTCACCGTTTGCGCGCGTGTAATCCTCTAGTACGCTGTAGCGTTGCCCGATCCCAGAAACCCGATACAGTGCCTTCAGCTTGCGGGCCTGCGCCTCGTCGAATTGAAGCGCTGCGGCCATAAAATCGGCTACCTGCATTTGTGGGATTACATTTGGCGGGTTAGCCGTGCCAATAGCACATATATAGCTTTTCATGCAGTAGTTGTTTCTGGTTAGTTGCCTCCTTCTTGCACCATAGATCCGGCGAGAGTAGTAAAAGGCAGGAAACACGCTAATAAAGGATGAACATTACCTACGGATTCAGTCCTGTATTAGATGTATTCTATACAAACAATCTATATTCAAAAAGGTTGGCCGTGAGTTTGGCGCATGAGCAACTGAACTGCAAAGGGAAGGTGCTTCAGAGTGGCAATGGTCAGTTCTGTTAGCACCGGGTGGCCAAAGAGCTGTTGTACGGCTCGCCCAAGGTGTAGCCTGGTGGCGAACTGGTTTTTCCAGGCGCGGGTATAGCCCTGCTCCAGCTGCGCCCGGTTGCGCCCGTTGCTGAAATAAGCCTGCACCTGCTCTGTAGCCAGCTTTCCTGAGTGTATGGCCATCGCCATGCCATTGCCGCAGAGAGGAGCTATCATGCCGGCCGCATCGCCGCACATAAGCATGTGGTTTTCTACACAGCTTTTAGTGGCAAATGATATTTCGTTTATCACTTCTGGCTGCTCATATAGAAACTCGGCTTCCTGAAATATGCGCCGCAGGTGCGGGTTCTGGTGCAATATGGCTTTCTCCATGGCCGGAATAGTACCGTGGGTGCGTAGGTTCTGGCGAGTGGTTAAATAACAGAGGCAGTAGCGGTCGTCTTCTACGGCAGAGATGCCGGCATAACCATCCTTAAAATTGTGTAAGGCAATCTGGTCTTTGGGCAGGGGCAGTCGCACGTGGTACTTTACGCCAATATAGGGGGAGCGCTTATGAAAAAAAGTTCTGTTCAGGCTGCGGTCGAGGGTAGTGCGTTTGCCATAGGAGCCCAGCACTACCGGTGCCTGCAACGTGCGGTGGTCTGCTAATTGCAACGTAAATACATCGTTTAGGAAAATCACCTTTTCTACCTGCTGGCGCGTGTATATCTGCACTCCCTGCTGTAGGGCTACCTGGTACAGAAAATGGTCCAGTGTGAAGCGGCTCAACCCCCAACCACCAAGGTCTAATGTTGCTTCGAGCATTTTGCCAGAGGGGGCGCTTACCAGAAACCGGCTAATGCGGGCAGGCTGCAGCGGGGCAGGATCTGCACCGATAGAAGCCAGGTAAGGGAGCACTTCGTCAGAAACATATTCGCCACAGACACGGTGAAAGGGGTAGGCTTTTTTCTCGACCAGGGCTACTGAAAACCCAAGCCTTGCCAAACCTATGCTGCTGACCAGCCCGGCCAAACCACCTCCTATAATTAAGATATCTTTCAATATTTTGATCAAAAAACTATAATATGGAATTAGTACAATGTTGCTGTGAAAAATTATGTTAAAAGAGTGGTTTTGTTAAGAAAAATGCAATAACTAAATTTAATTTAAAGCGTTTTAATACAAATAGACATATATTTTTACGTATTGCGACCTAACTCTCTATGAAACAAATTATACTTAGTGTTCTTCTAAATTTGGTTGTACTGATAACCTACGCGCAAGCCCGTAGCTCTGCGTCGGGGCCTGTAGTACAGTCAGACAAAGAACAAGCGCTGGAACAGGAAAAACCAGACGAATATGAAATTTCGATATACCCAAACCCTAACTCAGGGGTTTTTACAGTTTCTTTGCCCGAAGCAGAAGCCCCACAGGCCGAACTACGTATTATGAACGTAATAGGTAATGAAATTCACCGCGAGGTGCTCACAAGATCAAATGCACAATTCTCTACCACCATTAACCTGAGCAAGTATGCCAAAGGCTTATACTACGTAAAACTCGAAACCGATAACTTCAGCGCCATCAGGCGGGTGGTTATAAAGTAGTATAAAAACTTTAAGGTACAGAATTAACTAATATAGCGTTTAGCTAACCTTTTGTTAGTAAGGCGGTGACTCTGCAAAACAGAGTCACCGCCTTTTTTGTTTTGCAAGAAAAACCGAGCAGCTGCTTTAAACCCTTTCTTTCTGAGCCAGTCAAAGAGCAAATGTTCATAAAATAGATTAATCATGAAAAAAGTAACCACACTTGGCCTGATGCTTTGCTTAGGTGTTTTCCTATCGTTTGGTGCTACAGCACAGCAGCGCGATCGGGCGCAGGGGCAACGTCAGGGGCAAACCACGGGTCAGGATCGGAGTGCCCAGATGCTGAAACAATACAAAGAGCAATTGAACCTGAGCAATGAGCAGGAAACAAAAATTGAGGCTATTCTATCCAATGCTTTGGAGCAGCAACAGGCGCTTCGCCAGAGTGCCAACCGCGAAGAAGCAATGACCAAGCGCAGAGCCATCATGGAAAAGACCCAGACAGATATAAGAGCTATTCTGACGGCAGACCAGGCAAAGCAGTTCGATGTTTTGGTGGCAGAGCGGCAGCAACGTATGCAAAATAACCCAGGGCAGCGACAACGCAGTAATTAATTTATAGTAAAAAGTAGCGCTAATGATTCAGCAGATACTGCTGTAGTTCTAGTTGTGCCTAAGATTAAAGTAACCCACTCTGGTGTAGCGCCAGGGTGGGTTTATTTTTAAAGTAGCAGGAGCGGCAACATGTTTAGATTGACCCACGCGTAAAGCGCGTGCCGGATGAACCGAGGCTAAGGTTATTCTGGTAAAATGGCTTTGGGAATAAAGCCTACATATTCTTTCTCTTCTTTCTTTACTCGCACTTTCGTGAAAATTACATCAGAGGTATCGATTACCTGCAAATCCTGTGAGCTTTCGAAGCTGGTAATGGTGGCGCCTTCAAAGCTTGCCTCGTCGTAAAGCTGTCCGCCAATAAGCGGTTTAGTGATGCTGATTACATCTGCAGGAAGTTCCTTCCGGTTCGTTGTGTTTGCCTGATCGTCAGTAGATTTGCCGCCGCACCCTGTTAATAAAAGAATAAACAAAACCGAATAGAGGATGAGCAGAGACTTCATAAGTAAAAGTTTAAATCTACAAGAAGTATATGTCTCTTTAAGACATAAGGTTGCTTTGGATCTGAGAATCTTTTTCTAAAATCAGTGAAGTGGTTTTATGCTTTAAGTATAATCAAGTAGAAAAATACCGAGAAACGGGTATTGTTAAATCTAAGTAGCACCTCTACTTTTAATTTTCGATCAATAAATTCTTTTTAAAGTTATTTTTTAAGCCTGCCAGCACAATTATTTTTCTAGGCAAGGTGCATGAGGTGCATTTTTAATTTTCAACTTAAATATAAATTACATGAAAAAAATTTTACTTCTCCTGCTTGTAATGATTTCAGTATCAGAGCTACAAGCAAAAGTACTTACGGTTAGTAATCGGGCCGGTGCTTCTGCACAATATCAAACGGTGCCAGCGGCTATTGCCGCCGCCGCTGCCGGTGACACTATATACATACATGGCTCCGAAACAAATTATGGTGCCATTACCCTCGATAAGAAACTAACAATTATTGGTACTGGACACAAACCTAAGAAGGAGCTAGCTCTTATTTCGGAGTTAACTTCAGTAACTATAGGCGTTCAGAATGCAGCTGCAAGTGGGTCTGCGCTGATAGGTTTAAAATTAAGCAGTGTCTCAACTTCGAATTATGGGCAGAAGGATATTGTCATCAGAAGGTGCTACATAAGCAATATTGTGGCCAATGGCACGACAGGTGGAATTTGTACAAATTGGATTATTGAGAACAATATATTCAGTAGTCTCCAAACGTCTAGTAATAGAACTAATGTTTACAACTTCCTAATCAGGAACAATATAATTACCAGTTATCTCTATTACACGAATGCCTGCGTCATCAACAATAATATATTTTTAGGAAGTCAGTCACCGAGCTTCTCTGATGTTCACTATGCTATTATTCAGAATAACGTATTCTATGGCAGAAGTCCACAGGGTGCTAATAATTCTACTTTAAATAACAACATCAGCTTTAACAGTACTGAAACAGCCATGCCTTACGGTACCAATAGTGGCAGCAATAACAAAGTAAATGTTGATCCTAAGTTTATTACTTACTCAGGAGGCACCTTTAACTACGAGCATAATTACAACCTGCAGGCATCTTCACCGGGCAAAGCCGCTGGTACCGACGGAACAGACATTGGTATTTATGGCGGTATGGGATTTTCTGAAACAGGAGAGCCTCCGATTCCTATGGTGCGTGCCTTTTCAATTCAAAATGGTGTGGTTGCTCCAAATGGCAAGCTTAACGTCATCATCAAAGCAGAAGCTAAGAACTAGGAGCCACGGATATGAAGCTTTATCATATTACATGGATAATAGGGCTTTTTCTTCTGTGCGTTAACTTTTCTTCCTGGGGTCAAACTGTAGTAGGGGCAGAGTATTTCTTCAATTCCGATCCTGGAATTGGTAAAGGAAAAAAAATGCCAGTAACTGCTGCCGGGGAGGTAAGCATAGCAGTCGAGATACCTACAGAGGAATTACCGAATGGTTTTCACACCTTGTTTGTCCGTTTCCGCGATTCACAAGGCAGCTGGGGCATGAGCGAGGGGCGCACCTTTTTAGTTGAACAGCAGCGACAAACGGCGGCTAGCGTAACTATTACGAAAGCAGAATACTTTTTTAATACTGATCCGGGTATAGGAAAAGGAAGAAGCTTGCCTGTAACTGCTGCTGGGCAAGTGAATGTGGTAACTGAAATAGCTACAGAAGGACTGGCAAATGGTTTTCATACGCTGTTTGTGCGGTTCCGTGACCAACAGGGGAACTGGAGCCTGAGCGAGGGGCGTACCTTTCTACTAGAACAACGGCAGAGTACTTCCAATACTTATATTGTAAAGGCCGAGTACTTTATAGACTCAGATCCCGGGGCTGGTAAAGGTGAAAAAATAGCTGTTGCCCCCTCAGAACAGGTGGACCTTGTAGCAGAAATTGCTATAAATGAGCTGGCTCATGGTTTCCATACTCTGTATACCAGAGTCTTGGATAATGCAGGTAACTGGAGCTTGGCAGAAGGTCGCCCATTCTTTACTGATAAGTCTGTAGAATCGTTTGCTACGATTGTGGCTGCCGAGTACTTTTTTGATGACGCCAACCCTGAGCCTGGTAAGGGAATTCCTTTAGTCTTTGAGCCGGGATCACACTTAACCTTAGAAGAGCAGATCGATTTGAGGGGGCTGGCCCTTGGTAAGCACCGGTTGCACCTGCGCATGCGCGACGATAAAGGAGTCTGGAGCCATACCGAAATCAAGGAGTTTACAGTGGCGAATCCCCGCTTAGATGAAATTACACCTGTGGCTGGTGGTAACGTGGGAGATGTGACTGTGAATATTGTGGGGGCAAGCTTTGATAAGGGGACAAAAGTTAAACTTACTCGCAGTGGCCATCCTGATATTATAGTTCCAGATTCAATGATGGCAATTAATAGAGGTGAGCAAATTCAGGCACTTTTTGATTTACGCGGTAAGGCAGTTGGAGAATATAATATTGTAGCTACTTTGGCCAATGGTACAGAGCTAACTATACCCAACGGGTTTTCAATCTTAGAAGGTGTAAAGGCTCATCCTTGGGCCGACGTAATTGGCTTTGACAGGATAAGGAGAGGCCAATGGCAGACATATACTGTTACTTATGGCAATAAAGGAAATGTTGATGCCACAGGCGTACCGCTCTGGATTCAGATTCCGGCTGATAGTGAGTATGAGCTTGATTTTGAATTGTATAAGCCTGAGAGCAGTACCATCCTATGGGATACTATTCCGGATTCTTATATAACTGACACAATTATGGGAGTGCCAGAAAGAGCAAGGATTATTCCATTGGTAATACCTCATATGGCCCCAGGAGAACTAGGTACTTTGACTTTCAAATTAAAAACAGATAATAATGAGAGTTTTGTGGTTTCAGCTTGGGCATCTCCTCCGATGTATCGTAGTCCACTTGATCCCAAAACTATTGATTGTTATGCCGACGTAGCTGCAGCTGTTGCAGGTCTAATTCCAGGTGTGGGTTGTGCCTACAGTTTTTTAGATATTGCAATTAGACCCATGTTCAAAAAGGCAACTACAGGTATTGATGGATGGTTCTCAGGTGATAGTGGGTTACATGATAGTAACGGTAAGCCAAAAGCTGGAAGTTTTTTTGCCAGTGTAGCCTTTGCAACAGCTGGTTGTATACCAGGGGGGAGGCTAATTGGTACAGTAGGAAAAGTTGTCAGCGGAATGGCAGCGGCTGGGCATGTAAACAATGGAATGAACGCAGTTTTAAGTTGTCGTGATCCATTCTTGCCTCCTGAATATCCAAAGAAGAACAAGCCAGTACAACCCGTAGCCTCTTTCGACCCGAATGACAAGCTGGGTTTAGAAGGTGCCGGTATGAAAAACTATATCACAGGCAATGAGATCTTCCCTTACCTGATTCGGTTTGAAAACAAAGCTTCGGCTACGGCAGCAGCCCAAACGGTACTGATCATCGATACTCTGGATACAAATACCCTGGATATCTCTACGCTGCAGTTAGGCTTCTTCAGCTTCGACGATGTGGTGGTGAACATACCGCCCGGACGTAAAAACTATACTGCCGATGTAGACCTGCGGCCTAAGAACGATCTGATAGTAAGAATAGAGGCAAATCTGGATGAACAAAAAGGTATACTCACCTGGCTATATACTTCACTAGATCCCAGAACGCTGAGACCTACCGAAGATCCGGATGCAGGGTTTTTGCCACCAAACAAAACTGCACCGCAGGGAGATGGTGGTGTCTTCTTCACGATCAGGCCAAAAGCTGATCTGTCGACCAACGCTGATATCAAAAACATGGCCTACATCTACTTCGATAACAATGAAGTAATTCCTACGCCTGTTTGGGTAAATGCCATTGATAAAACACCGCCTGTGAGTAAGGTTAATGAACTGGCGGCAGTGCAGACCAGCAGCGAGTTTACAGTGAGTTGGAGTGGTACAGACGAAGGATCAGGTGTAGCGACTTATTCCATATATGTGGCCGTGAACGATCAGCCTTATAAACTGTGGCTCGACAAGGTGCCAACCACCTCGGCTGTGTTTACTGGCAAGCAGGATTCGACCTATCACTTCTACAGCATTGCTACAGATAGTGCCGGTTATGTAGAAGCAGTTCCTGCCGTAGCACATGCTTCTACTACCATGGCTATTGTAACAGGAATAGAGGCGGATATCGAAAAGCAGGTGGTGGTTTATCCAAACCCCGCTTACCATACACTAATTGTGGAACTGCCGGCCCTGCTGCGAAAAAGTAACCTCAGCTTAATTAACATGCATGGCGCTGTGGTCTTCCAACAGCAAGCAGAAGATACAAGTACCAGCATACCTGTCAGCCAAGTAGCTAAGGGAATGTACCTGCTCCGCATTTCAACCGAGAATTATGTGATAACCCGCAAGGTGATGATCAGGTAACATGTAAAGAAACATGAATCTCTAAAAAACCAGAAGGCCCATCTCATAGATTATTCTAATGAGATGGGCCTTCTTCAGTTACATCAATTGCTGCTTATTTCTTCACCATCTCCAGCATAGCGGCGGCACGTTTGCTAAGCCACTCGTAGCCATCGCCGGCATCTGCTGGTTTCTCGAACAATTTAGAGCCAAGGCCTGTGGCGGTTACGCCGGCGCTAAACCACTCGTTCAGGCTTTCTTTGGTTGGTGCCACACCGCCTGTTGGCATAAAGAGCAGGTTCGGGAACAGTTCTTTAATCGCTTTCAGGAAGCCACTGCCCAGCACGTTGCCAGGGAACAGTTTTACAAGGCTGGCACCAGCTTTCTCGGCCTGATCTATTTCGGTAGGAGTCATACAACCTGGAATCCAGAGCAGACCTTGCGCGTGTACCGTTTTGGCAATGTCGGCGTTCATGATAGGGCTCACAATAAAGTCGGCACCTGCCTCTATAAACTTAGTGGCCATTTCGCTGTCTTTAATCGTGCCGATACCCAGCTTCATTCCAGGATATTGCGCTTTGGCAGTTTCTACCAAAATTTTAAAGTTAGCAAGCGCCTGCTCGCCACGGTTGGTAAACTCAAATACCCGCATACCGCCTTCGTAGCAAGCGGCCAACACGGCCTTACAAACCTCAGGGTCAGCATTAAAAAACACGGGAATAACCGGAGATGATTTGATGGTATCTAATACCTGGTTTTTATCTGTTGCCATTTTAAATTTTTTAAATGGACACAGGACATAGGACACAAGATGTAAGACTTTTTACTTTTGAAAAACCCTGTGTCTTATGTTCTATGTCCTGTGTCTTTTTAAGCTGGAATAATATGTTGTTTGATATGCGATAAGGAGTGGTTGCCGAAGTCGCCGGGAACGAAGAGCTTTTGGTAAGCAGAGGCTGTAGCGAAATCAATCACGTCTTGTCCCTCCAGTTGCTCGTGCAGGCTGTAGATGAGGCCGGCCATAAAGGCGTCGCCGCTGCCGATCCGGTCTACCACTTCCTGGGTTTCGTAAGTGTGCGATACGTACTGCTGCTGCCCGTTGTAGTACGTGCCGTAGAAGAGGTTGTGGTTCGGGTTATCCATAAAACGGAAGGTGAAGGCTACGTGCTTGCACTCCGGGAATTTTTCCATAATAGCCTTCGCCGACTGCTCGGCATGCTGCAGGTACTCTTCCTGGCTGGTTTCGCGGTTCAGGCCTTCTGCCACTGGGGTACCCAACATAACGTTAGCGGCCCAGATGTTGCCCATTATTACATCGCAGTACTGCACCAGTTCCGGCATTACCTCGAGAGGAGTTTTGCCGTAAGTCCAGAGGCGGTTGCGGTAGTTTAGGTCTACAGATGTAGTTAGGCCCAGCTTTTTAGCAGCTACCAGTGCTTCTTTGCAAAGAGCGGCCACATTCTCGTTGAGAGCCGGCGTAATGGCACTCCAATGGAACCAGGAAAAGTCTTTCAGGATGCTTTCCCAATCGATGCTGCCGGGAGTAAGCTGGCTGAAAGAAGAATACTTACGGTCGTATACTACCTGGCCGGTGCTCAGGCCATTGGCAGATAATAAAAAGTAAAGTCCTACACGGTCACCCTGCTTTTGCACCAGGTCTGTTTTAACGCCCCGGCGCACAAGTTCCTGCAGCGCTTTGGCTGAGAGTTCGTTTTCGGGTACGCAGGTTAAGTAGGAGCAGGGGATGTCCCACAGGCCCAGGGAGGCGGCGACATTGGCCTCAGCTCCACCCGGATAAATCTGTAATAAGTTATCTGCAGATTCCAGGCTTTTGTTTACGGAAGCCAGGCGCCATAATAATTCTCCGAAAATGAGAACTTTCCCTTCTCTCATATGCTATAATTATGTTAAGAGTGTGCTTAATTTTGACCGTTTGAGGTTGAACTTTGACTAAAGTTAGGTAGTTTTACTTTCTTTGCAAACGATTGCAGGAATAATACATGAAGAAACAGGTTCAGCACACAATAAAGGATGTGGCAGCGGCCCTTGGCTTGTCTGTTTCTACAGTGTCGCGTGCGCTGAACGACCACCCGCACATTAGCCAGGAAACCAAGCAACGCGTACGGGAGGCGGTAGAAAAGCTGGATTACCGCCACAACGCCCTGGCGGCCAGCCTCCGCAACAGCCGGTCCAACATGATAGGCCTCATCGCCCCGCGCATTACCATGTACTTTCAGTCTACTGTTATCACGGCTATTCAGCACAAGCTGCATGAGTACGGCTATAACCTGATGGTGTGCCAGTCGAACGATTCGCCCGCCATAGAGCAGGAGCTGGTCGGCGTGATGTATGCCTCGCGGGTAGAGGGCCTGATTGTGTCGTCTACGCTCTATACCGAAGATTTTTCGCATTTCGATATCTTTAACCGTGCCAACATTCCGCTCGTATTCTACGACCGGGTACCGCGCGATTATCTGGCCCACAAAATACAGGGCGATGATTACCAGGGAGGCTACCAGACCACGCGTCACCTGCTTGAGCAGGGAGCCCGACAGGTAGCCTATATCACCGGCCCCTTAAGCTGCAAACTCTACAGCGACCGGTACGAAGGGTACAAAGACGCGCTCCGCGAGTTTAAGGTGCCCCTGGATGAAAGCCTGATTTACTGCCATGAGCTGAACAAGGAAAATGCGCTGCAGACCTGCAGAATGTTGTTTTCTGGTGATAAACACCCCGAGGCTATTTTTGCCGGCAATGATACAACGGCGGTAGCTGTGGTGCAATTTGCCAAAGAGAAGGGAATAGCGGTGCCACAGGCGCTGAAGGTAACAGGCTATTCTAATGACTCCCGCACCGAAATTATTGAACCATCCATTACTTCGGTAGAGCAGTTCCCTTACGAGGTGGGGGTGCAGGCGGCCTCGCTCATGATGGAGCTGCTGGAGCAAAAACTGAAGCCCAATCAAAGCTATATTTCCCTTACCACGCCTATTGAGTTGGTAAAAAGGCAGTCAAGTGGAGTAGTCGAAATACCACAAAGGCATGAATAGACTGGGAAAGACGTCTGAAAAGTTTAATTTTGATCAATATATCAACTATAAGTGTATAAGAAGCATGTAAACGTAGAAGAAAGTAGTTAACAGCCTTTGGTTGAATTAACTGAAATGTGTTACTATCTTTTATTACAAAACAGCTACCGTAAATTTCGTCCTGCATCTGGTGGTGCAGGCTTCACTCTAAAAATATATAAAATATGAGTATGCAATACGACGTGCGCTATGCAGTAAGTCCGCAGGAAACAAAGCAGATGGACACGGAAGCGCTGAGAAAAAACTTCCTTATCGAAACCGTTTTCGCAGCCGATCAGATTCAGCTGACTTATACTCATTACGACCGCTACATTGCTGGTGGAACCATGCCTGTAAGCACAAGCGTAAAGCTCGATGCTATTGACCCGCTAAAAGCCGACTTTTTTCTGGAAAGAAGAGAAATGGGCATTATTAACGTAGGTGGTGCCGGTACTGTAGTAGCCGATGGCGAGACTTTTGAGCTTCAGCACAAAGAAGCCTTGTATTTAGGCAGAGGCACAAAAGACGTTACCTTCTCTAGCGCCGACGGACAAAACCCCGCTAAATTTTATATCAACTCTGCTCCGGCACACCATGCTTATCCATCTAAAAAAGTAACCCGCGAGCAGGCAGAAGTGGTAGAGTTAGGTAGCCTCGAAACAGCAAATGCCAGAACCATAACCAAACTCCTGATTTCGGGTGTAATTGAAACATGCCAGTTGCAAATGGGCATGACGGAGTTAAAGACTGGCAGTGTATGGAATACCATGCCTGCGCACTCGCACGACCGTCGTATGGAAGTGTATCTGTATTTTGATGTGCCGGCAGAGCAGTCGGTGTGCCATTTTATGGGAGAGCCTACTGAAACGCGCCACATCTGGATGCAGAATGAGCAGGCTGTTATTTCTCCGCCTTGGTCTGTACATTCTGGGTCCGGCACCTCTAACTATACCTTTATTTGGGGTATGGCCGGCGAGAACCTCGATTATGGAGACATGGACATCCGCAAAATTACAGAATTAAGATAAGGCTATTAAAATCTGATAATATGATATTAAAGCAATTTGATCTTACCGGAAAAGTAGCCTGGATCACAGGCGGTACACATGGCCTGGGAATGGCCATGGCTATGGCGCTTGGCGAAGCTGGTGCTACGGTGGTAGTAAACGGTAACTCTTCGCAAGAGAAAATAGATCAGGCCTTAGAGGCTTATAAAGCGGCCGGTATAAAAGCATATGGTTACCGTTGCAATGTAACCGACCAGCCAAAGGTGCAGGAGCTGGTAGCTACCATAGAGCAGGAGGTTGGCCCAATCGACATACTGGTTAACAATGCTGGCATCATTAAACGTATTCCGCTGGTAGATATGCCGCTGGAAGAGTGGAAGGAAGTAATTGATGTTGACCTTACCTCGCCTTTTATTGTAACGCAAGCCGTTATCAAAGGCATGATCGAGCGTCGCCAGGGCAAGGTTATTAATATATGCTCTATGATGAGCGAGCTTGGTCGCCAGAACGTGGGGGCTTATGCCGCTGCCAAAGGTGGTCTTAAAATGCTAACCAAAAACATGGCCACGGAGTGGGCTAAGTTTAATATACAGGTAAATGGGTTGGGGCCAGGCTATTTTGCTACCTCACAAACTGCCCCGATACGTGTAGATGGTAACCCATTCTTCGAGTTTATAAATAACCGAACGCCAGCAGGCAAATGGGGCGAGCCTGATGAATTAGGCGGTGCCATTGTGTTCCTGGCTTCGCAGGCAAGCAACTTCGTAAATGGCCAGATACTGTATGTAGACGGTGGTATTCTGGCAACAATCGGCAAGCCGGCAAACGAATAGATACTTACGCCATTAGCTTATCAAAAGCCTCTCTTTCTGCTGGAAGGAGAGGCTTTTTTTATGGTTACAACTTCACCAGCCGCTCTGCGGCCTCGCGTAGCGTATCCTCAGACTTGGCAAAGCAGAAGCGAAGAAACCTGTTATCGGTTTTGTCGTGGTAAAAAACAGAAACCGGAATAGAGGCCACGCCTATTTCCTGAGTAAGGCGTTTGGCAAAGTCCAGGTCGTGCTCGTTAGAAATAGCGTCGTATTTTAAAAGCTGAAAGTAAGTGCCAGACGACGGCAGCACCTGAAACCGCGATGGCTCCAGCAACTCGCAGAACAAATCGCGTTTGGCCTGGTAAAATGCCGGCAGGTTCTGGTAGTGCGTTTCTTCATCCAGGTAATCAGCAAGAGCCATTTGCATGGGAGTAACCGTGCTAAAGGTCAGGAACTGGTGCATTTTGCGCAGTTCGGTGGTAAGGGCAGGAGGCGCTATGGCATACCCTATTTTCCAGCCGGTGGTGTGGTAGGTTTTGCCGAAAGACGATATAACAATGCTTCGCTCCCGTAGCGAAGGGTGCAGCAAAACACTGCTATGTAGCTGCTCATCGTACACCATGTGCTCATACACCTCATCGCTGATAATAATAATATCGGTGGTTTCTATAATGGCAGAAAGCGTTTCCATATCCTGCCGGGTCATAACGGCTCCTGTGGGGTTATGGGGGGTATTAATAATGATGGCGCGCGTGCGGGAGCAGATACACTTTTTTACAAGGTTCCAGTCTACATGAAAATCGGGCACTATCAGTGGCACGAAAACAGGAATACCCCCTGCCAGTCGTATGGCCGGAATATAGGCATCGTAACAAGGCTCCAGCACCACCACCTCATCGCCGGGCTTCACAATAGCGGCAATGGCGGCAAACAAGGCTTCTGTGGCACCCGATGTTATAGTCACCTCCCGTTCCGGATCTGGTAGGTAGCCATAAACCCGCTCCGTTTTCTGGCTTACCTTTTGGCGCAGGCGTGGCACACCTGGCATGGGAGCGTACTGGTTATGTCCCTCGCGCATATACTTGGTTACAAGCTCTATAAGTTCTTCGGGGCAGTTAAAGTCCGGAAAGCCCTGCGAAAGGTTTATTGCCTGATATTCAGTGGCCAACCCCGACATAACAGTGAAAATAGTAGTAGATATATCGGGAAGTTTACTGGATGGGTAGTTTATCATCGGGGTAAAGTCAATTGGAGGCTTAATATAGGTAAATACAATGAAAAATTTGTATTAAAATGAATTATAATATTAATCTGATTTGCTCTTGCAACACCGGTATCGCATCTTGCTCAAACCATGGGTTCCGTTTCAGCCAAAACTGGTTTCGGGGCGATGGGTGGGGCAGGGGCATAAACTCGGGCAGGTAAGTGTGCCATTGTTCTACTGTTTCGGTAAGCGTAGGACAGGCGCGGGGCCCCAGAAAATAATCCTGTGCGTATTTGCCTACCAGCAAAGTGAGTTTTACCGAGGGGAGCAAGGCCAGTAACTGCTGGTGCCAGTGTTGCGAACACTCCGGCCGTGGCGGAAGGTCGCCACTTTTGCCTTTGCCAGGGTAGCAAAAACCCATCGGGATAATGGCTACCTTTGTTTCGTCGTAGAATGTTTCTTCGTTCAGGTTAAGCCATTGGCGCAGGCGTTTTCCGCTTTGGTCGTGCCACGGAATGCCGCTGGCGTGTACGCGGGTGCCTGGCGCCTGCCCCACAATAAGCAGTCTGGCGCTGGTCGAAGCCGTGAGCACCGGCCGTGGCCCCAGCGGAAGGTGCTCTTCGCAAAGGCGGCAGCTGCGCACTTGCTGCAGTAAAGTTTCTAAATCCTGATTTACTGGCATATGAAGTACAAAGATACACACCCCGCTTCTATGGCACTAGCAAGTGCATAAGGTAAATTCTGCTAATCAAAATGGCCTTCCGGAGGCATTTGTATCGACACAAGACATAGGGCCCAAGATGTAAGACCTCTTAAATCACAGCCTTATCTTATACCTGTCTGGTCCAGACATTTGCAGGTCTGAAAGACGCTGCGAACGTATTCCCTGCTCTTCTCCAAATCAACAATTTAACCATTCAACAATCAGCAACCGACAATTAGCCATCAACAACCAACACCTAAGTTCAGCTAATGAAAAAGGCCTTTCGGAGCGTGTAGGTTACCATGCGAAGTTGGTAGTTGGCATCCGGATTAGTGAAGACTCCTGCAGGAATATTAACTTTATAGCTTCTTGGGAGTAAAAGCAGAAATATGTGTCGTATCTGGTTTATCTTATGGCTTTTGGTTTTGAGTGTTTTGCCCATTGCTGAGCTTAAGGCGCAGGAGGCTCCTGCATTTAGAAATGCCATTACTGTAAAGGCATTTGGGCTTTCGATACATCTAAAAGAGAGTCCTTATCCCGAAATTTTTCCAAACAGGCTCGACGACAAAGGCTATGCCACTGTAAATTATGGTGGTATTGTTGGCTACGATCGCTTCGTTATAGGCAATGACCTGAGTGTGCGGGCGGAGCAGGGCTTTTATGCCGACTGTGCAGCGTCTATGGCAGGGTTTACGCACATTGGCTTCCGGGGCAAGATCTTCCGCAAAGGCAGGCATGAAATAAACGGTGGCATAGGGCCTACCCTCGTATACCGCCACGACTGGAACCGGCTTGAGGGCTACATAGACGATGGCTACTTTAGAAAAAGAGGCGACTGGCAATATAAGTTCTACTGGTACGGGGGTGAATTCGAATACAATTACCAGCTATCTGCTCAAAACGATCTTTCCATTACACTCATCCCGGGCATTCCGGAAGTGGTATCTTTCGGCATTGGCTTCAGGAGGAGGTATTAAATTGGCGCTTACTCTTTGTGTTTAGCAGGTTAGCTGCCAGTATGGGTTAAGCAGCCTCATAAAAAAAGACCAGATAATTATCTGGTCCTGTGGTTACTGCCTTCTTCTGTTGCGGCGGTCTTCTTCCCAATCTCTGAACTGCCTGTTGTAGCGTCTGCGAAGCTCTTCCTCGTGCATCAGGTAGTCGTCTTGGTGGTGCCAGCGGTCGTTGGCATACTGGTTATGTCTGTTATACTCTTCTTGCTGTTGCCAGTGCTCCCGGTCGCGCCCGGAGTCCTGCTGATTTCTGTACTTGCTCTGATACCATTGCTCATACTGATCGCGGTGGTGTGGGTGCTGCCCTTGCATGTTGCTATTCCGATCGTAGTTTCTGAAACGCGCACGTTCATCATCCTCTTCGGTCCGGAAGCTGTGTAAAGGAGGCACCGGCTCATTCCACCGGCTGGCGAAATCGTTAAAGTGTTCCTGGCTTTCAGGCCTGGGCCGTCGGTTTCTGGAGCCGTGCTGCCATCTTTCCTGATGGTTTCTGTGGTCGTCTTCCTCGTAGTGCATCCTGATTTTTTTTAGGTTCAAAAATATACTTTCCAGCTTCAACTTCCTTAGTTTGTACGCATGCTTTGTAAGGAGGTTCAAGGCCTTGCTAACTGTTTAAAATTCTGCTTAAACGCTATTTAAGTTTTGTAAGTAGTTTAAATATAAAGCAATAAGAAATGCAACGCAAGTGTTGGTTTAGAAGTTTGGAGCTTATGTACCCTATAAGCGAATGAGGTTCAGTGTTAAACACCACGATTTATGAGGCCAGATCTTTTAAAGATTTAATGCTTTTTTTCTGTTGAAGAGTTCTTTTTTCTGGTAGGTAGAACGCTTCAGCATCTTGTGAAACCTTTTTTTGGGGAGGTTCCAAGCCTTGGCCGTTCTGCATAAAAGTTGCCTCCGGAAGGGCTATTTCATTAGTAGAATCTGAATTGGTTGTTGGTCGCTAATGGTTGATTACTGAATTGTTAAATAGTTTATCTCAGAGTGTACATCCATTTTTAACTCCTAATTTTTAACTATCAAAGGGTCTAGCATCTAAAATCTCTGAAATGCCTCCTGAGGGCCTTTTTCATTAGCAGAATTTGACTTGTGCGACAACATAGAAGGAAAGAGCCAGTGCATGTGCACTGGCTCTTTCCTTTTATAATCTTCAGTTATCTTCTGTAGCGTTGGCTTCTGTCGGAGTCGTTGTAATAGTCGTCGCGGCCAGAGTCGGTTTCGTCGGCCCAGCGGGGGCCTCCTTCATAGCCACGGTCGTAGCGTCTGTCGCGGTATGGCTCCGACCCCATGCGCACGCGGTCACTTCCTCTTTCAGGGGCATCGTAACCCTGGCTTCTGTTCTGATAATCCGGATCGTCGGAGTGCATTATGTCGTTCCAGGTATCGCGAATGCCTTCGCCCATGCGCTGAAAAAAGCCCCTGCCATCGTCGTGCTGGTCTCGGTCCTCATCTGGCGTGTACCGGTTTTCGCGGTACCAGTTGTGGGAGCCGCTGCCATAGCGATAATCGTCTTCTTTGTAGCGGCTGCGGGAGCCAGGCCCTTCGCGGTGCAGGTTATCTTTTTGGGAAAGGGGTTCGTTGTAATTGCCAGGCTGAGAGCCGGCACCACCACCTGTATAGCGGTTTTGGCTATTAGTATTTCTGTCGCCGTGGTTCAGGTAAGAGCGCTCGTTGCGATAGGCACTACTTTGGCGGCTTCCGTAATGATCGTTTGTGTTTTGACCTTCTTTATAAGGTCTGTCGCTACCTGTGTAGGCATTGTTGTAGGAGTTGTGGTCGCGGTCCTGAGCGCCTCTTTTGCTAGGCCCGGTATGAAAGTAGGAATCTTCTCCCCATTCCTGATAGCCAGCACTCCTGGGGGTGTTTCGGTTTTGGTTTCTTTCCTGGTCTTTTCTGTATAATTCGCGGCCCAGGCGTTGGTTGTAGTCGCCACGATTGCTATAGTTAGTATCTCTCTCGTTATTTTCCATTGTTTATCTTTTTTATATAAACTTTCATGATCTCCGCTTTTGCGGGTAGTCTTTTTACGGGATAACAAGCTCAGAGTTAAGGCCGCTGTGTATTAGAGGCTTTGCAAAAGATAAAAGGCGCCCCGGTAAAGAGGCGCCTTCGGAATATCATTAAATAAAGGAGATCAAAAATACTCTGCCATAATCTCCCGCACATCGGCTTCGGCTAGCGGCTTAGAGTAGTGTTTGCGCACATCAGGATACTTCTTTAGCCGCTCCAGGTCATAGAAGCTGGCCGAAGAGGTGAGCATAAGCATCACGATCCGGTTTTTTTTCTTTTCATCGAACTTCTGGTACTCGTCCAGAAATTCAAACCCATCCATCACAGACATTTTAATATCTACAAATATCAGGTCAGGATAGGGGAAATCTTCTGCTCCCTGAAAGGCTTGTGTAAGATACTCAAGCGCTTTTTCACCGTCTGTTACAACTCTTATCTCATCTGCCAGTTCCATCCGCGAAAGGAGGCGGTGGTTCAGGTAGTTGGTGGTGTCGTCGTCGTCGATTAGCAGGATAGTTTTAAGCGGCTTCATAAGTTTTATTTTACTGATAGACTATAATAAATCTTTCTTTTGGTTAAAATACAGGTAAAACGTGGTGCCTTCGTTAAGCTTACTTTCTATGTTAATATAGCCTCCACTGTTGGTAAGTAACCTGTTTACAATGTATAATCCAAGCCCGGAGCCATTTACATGGTTATGGAAACGTTTAAACATCTGAAACAGTTTGTTCTGATGCCTGTTCATGTCTATGCCAAGGCCATTATCTTGCACCTGCAACTCAACAAAATCGCCTCTATGAGTTGTTTTCATGCTTATTTCTGCTACCCTTGTGTGGTCCCGGTATTTTATGGCGTTACTAATTAAGTTGTATAAAATGCTTTTTAAGTTCGCTCTCGAAAAGGTGATAAGGGGTGCTTCGCTAAAATCTGTAAACAAGCGGGTGCCGGTGTTAAGCATTGTTTCCTGTATACTGTCGAGTACATCGTTGGTGAGTTCCGCCAGGTCTACCTGGTCTAGGTCGCGCTCGTGGTTTTTCTGCACCTTTACCACCTCCGACAGCTCATGAATGGTATTATGGATCTGCCGCAACGATTTATTAAACATGCTAATCATCTTCTGCGCGTCCGGGTCCTGAAACTCTACGTTTCGGGTAAGCTCATCAAAAATGCTGGCCATGTTAATAATAGGGAGCTTCAAGTCGTGTGAGGCTGTGTACACAAAACTATCGAGGTCGTAGTTGATCCGTTTTAGCTCCAGGTTCTTCTCTAGCAGCTCCTCTTCGGCTTTTTTATGATCTTCTATGTCGGTGCAGGTGCCAAACCACTTCACAATATTGCCATGCTCATCGTGCATCGGCATGGCCTGCGCCAGAAACCAGCGGTAGGTGCCATCGTGCGTGTTCTGAAAGCGATACTCTATTTCATAAAACTCGCCGGTGCTGAGCGAATGCTGCCATCTTTCCCAAGAAGGTTTGCGGTCGTCGGGGTGCAGCACCGAGTTCCAGGTAAAGCCTATGCTCTCTTCAAGCGACAAGCCAGTATATTCCGTCCAGCGTTGGTTAAAATAATCGTGAAAACCGGTGGGGTCGGTGGTCCAGATAATTTGCGGAATAGACTCGGCCAGAAATCGGAACTGCTTCTCAGACCGTTCCAGCTCTTCCTGCAGCTGTATTTGATCGTGTATATCGGTGGCGGTGCCAAACCATTTAATAACACGGTCCTGCTCGTCGCGCATAGGCATGGCGCGTGCCAGAAACCACCGGTAAGTGTCGGTGTAAATGTTTCGCAGGCGAAGGTGCAGGTTATACGGTTCTCCTGTGTCTACACAATGCAGCCAGGTATCAATGGTAAGCTGCTGGTCGTCGGGGTGCAGGGCTGGCTTCCAACCTAGGTTCAGACTCTCTTCCCGGGTCATGTGGGTGTACTTATACCAGCCTTCGTTAAAAAAGTCTATATTTCCATCCGAGTTGGCGCTCCACACAATTTGAGGTATAGACTCAGACAGAAACCTTAGTTTTTTGGAAGTTTCTTCCAGTGCCAGCAGAGTCTGCTTGTTATCTTCGATATCGGTATGTGAGCCTACCCATTTGGTAATATTGCCCAAAGAATCGCGCAATGGCATAGCACGGGCCAGAAACCAGCGATAAGTGCCGTCTTTGCCCGACTTCCAGCGACTCTGGTTTGTAAAGGTCTCTTCGGTAGAGAGTGCACGAAACCAGCTTTTTTTAGCGGCATCCACATCATCCGGATGAATAAACTTTTCCCAGCCCCAGTCTTTCATTTCCTCAAGGGCGGAGCCTGTGTAGTCGAACCAGCGCTGGTTATAATAATCTACGGCCCCGCTGGGAGTGGCAGTCCAGGTCATAAGCGGCAGTGCCTCCATAATGTTGCGGCTGTGCTCCATGCTTTCCTGTAGCTGCTGCTCTATTTTACGCTTTTCGGTTATATCGAGCATGGCTCCGATCATGCGTACAGGCTGGCCGTCTGCATCGTGCATCACATATCCGTTATCCCGGATAATTAGGTATTGACCGGAGGCGCACCTGAAGCGGTACTCATCGTTCCAGTAGGTGTTGCCACTATCAATTACTGCATGAATGGATTGTTGTACCCGCTCTTTATCTTCTGGGTGTAACCTTGATTTCCAGGAGATAGCGGTAGGTTCTATTTCTTCTTCTGTGTAGCCAAAAAGGTTCTTGAAGCCGTCGTTCCACCAGATGGTATTGTCTACCAGATTCCAATCCCAGATTACGTCGTTGGTGGCTCTGGCAATAAGCTCAAAGCGTTCGTTGCTTTCTTTTAGTTTACTTTCGTGGGCCTTTTGCCTGCCAAGGTCTATCATGGTGCCAACCATGCGAACAGGCTTGCCGCTGTAGTTGTAGATGATGTAGCCTTGGTCGAGCACGTTGGCATACGTGCCATTTGCTTTGCGGTAACGGTACTCACCAGCCCAGAACATACTATTGGCTTCTATGGCGGCGGTAATTTTCTGGCGCGTATGGGCTACATCGTCGGGATGTAGGTGTTGCTCCCATACAGTAAGCTCATGCTCCAATTGGTCGCCAGCTTTGCCAAACACTTCCCGGTAAGACTCGCTAAAAGTAAGTTTATTGTTTGGGATATCGGCTTCCCAAACGGCTGCGCCAACTGGCTGCCTTATAACCAGCGGGTGCAGATGCTCTGTCTGTGCTACTTTTACCTGATTTGTCTCTGCTGTTACATCGGTTAATTCGAGGAGCAGAGAGGCTATTCCCTTATCTGCGTCGGGTATGGGGGTGATGGTGGTTTTCCAACATTGCGCACCGGAGTTGGCGGAATCCGGGTGATTTACCTTATAGCTGAAGACAGGCAGCAAGCTTTGCTCTTTGTTTTGCAGCGCCTGCTGACAAGCTTTTTCTAACTGCTGCCTGTACTCTTGTTGCCCGATGCCAGCCTCTTCCGGAAAAACATTAAAAACAGCCTGACCAGTTATGGAAGCTTTATTTGTGCCGATAGCATCTATAAATCGATCGGTAGCTGCCAGTATGGTTAATTCAGGGGAGAGCACCATACATAGCATAGGCAATTTCTCAAAAAGCTGCTCAAAGTTAACGCTATGCCGGAAGTCAGACTTATTCTTCATTTGTATGGTAAATGATTAAAACAAACGCATAGCGGCATAAAGTGTTTTATGAGCATCTGTAAATTTGATGTTTAGCGGCAAATATAGAGGCGACAGCTTGTTGTACAGGAAATTAACTTTCTCTGAGCCGGTCTGCAGCAGGGGTATGGCGGGTGTTATTGCTGTTCCCGAGCCTCCAGATCTGCAATTTTTTGTTTTGCCAGAATAAGTTCTGTTACTTCTATGGCAGAGATCAGCACGCCTTCTACTGCATCGTTGCTATCTGAAATAGGTTGGTATTTAAAGTTGTACCAAGCTTCGGTGGTGGTGCCGGTCTGTGGGTGTTGTGTTAACAGTTTGTAACCATCTACCTGCACCGTTTTGCCTTTATGGTAAACATAATTCAGCAGCATCTGGAAGTCGTACTGCTCCAGCTCCGGCCAAATTTCCTGGGCGGGTCTGCTCAGGTATCTTCTGTTGCCATACATGGTATAGACTCCCGGAGTAATAAAGCGGCAAATATGGTTTGGCCCCTGTAGCAGGCACAGGTTGGCCGGAGAAAGCCTGAGTATGTTTTCGAGGCGTCTATCGCGCTCCTGTATTTGCTCTAGCGCCTGCTTATGCTCATCTATGTCGGTAAAGGTGCCTATCCAGATTTTGGTATTGCCCTTATCGTCGTGTATCGGTTCTGCCCGCTCCAGAAACCACCTGTATTGGCCGTCTATATGGTTTTTGATGCGGCACTCCAGTTCGTAATAGCCTGATGTAAGTGCCTGATGCCATGCTGTAATAACTTGGGCGGCATCTTCTGGGTGTATTACCTTAGCCCATCCTTCTGTCTGGCCCGAAGGCATACCGGTATAATTGTGCCAGTTCTGGTTGAAATAGGCCATTTTCCCATTCGGGAAGGCCGTCCACGCCATGTGTGGGAGAGCTTCCAGCAGGTGTCTGAAGCGCTTTTCACTTTCTGCCAGGTTCTGTTCTGCCTGTTTGCTGGCGCTCATGTCGATCATAGAGCCAATCATTTTCACAGGTTTTCCGTGCCTGTCGTAAATAATATAGCACTTATCGGTTACATGAGCATAGGTGCCATCGGCTTTCTTAAAACGGTATTCGAGGGTTACTGTTTTAGCGCCTGCCTTTTTGGCTTGCTCCATGCCATCCAGCGCGGCGTAGAGGTCTTCGGGGTGCACGCAGGAGTTCCAATCCTCTGCGTCAGGCCCCAAATCTTCAGGAGTGTATCCGAAAACTTGGTACAGATTGGCACCCCAGTGAATCGTATCCTGTTCAATATCGAGTTCCCAGTTGGCGGCATTTATGGCGCTGGAAAGCATGTTGAGGTGCTCCTGGTGATACAACTGCGCCTGCTCTTGCTGTATTTGCTCGGTAATATCTTGGGTTTCGTGCACAATGTAGGTAATGGCACCAGTTTCGTCTAATACCGGGCTATTGCAGGAGCTCCAGTAGCGCTCCTCAAACTCCAGGTTACTGCCAGAGCGGGCCGTTACAATATCGTAGCGGATAATGGGCATTTTGTGCTGTTCCTTGTGCTCCAGCACATGCCGCAGCGACTGCTCCAGTACCTTTAAAGAATCGCTAGGAGCCATGTTTGGGTTAACTGGGAAAGTTTGTAGTACGTGCTTCCCCACTACTTGCTCGCGTATGACCCTGGCAGAGCGTAAATACGTGTCTGTGGCATCCAAAATCACCAGGTTCGGGTCAAGGATCATGTAAAGTCCTGGTAACGAATGGAAGATGGGCCCCAGGCTTTTAGGAAATATTTGTTCTAAGTTTGTATTCACAGTGCATAGGTAACCATTCTGGATTTCCCAAAATGGAATAGATAATCAAATTAAAGAGATCAGACTAGAACACCAAGGGAAAATCGCAGAAATATAAGTTTTAGAACAAGCTGTACACCCTACACCTTATTTGTGTCAATTCGTAACAAATTATTCTAATGAAAATTTTATTCTGGAGTCTTTTTGAAGATTATAGACATTAGGTTTTAGGTACTAAACCTTTGCTGTATTTGGTATAGAAGAGAGCTTTCTGCCCAAAAACACTCGCAGGAGTTGTGCATACGCTGGGCGGTCTTCGTGTTCCTCCTTATATCAACCATTTAACGATTTTGTCATTGAACTACCGATAACCAAATCCTGGTAATGAAAATGGCCTTCCAGAGGCTCTTATTTAAAATTTAGGGTCTGCTCCTGTCTGCTATTGTAGCAGGAGCAGGCCCTATGTTAAGGAGCTGGGGTAACCGGTACCGGTACGCCTATTTCGTCGAATATATTTTTAGCATCGCTAATGGCGCGAATGTCTTCTACAATCACAATCAGCTTGTCTTTGGCTTCCTTCAGGCGGGAGCGGCGCGAGTGCTGCTGCACGTATTTTAAAATATTGCCAAACACTTCCGACTGAAAATATTTGTCGTTGTTGGCGGTTGGCAGATAACCTTTCAGCGTTTCTTTTTTGATGGTGAGCTTCTCGAAACCGAGCTGCTGCGCCTGCCACCTCAGTTTTACTATTTCTACGAGCTTCTGCACTTCCTCCGGTAGCGGCCCAAAGCGGTCCACGATGCTCGCTTTCAGCTTTTCGAGGTCCTGCAGGTCTTTGGTGCTGTCGAGTTTGGAGTAGAGGCTCAACCGCTCCGAAATGTTGCTTACGTAGGTATCCGGTATCAGCACCTCCATGTCGGTTTCGATGTTACAATCGAGCACCGGCTCTATAAACTGCTCCAGGTTATCGCCCAGGAACAGGTCGCGGAATTCTGTTTCTTTCAGCTCTTTAATGGCATCGTCGAGCACCTGGTGGTACATTTCGAAACCGAGGTCTGAGATAAAGCCTGTTTGCTCGCCGCCCAGCAGGTTACCGGCCCCCCGAATATCGAGGTCGCGCATGGCTATTTTAAAGCCTTCACCGAGGTCGGAGAATTCTTCGAGGGTGCTGAGGCGTTTGCGGGCGTCGCTTGGCAAGCCCGAAACAGGTGGTGTGAGCATGTAACAAAAAGCTTTTTTGTTCGAGCGGCCCACGCGTCCGCGCATCTGGTGCAGGTCGGAGAGGCCAAACATATGTGCCCTGTTAATGATAATGGTGTTGGCATTCTCAATATCAAGCCCCGACTCAATGATGTTGGTAGACACGAGCACATCGTACTCGCCGTTTACGAATTTCATCATGCGTTTCTCCAGCTTTTCAGGGTCCATCTGGCCGTGGGCGTACGTTACCTTGGCATCAGGCACGAGGCGCAGAATCATAGAGGCAATTTCTTCGATGTCTTTTACACGGTTGTGCACAAAAAACACCTGCCCGCCCCGCTTCATTTCCAGCACAATGGCATCGCGTATCAAGGCTTCGTCGAACACGTGCAGCTCTGTTTTTACAGGCTGGCGGTTGGGTGGCGGCGTGGCAATAACCGAAAGGTCGCGGGCACCCATAAGCGAGAAGTGCAGCGTGCGCGGAATAGGGGTGGCGGTAAGGGTGAGAGTGTCTACGTTCACCTTCATCTCTTTCAGCTTGTCTTTGGTCTTTACCCCAAACTTCTGCTCCTCATCAATAATCATCAGGCCAAGGTCTTTGAACTTTACATCCTTGCTCACGATACGGTGTGTACCGATGAGAATGTCTACTTTACCCTCTGCTACTCGCTTTAGGGTTTCTTTGGTGTCTTTGGTTGTTTTAAAGCGGTTAATGTAATCTACTGTTACAGGAAACTGCTCCAGCCTGTCGCGGAAGGTGCGGTAGTGTTGCATGGCCAGAATGGTGGTGGGCACCAGTACGGCCACCTGTTTGCCGTCGCAGGCTGCTTTAAAGGCGGCGCGGATGGCAACTTCTGTCTTGCCGAAGCCCACGTCGCCACACACCAGGCGGTCCATGGGGTGGGGCTGCTCCATATCGGCTTTTACATCTTCGGTTGCCTTGCCCTGGTCGGGAGTGTCCTCGTAGATAAAGCTCGACTCCAGCTCTGCCTGCAGAAACCCATCGCGTGTAAAGGCGAAACCGGGCGCAGCTTTGCGTTTGGCGTACAACGATATCAGTTCGTGGGCAATGTCTTTTACTTTGCCTTTTACTTTCTTCTTCTTGTTTTCCCACTCCGGTGAGCCAAGTTTGCTCATGCTCGGTGGGCCACCTTCTTTGCCGCTGTACTTGCTGATTTTGTGCAGCGAGTGGATGCTCACGTACAGCAAATCATCATCGCGGTACACCAATCGGATGGCCTCCTGCAGCCGGCCGCCTACCTCCACTTTCTCCAGCCCCGCAAAGCGCCCGATGCCATAGTCTACGTGCGTTATATAGTCGCCGGGCTGCAGCGATCGCAGCTCCTTCAGCGTCATGGCTTTGGACTTGGAGTGCCCGGTTTTGGCCTTGTGTTGATAAAAACGGTCGAAGAGTTGGTGGTCGGTGTAGCAGGTAACCTTCAGGTTTTGGTCTATAAAGCCCTCGCGCAGCGACACAGGCAGGTGCTGAAAACGCACATCATGGTCCAGCTCATCGAAGATCATAGTCAGGCGGTTGATCTGGCGCGGCGAATCAGTAGCAATAATGTTCACAAAACCAGCACCCTGCTGTTCGTGCAGGTCTTTTACCAGCCGTTTAAAATCTTTGTTGAAAGAAGGCTGAGGCTTGGCCTGCAGTTGTATGGTTTCGGCTGACTTAAAGTGGAAGCGCTTGCCGATCTCTACTACGTTAAAGTTGTCGAGCAGCTTTTTAAACTGCTTCTGCGTTTGGAACAGTTGTTCCGGATCCGACACAATTTGCGTGCCGCCGCTGCCGGCCATCATCTTCTGGAAAGCGTGTGAGGCTTTGTCGAAGTACTCCTCAATTACATCTAAGGTAAGGCGAATGTCTTTAAACCAGATGTTGGTATTGTCGGGCAGGTAGTCCAGAAAAGCCTCGCGAGTTTCCTGCAACAGCTTCGTTTGCACGTTGGGTATAATCGAGATGGCTTTCTTCGTTTCCACACTCAGCTGCGTGTCGGGGTCGAAGGTGCGGATACTTTCTATTTCGTCGCCAAAAAGCTCGATGCGATAAGGCAGGTCGTTAGCGTAAGAAAACACATCCACAATGCCACCGCGCACGGCATACTGGCCTGCCTCGTACACAAATTCTGTGCGTTCAAAGCCGTACTCTGCCAGCATCTCACTCAGAAAGTTGGTGTCGAGTTTTTCGCCTACTTTGGCACCCAACGTATTTTCTACCAGCGACTGCTTGTTAATTACCTTCTCGGTTAGTGCCTCGGGGTAGGTAACGATCAGTTCGCCTTTGCCGGTTTTTTGGTTAAGGCGGTTAAGCACCTCGGCCCGCATGAGTATATTGGCATTCTCGGTTTCCTCAAAGCTGTATGGGCGCTTGTACGAAGTCGGGAATAGCATCACCTCCTTCTCGTCGCCAACAAGGTTCCGGAGGTCGGTATAGAAATAAGCGGCCTCCTCTCTGTCGTGGAGTACAAAGAGTTGGTGTTGTTTGTTTAAGGTATATACTGCCGAGGCCAGCACAGCATCTAAGCTGCCGGTAAGGCCTTTGAGCTGCAGGCGGTAGGCTTTGTTCGCCTTCAGCCGGTCGGCAATAGTTTGCACCACACTATCGAGGCGGTACAGCTCCAAGAAATCTTTAACTTTCAAAGGTATTTCGTTTTAAGACAAATTTGCCAGACATCTATAACCTCACTTTCTTGCCGGTAGCTTAAAAAGGGAGGACTGTGCCTTAGGCTGTTATGATACGCCGTCTTTAAGTGCATCTTTACAAAGATACTACATCTTACTGGTTTATCAGAACTGACAGGAGGGGGAGAAGGTTACGCAGCAGAAATTTAACTGGTATTACTTTATTCTGAAATGTGGTAGTTTTACTCTTCTATAAAAACCTTCATAAATGGAAAATATCTTTACTCTTATAAAAGCAACAAGACACAATTTTTTGCAACTGATAGAAGGTTTATCTTTAGAGGCTCTGAATAAAGTTCCTGACGGCTTTAACAACAATGTTATCTGGAACTTTGGGCATATTATTTCTACGCAGCAGGTTTTATGCTACACCCGCTCCCAATTAGAGCCAATGGTGGAGCAGCACCTTATTGGCAAATACAGAAAGGGTACCCGGCCAGAAGCGTTTGTTGCGCAAGAGGAATTGGATTTGCTGAAACAGTACCTCTACAGCACCCTAGAACAAACAGCCAACGATTTTGAGCAGGGTGTTTTTACCGTTTACGATCCCATTAAAACGAGTATGGGCATTGAAATAGCGAGTGCTAAAGAAGCTTTTCAGGCGGTGGCGATGCATGATGGCTTGCATCTGGGCTATGCTATGGCGCTGAGGAAATTGGTGAAAAAATAAATACTGCCTCATAGACTTAGAGTGTTTATGAATACAAACATGCTCCGATACCGGTTAGAAAGTGGACCGGGTGGTTACTCAAAGGTGTTTGCCGGTGTTATTATAGCTGGCGGTTTGTATATTTTCAGCTCTATGCCCTTGGCAGGTTTACTAGCCATAGCCTGTGGTGTTTTTCCCTTTCTGCTCTACAAATGCCTTGAAATTGATCTTAGCAAAAGGAGTTATTGTATGGGGCTAAACCTTTTGGGACACACCATTGGCGAAATAGAGCCCTTTCCTGGTGTTCAGTTTATATTTCTTAAAAAGAACAGGACCATAAGCAGGAGCAACAGCCGAGCCTGGTCCTCTACTTATTCCATTTCATTTGATGGTTACATACTACTCTCCGATGGTACTAAGTTGCTGATTGTGCAAGAAAGGAACAAGGAAAGAGCCATGAAGCAGCTTGAGCTCGTTGCCCAGGACCTGCAAACAGAAGTCCGGGATCTGACAAACTCAGTAGGTTAGGATTTCACCCATACCGTTCGTTTAAGTACAGCCGTAACTGGTGGTTAACTATGAGGCGACTATGTAACCTGAAAATATACGTCTTCCTGCGCTTGCAGATGTTTTCGTTCTGCACCAACTAAATTCTGGTAACAAAAAAGGCCTCTAAGAGCTAAATTAGGCCAAAACAGGCCAAGGTTACACCACAGCACCTGTTCCCACTTTACTTAAAATTACCACTCAATTACAAGAACGGCAGATGCTGTTGCCGGCAAAATCGCCTTTATCAACATTTTTTAAGCAGGCAAAAATATTTGGGAGGGGTTGGGTAGTTTCATGGATTTTGTATCGTTGGAGCATCCTTCCATACCACTCATCTACACTTAGAGTTGTTTTACTGAAGAAAATTTGAGCCAGGCAGAAGTTTGCAACACATGCTACCACGCGTGAAAGCCATAAAAAGAAGCCGCCCCCGGATTGCTCCAGGGGCGGCTTTTGCTGTAGGGGGAGGAATCGAACCTCCACGGAGCAGTTAGGCAAAAATCTTTGTACTGTAGTAGTTTAGGTCAAGTTGCTTTATCCCAGATTCTCCACCCCCGAGAGAGGAGGGCTTGTCTGCCAGTTTCAACACCCTACATTGTTTGTTGATGATGTAAAGGTAACAGATGTTTAATTATGATGCAAATATTATAACAAAAATTTATTTTTATTGATTGAGTTTTAATATAAATGAATTAACGTTACTGAAATTATAAAGTTGTCCCTGAGAAAAAATTAGGTTCTTGTCTTCTTCTCTATCAGGAGAAGTGGTTTTTGGTGATAGTAAGAAGCCATGTTAGTAAGTAGCAAAGCGTATTCTGTTGCACCACTGTGTTGAAGCCTTGGGAAAAGAAATATCTGTACTGAGTGCAGCGGTAGCCACCTAGATGGGCAGGCCTGGTATAGCAGATTTTACTGAAGCTGTGGCATTCTGCCCTGCTCCCCCTTCTTTACCAATTTGCCCGAACTGGTGGTATGGGTAGGGTAGGAGCCTGGAAGCTAACTGCCAAAGCTATGCTTCTTTGTTGGCCTTATCTTTAAATGTTGCCTCAACAGGTACACCGTTCGGAGCAATAAACTGCACCTGCTGGCGAGGGTACACTGGTATAATCTTCTGGAGGTACTCTGACTTGTTCAGTTCCTGGGTTATGCGTAGGGTTAATTCGCTTTTCCATTTGCGACGCTCACGGGCTCCAACCAGGTAGCGGATGGTGATGTTGGTCCAGGAGTCGTCCATAGAAATAAAAACCTGCGGCTTGTCGGATACATTATCGCCTAAGCCGGCGCGTTTCAGGAGTTGGGCGTAGGCATGGGCGGGTTCTACCATATAATCGCCTAGCAGTTGTTGCGCCACTTGCTCCAGCACCGTCATGGCCAGCGGCATATCCGATTCGTTGGCCACCGACACCGCCAGCTCATCCCACACATAAGGAAAATCGCCGGTCAGGTTTATGACGGAGCCAGTCAGAATTTCGTTGTTCGGAAACGTAACCAGGCGGCCGGTTGGTTGCTCGGCCTGCACAAAACCGGGTTGGTAAGGAGCGCCAATTTCCCAGACGGTGGTGTTCAGAAAATCAATGCGGTACACATCGCCAAATACCTCGCCCACCCTTATTCTGTCGCCAACGCGGTAGTAGCCTTTAAAGGAGTTCATGAGCCAGCCCGTAAAACTCTCGATCGGCGTTTGCAGCGACCACGACAAGGCCAGGCCAATGAGGCCAAGTGAGCCAACCAAGGCACGAATGTCTCCGGCGACTACACTCAGAGCCACGCCAACTGCTAGCAGCCACACGGCAATAGAGGCCAGCGAAATAATGGCGCTGGCGCTTTGCCAATTTCTCACTACTTTTTGCAGCAAGGCCGTCAGGAGCCGGACAAAGACCCAGGCCAGGAGCAGAATGCCAAGCGCAATCAAGATTTTTGGCAGGTTGTAAAAAAAGCTTTGCCACAGCTCCTGCAGGGCTCCAATGGCTTCGTAAGTGGCCTCTTTGCTCGATAGTGCCTCTGCCGTGGTTGGCAGATCTTCTGCGGAAACCTCTTCTGCTAAGGCAACAGAATCTTCTGCCTGCGTACCATCTTGTGCCAAACCGGCTTCTGAAGGAGCAAACAGTAACATGATAAAGCCTGTAATGGCAACCGCCAGTATAGAGGCTTGCCTGAAATTCTTTAGTCGGTTTTGGGCTCCTTTTACTGCTCCGCCGCTGCTTGCCTTTCTTTTCCGGCCTCTGTTGTTTCTTCTGGCTGCCTTCCCCCGCTGCTCCATTGGCTGTGCTCGTGTTGAGGTATTGGCAGCCGAGGCGGTTGATCTGATGTTTCTGGTACGTGTGCTGTTTCTGTTGTAAGAAGGCATAGTTTGCAAGTGTTAGCTGATCAGTTGCACCCGGTGTAAGTATGGTAAAGCGCTTTTTTGCTATACGGGAGAAGCAGTGCATCCGGTGCAGGCCTAAAGGTTCCAAACTACCTTAACAGCTCTGGAATCCCTTTGGGCGGAACAGCATAAAATACCTCCCGAAGGCTCTTTTCATTAGAATAATTTTGTTGTAGGTCGCTGATTATTGAATGGCTTAATAGTTTAACTGCTGAATGGTTGACCATAGAGAGCCACAAAAATTGCGCAGCTCTTGCGGGTGCCTGAGAACACCAGTTTTCAGAAAAGTCCGGCATATAACATCTAGCGCCTAACATTTCTAAAAAGCCTCCGGAGGCCCATATTCATTAGAATAATTGCCAAATTAGCAGTAATAGATAACCTGCAGAAACAAGTATTTGTGCTGAGTCAGACGAATATGTCTATATTGCTTTCCTGCTATTAAGCTACTTTGCAGCAATTATACGTATGTAACAGTATTCTTTAGATGGCAGTAAGTGTTTGAAACAAGCTGGAGAAGTACATGTTCCATAAAATTAATTTTAATAAAATTAATAGCTACTCCCTTACAGAAGTGTGGGCCTCTGTAAAAGACTTCTGCGCCGTGTTCGTGCAAAGCAAGTATTCTTTTATCCGGGCTATTGTACTAAGCTTGTTTGTGGTATTTGTTTACCACATGCTTTCGGCTCCGGAATACACCATCTCCAGTACTATATTTCTTCAGAACAACGACAACGAGGAGGGGCAGTCGCAGCAGGCTGGCAAGTTTAAGGCAACCTCTGTAAATGCTACGAGTGCGGCCACAGAGCCAGTTACTCTTGATGTGGGGCAACTTCAGCTAAAAGGCGCTGCCAGAAAAGCCATCGCAGACCTGAACCTGAATGTGCATTACTTTTCTAAAAAGTGGCTAGGTAAAAAGGAGGTTTACGGACAAAAAGCTCCCATAAACGTGGTGCTCATATCTTACAGCCCCAGAATTACCCAATATACCCTCGATATAAAAATTATTGATCAGAATACCTTTGTAATAAAAGAAGATGGGCAGGTAAAGGCATTTTTGTTTAACCAGATCATCGAAAAGCCTTTTGCCACTTTTAAGGTATTGCCTGGGCCGGCATTCAGTAAAGATCAGCAGGAGGTAAGGGTGTCGTTCAGCGATATTAACCTAATGGCCGAAGCCTACCTGGAGCAGCTGTCTTTTAAACGAAAGCACATGCACCCCGACCTTCTCACCATTAGCCTGAAAGATGAAATACCAGAGCGCGGAGTTAATTTCCTGAAACAAATGACTGCTGTTTATGCTGAAGGGTATGATGTGCACAAAGAGTCTTATAAAACAGCCCTGGACGTGGTGTACAATAACCTGGACAGCATACGCCTGGAGATTGCGCGCCTCGATTTGATGCTGGAAGGGTATGGCCGGCTTATTCCGGAAGAGCCTGAGGAGCAGCCGGAGGTATCGGCATCCGAAGCAGCCCTCGCCGATAAGCAGGCACAGGTGCAGGCGTTGCAAGCCCTGTACCCGTATGTGCACAACCCTATTTCGCAGATAACCATTATACCGGAGAATCTGGAGCTGAAAGATGGTATGCTGCAGGGGCTCATAAAAGAGTTTAACCAACAGCAGCTAGACCGGCTCGATCTGTTACGAACGCACTCGGAGGATAGCCCGCCAATAGCTAAAAGCAATACCAGGTTGGCTGCCGTGCAAAAATCTATTGTGCAACGGGTGGGTTACTTGCAGCAGGATGCTAATACTGTAAAGCAGAAAGAGCATCCTGCCGAAGCTAGCCCTGAGACAACAGAGCAGCGGCGCTACCTGGCAGAAGCTGACCTGGAAGAGCTACAGAATGAGCGGCAGGCGAAAAAAGCACAATATGATTATCTGCTTGAGAGGCGGGAAGAGTTGAGTAAGCTACTCGCTGCCTCTAAATACAAACTGCTTACCATTCACAAGCCAGAAAATAATATTAAGGCGAAGTCGTATTTTAAAAACTATGCCCTGGCATTTTTGTTCGGCCTGGCCATGCCCCTGTTCCTGATAAAGGTTTTAAAATGGTAGTACAGAAGTAAAATGTGCTCGTAAACTAAACCGATGGAGTAAACTCCTTGTTAGCCGCAGTTTTGGACTTTATAGCAGTCGCGGCTTTCTCCAACGATTTCAGAAGATCCTCCAGGTCTATGGGTTTGCTGATGTAGTCGTCCATGCCGGCACCTAAACATGCTTGCACATCTTCTTTCATGGCATTAGCGGTAGTGGCTATAACGTAAGGCTGAGGACCTGCTGTGTTTCCACGTATGGCACGAGTAGCAGCCAAACCATCCATTTCAGGCATTTGCACATCCATTAATATCACATCGTAGATTTTATGGTTTAGCGCTTCCAGCACCTGGAGCCCGTTTTCAGCCAGGTCGGCTGTGTAGCCTAGTTTTTCCAGCACCATGTGGGCCAGCATCTGGTTTATAGGGTAATCTTCTGCTACCAGAATTTGCATAGGGTGCTTGTTGGCAAAGTTTTCTGAAAGCTTCCTCTTCTTTTCAGGTTCTTGCTTTTCCGTTTTTTGCTGTTGCTTCAGGCAGTTGCTCAGCTGCTTGTACAGCTGCTGGTGTTTTACTGGTTTGGTAAGCGTACAGTAAAACAGGTCTTTATTTTTAGCGCCTATGCTATCTCCGATAGAGCTCAACAATATGATAGGAAGCTGCGGGTTCCGTTTTTTTATCTTTTTCGCTAGCGCCACACCATCTGTCTCTGGCATGTGCATATCACTGATTACAATATCGATTGGCTGCCTCTCCAGTATATCGATTGCTTCCTGGGCACTTTCGGCCAGCAGTGGTACAAAACTCCATTGTGTCAGCTGCGCCTTCAGAATGCTTCTGTTGGTTCTGTTATCGTCTACTACCAGTATGCTTTTACCTTTTAGCTCCGTCGCGCTCAGGTGCACATATGCCTGAAGTGCCTCCGTGCTTGGCTGCGCCAGCATACTAAAGCGGAAAGTAGTGCCTTTGCCAGGCGTACTTTCTACGGAAATGTTGCCGCCCATAAGTTCCACCAGGCGTTTGCTTATTGCCAGCCCCAAGCCTGTGCCACCATACTTGCGGGTCGTAGAAGAATCTACCTGCATAAAAGCTTTGAATAACTGTTCGGCTTTATCATCCGGAATGCCAATGCCTGTATCGCGTACTTCAAAGCTTAGTTCCGCCAACTGGTTATCGAGCAGAGAGTTTAAGGTTACACCTACAAAAATCTCTCCTTCGGAAGTAAACTTAACGGCATTTCCAACCAGGTTAATCAGGATCTGCTTCAGGCGCACACTATCGCCAATAATTTGGATGGGAGTATTGTGAGCAAGCTGGTACATCAGGTCCAGGTTCTGCTGTGCTGCCTTACTGGCAAACATATCCAGTACTTCTTCTATAGCCTCCCGCAGGTCGAATGGCTCCTGCTCCAACTCTAAATTGCCAGCCTCTATTTTAGAGAAGTCTAAGATGTTGTCGATAACAGAAAGCAGACTTTTGCCCGAACTGCTGATGATTTCGGTGTAGTTCCGCTGTTCCGAGGTTAGTTTTGTTTCGGAGAGCAGTGAGGTCATGCCGATAACACCATTCAGAGGAGTTCGTATTTCGTGGCTCATGGTGGCTAAGAACGTGCTCTTGGCATGGTTGGCTTTTTCAGCCTCCTGCCTTGCGTCCTCAGCTTCTTGCCGTGCCTGGTGCTCATGCACCTGCTGCTGGTGGAGCTGCGTATTTAACTCAAGCAGCCGGATGGTGTAATCTTTTAATTCGGCAGCCTGTGTTTGCAGGGCTTCTTTCTGTAAAATAACTTCGGATGTGCGTGCCTTTACTTGTTCCTCCAGCTCTTGCTTCTGTTTGTTTACAGCCCTCAGGCGATATTTGTATAACGCAACACAGAGACCTATAAAAGATAAGCCCATTAGTGTTCTGAACCACCAGGTAGCCCAATAGGGTGGAGTTATAATTAGTTTAATAGAGCTGCCTGTTTCATTCCAGACGCCGTCGTTGTTGGAGGCTTTTACCCTGAAAACATACTCTCCCGGATCCAGGTTCGTGTAATAGGCTTTTCTGCTGGAGCCCACGTAGTTCCAGTTCGTATCAAAACCTTCCAACATATAAGCGTATTGGTTCTTTTTGCTTCTGGTGTAATTTATGGCCACAAACCCAAAAGAAAGTACCGACTGCTTATGCGATAACTTTATTTCATAGGCTTCAGAAATGGCTTGTTTAAGTGGTGAGCCTTCTGTGCCTATGGGTACTTCTTTGTTAAATATCTGGAAATCGGTAATGTAAACAGCAGGTGCTTTTTTGTTGTAAACAAAAGTAGCCGGATTAAACTTGTTGAAGCCGTTCAGGCCACCAAAGAGTAGCTCTCCTGAGCGAAGTTTAAGGGCGGCACGCGGCAAAAACTCATCTAGCTGTAATCCGTCCTCTGTCCTGAAATTTTGGAAGGTACCCTGGTCTGGGTTAAAGCACGACAAGCCCTCGTTAGTACCAAGCCACAGGTTGCCTTGCTCGTCTTCCTGTATGCTGTTAATGGTGTTGCTGGGCAAGCCATGTCTTTCGGAGTAAGTGCGAAAGGTGCCGTATTTCTGGTTTGCCAGGTTCAAGCCATTCCTTGTCCCGATCCATACCCTGCCCTGCCTGTCTTCGTAAATAGTAGTAATAATATTGTTGCTCAGACTTGCCGGTTTTGCCGGGTCGTGCCTGAAAACTTTAAAGATGCCTTTTTGCTCATTTATTTTATACACGCCTTCTGAGGTAGTACCGAGCCACATGGTGCCTGCTTTATCAATATAAAAACTGTTAATGCCATCAGCGGGAACTTTCTTTCCTTTCCAGCCATAGCGGTAAAAGGCGCGTGTTTCGGGGTTGTACTTAAAAATGCCCGTGTTCAGAGTTGCCAGAAAAAGCTCGCCCTTTGGGTTCTGCTGTATATGCCAAATGTCGCGGAGCAGCATGGTGTCCTTTGTTACAGGGTCTATGCCTACATAATGCTCGAAGGTATTTTTGTCGCGGTCGTAGGTCATAACGCCGGCATCGAAAGTGCCCAGCCAAAGGTTGTTTTGGGTGTCTTCGTAAAAAGAAGTAATAGTGCCCAGCCATCTGCCTGTTTGGGTTTCTTCGTGGTGGCGGAATTTCTTGGTTTTTGGATTGAAGGAATCAAAACCGCTGCGAAGGCCTATCCAGATGTTGTCTTTTTTGTCCTGGTAAAATGCGGATACTTCGCGCGAGCCTAAGCCGTCGGGTTTGCCAGGGTTGAAAACATAGTGCTCAAAGTTAGCCGAATAAGCTTCTTTTATAGAAATGCCGGCAATGCTGCCAATCCAGATGTTGCCATTGGGGTCTGCGTAAATTGTGTTGAGGCCATTGTCCAATAAGGAGCTTCCAACAAAGGAGTCGTGCTGGTAGTTGGTAAAAGTGTCGTTTTTTTTGTTCAGAATGCTGAGGCCATAGTTGGTGGCAATCCAAATGCGGCCATCTTTGCCTTGGCAAATGCCAGGTACATAATCTGCCAGCAGTGTAGGCTGTTTGGCGTTTTGGTATATGTAATGCTTAAAGGATTTTGTTTTAGGCAGAAATCTGTTCAGGCCGCCAAATGCCGTCCCGATCCATACTTCGCCTTCAGTATCTACAAAAATCTTCCGGATAGAGTTGGTGCTTAAACTGCCAAGGTCAGATGGTTTATGTTTATAGTGCGTGTAATGTTTTCTGTCTTTGCTGATGACGCTAATGCCAGCCTCGGTACCGATCCACATGTTGCCTGCCTGGTCTTCTTCCAGCGCCCGTACAATGTTACTGATGGGACTTTGCGGGTTTTTCGGGTTGTGCAGGAGGCGGGTAAATGTCTTGGTGTCGCGGTTGAAAATATTCAGGCCCCCTTTGTCGGTGGCGATCCAGATTAGACCGGAATAATCTTCGGTAATAGAAGTAATACGATCGTCGCTGAGGCTGTTGGGGTCGCTAGGGTCGTGCCTGTAAACCGTGAAATTATCCATTTCCTGGTTGTACACGTTTAGTCCACCATTGTCGGTGCCAATATACAGGGTGCCTTTTTTGTCGAGAAAGACTTTGATTACTGCATTAGTGCTGAGACTCTCTTTAACAAGCGGGTTATTGCGGTACACCTTTGTCTTATAGCCATCGTACTTGTTTAGCCCATCGGAAGTGCCAATCCATATGAACCCTTTCTGGTCCTGTACAATGCTCCTGACAAAACTTTGCGACAAGCCGCTTTTAGTAGTAAGGTGCCTAAAGGAGATATCTGTTGACTGCGCCAGACCTGCCAGCGTGTACAGCAGAAATATAATTAGACTGTAAAATTTCTTCATGCGCGTTACTACTGTTTTGCCTTCGTGTTTCTGTCCGGCTCTGTTCTGCTCTAACTCAATGAAGGCATGAACACCTAAAATTTGCAAACAATTCCTGGTGTTGATAATTCAAACCTGTTAGTCTTGGCTAAAATAAAATGAGCTTGCTAGGCTGAGGTAATTTAAGTTTGTTTTCTGCCTGGGTGTGTCATTAGCACGAAGCAGCCAGCTATGGGCAAGCTACAGAAAAATCTGTTTCAGGAAGAGAGAAGCATAGTAGCAATAAGTATGATTGACTGGAGCCAATAAATTACAGTGGTGATAAATACTCTTTATTTAGTTCTAAACTTTGTGGAGCAAATATACTGAAATAACTTCTTCTGCCAGATGAATAGATAAATATTAATCAAAGAGAATTTTGCAGCAAATACCGTGTAAATCAATTTATAAATACTTTAAGTACGGGTTCCTGGTGCGAGTAAAAAAAACTGCACCTGCTTGGGCAGGCTGTTCTATTTTGCGGAAGCTCCAACAGACTCCGTAAGCTGGGTTGCCGGAACAGCTGTGTTATAGCTGGTAGGGCTGTAACACAGATTAGCTAAAAGTACGCTTCAATTATTCTAATGAAATGAGCCTTCCGGGAGCTTTTTTTGTCTCAGAGCAGCTATGTTATTTTGGATTTCTTTTAGTGGTTGAGCCGAAACGAATGAGGGTAACTTCGCTGCACCAAACCTGTCAGCCCTCACGGGCAATAGGCATAGAATGCCTCCGGAAGGCCTGTTTCATTAGCAGAATTTAGCCGAATGAGCTTTCTTCGTTGCTAACTTGCCTCATGAGCGGTAGCGAAGCAAAGTAGCAGGCTACTTGTGTTTTGTAACCAGAAGTAACACAAGCAGGTACTACACTCCTATACGCTCGGTGCATTGCCATTTACTCTTTTGTTAAACTACTACATGATACGCCTCCTGTTTTCTTTATTTCGCTTCTTTGGCATTTATTGTATTGTGCTAGCAGCTGCCACCGAAATGCGGGCACAAACAAGCTCTGAAAACGAATATTACCAGCCCTTTCCGGATCTGCTGACAACCCGTTTTTACTTCTCGCAGAAATACACTGGTTTGCGCATTCGCGACAAAATTGACGACTCCAGGTATCTTTATGTGCCTAATACCACCCTCAACATGGGTATAGGAGCCACTTACAAATGGGCGACCCTGAACCTGGGCTATGGTTTCGGCTTTCTGAACCCAGATAAGAACCAGGGCGATACCCGGTACCTGGACCTGCAGGCGCACATTTACCCCAGAAAGTTTGTGGTGGATGTCTTTGGTCAGTTTTACAAGGGCTATCATTTACAAGAGCGGGGAAGGGGAGTTGCCACAGACGAAGCATTTTATGTGCGACCAGATTTGGCCCTTACCAAGATCGGGGCATCGGTGCAGTACCTGTTCAACCACGAGCGGTTTTCTTACCGGGCGGCTTTTATGCAGAACGAGTGGCAAAAAAAATCGGCAGGTACTTTTCTGCTTGGGTTCGAAATGTATGGGGGCCGTGTGGCAGGCGACAGTGTGCTGGTGCCTGTGCCTCTAATCAGAAATACTGCGGGGAACTTTACCAGTCTCAATTTTTTTGAATTTGGCCCTAATGCCGGCTATGCCTATACCTTGGTTTTTAAAAAGCATTTTTTTGTTACAGCCTCTGCTGCTGCTAACCTGGGCATAGGATATACTGAGAAAGAAACAGAAACTAACTCCCACACGCAATGGGGTGTAAAGCCGAATATATTTTGGCGGGGCGTTATAGGGTACAATGCCAGCCGCTGGTCTGTTAATGTCAACTATGTTCGCAACAATGTGCGCCTAGTATCCAACGAGGGCTTTTCTAATACTATGCTCACGGGCAACTACCGCCTGAATTTTGTATACCGCATAAATCCGGGGCCAAAGCTGAGTAAGCTACTCCGGCACCTGGATCGGGTAGGACCGGAATAACAGCAGGCAAAAGAAGGTGCATTGCACTCTTTGTAGCCGGTGCTGCTGTGCTACAAAGCAGAATGCCAAAAAGTAATTTTATAATATATAGCAGATTTTCAGTTTATATAAGTTAAATGCATAACATTATTTATTAAAATCAGGTACAGAAAAGCTGAGGCGAAAGCCGAGTCAATAATTGAATTTTCTTGATGCAGGTTTTATAGAGGTAACAAGCATACCCTGTGTTTTAGTTGGAGGCAGGATTTATGGAGAAGAACAGATTACTTTTTATGGATTCCCTGAGAGGAATCGCCGCTTTTTTGGTCGTACTTTACCATTATACCACAACATACAGAAGTTTATACGGACATAGTTTTTCGAAGCAGTTCGATTTTGCCTATGGCCACTATGGTGTAGAGCTATTCTTTATGATCAGTGGCTTCGTGATTTTTTTTAGCTTCAAGAACCTAAAAGACGGCAAAGACTTTTTGTTTAAACGCATTACCAGGCTTTACCCTGCCTACTGGTTTTGCGCTATTGCTACATTTTCGGCTGTATATCTCTTTGGCTTACCAGGCCTTGAAACCTCCTTCACTGATTTTATAATAAACCTCACCATGTTCCAGAAACTGGTGGGAGTGCCGGAAGTAGACGGCGTATACTGGACCCTGTTTTATGAATGGATGTTTTACCTGATGCTGCTGGTTGTCTTTGTGGCTGGTAAAATCGACAAAATTCTTTACATCGGCGCCGCCTGGATGGCTCTTAATTTTGTAAACATGCACCTCTATGAAATACCAGTTGCAAGCAAGCTGCTCAACCTGTATCATGGTGCCTTCTTTTATTCCGGCATCTTATTTTATATGCTCAAGTTTAAGCCGGAGGTGCGAAAGCAAGTGCTGGTGCAGTTAGCGCTAACAGCGGCCATGGCCCTCTCTTTTTACTTGAATAAAGGCCTAACTGATGTGTTGATAATAGGCGGTATGTATTTCGTTTTTTACCTCAGTATAAGCGGGAAACTCGATTTTATGTCGAATAAAGTATTTTTGTTTTTAGGTAGCATCTCATACCCGCTTTACCTATTTCACCAATACATCGGCTTTATTATTATAAATAACACGAAAGCATTTTTCAGTGGCAGCATGCTGGTTATTGTGCCGCCTATTGTGTTTAGTATTGTTTGCGCTTACCTGATTTCGGTGTATGTGGAGCAGCCGGTTATGCAGCTCATGAAGAATTGGTACAGGTCCCGCACAGGCAACAAGCCTGCAGAAGTGGGTCAGGAGGTGGCGAGTAGTGCGTTTGCCCAGCCTAAGCCGGAGAAATCGGACAAATTCCAGATGGGCAGTGTGAGCCCCCGCACCGAACTGTCCTAAGCCTCATAAAGATCCCTAAACAACCTTTACAAAAATTATTAGATTAACTTGCGGTTGACGGGCCCTTAACCTCTTGTTTTTGGAATGCAGCTGCTTTACCCCGTGCAGTACCTCTTCCATTAAAATAAGAGAGGCGCAAGGCTACAGACAAGGTCGCGCAATGCGTTGCTAAATAACTGTTAATTAAATTTTTATTGAGGGTTTTTTCATATAATGGCAGCATCATGGGGCAACAAGCCTCCGAATCTGCTCTTTTACCTGCAACTCGAAAAAGCAGGCCTTACATTCTCAGATAAGTTAGATTATGATGTTACCAAGGTCCCTGTATGGTTTCACAGATAAGGAAACTAGGGAGCGAAATACGATTTCTGGGGGCGACGGCAACAGGTGAAATGCCATAAAAGTGCTTTGAGGTAGCACAGATGTTCCTAATTTGCTGTGGCATGTCTTGTCTGCAACTAAGCAATCTCATACCTACTAAATAATTTTTTCTGCTGCCTATCATACTGCTCTTCCTAAAGCCATCTTCTCCCGCATAGCTGTATCTAAAGTTAATGTTTATATTTATTGTTAAAATAATTTAATATTTTTATCTTCCGCGCCATATTCACTCCACTTTATCAGGTAAATATGCCTCAGATTGTCAATGGAAAAGTGCCGGTAACGTTAAATGGTGCAGGCGCCTTAAAAGAAGTTGCTCTTGTAAAGGAGAAGGCCAGTGCCGATGCGCTGCCTATTTACAGTGCCAACTTTATAAAATATTTGCTGTTGGTAGCAGGAATTTTACTTGTGCTCCACCTGCTCGTGGTGCTGGTAATTCTGGCCGGCGATGAGTACAACTTTTTACCAACCTGGCAAGGCAAATTCTATTTCGCTAAAAAAGGAAACCTGCCTTCTTTTTTTTCCTCGTTTATTTTGCTGCTGTCGTCGTGCCTGTTGGCTTTAATCGCAGCAATCAAACGCAAAGCAAAAGACTATTTTGCAACTCATTGGGCAGGGCTGGCACTTATTTTTATAGCCATGGCGGTAGATGAGGCGGTAGGCATACATGAGCTGCTGCTAGCCAGGTTCAGCCCGGCAGATGAAAGATATCTGGTATGGGGCGTGGCAAGTGGTGTCTTTGTGCTTCTGTTTGCCGTGTTTTATTACCAGTTTTACAAAAGCTTAAACCTCGCGGCCCGCAGAGGCTTTTTTACAGCCGGTTTTTGTTTTTTGCTAGGGGCTATAGGCTTTGAGATGCTGGGGGCAAGCCTACTGAACCAAGGTTACAACGACCGCAGCCTGCTTTTTATGGCAGTAATGACAACAGAAGAAGTACTGGAAATGGGAAGCATCCTGTTTTTCGTAAACGTGCTGTTTAACTACCTGAAACCATATGCCACATTCGGCTTTGTGGTAAAGTAAGAAAAGACTTTTGTTGTTGCCATAGGCGTTCATATCTATAAAACGGGCAACTATTTCTCTAGAAGCGCCCGCATGCTGGGTTGGGTGCTAACAGGTATTGGCGTGGTAGCAGTGCTGAAAGGAGTAATGGTTGGCGCTGCTTTTTTCGGCTGCCATTATTACACAGTTAACCTACAAGGCAGTAAAATTCGATCTGCAGCAGCGGAGGTATGGGCAGGGGGTGCAGTTGCTTGGCAAGTTCTTCGGTGCAGAGCAACCGCTTCCGGAGTTTGAGTTCCTGTACCTGAAGCGTAACAACTACAGTCAGGTAGCTGAGTCAAGGGGATCTATGTCAACACTTTATAACACCAAATATGATGGCTTCCTGAAATTGGCAGATGGCACCAGACTGCACCTGCTGCAGCACCAGTTAAAAGAGGTGGCTTTGCAGCATATAAATAAAATTGCACAGGAACTGGACGTGCCGCTGCGTGACTTGACAGAAGTGCAGCACTAAACCTCGACGCCCCCTTTCACAGTGAAATTCTGAACATTACAAGTTCCTTCCTTCGTAAACTCTTTTCTATCGCTCTTTTAGGTTTCTTCAGGTGCGGCACCAAAAAGAAGCGGCCTCAGATTTGCACCTGAGGCCGCTTTTGCTGTAGGGGGAGGAATCGAACCTCCACGAAGTAGTTAGGCAAAAATCTTTGTACTAAAAAGTTTAAAATAGCTGCTTTATCCCAGATTCTCCACCCCCGAGAGAGGAGGGCTTGTCTGCCAATTTCAACACCCTACATTGTTTGTTATTGATGATACAAATGTATGTGATTGTTTGTTTTGTTGCAAATATTTTACAAAAAATAGATTAACTTTTTTTAATTTTTAACTAATATACGATTGTGTTGATAAAATAGTAATACAAGATTTGTTCGATTAGGGGTATACGGTAATAGGTAAGGCGGGTTTGAGTATAGTTAAGCAAAAATTATTTCTTCATCAGTTTATAATTCTTAATGGCTTGTGTATGAACGAAAATAGCCTTAAACCTAATCTGCTAAATTTATGAAAGAGTTTATGCTCATGAAGTTTTAAGCTTTACTTACCTTTAAATTAATCCCTGTAAAAAAGTAGCCATGTTTCGGAAACATATAAGGAAATATAGGGTGGTTCAGATAAAGATCTTTCAGTCTTTGATCTTCTAAAGCATTGTGTAGTAGAATACTAATTTGTTTCTTATCTTTCTCATACAATCAAAACAAAATAAGATATGAAAAACAACCATTTGTTCAGTTCGCTTCTTATGCTGATGGTGAGCCTGCTTATTTCTGTTGGTGCCAATGCCCAGACCGACAAAGAAAATCGCCCAAGCCCACCGGCTACTGCCTCTGGCAAAATTGGCCAGGCTAACATCACCATCAACTACAGCAGCCCCTCTGTAAAAGGGCGTACCTTGTGGGGCGATAAAATTCCTTATGGCAAAGTGTGGCGCTCCGGTGCCAACGAGGCTACTACCGTTGAGGTAGACCAGGATGTGACTGTGGAAGGAAAAGCACTTCCGGCCGGAAAGTACAGCTTCTACACTATTCCGGGAGAAGACCAATGGACTGTTATCTTTAATAAAACTGCAGACCAGTGGGGCACCCAGTACAAAGAAGACCAGGACGCGCTGCGTGTAACGGTTAAGCCTAGAAAAGCTGCTGCTATGACTGAGCGCCTGGTGTACGAGGTAAAAGAACCTGGTATAATCCTGCGCTGGGAAAATCTGGAACTGCCTATAGCTGTTAAAGCCAAATAAAGGCAATGCTTGTTCAATTCTAAAAATAAAACAATAACACAGTTCAAGGCTGTGGACCGTGGCCGGAGCAAATCTTTCTGTTCCGGCCACGGTCACTTTTCCATTTAGTATAAACTGAGTAGCCAGCGGCTGCCACACAAGCCAGAGAAATACTGCGGCTTCTCATGATACAGTTTAAAGAAGAACTTAGAACAGAAAGGCTCCGGCTAAAGGTGCTCGACCAGGAAAACGCCGACACCTTATCAGGCTTGGTATCGGAAAATAAAGCAAGGCTGCAGGAAAGTTTCCCGATCACTGTTTCCCGAACAACAGATGCCGCGTCAGCCGTCCACTACCTGAACGAGTTGGAGCACGATCGCCTGCACGGCAGATCTGTGCTGTATGGAGTTTGGTATAGGTCTGCGCTTATAGGTTTGGTTATTGTCAAAAACATAGACTGGCGCATTCCGAGGTGCGAGGTCGGCTACCTGGTTGCCGAACCCTACGAAGGACTTGGTTTTACTTCAGAAGCTTTGAAAGCGGTGTGCCAGTACTGCTTTAGAGAGCTGGCGATTCTCAAGATATCCGCTAAAATAATTCCGTCGAACCAACAGAGTAGACAGCTGGTCGAAAAGCTGGGCTTTGAATTGGAAGGCACCCTTCGGAAAGAATATATAACAGGTTTAGGAGAAGTAGTAGATGTGAGTTACTACGGCCTGCTTAGTCAAAAAGAATCTGATTAAAAGCAACATCTAGCCAGCCTCAAATTATTCAAATAAAAATAGCCTTCCAGAGGCTTTTTGAAGACGCAAGACCTAGGGCACAGGACTTTATCCGGTACAGGCTCCACTAGCAAGTTTTTCATCAATTTTAACTTCCAATTTTGAATTTGGCACAGCCACACCAATTCTTCTAATGAAAATACCCTTCCGGAGCTGCTTTTACCTGGTATCTATCAAGAGTTGATTATTGAACTACGGGGGGCACATCTTCTGGCCTGAACCTCTTCAAAAAGCTGCGGGCATCTGTAATATTGGCGTTTTGCCAGCCGAGCAACCGGGCAAGTAGCCGCCATAGTTCGGTGGTGGTCATACCTTTCCGGCGCATGCCATACAACGACTCTGCCCCTTCAGACTTAGACAATTTTGTGCCATCGTGTTGGAGCAGCAGGGGGTGGTGGAAAAACTGAATTTGGCTGAAAGCTGCGCTGCCGGAGCACTGCGCCAGAAAAACCTGTGCTGCCGTGGAGTTAAGCAAGTCCTGCCCCCGCACCACCAGGTTAATGCCCATTTGCAGGTCATCGCAAACAGAGGCTATCTGGTAGGCCGGAATGCCGTCTTTTCGCCGCACCACAAAATCAGGCATCTGCTCCCAAAGTGGCACCTGGTACGCTTTTCCTAAAAATTGATCGTGAAAGGTAACCATTGAATGGTCTGGCACCAAAATGCGCCAGGCATTGCCCGGCTGCTCTAGCGGCACCTGCGTGCTTCGGCAGGTGAGGGGGTAACGCCCTGCTGGCGAGGCCGCCGCTATCTGACTCCTGGAGCAGGGGCAGGCATAAAGTAGACCTTGCTCCCGCAACTGGTGCAGGTACTCCCGGTAAAGCGGCAGCCGGAGGTGCTGTGAGTAATTCCGCAGAAAATCGTCTGGGTTGGCAGGGCCTTCGTCGTAGTCGAGGCCCATAAACTGCAGCGTGTCAAATATGTTGTGCAGGTACTCGGGCCGGAAGCGGGTATTGTCGAGATCATCGATACGCAAAACTACTGTGCCGTTCTGCTTCCGCGCCAGCGCCCAGGTAAGGGCAAACGAGAGCACATTGCCCAGGTGCAGGTAACCACTGGGTGTAGGCGCTATCCGGGTTTTAACTTTGGCTTCTGAAAACAATGGCTTCTGAGGTTCCAACTGCTTTATGGCTGGTGCTGCTATAAATTAGAAATTAAAAATTAGAAATTAAAAATAAGGGTGGTAAGAATGGTGTAAGCATCTTTGCTTTATCTGGTCTTACTGACCACCCTTGGAGCCTGCAAAGCTGAGTAGGTTTGTAAAAAAGGATGCTTTATCTGATAACGGATTCAACAGGGAAAGCCATATAGAATGCTTTGGCATGTACTTTTGTTAATTAATTTGTGGCCGGTTTAGGATAAAAGTGCAAAAGCTATTATCTAGTGATGGGGCAAATGAACAAGTAGCCATCAGAGATCGTGGTACCAACATATTTTTAGCACTTGCAACCACGATACTTTCTGTTGTTAAACTCATGAACCCAAAATCTATTATTTAACAACTAGCATTTAGAATAATGAAGAAAATCCAGTTTTTGCTGTTGCTTTTGTTGCCTGTGCTTTGGTCCTGCGCCTCCTCAAGGCAGGCAGCTGCTTCCGAAGAAGAAGTTTACCTGTTCTCTTACTTTAAAGGAAATGGCGACGGGCTGCACCTGGCCTACAGCACCGATGGCTACAACTGGCAAGCTCTCAAAAACGATTCTATTTTTCTAAGACCTGCGGCAGGCAAAGACAAGCTTATGCGCGACCCCTGCATTATACGGGGCGGCGATGGCAAGTTTCATATGGTATGGACGGTAAGCTGGAACGAGCGGGGCATCGGCTATGCCAGTTCTTCTGATTTGCTGAACTGGTCGGAGCAACAGTATGTGCCCGTAATGGAGCACGAGCCGGGCGCCCGCAACACCTGGGCACCAGAAATTACCTACGACGATAAAACTAAGGAGTACATGATTTACTGGGCCACCACCATTACCGGCCTCTACCCCGAAACACAGTCGAACGAAGAGAGTGCCTACAACCACCGCATGTACTACGTTACCACCAAAGACTTTAAAACCTACAGCGACACTAGGTTGCTCTACGAGCCGGGCTTTAATGTAATAGATGCCACGATTGTAAAAGATAAGAACCGCTTTGTGATGTTCCTGAAGGACGAAACACGCGAGCCGGCACAAAAGAACCTGAAAGTTGCTTTTGCTGATAACCTGACCGGCCCGTATTCTGTCGCAGGTCCGCCCATTACAGGTAATTACTGGGCCGAAGGCCCCACAACTTTAAAGCTAGGCGACACCTGGATCGTGTACTTCGACAAATACCGCGACAAAGCCATGGGAGCCGTGCAGTCGCAGGACCTGCAAAACTGGACCGACATTTCCGATAAGATCTCTTTCCCGAAGGGCATGCGCCACGGTTCTATTTTTAAAGTAACCAGGTCTGAGTTCGAGAAGCTGCAATAAACAAAAGAACACAAGTATCAGGATACAAGATTCAAAAGTTTTTTATGTGCAATAAAATGGTCTACATGTTATCGTGATTTGTTCGATCAGATAAAATAGCTTCATGTAAATTTGTCCTGGTGTTTAGTATTGATTACTGCTCCTGTTGCGCAGGCTGCCTGCAGCCAAAGCGGACATAAAACAAAAAGCTCCTTTTGCATATAACGCAAAGGAGCTTTTTGTTTTATTAGAAGTTAGGTTTAAAATTCAATGCGGTAGTTCAGCACCGGCACCAGGCCCATCTGGTAGTTCGTTTTAATTTCTTTTGCCTTCCGGTCGTAGTACTGTGCGTACATGTTCTGACGGTTGGTTACGTTTTGCAGGTCCAACGACAAAATATAGGAGGCTTTCGGGTTGTTCTTCCGGAAGCTCACCCGGATGTCTGACCTGAAATAAGCATCTGCCTGTGCGGCATAAGCCTGGTCTTCTCTATAAACCGCATCGCCCTTCTCCCGCGATTTTTCCAGATCGATAGGGGTGTAGCGGTTGCCACCGGCCCAGAGCAGTTTAATGTTGGTGCCGATCAGGTTTTTGCCACCTTTGCCCACTCTAAACTCTTTGCCTGCCAGAAAATTGGTTATATAGTTACCGTTAAAGCGTGTGCTGCGTTCTATGCCGTCCGTGGCAGTGTACTTCGACTCGTAAAGCGAGGCCGTCATCAGGTAATAAAAGTTGTTGGTGAAGAACTTCTCCAGTGTCAGCTCCAGCCCATAGTTGCGGCCGGTTCCTTTGTTTATCAGGCTGTCGGTAGTAAAACCGCCGGAAGCATTCAGAGTCGATAAGCTGCTGCCATTTACGCCAACCGGCACGTTGTAAAGGTGCTGGTAATAGGTTTCTGCCTTCAGGCGCAGGTCGGGGCGGAGCAGGTGATCGTAGGCCAACACATAATGAGCCGCTTTGGTAAAGCCAAGGTTCCTGTTTGGCAGCACTACAGCATCCTGCACCCGTTGCTCGGTAAAGTAGGTCGACAAGGCTTCATGGCGGCTATGCAAGCCCACACCGGCACTAAGCGACCGACCAGGCACTAGCTGCCATTTCAGACCGAAGCGTGGCTCAATGCTGCTTTTGCTGTTTAAGGCAAAGTAGGTGGCATGCAAACCTGTGTTTACGGTAATTTTTTCTGACAAGCGGTACTTCCACTGGCTATAGCCTTGCACCATGCTGGTAGTGCCTTCCTGCCGGATTAGCCGCACAAACCTGTAGTCATCATCCTGGCCATCGGAGCTGGCATCGTAGCCCATATGGCTTAGAATAATGCCCGACCGCAGAGTGTGCTGGTTGTTGAACTTGCGGTTATAAAGCGTGGAAAGGCGGGTGGTATTGTAGGCAATACGCTGGTGATAAATAGGAAATGCTTCTGCTTCCGTAGAAATAGAGTCGAAGTTAATGCTGGTGGTTTTGGCAGAGTAACTGAGGGTGGTCTCCAGGTAATCGTCTTTGCCCAGAAACAGCATGTGCGTAAGGCCTGTTGCTCCCATGTTAGAAGAAAAAACATCGTCAAACTGATCATAGTATTCTTTCCAGTTGTCCGGGTTTCTGTCGGCGCGAAGGTTCTGGTTGCTCAGGCCGCCTAAGCCCCACAAAGAGAAAATGCCTGCTTTACTGGTCGGCACCCGCACTTTAAAAGAAAAGTCCTGGAAGTTTGGAGTGGCATCGCCTGCAATCTTAATGCCGGCTGCGTTGAGCATGGCCAGTGTGGAGTAGCGGTAGTTAGCCAGGTAAGAAGCCTTAGCTCCTTTCTTAAATGGGCCTTCCGCGGCAAAGTCCACGCCCAGCACACCCGCCTGAAAAGCATATTCCCGCTTTTCGTTGTTGCCATTGCGCAGCCTGATGTCGAACACGCCAGAGAGGGCATTGCCGTACTCAGAAGGGAAGGCACCAGTATAAAAATCGGAGTTGTCGAGCATGTTTACGCTCAGCATACTAATGGCGCCTCCTGCGGCTCCTTCATCAGCAAAGTGACTTGGGTTGGGTACTTCCACGCCTTCAACACGCCATAGCACACCACGCGGAGAGTTGCCCCGCACTACAATCTCGTTGCTCATGTCGTCGCTGCCGCCTACGCCGGCATAGTTGAGCGCAGCACGCGCCGGATCGTTTATGCTGGCAGCGTAGCGTTTGGTTTCTTCTACAGAAATGGAGCGGGCGCTAAGCGTAGCCATCTCGTTCAGGGGAGCGCCTTTGGCCTGCTGCCCTGCGCTTACCACCACTTCTTTTAGGTTCCGGAAAGACTCCGTAAGGCCAATGGTTAGTATCATTTCCTTGCCTGAGCCCAGCAGCAGTTCCGGCAGCACTTGCTCTTCGTAGCCTACAAAGCTGATGCGAAGGGTGTGGCGGCCCACCGGTACCTGCTCCAGCCTGAAGTAGCCATCCACATCGGTAGTGGCGCCAATAGCCGGGCTGAGGCTGTAGATAGTGACTGTAGCGCCAATAAGTGGTTCCTGTGATTCTTTGTCGATCACTCTGCCCCTGATCGTTTGCGTAAGCTGTTGGGCAACAGCAAAGTTGGGAATGCCTGCCAGTAAGGATAGGATTACCAGCAGACGGAAAACGCCTGAATTTTGTAACATCATCATAGTTTTATTTTGTGTAGAGATACTGGTGCGTAATTGGGTGGCAAAGTTACAAAAACAGTGCTTAAATATTGGTTCTTGAATATTATGAGAGTGCTAATTAGACGAACAGCCTGCTTTGCCAGATAAACGCCCTGTTTTTTAGGATATAAAAGTTTGAGTTGAGTTATTTTGTTGATATGCAGTTGGTTGTGAAATAATGTCTTCCCAGGATCAGCCGATGTAGGGGCAGGTGACTCAAGGAGAGGTACAGGAAAGCAAACGATCAACATTCCTGCACTGGATCTCGTTTAGCTGGCTAAACTAAATTAAGAGAAAGCAACATGAAAAACACAGCTCTGATAACAGGCGCTTCGGGTGGTATTGGCTACGAACTGGCAGAACTTTTTGCGAAGGATGGGTACAACCTGGTGTTGGTGGCACGCTCCGAAGATAAGCTGCATCAGATTGCTCTGCAGTTTGCCATAAAATACAAAGTGCATGCAAAGGTGGTGGTACAGGATCTGGCCATACCGGAAGCACCGCAGCTGATTTTCGACGAGCTGAAAAAAGACGGGGTGCAGGTAGATGTGCTGGTAAACAATGCCGGCTTTGCTAACTATGGCTACTTTCGCGAAACAGACCTGCAGAAAGAGCTGGATATGATGCAGGTTAACATACTCGCCCTGACCCACCTTTCCAAGCTTTTCCTGGGCCAGATCCGCACCGACAAGCCAGCGCGTATTCTAAATATTGCTTCTACGGCTGCTTTTCCGCCGGGTCCGCTCATGGCAGTTTACTATGCCTCCAAAGCCTATGTGCTTTCATTTTCGGAGGCCCTGGCGGCAGAGCAGAAGGGTACTAATGTGAGTGTAACGGTGCTATGCCCGGGAGCCACTGCCACAGACTTTAAAGAACGGGCTAACCTATCTGGTTCCGGTATTTTCAGCGAGGCCCTGCTCGACGATGCAAAAAGTGTAGCCAAGGCAGGTTACGATGGCTTAATGGCTGGAGAAGTGATCATGTTTCCTGGTTTTAAAGACAAGCTAACGGCTTTTTCTGTGAGGGTGTTTCCGCGCAGCCTGATGCGGAACCTTGTAAAGAAAGTGCAGGAGAAAAGGCAGTAAGGAAGCTGCTTTCTCCCGGGTAATCTAAAGACGCTTTAACTAAACCCTATAAACTAGATCTTTGGCTCAGCCCTTTCCTTTTTGTCATCCTGGAAGGATCTAGTGGGCGAGAGGCAGAAGCAACGGCTACTGGTATTGCAGTTGTAGTTTAAGTTTGCATAGTAGCTTTTATCGCTGTGACAGCGGAGTGGAGTTATTTCATTGCCTAAGTCTTTGTTCTTTTTGTCTTGATACAAAAAGAACCAAAAAAATCAAGACGATTTTGAACTCGCTGAACGCTCAAACAAAAAATCGTCAATAGGTGCACCTGGCATTTGTGCTCTATTCGTTGCCTACTGCCGCAAAACCTTGCCTTTAGTTAGTTTTAACTGAAATTATTCTAATGAGAATCCCCTTCCATAGGCTTTCTCAGGATCAGGAGGTTCGGGGTTCTCCTAGGTTACAGCAAGACAACCATAATTTTTAATTTCTAATTTTGAATTTGGCGCAGCCTGCAATTCTTCGAATGAAAACGGCCTTCCGGAGCCGTTTTAGGGATTTAAGCCTTTGGGAGTAGAGTTTATTGTTGGCAGCTTTGATCCATGAGTTGCAGTTCCTCCACCGGGAAGCCTTTGCTGCTTGCCAGCTGTACCAGACGCTCATATTCAGATGGTGGCAATTGGGATTCGCGAGCCAGAATCCAGAGGCTCTCGCGGTCTGGGGAACCTACCAGGGCATAGCTATAGTCGTCGGCGAGGTCCAGAATCCAGTAATCGCCTTTAAAGGGCCAGAAAAACTGCACTTTTAACTTGCTGTTGCTGCTGCCTTCTACCGGAAAAGCTTTGCCTTGTACATCTTTAGTATCGCCGGTGGGAGCATCTTCGCGGCAGGAGTTATATACCTCTACATAACCATCGGGGTGAGGCTTGTATTGAGCGGTGGTGCAATGGCAGCCTTTGGTAAAACGCTGGGGCAGCGAGGCTATTTCATACCAGGTGCCGGCGTACCTGTTCAGGTCTACAGAAGCTACTGTTTGTAAAACAGGGTACTGCTTGCTGCAGGCGCTAAACAAACTGGCTCCTAACAATAGGAGACCAGTCTGGAGCGTACGAATAGTTTGTGTCATAACTTGTAGGGCACCTTAATGCCAGACTTGTTCTGAGGAGCAGTGCCGCACAAAACTGCAGTCTGACAATTACAACTGCTTGGCCATTTTGTAATGTTGAATGGTGCCGAACAGCAAATAGGTTTTTTCTATCACCTCATACTTGTTTCGGCGATAAAAGTTTACTGCGTAATCGCGGGCCTGCAGGGTCATGGTAGTGGCTCCTAGACTTCTGGCCTTATCTTCCAGGTAGTTAATAAGCAAATTTCCTAGCGCCTTTCCTTGCATATCTTCCCGTATGCCCATAAACCGGAGCTGTCCTTCCTGCGGCGTGTTCAGGTGTAGGCGGCAAACACCGGCTGGGTTTCCTTCGTCGTCGAGCAGCAGGGCGTGCAGGGCAGTGTCGTCATCGTCGGCACGTTCGCTGCCGGCGGGCTGGTTCCAGGGGCGGCGCAGGGTGTCGTAGCGGAGCTGGTAATATTGTGCCAGTTCTTCCGGGGTTTGGGGTTCTATAATGGTCATGTGGCAAGTAACCGATTTGGAATTTACCAGTCAATAAATTTTAAATTAGAATAACTTTGCACGTATAAATTGTGTAACTCTAATCTTTAAACAAGAATAATAAAGACTATGGCCTCTTTCGATATTGTAAGCAAAGTTGATCCGCAAACCATGGACAATGCTGTAAATACAGCCCGAAAAGAAATCCTGAACCGCTACGACTTCCGCGATACCAAAGGAACGCTGGAGTACGACAAAAAATCGAGCGAAGTGCACATCTCTATGGAGAACGAGATGCGCCTGCAGCACACAGAAGATGTGCTGATCGGAAAAATGGTGAAGCAGGGGCTCGATGCCACCGCCCTCGACTTCTCAAAAGAGCATTACCAGTCAGGTGCTATGGTCAAGAAAGACATTAAAGTAAAGGCCGGCATCGACAAGGAGACATCCAAAAAAATAATGAAGCTTATTAAAGACAGCAAGGCAAAAGTGTCGGCTGCTATCATGGATGAACAGATTCGTGTTACAGGCAAAAAAATAGACGATTTGCAGGAGGTAATCGCCATTATGAGAAGCAAAAGCGAAGAGATTGGCATGCCCTTGCAGTTCGTGAACATGAAGTCTTAGCTTCTGCAAAATCCTAATTAAAGTTGTTGCGTATTGGGGTTAGCAAATTATGTGTGTAGTTCCTGGAAATCACCTGGTTGTTCTGCGCTAAATCAATACATTTGCCTCTTACTATTAACTCTAATACAGACAAACTATGGAAATATTTGCAAATCCGGATACCTGGGTAAGTTTGCTCACACTAACCTTTATGGAGGTGGTGCTTGGCATAGATAACATTGTGTTTATTTCGATAATAGTAGGGCGCTTACCGGCTTCGGAGCAAGGCAAAGGGCGTACCATTGGCCTTTCGCTGGCGCTTATTTTCCGCGTAATACTGCTGTTGGGTATTTCCTGGATTGTGAGTGCCAACACACCACTGTTTACGATAAACCTGCCTTTTACCGAAAATGATTTCCCGGTTTCGTGGCGCGACATCATTCTCTTTGCCGGTGGCCTGTTTCTGTTGGCTAAAAGTACCACCGAAATACACAACAAGCTCGAAGGGGAGGAAGAAGGGCATGGTGGCACTGTCAAAACCGTCACACTCTCTAAAGTGCTCGTTCAGATCGTGCTGATCGATATTGTGTTCTCGTTCGACTCCATTCTGACTGCGGTTGGGCTGGCGCAGCACGTAGAGGTAATGATTGTAGCCGTTATTCTGGCCATGGGCATTATGCTGATATTCGCTAAAATGGTAAGCGACTTTGTAAACAAGCACCCTACGGTAAAAATGCTGGCTCTGTCGTTCCTGATCCTGATAGGGTTTATGCTGGTTATTGAAGCCTTGCACATGCACATTCCGAAAGGCTACATTTACTTTGCTATGTTCTTCTCGCTGTTGGTAGAGTTCCTGAACATGAAGCTCCGCAAAAAATCGGAGCCGGTGCAGTTGCGGCAGAGCGAGGTAAGAGAACCTGGTGTAACAAGTGTAGAAAAATAAAGCCTGCGCCTTTTTTAAAACCAGAACGGCTCCACTCTTAAAGGTGGAGCCGTTCTGGTTTATAGCGATTGCGGATGGTGGTGTTTTGTTCGTGCAGGAAGTAAAATCTTCTAATCATAATGCCCTTCCGGAGCATTTTTATGTGCCAGAGGCCTTAGGCTTGCATATAAACTACAGCCGCAGATTCTTTTATATAGAACCTATATTGTGTAATATTAGTCAATTTATAAGCTATACGGCATGTCTTACCGAAACACTTCTCTTGCTGTTTTCCTGTTGCTGGCCATCACAATTCTATGCTGGTTTAGTATTTACCTGGCTCAGCCCCCAGAAGCACTGCCAGCCACTGCTCCTGCTCATGAGTTTTCGGCGGAAAGAGCTATGCGGCATGTGCAACAGATAGCGCGTGAGCCTCACGCTATGGGTACTCCCGCACACGCTGAGGTACGTGCCTACCTTGTAAGGCAGCTGGAGCTGCTTGGGTTAGAGCCGCAGGTGCAGGAGGCAACCGTAAGCAGTACAGGGGGTGGTGCGGCAAATGTAGGTTATGTCTATAATGTTTTGGGTCGCCTGCGCGCAAGAGGTAGCGGTGGCAAAGCGGTACTGCTGGTGGCGCACTACGACTCCCAGCCAAATACGCTCGGAGCCGCCGACAATGCAGGTGGTGTATCGACACTTTTAGAAACTGCCCGTGCACTGCAGCAGGAGGAAACACTGCAAAATGACCTTATCTTTTTATTTACCGATGGGGAAGAGTATGGCTTGTACGGAGCTTACGCTTTTTTGGAGCACCCCTGGGCCAAAGAGGTGGGCGTTGTGCTTAACCTTGATGCGCGGGGTAATGCAGGCCCTAGCATGACATTTGAGTTCAACAAAGGAAACCGGTGGGTAGTAGAACAGTTTGCCGAAGCTGCGCCTTATCCTTTTGCCAGTTCGCTTATGTACGAAGTGTATCGCCTGATGCCTAACAACACTGATTTTACTCCGTTCCGCGAGGCTGGCTATATCGGTATGAACTCGGCAGCTGTAGATGGCTTTGTGCATTACCACAAAATGACAGACTCGCCAGCAAATCTCGACCGGCGCACCTTGCAACACCATGGCAGCAACCTGCTGACTGTGGCGCGGCATTTAGCAACTACCTCGCTTGCTGCTGCCTCTGCTACCTCCGACAAAGTGTTTTTTAACCCTGCCGGAAGCTGGCTGATACAATACCCCATTTGGTTAAGCTATGGCTTGCTGGCGTTATTAACTGTTTTATTTATAGCTACCTGGCTTATAGGGGCCAGGCGGCAGGTGCTGAGTGGGCGGCAGGTTGTAGCCAGTTTTTTTATGTACCTGCTCCTGCTGGGAATCACCACTGGGCTTGTTTTCCTGCTGAATAATTTGGTCAATAACCTGCTGCCTTACTCGCACGAGATGAACGGGGTATATAGCGCAGACCTGTTTTTTATCTCCTACCTGTTGCTTACACTGGGCTTGTTTCTGTTGCTAAGCTGGCTGGCGCTGCGCTGGATAAAACTGTTCTCTTTGCTGATGGGAATTTACCTGCTGTTTTATGTGCTGGTGCTGGTGTTGTGCGTGTATTTGGTGTCGGCCTCTTACCTGTTACTCTTCCCGCTGCTGTTCTGCCTGGCAGGTACTTTGTTCATTTTCCTCTTCAGGCTGTACCAGTCGCCCACACAGTGGCGTACGATCCTGCTTTTGCTGCTAGGGGTGGTTCCTGCTATTTTTATGCTGATGCCGATTGTGCGGTTTCTGTCTGTGGTTTTTGCGCTGCAGTTTCCGGTGCCGATGGTGGTGTTGCTCTTGCTGCTGGCTGGCTTGTTGCTGCCTTTGCTGCATGTATTGGAGCGTAGTTATAGCTTGAGCCAGTGGCCATTGCTGCCGCTAGTTGTATTGGTGGCTGGAGGCATACAATTAGCAATCGCTATTAGCAGTGAGGCGCCTTCGCCTGAACAGCCGCTGCATAGTTCGGTTTCTTACTACCTCAATGCTGACCTTGGCGAAGCATATTGGGTATCTCCGTTTCAGAAAACAGACGATTGGAACCAGCAGTTTTTTCCTTCGCCCACCACTGGAGCTTTAACGGCGCTTTATCCTTTCGCCACCCGCACCTACCTGCTAAATGCTGCTAAACCGGTAGCGGTGCCAGTGCCTGTAGCCGGAGTGCTTGGCGATTCTGTAGCCGGAGGCAAGCGGTTTCTGCGCCTGAAACTGGCTTCGCCGCGTGGTGCGGCACACCTGGAGGTTGTGTTGCAACCGCAACAAGATAGCCTTTACAGTGCTGCCTTAAATGAACAGGTGCTTGCGCTCAAGCCAATAAATGTAGAAGAGGAGCCGCCTTACTATTTAGCCAGACTGCATGGCTTGCCTGTTTCGAAAGAAGTAACGCTAGAGGTGCAACTAAACCAAAGTGCTAAACTGCGCCTGCTCCTCTACGATCAGCATATTGGCTTGCCACAGCAACTTATTAAAACACCCATGCCTGCCCATGTCATACCCGAGCAGGGCCGCGACAGTAACCTAATGGTTGTAAGGAAAGAGTACTTGTTTTGAGGTATATTACGCCTGCTGCAGTTAAACTAAGTTATGGCGGATCAACGTATGGCTAATTGTGCCTATTTGGTCTTTAGAAGGCTTTTTTTATTAGAATGATTTGAGCCGGGCAGTAATAAATGGTGCCAAATTTATCAGACTCTGTTAATCTATAATGCAAATCGTTGATAATAGACCTTATTTTCATTTTTAATATTTTAAATTGCCGATAATTATATTCTGGCGCTTGGAGGCTAAGGTAACTGTTGCGAAAAGTGGGGTTAGGAAAAGTTAAATGGCTGTGCCGCATTTTAAAAGGATAAGGATGTTTAAGTTATTAAAAGGACGTTATAAGCGGAAGGTCACTTGTCGTGCGTCCTTTGTCTCCGGGCACTGTATTTCTTCAGAAGACCTACATGCGTCATCAAAGCCAGTACAGGATACGCAGACGTTTTTTCTGCTGCTATTGCTGCTGGGACTTCTTACGCTTCTACCACTTTTACTTTTAACCGCATATAATTACCCTGGAGCAGACGATTTCGGCTTTGCGGTTAGAGATCGTACCATGGGATTTTGGGAATCACAGGAGTATTTCTATAGAGAGTGGTCGGGCCGTTATTTTGCAACAGGCATTATGCGTATAAGTCCACTTGTTTGGGGCTCCATTGCCGGGTATAAATGGTTATCGGCGCTGTTACTGCTAGCATTTGGAGGAGCATTAGGTTGGTTGGCGCATGTTTTATTTTCTGGGAAGCTTCCCTGGCTTCAGAGTTCGGCGCTGGCAGCTTTCATTTTTTGTTTATATGTAAGGCAAGTGCCTGATATTACACAAAGCTTGTTTTGGCTATGTGGAAGTTTAACTTATCAGCTGCCCTCTATTATGTTCCTGATACTCCTGGCCTATATCGCCAGGCTGATCAAAAGCAGTAATACTGGAAAAAATAATTGGCGAGTATTGGTATCGGCCGTTCTTTGTGTCATGATAGTAGGTAGCAACGAAATGGCGCTCCTCATGACATTATCTGTTCTTTTTCTGTTGGTAGTTGCCTGCTGGCAGTATCGGGAAGAACACGCTACTCACATGGCTATTCTATTTGGAGTTGCCTTTATCGCGGCACTGGTTGCTGTGTTGGCTCCCGGAAATTATGTCCGTATGAGTACACATCCGAGATATGCGGAATTCAGATGGAGCATCATTTATACTTCCTACCTCAGCCTTATGTTCTTTATGCAATGGGGCGGGTTATTACTGATTGCGTCGGTTCTTTATGTACCACTTTGGGGGTATAAACTGGCTATTACAGGGCGAAGTGACTTACTAAAACAGGTAGATGCCCGGTGGAGTGTACTTTTGTACCTGGCTACCATATTTGTGATGCAGTTTCTGTTTACCTGGTCTACTAGCGACAAAGCAACACCACGTGTCGAAAATGTAATTTATTTTTACTTTGTACTTGGCTGGTTCTTTAATTTGCAATTAATCCTTGTGCAATATCCTGGCCTTTTCAAAATAAGATTTTTCCCCTCGTTCAAAGTGGCGGCATTTGTGCTGTTGGTAGTTTTTCATTTCAGCTTAAACGAGCAAGTGGCAACGGCTTACTTAGATCTTGTTTCTGGTAAAGCATCTGACTACAAAAATGAAATGGAATCCCGTTTTCACTACCTGGCTACTTCCGATTGTGAGGTATGTAAGGTGCCGCCTTTGTCAGCCATACCTGCTACCATCGTCTTTAAAGACCTTGCCTGGCATAAAGCTAACCAGGATTACTGGGTAAATAAAGGTTACGCAGCGTACTGGGGAAAAAAGGAAGTGCTCTTGACGAAGCCAAACAATAAGGCAGAGGCAAATACTGTAACACTCAGGGAGCTGCTACAGTAATTTCATTGGCTTTATAGTCATTCAATCAATTTTCCTTCCAGAGCTCCGTCGCCTTTTTTGCCATCCGGAAGAAAACGTCTCGCTCGAGGCCTGCTACTTGTTTGGCTTCTTCTTCTGAGTAACCATTTTCGATGGCGTTTAGGTAGTCGTAGTAAAGTTGAGCCAGTTCCAGGGAATCGTCTTCAAAGGATTCCACAAACTTTTCGTGGACCATTTTTTCCGGCTCAAATACCTTGGAAGGGTAAAGCTTGTCGAGTTGGTAGATCAGGTGTTTGCGGGATGTGTTGTCGGGCTGGCTTCCGAAAATCTGCTCTATCGGGAGCTCGTCTTCGTCTTTCATGTCTTCGTCTATGTCGTCTTCTACGGCCATAGGTTCATACATAATAATGTCGAAACCAAGCAGTTCGAGGTATTCCTCAAATTGCTCTTTTATCGGGATCAGGGTAGGGGTTTCGTAAGGGTTGTTAAGCACTTCTGCCAGGTGCAGGGCTATTTCCTTTCCTTTTTCACCAGCTCCGATTAAAATCTGGTTAAACTGGGTAAAATCGCAACCCAAGTAAATGAATTTATATTCATCATCTAGTAGCGTAAAGCACCATAAGGTGAGGAACTCCGTATCGTCGATCACGACTGTATCGATATAGAGTTCGTTTATTTGTACAAAGCGCGGTGTGTATTCCGGAGCATCCATGGCTATTCGGTCTTTCAATTGTAATGAAGCAACCTGACGGTCCGGGAACAGGATGCTGAAGATTGTTAAACTTAGTATACGACAGGGGCTATATGGCAGTTCCCGGTCCACAAAAGGTGCGGTGGCTAATCGTCGTTACGATAAACCAGGTATAAAATGGCCCCAAGCAGGATTACGCTAATGCGAATGCCCCAACTGGTAGTATATCCCCATTGGTTCAGCCAGTTGAGAATTAGCAGGTTAGCGCCAATTAGCTCTAGCAAAAGCGACAGAAGCCCAGCCATAAAAAGTAGAATTCCGAGGAATTTCATGTTGTAGCAGGTTAAAAATTGGTGAAGTACCCTAAAAAACTAACGAGTCCTGTCGCGCAATATAAGCAGAGAGTTCTTTAAATATATAAAATTTTATTCGAAAATAACAATAAAATTTAGTTGGCATTGATGATTTGGAAAAAACAGCTGCTGCTGCTGTTCCGAATAAAAAAGATGTTGCAACGCAGGATTTGATTGCAAAAATTGTGGGCGCCGAAGCGTAGCTTCTACCCTAGGGAGAAACGTGCTGTGAGCTAATGAGTTACCACATGAGAGGTGGTGCCTGCCTGGTTAAGTGCCTGACTAGTTGAAGACATTAGTACTTGTTTGAACAGCTGATTTGCCTTACTGCTTTAAAATCCCTCTTCCATTTCGCCGGATTCTTCTCTTTCTTCCTTGTTGTCGCGGTTGCGTTGGTTGCCTTCGCGGTTTATACGGTATGTAAAGCCCACATACACCATCTGCGTCTGGCGCTTATTGCGGTTTATCATTTCAAAATCGGGACCATAGCTTAGGAAGTTAAACTCGCGGGTATCGAAAATATCGGTTACACGCAACGAAACGGTTCCCTGCTTCTTAAGCACATCTTTTTTTATGCCTAAGTCTACGCCATACATCTGCTCCATGCGCCCTTGTATGGTCACCATAGGAGCACGGTACTGACCTGACACCTGAATGGCCATGTCTTTCCAAACCGTCATGGTAGAGTTAAGCTTGGTGTTCCAGCTAAACTGGTTGTTGCTCAGTTCGGTATCGCCACGGCTATCGTTAAGCTCAGTACGGAAACCGGAAACACTGCCGTTTAAACGCCACCAATTCGTGAAAGAGTGTGTAGCCACCACTTCTGCACCATAGTTAGAGCCGGTGTTGAGGTTGATAAAGGAAGTAGTAGTAACGCCGGTTTCAGGGTTGAACTCCCGGAAACGCTGTACCTGGTTAGAGGTACGCCGGTAAAAAAGAGAGGTGTTAAGCGAGGAGTTCTCCCAATAGCGAAGATGCCCCAGCTCCAGCGAATTAATAAACTCCGGGTTGAGCCTTGGGTTCCCGAAGCGGATGTTGAGGGGGTCAGTATAATCGATAAAGGGGTTCAGGCTTCGGCTACGGGGCCTGTTAATGCGACGGCTGTAGCTAAACTGCACTTTGTTATCCTGGTTAATGTCGTGCGTTACAAAAACACTCGGGAACAAGCTGAAGTAGTTGTTGCGGTACACCTCCTGCTGCGTGCGCTGATCGGAGGTAGTAAGAGTTTGCTCGGCGCGCAGCCCCACCTGGTAACTTAAGCTGTTCCATTTGCTGCTGAAATTGCTGTACAAGGCATGCACCTGCTCGTCGAACACAAAGTGGTTGCTGCGCAGTTCATCATTTGCCCATTGCCCAAAAGTGTTGTCGAAGTTGAAGAAGGTATTGTCGGTGTCCATGCGCTGAATAGAGGTGCGGTAGCCGGCCTCCAGCTTCGTTTCTTCCGAAATAGGGTGCACGTAGTCTGACTGCAGCACAATGCGCCGAAACATATTGTCGGCTGCGGTACGCTGGAGCAGCGGAAGCCGGTCTGCCACCTCATACTGCTCTTCAAAATTGCTGAACTCATCCTCCAGGTGGTTGGTATAAATAAAATCGGCTGTCAGCTCCTGCCCTTTACGCTCAAACGTCTGGCGGTAGCCCAGCACGTAATCCATCGAAAAGTCTTCTTCGCGGTCGGCGGTGGTGCGGGTCTGGGCTGAATCTAAGGCCAGACTTTGGCCCAGGAAGCGATACAGAATTCGGTTAGTGCCCCGTTCCTTGCTGGTGCGGAGCAGGGTGGAGGCAGAGAGGGTGTGCTTCGGCGTCAGGTAGTAATCTGCTCCGAAGCGGATGTTGTGCGACACGTCGAGGTTGGTTCTCGTCTGGTCCTGATCCAGAAAGCTGAGCCTGTCGGGTGTGGTGCTGTTGGGGAAGTAGGTGGTACGGAAACTGGAGCTATTGCCTGGTCGGTTCTGTTGCCTGAAATCGTAGCCCCCGTTTAGCGATAGCTTGTTGTGGCGGTAGTTCAGGTTAAGGGAGGTGTTGTAGTTGTCGTAGGTGCCGGCGTTCAGCGAGACTACTCCGTTCATGCCGGAGGTTTTGTCTTTTTTCAGAATCAGGTTAATAATGCCCCCTGTGCCTTCCGGATCGTATTTAGACGATGGGTTGGTAATGATCTCGACACGGTCTATCATGTTGGCAGGTATCTGATCAAGGCTAAGGTTGGCAAGGGCGGTGCGCTTACCGTCTACCAACACGGTTACATTGCTGCTGCCACGCATGCTCACGTTACCGTCTATGTCTACCTCTACAGAAGGAGCGTTTTGCAAAGCTTCTGCCACAGAACCGTTTTCGGCGGCAATATCCTGGCTGATATTCACTACCTTTTTATCCAGCTCAAACTGCACGAGCTCCCGCTGCGACACTACCTCCACGGCTTTCAGGGTGGTGGCTCTGGGGTTCATGCTAATGGCGCCCATTGTTGCCTCTGGCGCCTCCTGCGATACGGAAACGCTCGAGAACCGGGTGGGGTAGCCCACAACTGTGATGCGCATAAGGTAGCGCCCAAAAGGCACACGCTCTATTCTGAAGAGACCGTCGAAGTCGGTGTTGGCACCTGTTACAAGGCTGGAGTCTGCAGGCGTTAATAAGACCACGCTAGCCATGCCCACAGGTTCTTTGGTGCTGCTGTTTATGACTGTGCCTGACACACTGCCTGTTTGCTGCTGTGCAGATAAGAGATGCGGAGTGCTGGCAAGAAGGCAGAAGGTAATAAAAGTATAAATCAGTTTCATAGGAATGTATGCTGGTAAGCTCAATGGGAGAGCTATGGGTTTAACACGTACTGCAGGGCGAAGTAGGAGCAAAGGCGCAAATTCAGCCGGAAATCAACCTGAACAAAAAAGGAGATTGTATTCTTGCTGTCGAACTTATGTAAGTAAGACAGGAATACCATCCATAAGTTTAACGGGAGTACCTCTATTTTGTGATATTTATTGGTAGCCGCCGTGTTTGTTCCCGTGAAGCAGGGAAAGAGCTTAGTGGCAGGAGCAGAAAAGCAGCAGAAGCTCTTTTAGAAGATAGCGAAATAGAAGAAAGCTTAGCTATAGTCTACCTGCTCTGGCTGCTACTCTTAGCATGTGGAAGGCAGGAGTAACAGCCAGAGCAGGTAGACATAATAAGATTGTATGTATTGGAAGAGGTATTTAACGAATAGATTTGCTCAGGAAGTCCCACACGACCACACCAGTGGCTACTGAAATGTTGAGCGAGTGCTTGGTGCCAAATTGCGGGATTTCCAGCACCGTATGCGAGAAGCTTACCACTTCCTGCTGCACCCCAAACACCTCGTTGCCCAGCACAAATGCATAATGCTGCTCCGGCTCCGGCACGAACTTATGCAGCATGATGCTGTTTTCGGCCTGCTCCACCGACACGATTTTATAGTCCTGGGCCTGCAGTTGCTTTACCAGTTCCAGCGTACAAGGCACATGCTCCCATACCACCGACTCCGTGGCGCCCAATGCGGTTTTTTCTATATCGCGGTGGGGTGGGGTGCCGGTAATGCCACAGAGGTAAATCTTCTCCACCATAAAGGCATCAGCCGTTCTGAAAACTGATCCTACGTTGTTCAGGCTCCGCACATTGTCCAGGATCAGCGTGAGCGGCAGTTTTTTCTTATTCTTAAAGTCCTCCACCGAGTCGCGGTTGAGTTCATCCATTGAGAGTTTTCGCATCTTAAAACACAGGCTTCTGAAGACAGTGGTGTCAATATCTAAAACACATGCCTTCTCTTCTTTAAAATCAAGAAGCTGCCACAGTAAACAGCCTTCTGTGCAAAAGTCCGAGGAACAGCTGAGAATTCATAATCTTGTTTTTGAGACACTGGGTGGTGCGGAGCTTCCGGGGAGCAAAATTGCCTCCGGAAGGCCATTTCCATTCGAATAATTTCCCATAAAATCCCCGGTTTTCATTCCGATGCTCTTGCGAGCCTGTTATCTTTGTAAACCAGGCTGTGCAAGAGCAGCCAACAATCAATAGAAAACAACCAACAACTAGTAGCATGAAAGGTGGAGAAAACAGTACCGTTACCCCGTTGATGAAGCAGTACAACGCTATTAAGGCGAAACATCCGGGGGCGATGCTGCTTTTCAGGGTGGGCGATTTTTACGAAACCTTTGGCGAAGACGCCATCAAGGCCAGCAAGATTCTCGACATTGTGCTGACCAAGCGAGGCAACGGCTCTGCCTCCGAAACGGCTCTGGCCGGTTTCCCGCACCACTCTCTCGATACGTACCTGCCCAAGCTGGTGCGAGCAGGGGAGCGGGTAGCCATCTGCGACCAGCTCGAAGATCCGAAGTCGGTGAAGGGCATTGTGAAGCGGGGTGTGACGGAGCTGGTCACGCCCGGCGTGTCGTTTAACGACCAGGTGCTGGAGCGACGCAGTAACAACTACCTGGCGGCCATTCATTTCGGCAAAAAAGAAACTGGCATTTCCTTCCTCGATATTTCTACGGGTGAGTATATGACCGCCCAAGGCGACAAAAGCTATATTGGGAAGCTGCTGCAGAGCTTTTCGCCGGCCGAAGTGCTGTTCTGCAAGCGCGAGAAAGAAACCTTTTTTGAAAACTACGGCCCTGACTTCCGCTACTATGCGCTGGAGGAGTGGGTATTTGCCCACGACTTTGCCTACGAGTCGCTTACCCGTCACTTTGGCACCACCTCGCTTAAAGGCTTTGGTGTGGAAGGCATGTCGGCAGCTATTATATCAGCAGGTGCTATTCTGCATTATCTTTCCGAAACGCATCACAAGGAAGTCAGCCATATTGCCACGCTTTCACGGCTCGAAGAAGACAAATACGTGTGGCTGGATCGGTTTACGGTGCGCAACCTGGAGCTGGTGTACCCGCAGCACCAGGAGGGGGTGCCGCTGATACACGTGCTCGACCAGACGGTAACGCCGATGGGGGCAAGGCTGATGAAGAAGTGGGTGGTACTGCCACTGAAGGATGTGGCACAGATAAGACGACGCTTGAACACCGTGGAGGCGCTGACGCAGCACAGCGAACTGCTAGGCGAGCTGACGCACCACCTGAAACAGATAAACGACCTGGAGCGCCTGATCTCGAAAGTGGCCGTGCGCCGCGTAAACCCCCGGGAGCTGATGCAGCTGGTAAAAGCCCTCGATGCCATTGAGCCGATACAGCAAAGCCTGGCGATGAGCGATATACCGGCCCTGCAGAAGCTGGCGGCACAGCTGGCCCCCTGCGATGGGCTGCGGCAGGAGATCAAGAAGATTCTGCGCCCTGACGCGCCGATGCTCACCAACCAGGGCAACATGATAAACGAGGGGGTGCACGAGGAGTTGGATGAGCTGCGAGCCATTGCTTTCTCAGGCAAAGATTACCTGGCACAGCTGCAGCAACGCGAAATGAAGAACACTGGTATCAGCTCGCTTAAAATTGCCTATAATAAAGTGTTTGGTTACTACCTGGAGGTAACGCACGCGCACAAAGACAAAGTGCCTGCCTCCTGGATACGGAAGCAGACGCTGGTGAATGCGGAGCGCTACATTACCGAGGAGCTGAAGACCTATGAGGAGAAGATTTTGAATGCCGAAGAGCGCATCTACACCATCGAGTTCAGCCTTTTTAACGAGTTGGTGCTCTACGCTGTGGATTTTGTGGCGCAGGTACAGCAGAATGCCCGCGTGGTTGGTATTATCGATTGCCTCAGCTCTTTCGCCAGCATTGCTTTAACAAACAATTATGTGAAGCCGGAGGTGAGCGATGCACACGTGCTCGACATCAAAAAAGGTCGTCACCCGGTGATAGAGAAGCAGCTGCCACTGGGCGAGAGCTACGTGCCCAACGATATCTACCTCGACAACGAAGAGCAGCAGATCATCATTATTACGGGGCCTAACATGGCGGGTAAAAGCGCCCTGCTGCGCCAGACGGCCCTGATTGTGCTGATGGCCCAGATCGGTTCTTTTGTGCCCGCAGAGGCTGCCTCCTTAGGTATTATCGACAAGATCTTTACACGGGTGGGCGCCTCGGATAACCTCTCCAAAGGAGAATCGACGTTTATGGTGGAGATGACGGAGACGGCCAGCATCCTGAATAACCTCTCGGACCGCAGCCTGGTGCTGATGGACGAAATCGGTCGCGGCACCAGCACCTACGACGGTATTTCCATTGCCTGGGCCATTGTGGAGCACCTGCACAACCATCCCAAATGCAAAGGCAAGACTTTGTTCGCTACCCACTACCACGAGCTCAACCAGCTGGCCGAAGACCTACCACGCGTGAAGAACTACAATGTGTCGGTGAAGGAGGCTAATGGCAAGATCCTGTTTATGCGCAAGCTTGTGGAAGGCGGCAGCGAGCACAGTTTTGGTATACATGTGGCGCAGATGGCCGGTATGCCGAACAGTGTGGTGCTGCGGGCCAATGAAATTATGCACCACCTGGAGCAGGATAAAATTTCTCACCCGGAGCAGCAACCCGACATGCAGGCGGTGCCGAAGAGCAGCTACCAGCTCAGCATGTTCGAAGCTCAGGACCCGCAACTGCAGCGCCTGAAGGAAACGGTAGAGCAGCTCGACATCAACACCATTACCCCGGTAGAGGCGCTCCTGAAGCTAAACGAGCTGAAATTATTGCTCGAAAAGAAAAAAAGAGACAGAGTTCGGTAAGGAAGGCAGAGGGTTGTAAAGCTCTTTCTGCCTCCGGAAGCCTATTTTGATTAGAATAATTTGGCCAAGACCAGGCCAGGTTAACCAAATGTTTCCGGGGTGTGAAATTTTTCTGCCTGAAAATCAATGAGAAATGAAAAAGTAAAAGTTTTTTTTGCGCAGGTCCTTGACAAGTGAGATTTTGTCTATATCTTTGCATCACTAAATCACTACAACGGTTTAGGGAATGACTAAAAGCGGGAGTAGCTCAGTTGGTAGAGCGCGACCTTGCCAAGGTCGAGGTCGCGAGTTCGAACCTCGTCTCCCGCTCAAATAAATGCTAAGATAAAGACGTTGTGCTGAACAACGTCTTTATTTTTTGAAGAAACCACTTCGGACGTTGCTCCGAATGGCTGCCGGGATGGTGGAACTGGTAGACACGCAAGACTTAAAATCTTGTGAGCGCAAGCTCGTGCGGGTTCGATTCCCGCTCCTGGTACAGAACCCCTCAAAAAGGGAAAACAAAACAAAAGAAAAGAAAAACCCGCTTTAAACACTGTTTAGGTGGGTTTTTTCATTTTCAGCCCTTTCTTACTTTCCTTTGTTTAGCTCATGTTTTGTTACTTTTTGTTACTCGTTTGTTACTCGGGCAACATAGCCTATCAACTATTTTATTATATTTGATAATAAGAGAATACAAAAGCATAGCAAGTGAAAAAGAAAGCCACCAAAGAACCTGTAAGGCTAAGAGAGAAAAAGCTGAACAATGGCAACCTGAGCCTGTACCTGGATTACTACAATGCAGGAGAAAGGCAGTATGAGTTTTTAAAGCTCTATCTGATGGATAAGCCAAAAACAGCCTTAGACAAACAGTCTAATCAGGCCACTTTAGAACTTGCACAAAGAATAAAGGCCAAAAGAACAGAGGAGGTGCTGCTGGGAAACTTTGACCTGCAATCAAAGAGCCTGAGCGCAACCGATTTTATAAAGTTTTATCAGGCCTACATCACGACTTATACCAAAGCCGATAACAGGGTACTATCTGCCAGCTTAAACAAATTTAAAACCTACCTGAAGGAGGCACACGGCAAAGAAAAGCTATCCTGTAAAGACCTTACCCAAAACCTGGTATTAGGCTACAAAGATTATTTAGAAACTAAGCTGACAGGTGAAAGCCCACAGACTTACTATAACCGCTTCAAGAAAGTGGTAAAGCATGCCATTAGGGAAAATCTGTTTTCTAAAAGTCCACTGCCTGAAAATATAAAGTTCAAAGGCGGGGGCATGAATAAAGGGGTGCTGAGCCTGGAGGAGGTAAGCCTGCTATCTAAAACAGCATGTGGCAGCGAGGTAATAAAACGGGCCTTTCTGTTTTCCTGCAACACAGGTTTAAGGTTTGGAGATATTAAAGCCCTGCAATGGCAGGATATAAGCGGTACTGAGCTAGCCATTAAACAGAATAAGACACAGGAGGTAAACCGGCTTAGCCTTAATCAGAATGCTTTAAAACTGGTAGGGGAGAGAGGCAACGGCAAAGACCTGGTATTTCCTTTGCCCTCTTTTGAAGGCTCAGCCAAAACTATAAAGAATTGGGTAAAGCGGGCGGGCATAGATAAGCGGATTACATGGCACAGTGCCCGCCATTCCTTTGCTACCAATATCCTGCTCTTAGGCTATGACATTAAAACCCTTTCCAAGCTCTTAGGGCACACTTCTATACAGCACACTCAAAGTACCTCAGCATTGCAGATGAGAGAAAGACACAGGCTGTAAACGCTTTACCGGACTTGAATTTTTAGATATGCCTAATAGAAATTATACTTATCAGGATTGGGTTGAGGGGAAAATACAATACCATAACTTTACAGTTTTCACAATTATTGAAGGGTTTGCTGAGGAGGATCTACACAAGATTTTAACAGAACAAACAATAGCCTATCTAAAAGGTTTGTCTAATGCATTTGAAACAATAAAAACAAATTTCAAAGGTCATTATGAAGAATCACTTTTAAAAGAAAATTATCTCAATGAATATATTCAAAATTTAGAAAGGATATTAGAGTTAATAAAAGTCAACCATGACATTATCATAACTCAAGCTTTAAATACTATGCAGGATGGAAGGTTTGGTTTAACTAAGGCTGAAGTCGATAAATTTAACTCTTCTGAAGTATTTGATAAACAGATGCAAATTTTGTTAGTCAATTTTGAACATGTATTTGATGAAGAGGAACCCGAGCTAGAGGAGGAAGATAAAGCGCCATTTATGTATATACTCAGGGCAAATTTTTACAAATGGTTACTTTGGTTTAGAGAGCAAGAATCATTAGTTAAATATGAGCCTGGAGTAAATCTACAATCTGGTGGTGACGTTTTAAACTATACAGTTAAAAAGTTATTAGGAGATAAGAAAACCTATGAATGGCAGGGTAAGCCAGAAGAACCTATAACACTTTATAGCTTACTAATAAAGGATGGGTATTTACCTGCTGAAACAGATTTAAAAAATTTCAAGGCCTTATTTTCAGGTAAGAATATAAACAGCATTGAACCTTTACAATGGCTTAAAAATAAAAATCTTTTAGCCTACCTAATAGATCAGCTATATGATATGGGTAAACTGCCTGATGATACAAATTACTGGAGCATTGCAGAGGCCTGCTTTATTCACACTAAAAACTTAAAGCAACAGAGGATAAACTACCAGAATAACAAACAAGGTAAACCAAAAGGCTACAGTAAAATAGATGCTTTGCTTAAACAGTTTACTAGCACTTTACCAGTAAACCCTCAGTAAACACCGGTCTATTCTTTTACTTTCCCGCTTTGCCTTTCTTTACATTATCAATTGATATTTAAAGGAAAGGCCTTTCCATTTCACAAATTCTTTAACATAAGAAGAAATGGAATTACAACATTTAGAGGAAAGACTAAGGAACATAGAAACATTGCTCCTTAGCCAGAAGATTGTATTGAATTTTGATGAGGCGGCAAGCTATACCGGCTTATCTAAAAGCTACCTGTATAAGCTAACATCTACAGCGGGTATACCTCATTTTAAGCCACAGGGTAAGCACATCTACTTTAATAAGGCTGAGGTAGATCAATGGCTGCAAAGGAACCCTACAAAGCCCTTAGATCAGGCTGATATAGAGGAGCAGGCACAGACTTACATCACGCTCAAAAAGATGGGAGGTGTAAGATGATAGCAGCCTATTATAAGTTTGAATGCCTATCAGATAGGCTTAAGCTCCTTAACAAGATCAGAAGCAAAGCCAGATTAGACTGTACTGCCTGCACCAACCCTACAGGTTATGCAGGATTGAAAGACTTTGTTAATCACAAAGGGCAAAAGTACCTATTTAAAATACCTGCCAGAGAGTTTGTAAAAGCCAATAGCAAACGGTTAGCTGAATGGGCCTTAACCAATGGTAAGTACAACTTATCTAGTATCTACTTTGAGGATACAGATTTTCCAGAGTATGGGTATGGCTATCCTAATGCTAACAGGCTACTAAGTAACAAAGAGCCTAACCCGCTGTTCCCTTACAGGAACGATTGCTATCTGTTTATAACCAATGCAGACCTAACCCAGATAGAGGTACTTGTTTTTCTGAATGGCAGGAATCATGTATCAGGGTATTACCAACGGCTGATAGATGGTGATTTAGATAAGGAGCTGCAAAGCCTCAGAGCACAGGCTAAGCTGTTCTATAATTATGAAAGTGCTTTATAGTAAGTGGTACACATTGATAGATTTTATCAAAAGCAATGTATGATACTACTAAGCTATTCATAAGCCAGGAGCAGGCAGGCAGTAATTTAGTAGACTGCCTGCCCTACCTTACCAACCTATCAGAAACCTATAAGCAGCAAAGCGGGCAAACCTATGTTACAGGCAACGCAGGAAATTTAAGAGTATGTGTATCAGGGTATGGTATAAGCATAGCAGGCAGTTTACCCAAATTCTATGCTGGTACTAACCTGCACACCCTGAACAGAGGAGATTGTAAGCGGGCATTTGAAATGATGGCCGATACATTGCACCTGCCTGTACAGAAAGCCAATGTATCAAGGTTAGATTTTGGACTGAACCTGATAACCCAATACAAGCCTGAGCTATACTATCCTTATTTAGGTCAAAGCAGCTATTATAACCGCCTTACACAGCCAAAGAGTATAAGCTATCAGAATAAACTTAGGAGTAAGAAGTTTTACAATAAAGTTGCAGAATGTAAAAGTACTGGTGTGGCTATACCAGAAGTTTATCAGGATAAGCACCTGCTAAGGTATGAGGTGTGCTATATGCAACGCCTGCCAAAGCAGTTTAACCAGGCAATCATAACACCGAACACCCTGACAGATGAAAGCTTTTATATGGGTATGTATGATCGTTGGTATAAAGAGTATAGTGTAATAGAAAAGAAAGGGTTATTAAATATGGATACCAGAAAGATAAACACCCCTGATGATTACTTAAAGCAGCTATTAGGTTTAGCAATACAGGAAAAAGGCTTAGAGGCAATCCTACATCATGTGGAGGTACTAAGAGAGCAAAACACCTTTAAACATGCTGCCTACTATTCAAACCTTAAAAAGGCGCTCAAGCAGCTATCTAATAGCAGCACCTATTCAGAAACGCCTGAGCTGCTACAGGAGCTAAATAAGAAAGTAGCCAGAGCAAAGCAAAGTTATAGGTAGGGCAAAAGCAGCTAATAACTTAGCAAAACTTAACATTTGCTCATGTGTAGGGGGGAGGTTAGTTACTTTTCCTGCTCCTAAAGCTATACCGCATGGTAAGCCCTTGTGTGTGCGTGCAATGGTGAAAGTTTTTTTATGGCAGGGGGACATCTGCTTAAGTCCTAGCCTGTAAAATCTTATACCGCATAATAAGGGTTTTTACCTGTAGCCAACAAAAAAGTAAAGGGGGTACAATAACAGTGAAAAAACAGTGAAAAGCAGTCAAAGTTCCCTAAGGATTTAGGTTTTAATTTTCAGCAAAACACCTGCAAAATGGCAAAATTTCCAACATTCCCGACCTTGTATGATAATGTAATAGCCGTTTCTATAATGAAGCTCAGAGAGTGGGGCTATCTAAAGCCAGATCAGTATAAAGCAGGTACTTTAAGCTGGAGCACCAACGGCAGAGAAACAGGCAGTATAAGTATTAAGGTAAACACCTGCACCGATGGCCCTTACCTGGAACTGAACTACAAGCACAGAGATAAGCCGATAAACTATACAGTAGATTTGGTTTCTGTGCCCTCTAACATAGGTAAGGGGGTGGTGTGGTATTTCCTTTGCCCTCATACCGGCAAGCGGTGCAGAAAGCTTTATTCTGTAGGTGAACGGTTCCTGCACCGTGAAGCCTTTAGGGGCTGCATGTATGAAACCCAAACCTACAGCCACAAAGCCAGAACCCTAAACAACCTGTTTGATAAACTTTATGGAGTAGACAAACTCTATATGCAGCTAAGGCAAAAGCATTTTAAAAGCCACTATGCAGGCAGGCCGACAAAGAAGTATTTGAAACTCATGCAGAAGATAAGGGAAAGCGAGCGGTTTACTTATAGGGAGAAGGAGCTACTGTTGATGGCATAAATCTCCTGTAAGAAAGTGATCATCACAATTTACTATAGCTTAGTTGCTTCAATATTGTTAGTATGCTAATAGAATTGTCTTTATATATTGACAATCTAATGCTAGAGTTTCCTCGTTTTTAATACTGATTTACAATTTTAGCCGCTTTTCTAGCTCCTTTGCAAAGTGTGCTGAAAAAGTATTTGCACCACGTGTATTTAGATGGTTTTGATTATAGAAATATTCTGTGCTTTCACAAATACTTGAGTCTGTATAATCAAAGAATAATCCCGGATCTGCAAGAGTACTTATTTGCTGTACAACCTCTTTTAGGTTAGAAAAGTGTCTTTGTCCAGAGACATGCATTGGCATAAATACAACAATGACTTTTCTTTCCCTACTGTTCAATTGTTCTTTTAGTATTTTGAAGTCATTTAAAAGCTCAGGAGAGAGTTTGATCTTTTGAACGTGTGCAGGCTTGGCTGTATCTGCGTTCCATGCTGCTTTATGAGGAACAAAACCAAATAATGAATCTACAGGAGTTCTCGAAGTTAAGTGACTTCTTAAGCCAAGTAGTGCGTTCTTATAGTATGTATGTGTATATTGGGTGAAAGCATAAAAAGGTATAGATTTTACCTTATGCACATTTTCATTATCAATCTCATAAAGAGATTGATAAATATTGTCATTATTGATAAAAGCATAAAATCTGCTTGGCTCTGTAAGTTGATTAGTCTTGATGAAGTCAAAATATGTTATGCCAAAGACAATATACTTAGCATTTTCTGAAAAAGCATTTACTTCCTTTACTAAGCCCTTGTACTGTTGAAATCTAGTTCCATCAACAGCGCCATTGAAAGAATAAAGCCCTAGTTCTTGACTTAATAATGGAGAATTAAAACCTACCTCAGCCACTGATGATCCAAAGACCATAAGGTCTGGATCTACTTTGTGTAACATAATTTGATTTATTTTCCCTGTTTGGGCATCAGTTGAATGCTTAACTCCCCACTTCAAGGTGTAGTCAATTGTGGTTAATAATATAGCAAAAATGCCTAAAAATAGGAGAGGCTGTACAAATGGAAGATATTTCATATTAAAATTGGAAATAGATGAACTCATTTGTCTCGAAATAGCCAAAGATTAGAATTGAGAGTAAGAGTATATAAAAGCTTGTCCAGCGGATGACAAGAGGAAAACGATTAAAAAATATGGCCGGTGAATGCTTACTTCTTGTTAAAAATTCTAAACTAATGAAGAAAAAAACGCCGCTGCACACCATTAGAAACTTCCACTGTGGTAATCCAAGATAGAGAGATTGCCCTCTTATTAATTTGTAAACTTGAGGGTTTTCAAGATTTAGATGCTTTATAATATACAAAGCATCGCTGATGTTGTTGGCCCTGAAGAACACCCACGCTAAGCACACCAAGGAGAAAGTAGTGGCCACTTGAATGATCCTGTAAAGGCCTTGGTACTTGTCAAGTCTTAAAATTTGCACCAGCAAATCTCTCTTCTTTGCCGTCATAAGCCCAAAGACCTGGTAGAAGCCATGCAGGGCACCCCACACGATGAAGGTCCAGTTGGCCCCGTGCCATATGCCACTAACCAAGAACACTATAAAAATATTATAGTACCAGCGCCACTTCAGTACCCTGTTACCACCAAGAGGAATATAAAGGTAGTCGCGGAACCAAGTGGAGAGGGAGATGTGCCAGCGGCTCCAGAACTCCCTGATGGACTTGGAGAAATAAGGTCTCCTGAAGTTTTCCATCAGCCTAAAGCCCATCACCTGCGCCGCGCCAATGGCAATATCAGAGTAGCCCGAGAAGTCGCAGTAGATCTGGAAAGCAAAGAACACGGTGGCGATGATAAGAGGGACACCCTCATAGTCTGTCGGGTTGTTGTACACCTGGTTCACCATCACGGCCAGGCGGTCTGCGATCACTACTTTTTTGAACAATCCCCAGGCCATCAGCTTCAGGCCATCTGTAACGCGCTGATAGTTGAACTCGTGCTTTTCCCTAAGCTGACTTAGCAGGTTCCCCGCCCTCTCAATCGGCCCCGCCACGAGCTGAGGGAAAAAGGTGACAAAGAGGGCAAAGATGCCAAAGTGTTTCTCAGCCTTGATCCTGCCATAGTACACATCTATCGAGTAGCTCATAGTCTGAAAGGTGTAGAAGGAGATGCCCATCGGCAGGAGCAGCTCAAAGGCAGGCGCGGCATAGGCTACATCCAATACCTCAGCCAAGTCCTTGGCGGCGGCGTTGAAGAAGTTGTAGTACTTGAAGGTGAACAGGATGCCCAAGTTAGACAGGAGGCTGAGCCACAGCCACGGTTTCCTTTTTGCCCTGTTCTCCTCACTGTGCCTGTCCATCATGTTGCTGCACAGGTAATCGATGAGCGTGGAGATGACAAGGATAATGGCATAATCCGCGCGCCAGAACATGTAGAAGGTGTAGCTGGCAATGAGCAGAACTAACCACCTGAAACGATGTGGGAACAGGAAGTATAGGAGAACTACTGTCGGGAAAAAGACAAGGAACTCGAATGAGTTGAAGAGCATAGGAAAATACAATAAAACAACTGCAAAATTGAGGTAATAATATTTTAAATCAAAACACCTTAATCTAAAGAGGAAAAAATTTATCTCACATCGAGTTATCTACCCAAAAATGTAGAAGTTATAAATGGCCTTTATTTCTATCAATGTTTCAAGTACCTAACTTTATCAGATCGGAACACGAGCGCCTTGATAAATAAGATTGGAATGGTAGGACTAGATAAAACTTGATATTCACGCATATTAATAGAGGTAATAAAAAACAGTATTTTCTGTTACTCTATGCATTTTTGTTACCAGTTTGTTACTCGTTACTCAGAACATGAATATAAAATACTGATAGATAATCACATGCTGGAAAGATTGTGTACCCGCTCCTGGTACAGAATACTTTAAAAAAGCCGATTATACTCCAAAGTATAGTCGGCTTTTTTATTTTCCACTAAAATATAAACCATCTGATAATTAACTATATTTAGAAGAAAATCTTAACAGCTTTAGCCGGTGCGTAAAGAATTGCAAAACCAGTTTGGTAAGTTGTATTATGTGGTGGGGTATCAGCAGAGCCGTGATACTATCAACACCATCTGGCACGGCTATGCTTCTAAAAATGGTATAAAAAAGGCGTGGGCTGTAGGGCTGGAATTGCTGCAGGAAACGAAAAGCCCTTATAAGCTCAACGACAACACCAGCCTGACTGGTCCGTGGAGCGATACGATAGAGTGGCTGAGCAAAGAATGACTGCCTAAGGCTTTGGAGGCAGGGCTGCGGTATCTGGCACATGTGGCCACGCCAGGGTCCTTTGGCGCAGAAGCAGGCCAGGTGATGCAATTTGGTGAAATAGGCCAACAACTTACTTATGCCATGTTCGATAATCGAATGGATGCCCTAATCTGGCTAAAGTCCTGCCAGGAAAAGGAAAGTAGGTTGTCTGGTTCAAAATTATTCTAATCAAAATACCCTTCCAGAGCTAAACTTGGTTTTGTCGGCCTTAGCTTAGTTCAAGGATAGATCTCTTACGTATAATTTCGCGTCCCTTTGTGACTTAGGCCAATTCTGCTGCTTATCTTGCTTCATGATCTTCGACTTCCGACTAAAAGTGTTTTATACCGTTGCCCGTAAGCTTAGTTTTACTAAGGCCGCTAATGAGCTCTTTATAACACAACCTGCCGTTACCAAACATATAAATGAACTAGAGCACCAATTGGGGGTGGGTCTGTTTAAGCGGCAAGGTAACAGTATTTCTATTACCCCGGCAGGGCAAATACTGCTGGAGCATGCACAGAAAATATTCCAGATTTATGCTACTCTGGAGAATGATCTGGTGCAACTAACTAATACTTCTGGTGGCAACATTCATATTGGGGCTAGTACTACGCTGGCCCAATACGTGTTGCCTAAAATCCTGGCCTTGTTCAAATCCGCTCACCCGGCCATACAATTTACCTTTACCACCGGCAACAGCGAGCAGATTGAGCATCAACTTATTCATGAGAAAGTAGATATTGCTATTGTGGAAGGCATTTCGCACCACCCGCAGATTATGTACGAGCCTTTTGTGAAAGACGAGATTGTGCTGGTGACGCGTACCAACGGCAGGTTTGCCAAGAAGAATGAAATAAAGCCTGAACACCTACTCTCGATGCCGCTCATATTCCGGGAACACGGATCTGGTACGCTCGACGTTATTTACAAAGAGCTCTCTAAAGCCGGTATTCACCCCAAAGACCTGCTCACCGAAATCCAGCTCGATAGCACCGAGAGCATTAAGCAGTACCTGCTCCATGCCGACTGCGCTGCCTTTCTCTCCATTCACTCTATAGGGGAGGAGCTGCAACAGAACAAACTCAGCATTATCGATATAAAAGGCATCGATATTTATCGCACCTTCCAGTTTATTACACTGCATGGACAAACTTCAAAAATGGCTCAAATTTTTAAGCGCTTTTGTGTGAGCCAGTATAACCTAAAGTAATTCCGGATTAGGTATTGTAATTGGTAAAGCAGCAGCTAAAGCAGGAGATTTGTAGTGTTAAATTAGTCTGCAAAGCCATGAAGGTTATAGTTAAGTGTCCGGAGGTATTACGATATGTTGCGTTTGCGGCGGTTTTGATAGTGTGTATGGCGCCTGTTGTAAGTGCCCCAGTGGCGCTAGTGCTAGGCTTTGGCTTTTCGTTTCTGTTGGGGCATCCGGCCCCGCACCTGAACCAGAAGGCTATTAACTGGTTGCTCAAAGCATCGGTAGTAGGCCTAGGGTTCGGTATAAATGCTACTGGTGCGCTGGCGGCAGGCAAACAAGGTTTTGAACTTACACTATACTCTGTGCTGGTAACTTTGGTGCTTGGTGCGCTTATCGGGAGGTTTCTGCACCTGGCTCCAAAAGTATCGCACCTAATTGCATCTGGCACGGCTATTTGTGGCGGAAGCGCTATTGCGGCACTGGCTCCGGTGCTGCGGGTAAACGAGAAGGAGATGTCGGTGTCGTTGGGCACAGTTTTTCTGCTGAACGCAGCCGCACTGCTTGTTTTTCCGGTGCTGGGCCATTGGCTGCACCTGAGCCAGTTTCAGTTCGGCCTGTGGAGCGCCATTGCCATACACGATACCAGCTCGGTAGTAGGAGCAGCCAGTGCCTACGGCGCTGAAGCTTTGGAGGTAGCCACTACCGTAAAACTTGCCCGTGCCTTATGGATTGTGCCTGTTGCCTTTGTTTCTTCATTTGCTTTCCGGACGGGCAACCGCCAAGTGCAGCTGCCCTGGTTTATCGGGTTATTTGTGGCAGCGGTGCTCTTTAATAGCTTTGTGCCGGGTGTTGCGGCACTGGGGGAGCAGGTGGTGTGGCTCTCGAAAGCGGGCCTTACGGTGACGTTGTTTCTGGTAGGTGCCGGTCTGTCTGTAGATAAGATAAAAGCAGCTGGCTGGCGGCCTCTGTTATTAGGTCTTATGCTTTGGGTGTTGGTGGCGGCTGTATCGCTTTGGGGTATTCTGCTGCTCTAGTGGCTGAATCAACTTGTGAGTAGTGATTATGTGGACTTACTTAAACAACAGCTATTCTTTTGTCATTCTGGAAGAATTTCTTGTGGGCGAGAGGCACAAGCAGCGGCTACTGGCTTGGAAGTCTAAGTTTGCATAGCTGCTACTAATGCTGTGACTGCAATGTGAAGCTATTGTATTGCCTGAGTCTTGGTTCTTTTTGTCTTGATACAAAAAGAACCAAAAAATCAAGACGATTTTGAACTCGCTGAACTGCTCAAACAAAAAATCGTCTATTGGTGCACCTGGCAAAGGTGTTCGCTTCGTTGCTACCTGCCGCAAAATTGTTGGATTGGCAGTTCCTGCACAATTCAAATTATTCTAATGAAAATGGCCTTTCGGAGCTTTTAAGGCAGTTAGGCTATCGGACCAGTTCCTGGGTTTTGTTGGCGTCTATGGCTATTAAAATGAAGAGCAGGATGGTGAAGGACCACAAGGAGGAGCCGCCGTAGCTGAAGAAAGGCAACGGAATACCTACTACCGGAGCCAGGCCAATGGTCATGCCCACGTTCACTAAAAAGTGGAAAAAGATAATGGAGGCTACACAGTAGCCATAGGTGCGACCAAAGATGGATTTTTGGCGTTCGGCTATCGTTACAATCCGGATGAGCAGCAGCATGAACAGCGCAATTAAGACGGTGCTACCAACCCAGCCATGCTCCTCGCCGATGGTACAGAAAATAAAGTCAGTGCTCTGCTCTGGCACAAAGTCGAATTTTGTTTGGGTTCCCTCCAAAAAGCCTTTGCCCCAGAACCCACCGGAGCCAATAGCAATTTTAGACTGCGTTACGTTCCAGCCAAAGCCAAGCGGATCGGCTTCAGGGTTTATAAGGGCTTTAATACGGTTCTGTTGGTGAGGCTGCAGAATATCATTCACAAAATAATCTACACTAAACACCATACCCACGATCAGGAGCAGCAGGGCGAGCATGGTTTTAAAGCGCTTCAGCAGGCGGTAATCCAGCCAGGTAGCTAATGCCATGAGAGCTGTAATGCCAATTATCAGGTACAGCTTTGGCACCAGCAGCGTCATGATAAAGATAAACGCCGCGGCCCCTCCAATTATCAGAATCAGAGGCGACATACCCTCACGGAAATAAGCCAGCACAAAGGCAGCAAACACGAGCGCAGAGCCTGTCTCGTTCTGAAGTACTATAATGGCAGGAGGTACCAGGGTGATAGCAGCCAGAATCATGTGATCTTTAAACTGCTGTTGCCGCAGGTTAGCTCCGCTCAGAAACTTAGAAGCGGCCAGCGCAGTGGCAAATTTGGCAAGCTCTGCCGGCTGCAGGCGCACGCCACCGCCCAGGTCGAGCCACGACCTTGATCCGGCAATGGGGTTGGCTACGGCCAGTGTAAAGAGCAGCAGCAGAATGACAAAGCCATAAATAGGATAAGCGAGGTGCTCGTATATCTTATAATCTACGACCAACATCATAATAATAAGCAGCACTGATGTTCCCATCCAAAGCAGCTGCTTGCCCGAGTTAATATCAAAACTGAAAATGTTCACAATATTATCAGGGCTGTACACAGCGGCGTAGATGTTCATCCAGCCCAGGCCCACGAGCAGCAGGTATAGCAGTATTGTAATCCAGTCAAGGTTGCTGGTGATCCTGCGCGTGGTGCGCTTGCTGCTGGGCGTTACTACTTTGTATTTAGAAGAAACTCTTGGCTCCACACCCATTGCCTAGTTCGATTTGATGTTCATGTATTCCCGGCTCAACACCCATTTCTCCTGTTCCTTAATGGTGACGGTGTCAGTCAGGTACTTTTCAATCATTAAGCCTGCTATTGGAGCGGCAGACTGGCCTCCCCACTTTCCGTGCTCCACATACACGGCTATGGCAATTTTAGGTTTTTCTTTAGGTGCAAATGCCACAAATACGGCATGGTCGGCCCCCTGCGGGTTTTGTGCCGTACCTGTTTTTCCGCAAACCGTTATGCCTACCTTCTGCAGGTTGGCCCTACGGGCTGTACCCGCCTGCACTACTGCTGTCATGCCTTCTATAATGGGTTCAAAGTGTTTGGCATCAACGGTGGTGTAGTGTTTTTTCTGATATTCAGGCAAGGGCTCTCCGTCTTCGCCCACAGCCCTGATAATATGCGGATCTATGTAATAGCCTTTGTTGGCAATAGTTGCCATAAAGTTAGCCATTTGCAGTGGCGTTACCCCCAGTTCTCCCTGGCCGATGCTCAAAGAGTAAATAGTAGAGAACTTCCAACGGTTTTGGCCATAGACCCGGTCGTAAAGGGCAGGGGAGGCTACAATGCCAGTTTTTTCGTTTGGTAAATCGATGCCCAGCTTTTTGCCAAAACCGAAGCTCAATACCTGCTCCCGCCAATCTGCCAGGCCAATAGATGTATCGCGGAACGTGTTTTTAGACTTGCCCTGGTTTATTAGCGCCCGGTAGGCCTGGTAAAAGTAAGGGTTGCAAGAGTGCTGAATTGCCCCATACAAATTGAGCGGTGAGGGGTGGTTGTGGCAATTCACCAGCGATTTTATACAAGCGTACTGCGTGTTAGGGTTTATTACGCCTGCTTCGAGGGCAATGAGTGCCTGAGTCAGTTTAAAAATAGAGCCAGGAGGATTGCGGTCAGCCATAATCGGGCGGTTGAACATAGTTTTGTCCTTGTCGCTCAATAGGGCCATGTAATTTTTGCCGTATTCCTTGCCGGTAAGCAGGTTCGGGTCGTAAAAGGGTGCAGATATATAAGCCAGGATTTCGCCAGTGGCCGGTTCTATGGCTACTATACTTCCTTTAGCACCGTTCATCAGATACTCCCCATAAGCCTGCAGATCCAGGTCGATGGTACTTACCAGGTTTTGTCCTGCAAGTGCCAACGTATCGTAGGCGCCATCTTTAAAAGAGCCTTTCTCGATGCCGCGCACGTTCACCATTTTATATTTAACGCCGCGCTTGCCCATCAGAAACTTCTCGTACTCCAGCTCAATGCCGCTCTTGCCAATGTAGTCGCCGGGGCGATAGCCTCTGTAGGAGGTGTCGGCCAACTGGTTCGGACTTATTTCGGCAATGTAGCCGAGCGCATGCGAAAGGCTCTGGTGCGGATAGCCGCGCATGGTACGGGCATTAATATAAAAGCCGGGGAAATCGATCAGGTTGTCCTGTATCTGTGCAAAGTCTTCGGTGCCGAGTTTCTGGAAGAAGATTGATGGTTTTCCCCAGGAATAAGCCCTGGCCTTTTTCATGCGTTCGCGTGCATCTTCGAGCGTTATGTCGAGCAGCTGGCAGAGGCGTAGCGTATCTATTTGCTTTGCCTCCTTGGGCACCACCATCAGGTCGTACACGGGTGTGTTCTGCACCAGCAACTGCCCGTTCCGGTCGTAGATCAGCCCACGGAACGGGTATTGGATTATGGTTTTGATGGCATTGGTCTCAGCTGCCTGTTTGTAGCTGCTGTCCACCACCTGTATGTAAAACAACCTGATGGCGTAGACGATGCCTACTACCAGGAAGATAGTTTGTATGACGTACTTTCTGTTTTCCAAATAATTCATCTATTCGCTCTCTTTACCGAGAAGAAAAGAAGTTGAATAATTAACATGCCCACTGTGGTGTAAAGTGAGCTGGTTAAAATTTTTATGACCGTAAACCATGCCTCCTGTAACGTAAACACCTCCAGGAAGAACACAAAGGTATGATGGACCAGGATCAGGATAAAGGCATAAGCCAGAAACCATCGCCACCCCATCAGGTGTATGTTTACTGTGTCGTTGGTGTCATAACCATCCCGTGGCGTGAGAAGGTTCAAAACTGGTGCCCTTAAAAAAGCGAGCAGCACACTGGCACCGGCATGTATGCCCATGGTGTCATAAAAAATATCTACCGAAAAGCCCGCTATAAATCCAAGCAGCAGAATCCAGGTGCGGTTGGTGTAGATGGGGAGAAACAGCAGGAAAGCCACATAAATAAAACAGAAAGCGGTGGCATATAACACCAGGCTGTCCATGAGCAGCACCTGCATGGCTACAAACAGTACAAACTGCACAATATGTATTGCTCCGAACTTACTCGTCATGGGGAGGTATTCCTGCGTTATTTTCTAAAGTTTCCCGCTCCTCACGTTGCGGACTTTCTACTACATATACATAAGACAGCTGCGCAAAATCCACCGATAGCTGCACCTTAATGGTATAAAAGCTCCTGTCCGGCTCCTGCTCCACATTGCTGATGGTACCAATCATAATACCTTCCGGAAACACTGTTGCAAAACCGCTGGTAACAATGGTGTCGCCTATGGCAGGTTTAATGTGAAGCGGAATATAGTCCAGGATAGCTGTGCGGTAGTCGCCACCAGTCCATTTAATGGTACCCATGGTGTTGTCTTTCTTTATTTTAGCCGAAATCAGCATCTGGGAGTGCAGCAGAGAGGTTACGGTAGCAAAATGCTCCGAAACTGTTTTAATGCGGCCTACAGCACCGTTAGAAGCTATAACGCCCATGCCGGGCTTAATGCCATCGGCACTGCCGACAGACAGCGTAAGATAGTTATTGGTACGCCTGATGGAGTTGTTAATAACCCGGCTCGCATGCAGAACAAACGGATTAGACATGGTGGTGTCGGAGGCGGTATAAAGCATGCCTGAAAGCTCTGCCGTGCTATCGCCTTGTTCTGCCATCCTTTGTCGCATGAGCTCCTCGCGAAGATTGGCATTTTCGCTGGCAAGCATGCTGTTTACAGAGGCTAGCCTGAAATAGTCGGTCACGCTGCTTTGCACCTCCAGCACCCGACCTACATAGGTGCTGGCGGAGTTAAAGAATGCGGCACCCTGGTAAGTGTTGTAGCGCACAACCATGTACACGCAAAGTATCTCCAGCAACACGAACACCAGGAACGCACGGAACCGATATATAAAAGCAAAGAGATTCCGCATGAGCGCCTGTTACGTCAGCAGTACGTTTTTAAAGCCTTCGATGTCTTTTATGGCAGCTCCTGTGCCTCTTACTACTGCTCTGAGTGGGTCTTCGGCAATATGAATGGGTAGTTTGGTTTTAGCAGCCAGGCGCTTGTCAAGTCCCCGCAGCAGGGCACCACCACCTGTCAGGTGAATGCCGTTGTCGTAGATGTCGGCAGATAACTCGGGCGGAGCAATTTCCAGCGCCTTCAGCACTGCTTCTTCGATCTTGGAAACAGACTTATCGAGGGCGATGGCGATTTCCTGATAAGTTACCTTTATAACCTTTGGAATACCAGTCATCAGATCGCGGCCACGGATTTCGTAGTCGGCCGGAGGGTTTTCTATTTCAGTAAGAGCAGCGCCTACTTCTATTTTAATTTTCTCGGCCGAGCGCTCTCCTATCAGCAGGTTGTGCTGGCGGCGCATGTAATCCAGAATGTCTTTTGTAAACACATCGCCTGCCACTCTGATAGACTGATCGCACACAATACCGGAAAGGGCAATAACGGCAATCTCGGTGGTGCCACCACCAATATCTACGATCATGGAGCCGATGGGCTGCTCCACGTCTATGCCGATACCAATGGCGGCTGCCATTGGCTCCTGTATCATCCACACCTCTTTGGCGCCGGCGTGCTGAGCAGAGTCACGAACGGCCCGTTTCTCAACTTCTGTAATGCCCGACGGAATGCAGATAACCATGCGGTGCGAGGGCTGAAACAGCCGACGACCCGTATCGATCATCTTAATCATGCCCCGGATCATTTCTTCTGCCGCGTGGAAATCGGCTATTACACCGTCTTTTAGGGGGCGGATGGTGCGGATGTTCTCGTGTGTTTTTTCGTGCATCTGCATCGCGTTCCGGCCGATGGCAATTACTTTGCCACTGGTGCGGTCTACCGCGATGATAGATGGTTCGTCAACTACAATTTTATCGTTATGGATGATTAAGGTATTGGCCGTACCCAAATCTATGGCTATATCACTAGTCAGAAAATTAAAAAGTCCCATCTTAAAGAAGTGCAGGCATGCAGATACCTCTGTTATATTTAAAAGATACGATGTTCGTAAACAAAAACTTGCGGCAAAATTAGTGAAATTAAGCGGAATTAATAACCAACATTGCTTCTGGCGCTTATTTATTAATTATTTCTGCTAAGGGATAGCTGTCATTGCCGCCGCTTTTTGTTCAGAAGGGGGGACCTTCTCTGAAAAATTCTATTTCTGATCAATCATAAAACGAGCGCTCTGCTGAAGGCCTGGGTCCTTCCTGACTACAAAGCCCTCTGGAAGAGGTTTTTCATTAGCAGAATTTGCTGGTTTGGGTTTGGAGAGGCAAGGATATGAATTTGGGGAAATAAAAACGTGTGTTGCTATTTAGAGAGTTATAGGTGGTACTACAAGACACTAAACTGGCCACAGTGAGTGAAACTGCTGGTAAAGGAGCTTGTTGTGCTGCAGTTTTTGAAATTGATCAGGTATGCAGCGCATACTTTACCTTATAAGAGCCTGGTTAGCCTGGATACTAGTTCAGAAACCTCTTTTGTGGCAGTATTACAATCTGCTCTAAATATGCAGGAACAGATGCCATGAAAGAAAGCGAAACAGCCGCTTTGGTGGGTGCCATAAAAGAATCGCCCCTCCCGGCAGCAGGGCCAGGAGGGGCGACAGAATAGTATTTTGATTCTTGAAATTAGTGTTTGAAATGGCGAACACCCGTCATGACCATGGCCATGTTGTGCTCATCGCAATAGGCTATTGAATCTTTATCTTTAATAGAACCGCCTGGCTGTACTACTGCTTTTATGCCTGCCTGGTCGGCGATCTCTACGCAATCCGGGAAGGGGAAGAAGGCATCAGAAGCCATAACAGTTTTGCTTACATCGAAGTTAAAGCTTTTTGCTTTCTCAATGGCCTGGCGCAGAGCATCTACGCGCGAGGTCTGGCCTACGCCGCTGCTAAACATCATTTTATCAGTAGCCAGCACAATGGTGTTAGACTTGGTATGCTTGCACACTTTAGCAGCAAACACAAGGGCTTTTTTCTCTTCGGCTGTTGGTTCGCGTTTGGTAACAGTGGTAAAGTTGGCCTCGGTTTCTGTTTTCAGATCTTTGTCCTGCTCAATAACACCGTTCAGGAGCGTTTTAAATTGCTTTGTAGAGAGCTCTACCGGCTTTTGCTTCAGCAGGATGCGGTTTTTCTTGGAGCGGAGCAGTTCCAGGGCGTCTGCCTCAAAGTCTGGCGCAATAAGTACTTCAAAAAACAGCTTGTTCATTTCTTCGGCGGTGCCGAGGTCTACGGTTCTGTTGGTGATGAGCACCCCGCCAAAGGCAGACACAGGGTCAGAAGACAGCGCCAGCAAATAAGCCTCTTTAATGGTGTCGGCGGTGGCGCAACCGCAGGCATTGGTATGCTTAAGTATGGCCACGGCAGGTTCTTCGAACTCAGCACCAAGGGCTACAGCCGCATCTACGTCTACCAGGTTGTTGTAAGAAAGCTGCTTTCCGTTCAGCTGCTCAAACAGGTCTTCTAGCTTGCCAAAGAAAGTGCCTTGCTGGTGCGGGTTCTCGCCGTAACGCAGCGGTGTGGCCTGGCGTACGCTTTGCTTAAACACCTGCTCCTGCCCACCCTGGTTCAGGTAGTTAAAAATATGGGTATCGTAGTGCGAAGAAATATCGAAGGCTTTGGCGGCAAAACGCTTGCGGTCTTCGAGGGTAGTGGCGCCATCTTTTGCCTGCAGCAGCTCAACCACCTCGTCGTACTGGTCGCGCGACGACACAATAAGCACATCTTTAAAGTTTTTGGCAGCAGCGCGAATCAGGGAAATGCCACCAATGTCAATTTTCTCGATTACGTCGGCCTCAGCTGCGCCCGATGCTACGGTTTCTTCGAAGGGGTACAGGTCTACTACCACCAAATCGATGGGCGGTATCTCAAATTTCTCCCGCTCAGAAAGATCGGAGTCGTTGTCGCGGCGGTGCAGAATGCCTCCGAACACTTTAGGGTGCAGGGTTTTTACACGACCTCCGAAAATAGAAGGATAAGCAGTTAGGTCTTCTACGGCAACTACAGTAGCACCTTGTTCTTCCAGAAAAGTTTGTGTGCCACCAGTGGAGTAGATCGTAACACCGTTTGCCTTTAGTAGCTCTACAAGCGGCTCCAGACGATCTTTGTAATAAACTGATATAAGCGCGGACTTAATTTTGGTAGTATCCATATTGTTAAATGCGTTATTTTTTCTTCTTTTGGTTTTGCCAGGTTAGGGAAGGAGGCAGCAGCCGGTATTACTGCTTGAGCAAAAGCTCCTCCACCACCTTTGGCAGGTGTTCATGCTCCAGCTGCAGCACGCGGGCTGCCAGCTCTTCGGGGGTGTCGTGGGGCAGCACCGGGCATCGGAACTGGCTTACGAGGTCTCCTTTATCATACTCCTCGTTCACGAAGTGGATGGAAATACCCGACTCGGGCTCCTTTGCCTGCACTACTGCCGTGTGCACATGTATACCATGCATGCCTTTGCCGCCATAATTGGGCAGCAGGGCCGGGTGTATATTTATGATTTTATTCGGGAAGGCCTGTACAATGTGCTGCGGCACCAGCCACAGGAACCCGGCCAGCACAATCAGGTCGGGTTTAAACTCCTGAAGTTGCTGCAGTACTTTATCGGAGTTAAAAAAGTCTTCTCTGGAAAAGAAAAGAGCCGGGACATTAAATGTCTCGGCTCTTGTTAGGGCATACGCATTCGCTTTGTTAGAGAAAAGTGCGGCCACACGTATGCTGCTGTGGTGCTCGAAGTACTCCATCAGGCGCTGTGCATTGCTACCCGAACCCGAAGCGAAAATAATTATATTCTTTTTATCTGGTTGTGCCAAGATTACAAGTCATGAATTTTGGCGCAAAGATAGTGTTTATCTTTTAACATTCTTCATCTGTGGATTGGGAGATTTTAAGATTTGGCAAAGGCCATACTGCAACAGGAGCCGCAAAAGCCTCCGGAAGGGCCATTTTATTAGCAGAATTCGATTTCAGGTTGTTAGCTGTTGATTGTTAAATGGCTTAATGGGCAAATTGTTAGATGGTTTGTTCGTGTAAGAGTAGTAAGGCCCCGCCGCGTACGCAGCTCCTACAAGCATCTGGGCGAAGCAGAGCAAACGTAAAGCACCTGTTTCAAGGTAAATCTAACATCTAAAGTCTAGCATCTAAAATCTTCAAAAAGCCTCCGGAAGGCCTTTTTCATTAGAAGAATCAGCTTGCTTATTGCCCGCTGCTTTTTGTTTTAAAGGACCAGGTAAAGCGGAAGCTGGCTACCTGGTCGCCAGCTTCGTCGGTGCCGGTGGAGGTGGCGGTAACGATCTGGCCTTCGCCAGTGATTTTGGCTCTTTCTACCGTTTGGCATATCTGCTCCCCGTCTTCACACCGAAACGTGATTTTCCCGACTGCCTTTTTGGTGAAACTAGCCTCCATGTGCACCAGCAGCATAGAGATAGCCGGCTGGGCCTGATGTATGTGCAGCAGGCAGAGCACCCCTGTCGAGAGTTCGGCGGCCATGCTCAGGCAGGCAAAATAGATAGACCGAAACGGATTTTTATTCAGGTACTTAAACGGTATGGTGGTGGTGGCTTCCGTTTGGGAGAGGGTGGCAATGCGTACCTCTGCCAGGTAGGCCATAGGCAGCTTGGCCAACATGAAAAGCCGCATTTTGGCGGGGGAGGTAATCTTTTTTATGAAAACCTCTTTTGCATTGGGTGAAGGCATAAGACCAGGTGTTACACATACAAAAATGCAGGCCAAACAGCCGCTGCTAACATGGTACGTCGTCTGCCAGAAAAAGCAACAGTATAGCCTTACGAATTTGCCACCTGCTGGCTACAGGCTTTGCAGAGCCCCTCGGCAGAGAAGTGCAGCTTATCTACTTTATAACCTGATGGCAACTGCATAAGTGGAATGTGTACTTCGCTAATGCAAAAGGTTTGGTTGCAGGCGGTGCAGCTAAAGTGGATGTGGTTGTCGAAGTGCTGGTGCTGCGTACAGGCCTCCTGACAAAGCGCATATTTAATGGCTCCGCTTATATCGTTTATACTGTGCAGCAGTCCCTTCTCCTTAAAAGCATACAAGGTGCGGTAAATGGTTACGCGGTCGTAGCGGTCGTTCAGGGTCTGCTCAATGTCGGCGTGTGCCAGGGCGTGGTCGTTGGTCAGGAATAAATCCAAGACGTCCAGCCGGCACTTCGTGTTCCGAAGTCCGTAGGTCTTGATCAGTTCTTGAGCTTGTTTCATCATGTGTTTAAGAGGCCTTCTTTGCAAATATACGAGCATTCGCGGAGGCCTGAAAAGTCTTTGTTCATTCTGTATGAGAAAGTTGCGGAAACAACTAATTTTTTAACATAAAAAGATTGCACTTAATTCATACACATACAAAAAACCCTCGTATAGGAGGTTTGATATATATAGGCACAAAGCATTGAAAAAGTATTCCATTGCTGGACTTCTATCGTTTTTTACATGTAGGATAATTATTATAGGTTAAATTTTTAAATTCTGATTGAATGATGACAAATTTACGTTCCTTTTCTCTCTCAGCGGTCCTGCTGCTGATCTTTTTAGTAGGCTTTGTACCGGCAACCATCGCGCAAAGCGTTACTTCAACCCTTAACGGAAGAACATTTGATGTGCGCCAGCAGGTAACATTCGATGTGGCAACAACTCAAGGTACGGCTCCGGCCAATACCAATGTTAAGCTGCGTTTTACTCTGATGGGTAACAACGCTACAGTGTTGGGTTCTAAAATTCAGATGCAATACATGGAAGGCACCACTTGGACGAACCTTCCTTTTACAGACGGAGTGGCTACGTTAGGCCCAGATGCTGGTTTTGCCCTGACAAATGCCACCAGACAGTTTAGAGCTACTTTCGAGGCTGCCGGTAAACTTGGTTTCAGAGTGGACATTATACCGGCTGCAGGCGGAGATCCTCTAGCAGGAACCGACGTTATATTTGACGTAAATGCTATTTCGGCGCCTACCTTAAATACCTCGCTCGACCAGTATGATCCCGGTGAGATCACATCTGGCCGCAACAGGGAGTTTAGAATATACTACTCAGCCGGCGATAGAACTGCCGATATGGTTTATATTAAATATGTATTTGCCAATCCTGCGCAACGCGATAAAGTGCGTTTATATATTGCCCCTGACGAAACGGTAGAGCCTCTCCAGTTTATTGAGTTTACCAAAGACGAGGAAGGCAACTTCCTTTACCAGCCTGAAGGTGGTTTTCCGCTTACAGGAACCTCCACCAGCCAAGCTCATATGCTGATGCGGGTATTTTTTGCAGAAGCCGGTTCATACACTTATAACGTGCATCTTGTGCATATAACAACTGGGGTGGTAGTAGCCACAAAAGAAGAGACAGTCATTATATCGGAAGGGGCCGCTATCTCCAGCACGCTGAACAATAAAGAAAATGTGGCGAAAGAAGTTGATACAGATTTTGCAGTAACTATAGCACAAGGCGGAGAGGCGGATGGTCCTGTTCGCATCAAATTTACGTTAGACAATCCGGAGCAGGCTGGTGCAGTAACCCTGATGGCAGAAACAGCAACGCCAGGCGAGTATGCTCCTTTGGTGCCTGTAGATGGTGCTCTGTGGTATGGTCCGGAAGCTGGCTTTGCACTGGCAAACTCCACAATTAACTTCAGAATAAAGTTTGCGGAGGCTGGTACATATAACTACAAGATGGAGCTGGTTAAAATGACAAGCAACCGCCGGGTACTAGCTGTAGCCGAAGAAACGATAGAGGTACTGACAGTTGCCAGTGCAAAAGATAAGATCGAGAATAGCCGGATCGTTACTTACCCAACCGTTTCTAACGGTGCTGTAAGAGTAGAGCTTGGCAATGTCCGCGATGCTCAGATAGCGGTGGTAGATATGCTAGGCAAGACTGTAATGACGATCGACCGTGCCAGTGGTACCGCTGAAATTAACACCATGCGCCTTGCCAATGGTATTTACTTTGTAAGAGTAATGAAAGGCAGTGAAGTAGCTGTGAGCCGCTTTATTGTTAGATAAGTTGTTTTGTGTTTCGATAAGTAAAAAAGGCCGGGGCTTTCCCCGGCCTTTTTTTATATTCTTTCCTGCGTTACGAAGCATTCAGGGCAAGCGACTTTATGGTTGGCTTCTCTCCATGCTTTATCATCCAGGAATAGTCGTGTGGGCGAGATCTGTCAGAAGCAGCTACTGGCGGTGTGATCTGCGTTGGCACAGGACCTGTTTTATCCTACGGCACGGATACCAATTATTCTAATGTAAATGACCTTCCGGAGGTGTTTACGCTAAAAATTGCCAAGGGGGATTAATTTACGAGCAGCATTGATAGAATGCCGGTGAGCATCAGAAACTTGCCTAAGTTGCTAAGGTAGGTGAAGTCGCGTTTGCGGTCGGCACGTACCAGTTTCACCAGAAACCAGATACCTGGCACAAACGCCAGCAACAGCATGTAAACCTCAAAATAAACGCTGGTAGTAGGATGAAAGACAACCAGCAGAATAAAAGCCATGAAAATAGCGATAATAGGGTACAGCACCAGTTTGGTGTTGGCAAGCCCGGCCACTATGGGTAGGGTGCGGCAGTCAAAAGAGGCGTCGCCTTTTACATCTTCCATGTCTTTTACTATTTCCCTGATGAGCGAAATGATAAATGCAAACACAGCATACCCAATCGTAATTTTGTTAAGCTTATCGGCATAAACGGCTACTATAAGTAACATAGAGGCGCCCAATAAAGCTATAGCGATGTTCCCGATAAGAACCATTCTTTTAAGCTGGGCAGAGTAACCCCACAGCAATAGCACAGCCCCCAGGTTTATAAGCCCTACTGGCAGTGAGAGGTAGAAGCCCATCAGCACCCCTAGCGTAGACAGCAGGAAGTGCCAGCCCATGGCAGGCCGCCTCCTGATGGATTTGCCAATAACCAGCCGTTCCGGTTTGTTGATGGCATCTATTTTAACATCGTAGTAGTCGTTTATAATATAGCCTGCAGCAGCCACAAATACCGTGGAGAGGGTAAGGACCATAAAGCCTACATCCAGTAAGCGGCTCCAGTTTATCTGCCGCGAGAGAAGACATGCCTGTACCAGCGCCTGACACAGTATGATCAGGATAAGGTTCGGAAACCGGATAAGACTCAGAAACTCTTTCAAGGCGGCCTTTAAGATAAAGAGGTGTATGCGCTACAAAGGTAAATCAGGCACAACTGCATCACAAGCTATTTTAATGCTCATAAAAAAAGCCCCTTCAAAAAGGAGCTTTTCTCTAAACGGATTGTATAGTTCTTCTATAACCTTTGAATGTTTACGGCATTAACACCTTTCTTTCCTTCTTGTGTATCGAAGGCAACACGGTCATTTTGTTGAATTTCTAATCCATTTAATCCGGTAACGTGCACAAAGTAATCTTCGTTTGTCTCGTCTTCAGTAATGAAGCCGAAACCTTTTGATTCAATAAAAAACTTAACTTTTCCTGTTTTCATAAAAAAAATAAATTTAATAATTATTAACTGCGGGTAAAATTAGAATAAAAAACTATATATGCAAGCACTTATAGACAAAAATTTGCATTGCGTTAAGAAAATTTATAACAAAGCTACCATGCATCCTGCGCCTTCATTACCTTTTCAATCAATTCCCGTACTGCACCTTTGCCTCCGTCTCTAGTAGAAATAAAAGTAGCAATGGCTTTTATGTCGTCGGCAGCATCGGCGGGGCAGGCTCGTAAGCCGCATCGCTGCATTACTTCAAGGTCTGGCATGTCGTCGCCCATATAGGCAACTGTGGCAGGGTTAATGCCTTGCATATACATGTAGTTTTCAAATACATCTACTTTGTCTTCTACTCCCAAAAAAATGTCTTCTATATCCAGCGACTCCAGCCTTATTCGCACTCCAGGCTCATTTTTGCCTGAAATAATTGCTACATCGTATCCCTGGCGTATGGCGTGCCGAATGGCAAAACCATCTTTAATATTAAAGGCGCGCACCTGCTCCCCATCGGCAAAAGCATATAGCAAACCATCGGTAAGTACGCCATCTACGTCAAACACAAAAGTATTGATGCGTGTAAGATCTGGTTGAGTAATAGACATGTGAAGAAAATTAAGGTGTTGAGACTGGAATAAGGTGAGACAAATACAGGTTTTACGATACTAAGGTATTGACTATTTAGTGCTTAGCCTGTGGCACTACTGCTATATAGGGCAAGTTAAATTTTTTTAAAAAAACGCAAAAAAATAAAGGTCCTTTACTGGAAAGAACCTTTAAAAACAGAGAATTTCTCTGATAAATACTGTGCTGAAGAAAGCAACAACCAGGAGTTACCTATTCGTTGTTGTCGCGCCATTCATACACCCATTTTGCCTGAATCTGCTCTAGGTGACCTTCGTTTGCTTCTTCGCGTTTGCCTTCGAAGTTGGGTAACGAGAGTACCCATTCAATTAGCTCGGTAAACCGGATGCGGTAAATTTTTGATTCTGTAAAATCATCGCCGAACTTTTCGTACAGGGCCATGGCTACATCTTCGTGGTCGGCCCAATGCATGGGTGGTTCATAGCTCTTGTTCATATATTTTTTATCTTTAATGTAAAATCCGAAACTACTCTTTTAAAAAATGGCGGTTTAGTGCCCCAGAAAATCCTGCTCTGGAATGGTTACTACCAGGTCTTCGTTGCCTTGCACTACACACTGGCAGGCCAGGCGGGAGTTCAGGCGCGGATCTATAGCCCGGTCTATAAAGTCTTCTTCCTTATCTGTAATTTCAGGCAGGTCGTCCATGCCAGCTTCTACATATACATGGCAGGTGCTGCAGCCGCATACGCCGCCACAGTTATGTTGCAGTTTTATATTGTTGTTCAGGGCCACGTCCAGCACCGACTCGCCTTCTACTGCCGCGTGAGTTTGGTCTGGAGAGCCGTCAGCAAACTTAAACGATATATTAATAACTTTCATTTGTCTTGGTTTTAGACTGCAAAGTTATGAAACACGTGGCCGGAATCAAAACCGGGCTTTTTCATAGCTCCATCTTATACTGTGACTTGCGTCCTGTAGATGCGCTGGCCAACTATTATTCTTGTTGCTGGCTGGCCTGAGCCTCTATGCTTTGGCTTATAATCTTATAAATCTGGCTATATAAAGGCTGCTGCTGCAGGAGTGCCAGGTGTTCGGCCAGCACATTGTGATCGCCTCGCACAGCCGGGCCTGTTTGCACGGTAAAAGGAGGAAAAGCCGCAGCCTTGTCAATAGTTTCGTGTATGAGTGGTTGAAGGAGTGTATGGGGCAGGTTTGCCTGGCGGAGCAGTTCTTGGCTGATGCCAAACAGATGGTTTGTAAAGTTGCAGGCAAACACAGCCGCCATGTGCAGTTGCTTGCGGGCAACCGACGACACCACGTGTACCGTTGGGCTCAGGCTGTGCGCCAGTTCCTCCAGTTCCTGCAGCGTTTCTTTATCTGGTGCTTCTACTAAAATTGGAATGCTTTTAAAATCAACTGGTTTTGCTTTAGAGAACGTTTGAAGCGGATAAAAGACGCCGGTTCTAAGATTTAGTTGCTGCCCCAGCGCTGTTAGAGGCTGCGACCCGGAAGTGTGCACCAGCAGGGTGTTTGGGGGTAATTGCAGTTGCTGAGCTATCTGCGCCAGCACGGCATCCGGCACGGCCAACACAGCCAGGTCTATGGAGGTATTATGCAGGTCGAGATGCGGCAGAGGAGTAGCAGTTGGTAAGGTAGCTGCCAGTTCCTCTCTATGAGCAGCTGTGCGGCTATATACATAGCTGATCGTATGACCTGCCGCCGCTAATGCCTGCCCTAGGTGCCAGGCCACGTTTCCGGCCCCAATCATGGCAATCTTTTTACTGCTTTGTTGCATAGGTTTGTTTTTCAGGAGCTAAAATAAACATTTTGGCTGTAGCAAGAGCAGTAGCTATTGTGTCTGCAGCGGGAGGCTCAGAATTTGTGCTCCCAATCTGTTTCTTCTAAGCTGAATATTTCGTTTACTGTGCTATTAAAAATGGCAGCTATCTTTAGTGAAAGCAAAGTGGAGGGCACAAATTTTCCTATTTCAATGGAGTTAATCGTTTGCCGCGATACGTTTACTTTTTCTGCCAGATCTGCCTGTGTCAGGTTCATTTTTGCCCTTTCGACCTTAATCAAATTCTTCATAAACAGGGTTAAACTTTAAGCAGGTATGTTCTTACATAAAAAATGGAGACAGCCAGGGCAAAAACTAAAATACTGAAATGGCTGATCATTTCCAGCTGCCAGCTTATCAAGCCTTTTGTAAACATATACCCGGTTAGGTGCGCCGCTATAAAAGCCAGTAAAAAGGCAATAGTCATGGAGCTGAAACGAAGGCTGGAAGATCGCTCGTCTTCTGTCTTTTCTTTGGATATGAAGACAAAAAACAGGCCCATCAGCAGAGGAACTTCTGCACCAGGTGTACTATCTAGCAACATGGTCGGAATGCCGAGAGCTACTAAAGCAATCCCGGCATATTTTAAATAATGCGATGTTAATAATGGAGAGGCCATAGCAAATCTGTTTAAGTGGATGATGTACTGAATGTACAGATTATTTGTCAAAATGTCAATTTTGTTTTACATATTAATTGAAAAGGTTTTTCATTCTGTCATCCTGAAAGGATCTTGTGGGCGAGAGGCAAAAGCAATGGCTACAGGTAATAGGGCAGTCTTAGATTGTATAACTACTACAGCTGTGGCAGTAACATCTCAGTTAGCACCTTTGGCAAAGGTTATTGCCCTTTAGTTTTCTGTCGAGGCTTTATTTAAAAGTTTAGGTAGCTTCTGTATAACCCAAATTATTCTAATAAATCTGGCCTTCCAGAGCTTTCCCTAGCAATATATGGCCTAGAGTTTTTCTACAAACAGCAGTGTTTAGAGGCATCCACAATTTTGAATTGACTAGGCACATTTGGCGCACCGGCTCAATTCTTCTAATGAGATTAGGCTTCCAGAGCTAAAAAGTGGCTTAGGTGAGTTGGTAGTTTAGTTGTTAGACACAAAAAAAGCCCTTGCCATAGTAGCAAGGGCTTTCGAAAAACCAAGTAGTATTAAGCTACCTGAGCTCTTGGTTTATTTTTCTGTTTTGCCGTTGGGGCTTTACCACCGTCACCGCTGCCTTCCTGCTTGCGTCGCACAATGGCCATTACAAAACCAATAGACATTACAATAGTACCTATCCAGAGAATGTTAACAAACGGCTTCTCCATGGCCTTCAGAATGATCCAGTCTTTTTGAGAGGCGTTTACACCAATCGTAAATGTGTTCTTTTCTGTGTTGATGTTCATGAATGTAATACGCAGACCCAAGTCTTCGATGGTTTCCGGCACGCGGCCCATCATCTGGTCTTTAATCATGAGCACAGGGTGCGCGTGGTACTCTTTCCGCTCACCAAGTATTTTCATGTCGGCCTGAACAGCCACATCGCCAGCACCCATTTCTACACCAGGTACTTGTGGTATGCGTTCTATGCCGTTAAATATAGCCACATAGTCGTTTAGAATAAGTGTGTCGCCTGCCGAAACTTCATGTTCCTGCAGTTGCCCCCATTCTCTTTCTTCCGGTGCTATAGACGAAACATGTGTGTACAAGTCTTTGTCGGCAAAGTGCTGGATGTCAGGAGAAGCAAGCAGTCCCATGTTTTCGTTTACCTGAGCCCTTGGATAAAGCGTAAAGGATTCTTCTTCGTTGCTGTATTCTACCTCGAAAAAGGTGTTCTCAGGTGAGTGTAGCTCCAGAGTATCGCCTGTTTTGTAGTACACCTTGTCTTTCGTTCTGATGTTGCCGCGTGCAATGGCTACGTACTCGTCGTCGGTGCGGAAAAGAAGCTCTTTGCTTACATAGCCGGGAACACCTTTAACTTCCATAAACTGACCGTGGTAGCTCACTTTGTATTTGCCCATTTGCGTGGGAGCGTTACGCCATAGCAGCACGTTGTCGCGGTTAATTTCGTCAGGGAACTCACGGGAGTAAAGCAGTCCGGAGCTATTCTGAGAAATAATATTAGAGTAGCCGGAGGAGAACAGGATACCGATCAGCATGAGGGCAATACCAATATGCGCCACAGCTCCTCCCGAGAGGCTAACTTTCTTCTGAGCCAAACCTGCTATAATACTACCATTAGCCAGTACAGCAAACAGTGCAGTTACGAATAATACAATGTAAACCGGGTTATCGAGTTTGAAGGCAAACACATCAAACTTATTCGAAAGAATGATAACGAGGCTGGAGAGCAGCAACGTGAACATGAGCGGCAGTGTTATAGCATCTTTAAAGCTATTTTTGTTTGCCTTTTTCCACCACAGCAGCTGCCCTACACCAGTTAACACGGCAATAGCCACGCCTGCCCACAACTGGAACTTGGTGTAGTGCTCAATTTGATCGGCAGGTAGCGCCGCATTAGATTCGATCCCGATAAAGCCCAGGAAGGAGTTGTAAACCGGTATAGACGTAGTAGCCAGCACCTGAAAACCTGCCAGACAAAGCACTGCTGCTCCAATAAACACCCAAAACTCTGCACTGTAAGTAGAAAGCTCTTTTTCAGTGGAAGGAATTTGTTTCCAACGGTATACTAACAAGGCAATAGCTAGTACAGTAAAGGCAGCTAGGTAAGTGAACAGCTGACCAGAAAGACCTAAGTCAGTGAAGGAGTGCACAGAGGCGTTACCTAAAATACCGCTTCGGGTCAGGAAGGTTGCGTACAGAATGAGCAGGAAAGAGGTAATAACCAGAACAAAGGATGCGCTCAAGCCTTGTTTGCTGCGGCGGAAGGCGATCATAGTATGAATGGCGCCTACCAGCACCAGCCACGGAATATAAACAGCGTTCTCAACAGGGTCCCAGTTCCAGTAGCCACCAAAGTTCAGGGTTTCGTAGGCCCAGTAAGCTCCCATCATAATACCAATACCTAACGATACGGCCGCAAAATGTGACCATGGCAGGGCGTGCTTTACCCAGTCAGTAAACTTGCCTTTCCAGAGGCCTGCAATTGCAAAAGCAAATGGAACCAGCGTAGCGGCAAATCCCAGGAACAGCGTAGGCGGGTGAATCACCATCCAGTAGTTTTGGAGCAAGGGGTTCAAGCCAGTACCATCGGTTGGCACAAAGTTCGGATCCATTTTAAACACAGGCGCATCGGTCATAAAGTCGCGCATAAGTATAAAAGGAGAGGAGCCAAGCTTAAAGTTGCCAATCACAACCCCTAGAATCATGGAGGTCAGGAAGATTTGCACAAAAGAGAAGATAGCCATAACCGGCGCTTCCCAGATTTTGTTTTTGCGGGAGGAGCGCATGAGTACCAGCCCCAGTGCCACATGCCAGAATGTCCAGAGCAGGAAAGATCCTTCCTGGCCCTCCCAGAAGCAGGAGATCATGTAGTAAACCGGCAGGTGGTTAGAGGAGTGGCTCCAGGCGTAATAATATTCGTAGCGGTGCTCGTAAATAATATTGAATAAGCAGAAGATAACAGCTACTACAGCAAAGGCGTGGACGTAAAAAGCGCCTCGGGCCAGGTTGCGCCAGCTGGTATCACCTGAGGCTTCGGCTTTTTTGCCGGAAGCCATAAAATATGCATAGGAGGCTACTATAGCTGCCACAAAAGCAACGATTACACTTGCATGGCCAAGGTCCCCGATCAGCGTATTTATCATTTTGATTAGTTAAGAGTTAAAAGTTAAAAGTTAAGAGTTGTTTAATAGAGAGCTAAGAGGAGGAGAGGTGGTCATATCTAAAGTTCATGACCAAAACTCAAAACTTTTAACTCATAACTCTTAACCAAATTAAAGGCTTGCTGTCACTTCCTTCTCTACATACTTAGAAGGACATTTTAATAAGATCTTATCGGCTACGAACACTTGGTTTTGCATATTGCCGGTAATAACCACTTGCTCCGAACGCTCAAAGTCCTGTGGTTTGGGCTGGAAATAAACTACCCGCTGCTCTACCCGGTTGGTGTCTACTAATGTAAAGGTGAAGTAATTAGGATCTCTTGTGGGATCGTATTGCATGCCCACTATATGACCTTGAGCATCCTTCTTGAGTCGACCCACTACGTGTACCTTAGTGTCATCGCCATCATTTGCACGCTCAATGGCCTCGCCAAAAGAAACGTAGGTACTGGCGTCGCCTGCTGTTGACATAATAATGCCAATTGCCATGGCGATTACGATCATCCCGATGATATGTGACTTTTTCATCTGTCTTTGGTTAGTTGGTGCTCTTGCTCCGATTGCTTAACACCTGGAATTATAATTTAAATCCATGGTGGGCGGCATTTTTAATTAATTATTGCTGTATTGTTAGCCTCTTTCTGGTTTCTGTTAAAAGGTCTGTTACCAAGTGAGGAGTGGAGGAGATCAGGCTTATTGGTTACCGGTTTACTACCTCGTCTTTCACCTGCCGCTCCAGCTTACTGACTTTGCGGTCCAGCGAAATGAGGTAGATAAGCACGCCCCCCAGCAAGGTGAGTATAACTACTACCACCACGTAAATTTTTCCGTCGCGGCGCAGCACATCAGCCATTTCTACCTCTGGTTCGGCTATAATGGTAGTGCCTTCGCTTTGTGCAGGTTGAGCCTGCACGGTGGCTCCGGCACCTAACCAGGTTCCCAACAGCAGGAACCACAACGATAGTATTCTAAGCAATTTCATATAAGCGTTGTCTGAGTATTTCAAGTCTTGATTTAATGTTCACAATCCAGATGCCAAGGAGTGTCCAGCCCAGTACGGCCGGGTAAAATACCAGGCGCAGGCGGCTGTCGAGGTCATAGGCGTTAAAGCCGGGGTTACCACCGTTACCCGGATGCAGCGAGTCGGTGAGGCGGGGCAGGATGAACAGCAGCGGAATAAGAGCTGCAAAGGCAAAAATGTTGTACACAGCGCTAATGCGGGCTCGTTGCTGCTGTTCCGCAAATGAACTGCGCAGCACCAGGTAGGCAAAGTAAATAAGTAAGCCAATAGCGGCTCCGTTTTGTTTAGGGTCGTTGCTCCAATATTCGCCCCAGGTAAAGCGGGCCCACTCCATACCGGTAACAATGCCCAATACGCCAAACAAAATGCCCACCTTAGCCGATTCGTAAGCTATTATGTCGTTTTTGATAGACGGGTCGCGGAGGTACTTAATAGAGTACACCACCGACACGAGTAAGATCAGGATCATGCCAAACCACATGGGCACATGAAAGTACAGGTTCCGAATGGTTTCGTTGAGGATAGCCAGCCTTGGCACCTCCGAAAGCAATCCTGCCACCACCGAGAACACCAGCAGCAGCACCGTCAATATTTTCCACCAGTTCTTCATTTCAGATGTTAGATGTTAGCCATTAGATGTTAGACAACGAGAGCTCTTATGTTTAGCTTCTTCTGTACTACCCTAATTCCTTCATCTTTTTTTCTATCTTTCAGTTATAATTGTATTCTTTAGTAACAGCTTTTCTGCTTTTATCTTCTATTTCAGAACAACTTTCTGAAAGAAGCCTCGCCTCAAGTTTATCTCAATTCCTTATTTCAACTATCTATAATCTAATTTCTAGTATCTACTGTCTTATTAAGAACGCCAAAGGTACGGGAATAAGATATAAGAAACAGTGACCACTATCATGTTTATAGCCAGTATCGTGAACAGTTCGTCGAGGCTGGCGCTACGGTCTAACCCATCGATTGCATTTTTAGACATCTTGATGAGCATGAGCAACATAGGGACTATAACCGGGAAGCTTAGCACCGCCATCAGGGTACCGTTGTTGGCTGCCTTAGAAGCTATTCCTGAGATCATAGTGAGTGATGTAGAAAAGCCTATAGCCCCCAGCAAAATAGTAAGCAGGAACATAGGCACATCCTGCACCGGGTTTCCCAGCACAAAGGCATAGAACACAAAGCAGATCAGGGCCAGCACCAGCATGAGGCAGCTGTTATACAAAATTTTCGACAGGATAACCCCTTGCGGACTTACAATGGAATAGAAGTACAGTAAACGCCCTCTGTTTTCTTGGACAAAGCTTTTAGCGATAGCATTCACCGATGTAAAAAGCAGAATAATCCAAAGTACTGCGTTCCAGACTGGCACCGTGAGCACATTGGAGCGGAGTCCAAAGCTGAGGTAGCAGACAAACACCGTGCTGCCTACGTACAGGAGCATGCCGTTAAACGCATACTTCTGCCGCATTTCCAACAGGAAGTCCTTCCGCATCAGGAACAAAATCTCTTTTAGCAGCACTTTTTGTAAATTTTTACAAAGTTACAACACAAAAGTATGCTTTCTTACTTTTTATGCTAAAATCGGCATTGGGCAGTAGGTTTGGGTAGTGTTTGAGCTGAAACTCAGCTTTTGTAGGATTTTAATAAGTGAAGGCTGTGCAGTAGTCAATTTATTGTTGCTCTAACTTCTTTCTTTCATGCCTTTTGGGAGGGGGTTATGGGGGAGAGGCAAGAGCAGTGAGCTTTTTGGTCTAAGTCGGCATAGTGGCTTTTCCTGCTGTGACAGCGGAATGAAGCTATTGCATAGCTGGCTTACTTGTTCTTTTTGTCTTGATACAAAAAGAACCAAAAAAATCAAGACGATTTTGAACTCGCTGAACGCTCAAACAAAAAATCGTCTATAAGTGCACCAGGCAAAGGTGTTCGCTTCGTTGCCTCCTGCTGCAAAACAATATTTAAGAATGCTTCAGCGAAATTCTTCTAATGAAATGACCCTTCCAGAGGCTTTGTCTAGATTTTAGATCCTAGACTTTAGATACTAGATTTTTTCTGAAGCTGATTTTAAGTTTCGATCTGCTTCGGCCAGACGCTCACGGGAGCTGCCCACACTGCTAGAAGGTTTTACAAACGCATTTTCACATCTTTAAATTATCAAATGAAGAAGTATCACATCTGCACATTGCCACTTTAGCATATTAACAAAGGCCTTCCGGAGGTGTTTGCGCTCAAAAAAGAAAGGGGCGCTCGCAATGGCAAGCGCCCCTTTCTTTTTAGTCTTTCTTTTTCTTCTTCTTTTTGTGGCGGAGCACTTTGGCGTCGCGGTAAAAAATAATTTCTTCGGCAATGTTGGTGATCTGGTCCCCGACACGCTCTATTTTTTTAATGATTGAGAATAGAATCAGCCCTTCGTTAATTTTAGAAGGGTCTTCCATCAGGGTTTTAGCTATAATGCCGTCTGCCTTGGCGTAAATTTTATTTAAAACCTTATCGCGTTTAATCAGCTGCTTGGCTAGTTCTGTGTCGTCGTTCAGAAGGGCTTTGCGGCAGTCGGTAAGCATGGCTTTGGCTTCGTCGTACATTTCGGTGGTACGGGTTTCAGCAAAAAGCTGGGCATCCAAAGGAGAACTTAGTTTTTGTACAAAGTAAGCAATGCCTTCCGAGTCGTCGCCAATGCGCTCTAGGCTGGCGTTTATTTTAAGTGTTGCCAGCATCAGGCGCAGATCAATGGCCACGGGCGTGAATAAGGCCAGCACGTTTTCGCTCATCCGGTCGATCTTTACATCGTAATCATTCACCTTTTTGCCCAGTTTTATCACTTGTTTAGCCAGCTCGTGGTCTACAGTGGCCATGGCTTGCTGTCCGCTCTGAAACTGATAATCTACCAGATCCCACATCTCCAGCAGCTTTTCTTTTATGCGCTTAACTTCTATATCTATATGAGACATTGTTTTGAATTTTGAATGAGAGAATGAGTGAGTGAATTTTAAATGTTTGAATGAATGATTGGGAGAATTTCATTCTCGAGCATAAGATGAAAGGGTAAAACTGATGTGCATTTCAAAATTTATACCTACTCACCCATTCACTCAATCATTCATTCAAAACTAAAAGACTACCCAAACCGGCCTGTGATATAGTTTTGTGTACGGGTATCTTTGGGACTGGTAAAGAGAGTTTTTGTTTTTGCGAATTCTACTAGCTCACCCATGTAAAAAAAGGCAGTATGGTCGCTTACTCGGCCGGCCTGCTGCATGTTATGAGTTACTATTATAATGGTGTAGTCTTTCTTGAGCTCGTAAATAAGCTCTTCTATTTTAGCTGTGGAAATAGGGTCGAGGGCGGAAGTAGGCTCATCCATAAGCACAACAGAAGGCGAAATGGCCAGAGCGCGGGCAATACAGAGACGCTGCTGCTGCCCCCCCGAAAGTGCCAGTGCCGATTTGTGGAGCTTGTCTTTTACTTCGTCCCAGAGGGTGGTTTGGCGGAGCGTTTTCTCTGCTGTTTCCTGCAGCAGGTTTTTGTCGTTTATCCCCTGAATCTTGAGGCCATAGATTACATTCTCGTAGATGGTTTTCGGAAAAGGGTTAGGCTTCTGAAACACCATGCCCACTTGTTTGCGCAACTCATCTACCCTTACTTCTTTTTTGTAGATGTCCTGGTCATCGAGCAAAATCTGGCCTTCTATCCTGAAGCCGTCCACATAGTCGTTCATGCGGTTGAGGGTACGCAGAAAAGTAGACTTTCCGCAGCCCGAGGGACCGATGAAAGCTGTTACCAGATTTTCTTCCATGGCCACGTTGATGTTTTTAAGGGCCAGAAAATCGCCATAGTAGGCATTTAAATTAATTGCCTCTAGCTTGTTATTTTTTTTGCTCATGGTGCTCTATTACCACTTTATACGCTTCTGCCACTTGTGGCGAAGGTAAACAGCGATTCCGTTTAAAATAAAGGTAATGAATAATAAGACAATAATGGCGGCTGCAGCATTGGTGGTAAACGCCGCCTGCGGCCTCGAAATCCAGTTAAATATTTGAATGGGCAACACCGTAAACTCATCCATAGGCGAGGCAGGAGCAAAAGGCACATAGGCCAGGGCGCCTATTACAATAAGCGGCGCTGCTTCACCAACTGCCCGTGAGAGTGCTAAAATCACCCCGGTCAGGATTCCGCCAAAAGAGGCCGGTAATACCTGGTGCCACACTGTTTGCCATTTAGAGGCTCCCAGGGCAAAAGAGCCGTCGCGGATGCTCCTGGGTACTGCTTTTATAGCCTCGCGTGTGGTTACAATGACAATGGGCAGTATGAGGAGCGAAAGCGTGAGTGCACCTGCCAGCAAGCTGCCTCCCAGGGCCATTAACCGCACAAAAATCTCGAGCCCCAGCAAACCATAAATTATGGAGGGCACGCCGGCCAGGTTGGCAATGTTTATTTCCAGCAGAGTAGCCATGCGGCTTTTCTTGCCATATTCTTCCAGGTAAATACCTGCGGCTATGCCCAACGGAAAAGCAATAACGGTGGTCATGAGCAGTATCCAGAGGGTACCGATCCAGGCGGTGTAAATGCCGGCCCGGTGTGCTCTGCGCGAGGGCAGGTTGTTCAGGAACTCCCAATTAATGCGGCCAAGGCCATCTATCAAAATATCGATTAAGAATATTGCCAGTACGGCCAGCCCTATAAAGGTGCAAAAAATGCCGAATACCTGAAATGCCTTATCTTTTAGCCTGTTTCTGTCTGAGTTAGTCATATTTCTCCTGGTATTTCCTTTTGATCCAGAAACTGATATTATTAAGGGCAAACGTGAACACAAAGAGCGTAATGCCTGCCGCAAAAATGGTTCGATACTCCAGTGAGCCGTGCGGCACATCGCCCAAGCTTACCTGCACAATGTATGTGGTGATGGTCTCGATAGGTACCAGTGGGTTCAGCGTGAGGCGGGGCTGCTGGCCGGCCGCAATAGCCACGATCATGGTTTCGCCAACAGCGCGCGATATGGCCAGGATAATAGATACCAGAATGCCTGATGAGGCAGCAGGCACCATCACGCCAAAAGAGGTTTGGAGGCGCGTTGCACCCATGCCGTAAGCCGCTTCGCGCAACGATTTGGGCACGGCGCTTATGGCATCCTCGCTAAGCGAAGAAATCATTGGGATAATCATAATGCCCATGACCATGCCTGCCGATAAGGCGTTGAAACCTGCCAGCCCCGGTATAATCTGCTGCAGAGCAGGTGTAACTACTGTAAGGGCAAAAAAACCATACACTACTGTCGGGATGGTGGCCAGGATTTCGAGCAAGGGCTTAATAATGGCTCTGAATCGGGCATCGGCATACTCGTTTAAGTAAATGGCAATGGTTAGCCCGATTGGGAGTGCTACGGCTATGGCAATGGCTGTGGTCAGGAAGGTGCCAGACACCAAAGGCAGAATACCAAACCGTTTTACATCGAACAGCGGTGTCCATTCGGTGTCGGTTAGGAATTCTACTACAGACACTTCGGAGAAAAAAGCCAGCGACTCCGATAGCAGCACCCAGATAATACCTATCGTAACCAGTATGGTGATGGCTGCAGATAGCCAGAGCAGGCTTTCTATTATTTTTTCAGATATTTTCACACGTTGTAAAGGCTAGTTGTCAGACTTTCTGAATTTGTAAGGAGGTATATATTCAACTTGAATTAATCTTTTGTGCTTTTAAAGCAACCTGGGCACAATTTACCATCTGAAGCAAGCAATTATTCTAATTAAAAGGGTCTCCCAGAGGTGTTATAAGCTGTTTTTGTGCCTGGTTGGCCGCTTTCTCCCAGTTAATATAAAATGGTTATGGTTGCTTTTTGCGAGCTTCTTCTACAAAGGCGGCCAGTTTCTCCTGTTCCTCTTTGTATTTCTCTGGTGGCATTGGAATATAACCTACTTCTTTACTTAATTCCGGCACCTGCTCAAAATAGAACTGCAGAAAATCTACTACGTGCTGCTTTTGTGCTGCAGTAGAGTTTACATAAATAAAGAGGGGGCGGGAGAGAGGGGCATAGGAGCCATCTTTTACGGTTTCTATGCTAGGCATAATGGCACCTGCGCCATTGCTGTCGTCTTCGTCGTTGATAGGAACAGCCTTTAGTTTGGCCTTATTCTCTTCGTAGTAAGCAAACCCAAAAAAGCCCAGGGCATAAGGGTCTGTGGCAACGCCCTGCACCAGCACATTATCGTCTTCACTGGCGGTGTAGTCGCCGCGGCTGGAGTGGCTCTTACCCACAATGGCTTCCGTAAAGTAATCATATGTACCAGATTCCACACCGGCACCATACAGGTGAATTTCCTGGTTAGGCCATTCCGGCCGTATCTGGTTCCAATGGGTAATTTTGCCTTGCGCTTCTGGCTCCCATATCTTTTTGAGTTCAGCAGCGGTCATGTCTTTAACCCAGGTGTTGCGTGGGTTCACCACCACCGTTAGCCCATCGTAAGCCACCGAAAGCTGTAGAAATGCAATGTTATTGGCGTGAGCATCGGCTGCTTCAGACTCTTTTATGCTCCTGGAGGCATTGCTGATATCTATTTCGCCGCGCGAAAATTTCTTAAAGCCACCGCCCGTGCCCGATACGCCAATGGTAGTGCGCACATTAGGAGCGGAGTAGCGGTATTCTTCGGCCACAGCCTCTGTAATAGGGTATACTGTGGAGGAGCCATCGATAGATATATTGCCGGTGAGACTGAAATCAGCGTCCTCTTCGTATTTAGGTCCGCAGGCGCTAAAAAGTAGCAGGTTGCTGAAAAGCAGCGCCGCCAATGGCCTTACAAATTGTAGTTTAATTTGCGCCATAAAAATGGTGGGTGAATTTTTGTAGAGATTAGTTTTAAAAGAAGCGTTTGTGCCTAATGTCCGGAATTTACTACTCTGATACTCCTAAGTATGCCAAGTAGTTATGTATAGGTGGGCTGTTTGTCGGGATCTTAGCGTTAGAGGTGCTACTTTTAGGTAATTGTTGCCTGGTAGTGGGTATTTTATTGTTTGTTATCTTATTAAGAATTTTGCCTTTAGAGCAAACTGTAGGTTGCGGCACAAAAGCAGCAAAAGTAGTCTTACTGCTTTCGTCCTCAAGTTTATGCAAGTTAAATTATGCTAATCAAATTGCCCTTCCGAAGCCTTTTCGTGGCTTATTTGGTTAGGGGTAATGTTAGAAGTTAAACTGAGCCTGCAGCCTTAGCCTGTTACCAGCCTGTCTGTTAAAGTTGTTGCCGGTCATATCGCCTGGGCCGTTGTAAATGGTAGTGGCGTTGCTGATGCTTCTGTCGCCTATGCTATAGTCGGCCACCAGTTCAAAGTTTTTGAAAGGCTGCCACTCTGCTCCAATTTCTGTTTCATACACCCGGTGGGCAGTGGCATCGCGCTCGTGCTTTTTACCGCCCTGGTAATACTGTACTTTCACAAACGGAAGCAGCAACTGGTCGCCAATCTTTATTTTATAAATGGTTTGCGCATAACCACCTTTCAGAGGCTTTACCATTACCGATTTTGTGGCAGCATCGTACTCCGGGCCACGGCCAATGTTGTACTCTGCCTGAAAGCCGAGTGGTTGCGGAAAAATAGAGATAGAGCCTGCCACACGCTGGTCGGTGTATTCTGGCAATACGGTAACACCAGTAGAAACCTGATCGGGAGTAACCACATATTTGCCAGTGTAAGCTTGAATACCAGGTTCTATAAACTGTCCGCTGGGGAGCTTAAAGGGATAGGTCATGCGGGCCACCATGTGCAGGCTGTTGTTCGCCTCCGGACGGTTGGCAGTCTGGCCGTTGTAAACACCAAACCCGAACATACCATAATCGCCAGCGCCTTTGTACTCGGCATTTGCCAGTTCGTTCAGGCGGGCACGTATTTCAGGAGGAGTCCAGTAAAAGAATACACCTAAGTCGCGTTCATTAGCCACGGCGCTGTTAAGGGCATCGTTTCGGTCGAGTACAATACGGTTGCTGCTCGACTGCATATTTTCGAAACCATACGGCACCTTGCTCTGGCCTATGCGCAGCCTGAAAGCTTTCTCTTTGTCTAGCGCTACATCAAAGTAGGCATCGCGGAGTTGTACGAAGTTGAGTTTATCAGAGCCCGGTGCCGAAGCAAGATCAGGTTGTATATAAATAAAAACCCGCTCGTGCACATTGCCACTGAAAACAAGGCGAGCCCTTCTGATAAATATACCACCGCCTTCGCCAAGCGATTTGTCGCATTGGTCGCACTTAAGCAGGGGGTTGGTTTCTAAGAGGCGGTTATATCGAACCTGCGCGTAACCACGCAGGTTAATAATTTCTGACCAGTTCTTTTTTTTGGCGGCACCCTCTTCAGGTGCCTTAGCGGCTTGGGTAACAGATTGAGTGGTGTCTGATTGAGCAGAGGCCGTGGTAGTGGCTCCGGCAATATACACCATTCCTATCGCAAGGATAGTATGTACTATCTTCCTTAAATTCATTGTGGGTGAGATTTATTGTTTATTTTATCCTGCTGCGGGGTCCAGTCGCGTCAGTAATAAATCTAAAGCTGCATCAGCTAGTCAGGCTGTTATAGCTTTGGTGGCACAAAGGTCTCACTCCATTATTAGTTGTTTGTTACCTCAATGTTATCTTAATGTTAAGCTTCTGCAGGAGGAGCTGTAAAAGGGTTTGTTTTAGCTTGTAGGTTAATTCTGAATGAGTTAAGTGAGTAGCTGCAAAAGCGATGGTAGGTTTGCAGTATAGTTGCTACTAATTAGGAATTTGCTGATAAGGTACATACCGCCACTCATAGGTGGCTTTGCTGTATTTCAGTCGGTCATCGGGCCATTCTACAAAAGCACGGTTATCTGCGTAGCTTTCTATGCTTCCTGTTTTTACCATTTCGGAAAACAAAGCTCTGCCTTTTTCTCTTATTTCTTCAGCTTCCAGAATAGGTGTGTTGTATAATTCCTCGAAATCGATGATGCGGCCTCTGCTGTTTTTGCGGAAACGGCCGCCAACTCCTCTTTGTACAGGGCCTTTTGCACTTCTGGCAGGACGGACCATGAAAAAGTAGTGGGTGCTGTCGTCGGCGATGTAATACCTGTCCAGCTCATATTTAGGAAGAAAACTGATGTAGTGCTTCCGGTATATTGGTTTAAACCGGTTGAGTCCACTCACATTTTTGGGAGGAACTCCAACATAAGTAATAAGGTTTGCTTTGAGCGTATCCTGCTGTTGCTGTGTAGGGTAGTAATTTGTTACCTGGTATTTGGGATCTGTAGAACAATTGGTAAATAGGATGGTAATAAAGATAAGAAGTGCAGCAGTTAGAGTCGGTGCTACTAGTTTCATACGGTATTAAATTGGTGAGAAGGATATTGGTAAAACAACAAAAAGCCGGATTTAGCCCGACTTTCTGTTGTTAAAGAATTAATTTATTACTTAAGATATTCTCTGGTGGCGGCATCCCATGCAGCCCAACCTTCTGTCCAGTCAACGGTGCCAAATGCGCCACGGTATTCTACAGATTCAAAACCTGTAAGCTCAGCAAAGCTGGCACCGCTCATTAACATTGAGCCAGCCGTAGGCGTTACCTTAGGAGTACCTAATTCAAACAGGCTGCCATCTATACCGGCATCTTGCCATTTAGCTAGCATTTGGTTGTTTTTGTCAGCTGCCATAAACCAGGCGTTGATATCGAAATCGGCTTGGTTGGTAGTTAAGGCTTTACCTCTAGGTGCATTTGGGTGCTGTGCTACTGAGCCATCTGCCGATGCAGAACCATAGCCGTTGCCTCCCCATCTGTCTACACCAGCAAGAATGGTGTTTTTAACCTGAAGTTCATTGTTGGTAGCATTTTGAACTGTAGAGCTACCGTCAATGTAGATACCGTTTGGATATCCGGTGATGAAAGAATTATAAATTTTGATTTTCGTGTTTCTGCGAAGGTGAGCACCATTCTGGAATTGTGTATGCAGGGCAGTGGCAGTAGTTGCCTTACCACCTAAAATGGTTGCATTAGAAACCTGAGGAGCAGTAAAAGGTGTGTTAGTTGAGCCGTCGCCGTCGTTATCAACTTCGAAGCCATTAGAGCCAGACTGGTCAGCAGCTCTTGGGTCACGAACTCCTAAGATAAACTGCAGGCGGCCTGTGTAACCGGCATCCATATCAAAATCGTCGTCAAGACCTCTGTAGGCGATCAGGTTTTTAGCATTAACAGTACCACCGAACCACTCAAACGAGTCGTCGAGGCCATAAGAGCACATAATGTTCTCTATTTTAGTGCCACGGCCTACGCTACCCATTGTTAATGAGTTAACCTCTTGGTTCGGGTTGATCGGAATACCTGCATACTCGATTCTTACATAAGTAAGTTCACCAGAATTGTCGTCGTCGTTAGTGCCGCCATAAAATGCGCCGTAGCCTCCTTCAAGTTCGCCTACACCAGATGGCAGGTTGTTATGCGCAAAACCGCAAATTACTACACCACCCCAGTCACCTGGCTCACGTAAGCCTGGTGCACGCTCAGATGTAAATACAATAGGTTTCTCCTTTGTACCTTTGGCTATGATCTTACTGCCACGTTGTATTATAAGAGTGCCTTTGCTTTCTCTGTCGCCAATAATTACAGTACCAGGCTCTATAGTTAAAGTAGCTGTAGCCGTTGGCTGCCCTGTAACAACTGGATCTGTTCCAACCCTTACATAACCGTTCAGTCGATAGATCTTATCTGCTGTCCAGGTGGTATTCTGTGTAATATTGCCTGCCTGAATTTCAACAATCTCGCCTGGGCCATCAACTCCTGGTGTAATTTCTTCTACATCGTCGTCTTTACAGGCTCCTAAACCGACTGCAAGAGCTATAAAGCATACTTTCGAATAGGTCGCTAGTCGCTGCATGAAGTCTGACTTGCGCGCATTCGTTGTTTGTGAATTTTTCATTTTGTTGGTTATTATATTGGCTTTTGTGATAGCTAAATTACCTTGGTTATATTAAGAGGATGTTACCTCAACAATACTATACTGTTAATTCTGTGGATTAAAGCTGGCGCTTGCCGAAGCTGTAGCTGATACCGATATTGATGAGCTGGCCTGGGTGGAACCGTGCAAAAACCTGATCTGTTTTTCTGTCTAGTTTACCGTCTTGGTTGCCATCCTGCAGCAGGAGCGACTCTTGGTTAAAGATGTCGACAATACCAATCTTAGCCTGGAAGTAAGGAGTGAATTGTTTGCTTACAGATATATCCAGTACGCTTCTTGGCATCTCGTATATATCAGGGTACTGCTCTGTACCTACTATAAATATGCGGCGACCGATAATGTTGTAGTTAAGGTTCACCTGTATTCCGGAAGCAATGTTGTTGTAGAAAAGGCCGGCATTGGCAATGTATCTTGACTGGCCCTGCAGCGGGCGGTTGTTCGACTGGCCTAATGTTCTGGGGTCATCACCTAACTCTACTTCGCTGGAAATGTAAGAGGCATTCATCAGGAGGCTTAAATCATCCAGAAAAGACGAGTTAGATAAACCTGCGAATGATTTTTTTACATCTACTTCAACGCCGCGGCTATAGGCACTTTGCGCATTCAGGAAGCCAAACACCTTAGCACCACCGGAACCACCTTGTCCGAAGAGAGCTACACGTTCTATGGCATCTTTGAATTGCTTATTAAACACGCCTACACTTATCAACTCGTTTGCCGAAGGGTAAAGCTCCCAGCGCAAATCCATGTTCTGGATGCTTGCAGTCCTTAAACCTGGTTCGCCTTTGATGGTAGAGTTGAAGTTGAAGTCGTAGAAGCTGAATGGCGCTAACTCTCTGAATTCCGGTCTGTTTACTGTAAGGCCATACGCTGCTCTTATCAGCATCTTATCGGTGAGGTTGTAAGAGACGTTTGCAGACGGAAGAACTTTGGTAGTGGTGTTGTTTGTGTCTTCCCCGTTCAGCTTCATAATATTGTTCTCGACACGTGCCCCTACTACTGCTGTTATTTTAGTGCCAACAGGAAGTGTTAAGGAGGTATAAGCCGCAGACAGGGTATTAGAAGCTTTGTAGCTATCAGTAGGGTTAGATTGCTCGTCGATCTTTAAACCTGTGGTATTGTTAATGTTTTCCGGCAAGAAAATCTGCTCCAGTGGCAAACGCCAGAGAGGGTTTTCTTGCTCATAGCCGGCAGAGCTACCAGCTACATAGCCAATGTTCCGGGCCTGAAAGTTTCTGCTTTTGTTTTCGAAAAACAGTCCTGCATTCAAAGTCGGTTTTATAGCCGCAAACACCGAAGAAGATGAACCAAGGTCAAGTTTCTGGCTGTAGTTTACTGCACCGCTCACACTGTTCTCATTCATTTCGGAGAAGAAGCGGCCTAAGAAATCCGGTGATACACCTCTACCTACATAGAGAATCGATTCTTGTTGCGGATCGTCTCCTGCCTCCAATTGAATATCACGACGGTACCGGCGGTAATCTGGCTGGTCACTTCCGGAGTGGTTGTAGGCTAGGGTCCAGTCTAAGGTTCGTGTATCTCTAAAGTCACTGTCAACGCTTAAAGTGTGCTTGCCTGTTAACTGGCCAACATACATGTTTCTGAATATCTGGTCGAACGCGCCGTTTTCAGGAATGTAGTTGAACTCACGGTGCAGGCCAGTACGGTCAACAAACTGAGTGGTGCTTAGCTGGTTAAACAGGTTCTTGAACTCAATTGTATTTTGATTATTGAAACGGAAAGCCCAATTATGGATGAGGCCTGTTCTGATGTTCTGAGTATACTGCACATCGTCGTAGTGGTAAATAACATCAGGCTGATCATTTATAAAGTCGTATCGGTTGTGGTCGTTACGGTCGATGTTAAATGTTGTAAGGGAGTTGCTGTAGTTTATGGCTGTAATATTACCTACTTCAATATCGCCGATGTTAAATCTTTTGTTATAGGTTAAGCCAATGCGCTGATCCGGAATAGCTACACGTTCTCTGGGTGCCCAGTTGTTTCGGAGCGATCTGCCCCATTTTTGTAGTTCATCTGGCGAGTTTATACTTCTCACATTGTTAGGGAAGCCGTTTGGTAGGTTTAAGTAGCCATCGTTAAAGCCAGTCCAGTGTAAGTTGCCAGTTTCTTGCTGTTTAAAGGTGTTAAAAGTAGTGCCATTGCGTATGCCAATGGAGTAATCGAGCACTACGCTAGATTCTGGGGGAATGCTTTTCGTGAATATTTTTACAGCGCCACCGGCAAAGTCTCCAGGAAGCTCAGGTGAAGGGCTTTTGTAAACAAAAATTCTGTCTATTTGAGAGCTAGGTACTGTGTTGAAGGCAAAAGACCGCACATCTGTTTCCATGCTGGGTGCGAAGGTGTTGTTCAGGAGCACACTGTTATAACGGTCACCAAGGCCACGCACCATAATAAAACGGTCGTTGAGAATGGTAACACCCGGAACCCGCCTTACAACCTGCGCCGCATCCCTGTCTTGGGAGCGGGCTATTTGCTCGCCGGAAATGGCACTTACCACCATTTTGGCCTCACGCATTTCTGCCAGAACGGCCGCGTCTGTGTTGCGAATTTTTTCACCTATTACTACTACCTCCGAAAGGCTGGCGGTGTTCTGCTCCAGTATGATATTAGATGTTGCCGTTTTACCCGCTGTTACCACAATACTTGGAATGGTTTTGGGGCTATAAGAAAGGCTGCTTATTTCTAAGGAGTACGTTCCGGCCGGAACATTGTCGATGCGGTAACTACCGAAAACATCTGTGGGAGCGCCAAAGCTGGTGCCAGGTATCTTTACGATAGCACCGATAATCTCTTCATTTGTTTCGGAGTCTTTAACGGTGCCTTGGATGCTGCCAGTCTGAGCCTGCACCAAAGTAAAACTCATGAAGAAAAGAACTGTTAATGTGGTGAGAATTTGTCGCATATTAGTCTAGTTTTAATGCGACAAAGGTAGATGCGTTATGTTATCTGAATATTAATAATAGATTATGTTTGAATTATGGTTTATATATTGTGTTGGAATAGTTATATAAAAACCCAACTATTTGGTAAACAGTAAATTAAATACAACGGGTCTTTCTGTCTATCATATTAAAAGAGGTTACAAAAGCACAATCCTGACTTTACATTGAGCCTGTAAGAATACATAGCAGATAACAATATCATAATTTTTGAATAACTTCTTGTTAACCTTCTATCGATAGCTTTGCAGCATATATTAATCCTTCCTCAGAATATCTAGATCTGAAAGCATTGATTGCAAATTTATGGGTGAGAAGTAATGCTGCAATCGTAGTGGAGTGGCTTAGTCTCCCACTCTACGGAGAACCCGCCGAAAGGCGGGTTCTTTTTTCATCGCCTCCAATCGTTATCAGCAAAGGCTTATTCTCATTTATCTTACTGCTTCCTGCTTTTTGTGTAGCCTGCATAGTCTTATCAGCCCCCTGTGTGTTAAAGCAAAAAACTGCTCCGGAAGAGCATTTTCATTTAAGTAATTTCGAGAGGCAAAGTGTGGCACTCTACTTTCAAATTCTTCTAATGAAAACGCCCTTCCGGAGCAGTTCTGTTAAGAAAAATGGCTTGGCCTAAATAAGCTTTGCTGGCGCTAAGTAACCTTCTTAAAAATCGGACATAGGTGCACCGCCTCCACAGCCTCTTAGCAGAAAGAAAACAACTACTACCAGTACTATTAAAACAAGGCCGCCCATTCCGCAGCCGCCTCTTCCTCTTCCTCCACCCCGTCTGCCGCCTCCTAATAGCCTGCTCAACAGAAAAAACTTTAGTAATCCTCTTAGCATAGTTTTATGTTATTGCATTATTAAAATGTTCTTATAGCATTGCGCCTGCTACTCCAGTAAAGCCGGGCCGTTGCAATGAATAAAGAGTACGCAACATAAAAGGGAGCGTTGCCAGAGTAAGTACTTACCATGGCAACGCTCCCTTTTTAGTCAGAGCTCCGCAAATGCAAAAACTAGCTAATCGGCACCTTTCTCAGGACAGCTTCTATAAAATCTTTTGTTTTAATGTTGTCGGCTTCGGCTTCGTAATTAAGTATGATGCGGTGGTTCATTACATCATATGCTACGTCTTTTATGTCTTCCGGTAATACGTAGTCGCGTTCATCGAAGTAGGCCACTGCTTTAGCTGCGCGGTTTAAGGCAATACTGGCTCTGGGCGATACTCCAAACTGAATATAATCCGCAAACTCGTTTAGGTCGTATTCGGCCGGGCGGCGGGTGGCAAATACCAGTTCTATGATGTACTTCTCTAGCGTCTCCGAGATCTGCACCTGGTTAATTTCGCTTCGTATCGCAAATATGTCTTCTTTAGAAAGAACCTTGGCTACCGTATCATTAAACGACATGTTGGCCATGCGACGCATAATTTCAAGCTCATCGGCCTTTTTGGGGTAGTCTATGTATACTTTCATCATAAACCGGTCTACCTGCGCCTCCGGTAGCGGGTAAGTTCCTTCGTGCTCCACAGGGTTCTGTGTGGCCAGCACCAGAAAGGGCAGGTCCAGGCTAAAGGTAGTTTCCCCAATAGTCACCTGCTTCTCCTGCATGGCCTCCAGCAAGGCCGATTGCACTTTGGCAGGAGAGCGGTTCACTTCGTCTGCCAGAATCAGGTTTGCGAAGATTGGCCCCTTTTTTACCTCAAACCGTGAGGCATTCTGGTTATAAATCATGGTGCCGATCAGGTCGGAGGGGAGCAGGTCGGGCGTGAACTGGATGCGCTGGAAATCGAGGCGCAGCACTTTGGAGAGAGAGTTAATCGTTAGAGTTTTAGCCAGGCCAGGTACTCCTTCCAGCAAGATATGTCCGCCGGTAAACAAACCGATCAGCAGCCGGTTCACCATATAAGATTGACCAACCACCACTTTCCCCATTTCACTGAATACCTGTTTAATCTTCTGCTGATGGGCTTTTACGTTATCCTGGAATAGTAAATCTTCTGCTGGCATGTTTGCTGCGGTATCGGGTAAAACTTTTTAAAGATAATGATAATCGGGCATCTAAACCAACTACGAGATAGGAGGGGCAAAAGTATAGAGCAAAAAAAAACGCCTTGAGGCGCTGAAAGGATAACGGTATCAGTTGAAGTAGTGGCAGATGGTAAGGAGGCGAAACGGATCAGGCTGCCATGTCCTGGCACTTGTGTGGTGCCGTAGATTCTTGTGGGTTGAGTTTACTCATTCTAACTTTTTTTGCCTGGCGAACCATTTCTATGAGCTTTTCAAGCTGCGACTCCTCCACATCTATCGGTAACACCATAGTAGTAGAGGTAGACTTAATATGGATGCGGCGGTAGCGGGTCATTACATAAAGCATAATGAAAAAGCCACTTATTAAAGCAAATGAATCATTTATATACACGAATAGGGCAGCCGCAATGCTCAATCCGAGGTAAAGCTCCTTTCCTGTCGTTTTTATTTCCCAATCAGTAATGTCTTCCAGCATAATAGAGGTACTACCTCTAAAATCCCAAGGCTCGCGATTCTGTATAACCCGATGGGTGGTAAGGGCAAGCTTTTTATCTATCGTTTGAATAAGGTATTGCTCTCCATGAATAAGCCTGTTGCGGGCTATACGCGATGGAGCGTAGAGTTTGTTGATTTTATGAAAATGTATTGGCGATAGTATCACAAATTATTTTTTATTTACTCTTATGATCCACTAAGTCATTAAATGGTTGCAAGCAATAAAGAATAATGTAAAATAATTCTTAAGCCGAAAGCGTGCTGCCAGTTAAATTATACATGCTAAGAGTAGACTTACCTTTTGCCCTGACTATACAAATGGTTTTTTATCATGTATTCAGTAAGCGGTGCTAATAAAGAATCCATACAATTGCTCTGTCGCAGCTTACATGAAAGAAGGTCTTGCCTGTTGAAACACAAACAGACAATTACAAAAGAAAGTACATAGCCTAAAGGTAGGCTAATTTTTTTTTATATGAGTTGTTTTGGAATTTAAATATAAATTATGTTATTAATTCAATTCCAGTTAAGGTTATTCCAGCTTTAAATTACCTACTATATTTAAAAACTAACCTCTAAGCTACTTGTAGCTTAGAGGTTAGTTAACTATGCCGATAAATAAAGATCTCCCTCATGGCCATGTGCACGCTGGTTCTTGAAGCGAGCAATGTCAGATTGCATAGCTGTGTAAATCTCCAGAATTTCTTCCGACTCTTCTGTTAAAGGCTTTATGTGTTCTGAGAGCAACTTGGCTGCCAAAGGGTAAAATTTAGAATCATCGGTGTTGGCGGCCTTCACTTTAAAATTGCTGACAGAAGTTTCGAGTTTTTTAAGAATAGGAAACTGCGCCTTATACTCCTGAATAGTGTCACGAAGTTTCTCCCTTATCATGAGGTATAGATCTTCCTCAAACGTCATCCCAAAATCATCGTCCTCTTCCTCATCGTCGAAGCTGAAATTGGCATCCTCATCAAAGTCAAAATCGTCTTTCATAGTAGTCTAAAAGTTAGTCAGGTTGATATTACGAGTTTAAAGGCTCTTTGTGTCGATGAACTAATATATTTTAATGGAATTACTTTCGTGCTTACAGTACCTGTCTGCTAACTAACATGCATATTTAATATTTCAAACGCATATATACAATAGATATGACGCTAAAATAGCATAAGGAATTCACTAATAAATACTTAAAGGCAGTTATTTCTTTCCTGTTTCAGGCAAAAAGATATGTTCCATAGCCTGAAAGAGCTGAGTTTCAGGCTATGGAATTGGTTGTTAGGCAAATTTTCGTTCTATCAGGTGCAGCAGCTTGCTTACATGTTCCTGCTTTTTGCTCCAGTCGTACTTTGATGCCAGTTCCTGGGTCACATAACGTTTGGCCTCTTCAGGGTGGGCATACTCATCCAGCTGTTTTATGGCCTGGTAATAGGTCATGTTGTCGCCATCGAATAGCTCATTTATAAAACTGAATCGCTGGTTTATGGAGATGGAGTTTTTCAGCGACTCAATTTTTCGGTTGCTGTGCGAGTCGGCTAGCGAGGTTGCTGCAGTGCCTTTGTAAAAGTTCTCGTTCAGGGTTGGCCGTTCGGCTGTTTTAAACCGCTCATTCAGGCTGTTCTGGCCTTGAGCAGGCTTAACTGCTGTTACCGTTGGGGCAGAAGCTTCACGCTGAGCAGTATGTATAGGGGCTACCACATCCTTTTCTTCCAAGGGAGCTGCTGGTGTTGGCTTTGCCTCCTGTGGCGGTGCGGACACGGCGATTGTGAGCAGATCCTGCTCGCTTATCGGCAACAGGGTATTAAACTTAGGCAGTACCTCCTGCAGTGGTGTACGGCTGTTTACATTTGCGTTTATGTAGAGCCTGAACCGGCTCAGAATATAGTCGCGATCGCGGTTAGAGGGCGATAGGGTATCTATAAAGCCGGCAATAAGCGGCTTGTCGAGGTCTATGTATTTCAGGTTGTCCTGGAGTTTAGGCAGGGTAATTTCTTCCTGTATACGCAGAAACTTTTCCTCAAAAACAGTAGCCGGTGCAAGCACCATTAAAAACGTGTCGTAAATAGCCTTCTGCAGCAGCGGTTCAAAGGCATTGCGTTTCATCAGAATCTTACGCGATACTACATTCATAAAGTTCACCAGCGCCTCCTTTACATCCTCGTGCTCATAGTCGAAGTACGGGCTGCGCAGGTTGGCCATTTCGTGGTGCCATTTCATCAGGAGCTCCTTTATCACAAAAAGATTCACCTGTTTGATAGTGGTAAAACCAAGAAGCTGAGGGCCGTTAACAGTGTCGTGAGAGGCAAAGTGGCGGTCGCAAAGCAGATTTGCCAGGTCTTTGCTATAACGCTCTAGGTGTAATTGATTATATTTGTCTTCCATTTTAGGTTTACATTCTGCTGTAAACTGTAAATATAGAAATAATATGCCAAAGTTGACTGTGCAAAACCTGGCACATAAAGAGGTGGAAGTGGCAAGCGGACAAACCATTTTTCAGGCCTTGCAGCAGGCAGGCATAGACTGGATGCATGCCTGTGGAGCCAAGGGCCGCTGCACAACCTGCCGCCTGGTTGTAACCGAAGGAATGTCGCAATTTGGCACCCTTACAGCAAACGAAACCCGCTACCGCGACAACGGCCGGCTAAAGGAAAATGAGCGACTTATGTGCCAGGCTACTCTCCAAGGCGATGCCTCTGGGCGGGTGCCGCTGCAAACACAGCTGCCACACCTGCGCTACGCAGAATCAAGCTAGGAACGGAGGCAAAGCAGAGGTAAATAAGTAAGCCCCGTGTCTGAGCTCAGAGCACCAGGCATGCTTTCTGACCTCCGGAAGGGCATTTTCATTAGCAGAATTTGGTTGCCGATTGTTAGGTGATGATTGCTGAATGGTTTAATGGCTGACAGGTAATAGCTTGTAAGGCGTCGCAGCGTGCGCAGCTCCTGCGAATGTCTGGCCGAAGCAGATCGAAACTTAAAATCAGCTTCAGAAAAAATCTAGTATCTAAAGTCTAGGATCTAAAATCTAGACAAAGCCACTGGAAGGCCATTTTCATTAGATTAATTTGCAGGAAGTAAAAATTGAGCAATAGCTCGTCGTTGTTTACAATCCAGAGTTAAAAAGCTGGAATCTAAAATCTTTTAGCAGATGTTTATAGAACCGCGCGTTGGCAACGAAAACCACGCACACAGGAGGGGGTGGATTGAAGTAATTTGTGGGTCGATGTTCTCCGGTAAAACGGAGGAACTGATTCGCCGCCTCAACCGGGCAACCATTGCAAAGCAGAAAGTGGAGATTTTTAAGCCAACCATAGACAAGCGCTACCACGAGGTAGATGTAGTGTCGCACAACGCCAATGCCATTCGGTCTACGCCCATCGATTTTGCCCAGGATATGCTGTTGCTCGGCGGCAGCTGCGATGTGGTAGGAATAGATGAGGCTCAGTTTTTCGATAATGGCCTGGCAGAAGTTTGTGTAAAACTGGCTAATAGCGGCGTACGGGTAATAGCTGCCGGCCTCGATATGGACTACCTTGGTAAACCGTTTGGTCCTATGCCCGACCTAATGGCCGTAGCAGAGTATGTAACCAAGGTGCATGCCATTTGCGTGCAGTGCGGCGACATTGCCACTTACTCTTTCCGAAATGCAGTATCGGAACAGCAGGTGCTGCTGGGCGAAACAGAATCATATGAAGCCCGGTGCCGGCACTGCTTTCTCGAAGGCAGAAAAGCAATAAAATAACAATTCAAGCCCAGGTACGGCCTTTGTCGAACTGTGGCTATACTATTTTTTTGATTTATCTGTTACTTATCTACTTGGGCGGCCTTGTAAATTATTTGTGCTGATGCATTTACCATTTCAGGCAGAACATGTTTACCTTTAGAAGTGCAAAAAAGGTTCTGCATGGCAAGGGGCACAAGCCAAAGTATGCGCATGCTTTTTAAGCAGTAGCCAGGCCAGGAATCCTGCTGAGCAGATATTACGCAGCCAGAACCAGAGATGAAGAAATTTTTACTGAATACTAAAGTTAGGCCCTTGCTCCGGCTCCCGTTTCAGGTGCTCATGCTCCTTAGCCTGCTGTTTGGCAGCTCTGGCGCATTGCAGGCGCAAAGTAGGTTAGCCATAGGAGCCTGGCAGGTGCATGTGCCGTATCAGCAGGGAAGAGCCATTGCCGAAACGCCAGATTACGTATATTGCGCCACCGAAAGAGGCCTTTTCTTTCTCGATAAGGAGTTTAACTCCGTCCAAACGCTCTCCAAAGTCGATGGCTTAAGCGAGCAACGCATCAGTTCGCTGCGCTACGACAACGATACCAAAACCCTGGTAATCGCCTACACCAATACCAACATCGATTTACTGCGCGGCAACCGCATCATTAACATCAGCGATATTTTCAGGAAAACAATTGCCGGCGAAAAGACTATACGGCATATTTATATTCATAATAAACTGGCTTACATTTCCTGCAGCTTTGGAGTAGTGGTGTTGGACCTGGTAAAGCTGGAGATACGGGATACCTACAGTAACCTGGGCCCAGCTGGCGAAATGTTGGATGTAACAGCCACGACCATTCTAAGAGACAGCATTTACATAGCTTCAGACAAAGGAGTACTTGCCGCAAAGCTAAGTGGCACCAACCTGCTGGATTTCAACAATTGGAAAAGCCACAATAATGGGTTGCCCTGGCAAGGAGTGGCCACAACTGTTGTATCGTTTAACAACAGCGTGGTAGCCGGAACTGCCGAAAACGGTTTGTTCAGGTGGGGCGGCAATACCTGGGTGCCAATAGCTACCGCTCCGGTTACAGATCTCCGCAGTTTAAGGGCAACAGCAACCTACCTGGTAGCAACAGCTGGTGCCGGAGTTATGCTACTGAATACTGCTGGCGAAAGCACTACGGTAACGAACGATCTCCTGCGTGTACCGCAGGAAGCACTTGTAGGCGAAGGAAATAACTTGTGGGTGGCAGATGGTATAAACGGTCTCGTGAAAAGTTCTGTAACAGGAGCAGAACTGGCTGCTTTTGCTCCCAATGGCCCTTACTCTGGTAATAGCTTCAGAGTATATGCTGTAAATGGCCTGGTGTATGTGTTGAGCGGAGGCTATAGCGAGTCTTACTTGCAGAGCGAGCTATACGATGGCTTTTTCGAGTACCGAAACGGGGAGTGGAAAAACTTCAACAGCTATATATATCCCGATAGAAACCAATATCCTGGCGGAAAAGATCTGGTAACTGCCGTCTACAACCCAGTTACAGACAAAATGTACTTTGGCAGCTTTGGCAATGGCTTGCTGGAGTGGAATGGCTTAGGGCAATCTAAGCTTTATAACGGGCATAACAGCACCCTGGTAAGTGCCAGCAGTGCCGAAGATAAAACACAGTATGTGCGTGTTACGGACCTTGGCGTTGACCGGGAGGGTGTATTATGGGTTACGAACAGAAACCACCAGGTTGGAGAACCTAGCCTACATGCACTTTACCCTGATGGGCGCTGGGAGGCGTTTAACCTGCAGGTTCCGGATGCCTCGCGGTTCGACCAGTTGCTCGTAGACGACTACGGCAACAAGTGGCTTTCCATAACCAGGCGTGTTTTTACCCAAGCTGGCCTCTATGTTTTTAACAGCCAAACCAATGAGCGAAGACACGTTTCGACGGGAGCAGGCACGGGAGGTTTGCCCGATGGTTTTATATACAGCATGGCCAAAGACCTGGATGGCGCAATCTGGATAGGAACTGCTGCCGGTGTAGGTGTTTTCTACAACACGGATCCCCGCACCATTTTTTCGAACCAGACTTTTGATGCCTACATTCCGATTATTAACAGAAGGCCTCTTTTAGATGGACAGACCGTGCGCTCTATTGCAGTAGATGGAGCCAACCGCAAATGGATGGGAACCGATAACGGGCTCTGGCTCTTTTCTCCTGATGGCGATAGCCTGGTGCATCATTTTACAGCTCAAAACAGCCCGCTCCCATCAGACAAAGTGCTGTCGGTGGCGGTGGAGCATAAAACCGGCCAGGTGTTTGTGGCCACCGATGCCGGAATAGTGTCTTACAGCGCAGGTGCCACTATTACCGAAGGTACTCCAAATTGTGCCACTGTTTTCCCAAACCCGGTAGAGCGCAGCTTTAGTGGTCTTATTGGTATTTCGGGACTGCCAAACAATGCAAGTGTGCGTATAACCGATGTGGCAGGTTCGCTGGTGTACAAAACACAGGCCACCGGCGGCACTGTAACCTGGGACGGACGTAGCTACAATGGCAAGCGAGTAAAAGCGGGCGTATACCTAGTTATGAGCTCCGATCGTGATGGTGCGCAAGCCTGCATCAGTAAAATAGCCGTACTCGAATAAATGCTGGTTAAAACTAGAGGTATTGTCCTGAATTATATCCGGTTCCGGGAAACCTCCATTATCGCTAAAATATACACAGAGCAGCTGGGTGTGCAGTCGTACATCGTAAACAGTGTGCGCAAAAAAAACAGCGGCTCCCGCATCGCCTTGTTTCAGGCCTTCACCTTGCTCGATATGGTGGTGTACACCTCGCACAAGGGCGGAATAACACGCATTTCTGAATACAGGTCGGCATATCCTTTCATCTCCATTCCTTTCGACATCCGGAAAAGCAGCATTTTGCTTTTTCTCTCAGAAATGGTATCGCGCACGGTAAAGGAGGAAGAAGAGAATCCGTCGCTGTTTGCTTTTTTGTACCAGTCCATCATTCATTTTGATGAGCTGCAAACTGGTTTCGAGAATTTTCACCTGGTGTTTTTGTTGCAACTGAGCCACCACCTGGGCTTTGGCCCGAGCTCCGGTGCCGAAATCGTAGAGCAGGTGGCTTTTTCATCGCATGCAGCAGGAGCAGCAAATGCGCCTACCGTGCTGGCGCTGCAGGTTTACGAAACCTTCTTCGATCAGTTAATGCGAACTCCCAATCAGGCAGGTATTCCAAACGGTAAAGTAAGGCGGGAGCTCCTCTCGGTGCTAATCCGGTATTACCAGCTGCACGTAGAGAAGTTGGGCGAAATTAAATCGCTGGCCGTACTCTCGGAGGTGCTGTCGGAGTAGGAGAGGGGGGAAGGCACCAATTGACATGATTGCTTCAACAGAGGCCGCAAAAAAAAAGAAGAGGCCACTCCAGGAGCAGCCTCTTCTTTTTGATTTTAAATATGTTGTACTACCGCTTTCTCAATACCTTCATCTCAAATATGAGCACCGCGTTGCCTGGAATAGAGCTGTAGCCACGAGGGCCATAGCCTAAATGAGAAGGAATATACAAAAAGGCTTCTTCTCCTGGTTTCATTAGTTGCAGACCTTCATTCCAACCTTGAATTACTCCATTAGGCCCAGTTGCTCCTACTGTTACACTAAAAGATGAACCACGGTTATAGGAGTTATCAAACTCATTGCCGTATATGTTCCTTCCAATATAATGCACATCAGCTATGTCGCCTACCTTGAGCAGGTCGCCTGTACCGGGTGTAATGTTCAGGTAATAAAGCCCGCTTTCGGTTCTTACAACCTTGGTTGTATCTACATTGTTCGCCCTGAAATACTGCCGGATCACCTGCTCATCTTTTATCTTCTGTCCTTCAGTATCGAACACATAAGGATTTTGAGGCTCTTTACATGCCGAAAAGGAAGCAGCAACAAGTAGAAAGAAGAGCGCTTTTAGTAAAATGCTTTTCTGGCTGGTATTGGTTAAAAGGGATAATACACGCATATTAAAAAAGTATTTATTGTTTCTCTACATCAACTAGCTCAATATCGAAGCGCAGGATAGAGTTGGCCGGCATGTCTGGGCCTTGCTCACGTGCACCGTAAGCTAATGGCGAAGGAATAAGCAACGTAGCTTTGCTGCCTTCTTTCAGCTGTGCAATGGCATCGTCCCAACCCGGAATTACCTGTCCGCGACCTAACGGGAATTTGAAAGGATCGTTCCCTTCAGAAGTTTCGAGCTGCTTACCGCTCAGGTTAGACAGCTTGTAGTGTACTGATACCAGGTCACCTGCTGCTGCCTGCGGGCCTTGGCCAGCTTGTGTTACAGTGTAATATACGCCAAGCGGCGACTTTTGCACATTAGATAACTTCTGCTCCTGTACATACTTCTGAATAAGGGTGCTGTCGGTTTTCAGCTGGGCCACCATGGCACTATCAGATTTCAGGTTTTTCAGCATTTCGGCATGTTCCTGCTTCTGCATGTTTTCCATTACTTCCTGCTGGTAAGCCTCGGCCTGGTCGCGGTTCATAACGCGGTCTACTTTAACAAAGTAAGTAAGATCAGAGCCTTGCTTTATAAATGGAGGAAGCGGTTGCTTGTAAGTATGCGCAAAAAGAGAGTCTGCATTAATCTTGAAAACAGCACTGTCACCGTCAGAAAGCATCATCAGGGCTTCTTCTAAGCCGCCTTTCATGCTTGGCTCCACAATAGGTAGCATGGCCGGGAAAGCAGGCTTTTGAGTACGTGTGTCTACCAGAACAGAGTCTTCGGCATTTTTCAGAGTCATATGAAAAGAGATGATCTGACCCATGCGGGCGCCGGAGGTGTCGGTGTCGGCTACTTTGCCTTTTGCCTCATATTCCCCTTTGTCATTTAATTTATAGATTTTGTATTTCAGTCCGTTTGCTGAAGTCTGAAATTCATCTTTTTTGTTACAAGCCTGGAACAAAAGTGCACCAGCTATAACTGGCAACAAAAGTTTGGTTTTAAATAGCATTGCTTATAGGTTGAAAATTATTTGTTTTAATTGTTGCTGCTAAGCAGTTCGTTTTTATAAAGTGGGAGCAGGCTCTCGAATTTTGCTACAGTGGCATCCAACGATTCGTAAGATATGCCGCCGGCCGCGTTGCGGTGGCCGCCTCCGCTAAAGTGCTGGCGCGCAAATTCGTTTACCGAAAAATTGCCAACCGACCGGAACGACATTTTTATCGCTTGGCTCCGATCTATAATGATGGCAGCAAACACAATGCCTTCAATAGACAGCGCAAAATTTACAAGCCCTTCAGTATCGCCGGTTTTGGAGTCGTATGCCTTCAATTCTTCAGCCGTAATGGCAAAATAGGCCGTGTTGTACTCGCGTAGCACCACCAGCTTGTCTTTTAAGGCATAACCCAGAAAGCGCAGGCGCAGTTCCGAGGAGCTGTCATAAATAAGGCGGTGAATGTTAGAGGTATTTACTCCTATATGCAACAGGTCGGCAATAATAAGGTGCACGTTTTTGGAGGTGCTCGGGTGGCGGAAAGAGCCGGTGTCGGTCATAATGCCAGCGTATAGGCACTCACCAATTTGAGTATCTATCATGTCGGCATCGCCCATGGCCTTAATCAGGTCGTATACCAGTTCGGCGGTTGCGGCGGCAGCGCTGTTAGAGTAGTCCAGGTCGGCAAAGTTCTCGGGTTCCAGGTGGTGGTCTACAAGTACTTTTTTGCCTTCGGCTTGCCGAATATACTCACCCATTTCATTAATGCGGGAGAGAGCCGAAAAGTCGAGGCAAAAAATCACCTGCGACTCAGAGATGATGCGGCGCACCAGGGCGTCATTCTTATCGGAGTACACCAGCACATCTTCGTTGCCATGCATCCAGGCCAGAAAGTTAGGGTAATCGGAAGGGGTGATCACCGTTACGCGATGCCCTTTCTTTTTAAGGTAGCCTGCCAGACCCAGCGATGACCCCAATGCATCGGCATCCGGTTTGTGGTGTGTTGTGATCATCACCTCTTTAGGCTCTTTTAAAAGCTCTTTTAGAGCATTAATATCGTGCATACAGCCAGTTATAACTCCTCTGATTAATAAGGAAATAAGTTACAAATTTGAGAATAAATAACTTCTAATGCAATTAAATTGCTCCTACAGGCTCTTTTACACGCTTATTTTATGGCCCGCCGGCATCTTACCTTTGTGTAAAGTAAACGCCAAAACTAGGTTACTATTGGTAGAATTCACTACTTTTGCAGCGCTATTGGGCAGGCACCAAAACGAGTATCTACTTAAAAATTATAACGAATAACAGAAATGGCAGGAAACAAAACATTTACCATGATTAAGCCAGATGCAGTGGCTGAAAACCACATTGGCGGTATCACTAAAATGATGGAAGAAGGCGGGTTCCGTGTAGTAGCGATGAAAAAAACGCAACTGACTGAGGAGCGTGCCGGACAATTCTATGAAGTGCACAAAGAGCGTCCGTTCTACGGCGACCTTGTAAAGTACATGTCGTCTGGACCAATCGTGGCCATGATTCTGGAGAAAGACAATGCTGTAGAAGATTTCCGTAAGCTGATAGGCGCTACAAACCCTGCCCAGGCAGAAGAAGGCACCATCCGTAAGGTATATGCCAAGTCTATAGAGGCAAACGCTGTACACGGTTCCGATTCTGATGAGAATGCGCAAATAGAAGGCGATTTCTTTTTCGCTGCTGACGAGCGTTTCTAGTCAAAAATAAGGTACATAAAAAAGCCCACTGCACCAGGTTGTGCAGTGGGCTTTTTTATGTACCTTATTTTAAAAATATAACGCAGCTATGAAACATCTCTACTGCCTGGTAACCTTCCTGCTGGTACTGCCCTTAGGTAGTTGCCAGACAACAACTCCCGAACCAGACTTCTCCGGAGTGCAAAACCTAAATTTCACCATCACAGCCAAATCGAACCTTCTGCTCAGTGCCGATGCGATTTCGGTTCATCCCACCATTTTCCAGGATATGGTATATGTAGATGTAAGTTCGCTCGGGAACGACCCGGTGGTGGTGTATGTGTCGGATGAAAAGGGGAAGTACAGCAAGAAAATAGAGTTGCCACAAGGAGCAGGCGAATACCACACAATGATTAACTTCCAAGGCATGCCAAAAGGCATTTATGTGAGCGAAGTGCATTTCAACGGTAAGGTGAGCCGGTATAGGTTAGTAAAAGCAAATTAGCAGGATGAGAACGATTTTAACCATACTGGCCCTGACTATTTCGGTGATGACCTACGGACAGCAACTTAACTGGGGCCTTACAGGCAGAGCAGGCGCAGTAGCAACCAGTACTAAAGCCAGCCAACCAGTCGCGAACGCACCTGGAGCAGACTACACCTATAAAACAGGACTACAACTAGGAGTAGGAGCTTGGGCAGAAGTATCGGCAGGAGAAAGAGCTGCTATACAACTCATGCTTTTGCCAACCATCAGGAGGCAGCATGCCGGCGAAATTTATGTGCTGGACCCAAACCGGAACCCCATGGCCGATGCCAAATCGATTAACCTAAGCCTGATGGCGGCCATTAGTGCACTTTACCTGCACCAGCTCACCGACCGGTTTTCTGTTGGTGCAGGCATAGGCACTAATGTGCACCTGCAAACCAAAACAAAGGTGCACTTAGATGGCGCGCTTTTTATAGGAGGCGAAGACGTAAACGAAGTTTACAATAATTATAGCTACAGGCGCTTCCCGGTTTACTTGCCACTAGAGCTGCAGCTAAAGCTAACTGAAACCACGGCGCTTGTGGGGCAGTTGCAGGTAGGGGTAAGTAACAAACTGGCTGCTTCCGAAACTGACTTTAAAGAGCGGGATCGTGTGCTGCAGCTAGGCCTTAACTACAGGCTACACTAACACTAGAGGTATTTTGCACTCTTTTAGCTTTGGAAGGTAATTTTAATTAGAAGAATTCAGTAGCACCAATCCATTTAAACAGGCAGCGGCAGGCTCTTCTTATGTGTAGAGCCTGCCGCTGCCTGTTTTGCTACAAAGCGCTTACCTCGGAATTACAAACTGCTGGCCTGGTTTAATCAGGTCGGGGTTAGAGCCGATAGTAGCTTTGTTTGCTTCGTAAATCTTTTTCCAGGCGCCAGCATCACCATAAAACTTCTTGGCAATTTTAGAGAGTGAATCGCCGCCCGAAACAGTGTACACATCCTGCTTTGGGGCTTCAGCCTGTGGGGCTGCTTGTGGAGCCGGTTGTGTAGCAGCCGGAGCTGCCGCCGGTTGAGGAGCTTTGGCCGGAGCACGTTTTATTGGCTCTTCTTTTCCTTTCTTAAAAAAATCACTTAGTCCCATATGTAAAATAGCTTAAATCAAAATTATACGATTAAATGTACAGGTTTTGTCCTGTTACATACTTGAGTAATACGCCAACTTTTGTAGTTGGTTCTGATGAGGTATGGTTCAGGCAAAGTTGTGTGCTCGTACTAACTTAATCGTAGTTTTACCCGTAATCACTCACAGCCTGTACTGCTTAGGTGGCTGCAGGCAAAAGTTATATTACTAAACTTGCTAACTATGGAAAATTTGAAATCAAGAATGAGCCAATTGTATACTACTTTGTTTGCCATGCTAATGCTGGTGATGGTAAGCTGTGGTGGAAACGAGAAAGTAGGCACACAAAATATGATATCGGGTAACAGCAGCAAAACCTGGAAAGCCGAGAAATCACTTAATGCCTCCGGCGATAAAGAAAAGCTGACAAAAGAAGAGAAGGCGGAAACTATGCAGTTTTACTCCGATGGCAGATTTGCCCTTGGTGGCGGCGGTTCGCTGCAAACAGGCACCTGGTCGTTTGATCAGTCGGCTAAGCGGCTTTCGCTGCAGTTTCAGGGAGACGATGTATCGGAGAATTTTGATGTTGAGCAGCTCACCGAAAAAGAGATGCGCCTGGTAGGACAAGATGGAATCAAAATGGAGCTAAAGGCCCAGTAATACGTATAGCACAAATCAAAAGAATGAAGCAGCGGCTGGCAGAAATGTTAGCCGCTGTTTTGCGTTTGTACAGGTTTGCCAGCATTAACAGTATGGCGGTTCTGTTAAAACACCCCTTGCGTAACTAGTCCTTATTTTACCTCCGGAAGGCCCTTTTCATTAGAAGAATTTTTAAGAAAGCTAATCCCAGAAAATGTTTTGCAGCGGGAGGCTACAAAGCAAATACCTGAGCCAGGTGCACCCATTGACAATTTTTTGTTTGAGCGTTCAGCGAGTGGGGGTGGAGGTGCCCCCTTTAGACAAAATCGTCCTGATTTTACTTGTTCTTTTTGTATCAAGGCAAAAAGAACAAGTAAACAGGCAATGAAACTGCTTCACCCCGCTGTCACAGCTATGCAAGTGCTATACGAACTTAAACACAAAAAGACAGCTATTGCTCATACTTCTCGCCCACAAGATCCCTTCAGGAAGACAAAAAGAAGTAAGCGGTTGTGCTACTCACTACCACACAAATACCAAAGGATACTTGCTGCTGGCGCGGCATTTTATTTAGAGAGCAGGTGGCGAAGTGAGAGCAGGCCCAAAACAGGGCCAATAGCCAATATAGGTAAAACAGCATGCGGCGGAAATGACCTGAGCAGGTGCGCCATCAGCTGTATGCTGCCAATGGTAATGGCAAAGCCGATAGAAATGACCACCGTAATGGCGGTACCAACCAGGTGAATCGGAGCTGTTTGGGCTGTAAGCGTAGAAAGCTGTGGTGAGTCTCCGGCCGCCACTACACCCCAAGCCAGCAAAAACAGCAGGATGAGTACTGGGGCCTGGGCCTGTAGCACCACCACCGATAGCAGGCAGCACAAGCCCGACAGCAGAAGCTGCCAGAAAGCTACTTTGCTGCTCCCCCAGCTTTGTGACAAATAACCTCCGCCCACACAGCCAATAGCGCCGGCGGCTATTACGGCAAAGCTCCACATAGAAACCTGCTCCGCCGGCAGGTGCGGCAATGCAAAAGCAATAATAAAAGGAGCAAATGCCCAGAGTGTATACAACTCCCACATGTGCCCGAAATAACCAAAGGCAGCATTACGAAACGCCCGATCGCGGAAAGCGAGCAGCAGGTTAGCAGCCTTGAAAGCAGCGCCCTTTTTAAGGTAAGGCCCGTCAGGAACGAATGCATACATGAGTATACCACCGGTAGCTGCCAGTCCGCTTACCAATAGCAGGAGCATGCGCCAGGGAAGTAACGTATCAAAGGCCCTTAAGAAATGCGGAAAGGCTGTGCCCACCACCAGTGCCCCCACCAGGTAACCAATAGCTCTGCCCAGACCCTGGCTGTACCAGCCAGCCGCTATCTTCATACCAACCGGGTAGATGCCTGCCAGCAGGAAACCTGTAAGCGCGCGTAGCACCAACACACTTGCCAGGCTACCGGCAACGACCGGCACCAGCGCATTGGCGCCAGCGCCGAGCAGCGCGCAGAGCAGAAACAGGAGTCTTGGAGAAATTCTGTCGGCCAACGAAAAAAAGGCAAAGAACAGCGTACCGAAAATAAACCCCAGCTGCACGGCGGATGTCAGTGGACCCAGCGCTGCATCCTGCAGGTTCATAGCCTGTTGTAGTTCCGGCAGCACCGCGTTGCCGGCAAACCACAGAGAGGTGCCGGCAAACTGCGAAAACACAATGGTGGGTAAAATGCTTCTGGGGGTAGAGGCTCTCTGCAAAGTTATAGGTGCATAAAAACGGAACGATGATACTGACCTTAAAGCATTTATGCCTGACTGCCCGCGTAAATGGTTTCGGCGAATTTCTGCAAGGCCTGTTGTGTTTCGGTTTTGCGTTCAAACATGCCCATATGGCCTGTTTGGCCCAGAAAATGCACGGTGCTATTGTAAGGCAGGTGGCATTGCTCCAGCGCTTTTTCCAGCGGTACGGCACCGTCTTCTTTTCCAAAGATAAACTGAACCGGTATGGCTAGCTCCTGCAGCACCTGCGTGCGATCGGGGCGGTCGCGCATGGCTGCCAGTGCGCCTGTTATAACTTTTTGTGGAGTCTGTTTGCCGATGGTTTTCATCAGTTCAATTTCGTTTTTTAACTTTTCGCGGTTGCCTCTGAAAAACAGTGGTTCAATAAACGGGTTGATAAAATTATCGACCCCATGCTGCTCTACATACCCTATGGTCTTGTTGCGGTTTTCTTTTTTCTCGTCGGTATCGGGTAGGGCGGAGGAGTGGAAGAGGCAAAGGCCCTTGAGTCGGTCTTCGTATTTTTCGGCAAAAGCCATGGTTACATAACCGCCCATAGAGTGCCCCACCAGCAGGCATTGCTGCACCCCCAGCTCATCGAGTTGCTGTTTTACGTCTTCGGCCATGCTCTCCATGCTGTAGCTGCTGTTGTTTTGGGTATTATTGCCGTGGCCGGGCAAATCGAGGGCTATCACGCGGAAGTGTTGTTGCAGGGGCTGCGTAAAAGCCTCCCACACCTGCTTGCTCTCGCAGAAGCCATGCAGAAATACAATGGTATGGCCTGAGCCAGTGTCGGAGTAGGTTTTGTTTTCCATAGTGGTGATGTTCTTGAAAGTGTAAATTAAAAAGATTTCTGCAGAAATAGCAGGAGCCTCTTGCAGGTTACTGCTATGGACTCATCCTGAGCTTTGCCAGCTTCAGACAGAATTCTGCTAATGAAAATGGCCTTCCGGAGGGAAAAAATGGCTTTCTACCTCTGGGTACCAACAGTGCCTTTCCTAAAACCAGAACCGCCAGCACTTCTGCAGTGCTGGCGGTTCTGGTTAGTTTATAACTCAGTCAAAGCTTTATAAGCTCTTATAATTATGTTTTTAGATTTTAATTTTTACACGAGCGGCCACCAATTCCCGTACTGCTGCTTCAATGGCAGCAGGGTCGAAACCAGCTTCGTGGTGCAGTTCTTCCTGTGAGCCATGCTCAAATATTTTATCGGGCATGCCAAGGCGTTTTACCTGGGCGGTATAGCCATTATCGACCATAAACTCTAACACGGCACTGCCAAAACCACCTTGCAGACAGCCATCTTCAACGGTTATTACTTTGTCGTATTTGCTAAAGATGTGGTGCAGCAGCTCCTCATCTAGTGGTTTGGCAAAACGCATGTCGTAATGACCAGGCGTAATACCTTCGAAGCTTAGCTTTTGGCAAACGCTTACCGCATAATTGCCAATATGGCCAAAGGTAAGCAAAGCTACTTCTTCGCCTTCCTGTACGGTGCGGCCTTTCCCAATCTCAATTGCCTCCAGCGGGGTGCGCCACTGTGGCATTACACCTTCGCCACGTGGGTACCGAATGGTAAATGGTCCTGCCCCTTCCTGAGTGGCTGTAAACATAAGGTTGCGTAATTCCTGCTCATTCATGGGAGCCGAAACTACCATGTTCGGAATGCACCGCATAAATGCAATGTCGTAAGCACCGTGATGTGTAGGGCCATCTGCTCCTGCAAAACCTGCGCGGTCGAGACAGAAAACCACCGGGAGGTTCTGCAGGCACACATCGTGCACTACTTGGTCGTAGCCACGCTGCATAAACGTGCTGTAGATGTTGCAAAACGGAATAAGACCTTGTGTAGCCAGGCCTGCAGAAAACGTAACCGCATGTTGCTCGGCAATGCCTACATCAAAAGCACGATCAGGCATGGCCTTCATCATGATATTGAGCGAGCAGCCAGATGGCATGGCAGGTGTTACACCCATTACCTTCGGGTTCTGCTCGGCCAGCTCTACAATGGTGTGGCCGAATACATCCTGGTACTTAGGAGCCTGAGGTGTGTCGTACTGCTTCTTGTATATTTCGCCTGTAATTTTATCAAACAGGCCAGGTGCATGCCATTTAGTTTGTTCTTTCTCGGCCTGGGCAAAGCCTTTGCCCTTGGTCGTCAGAACATGCAGTATTTTAGGTCCTGGTATATGCTTCAGGTCGTTGAGGACAGAAGTCATATGGTGGATGTCGTGTCCATCTATAGGTCCGAAGTAGCGGAAGTTCATGCCTTCGAACAGGTTACTCTGTTTCATAAGAGCCGCCTTTACGCCGCTTTCTACCTTAGACAGTATTTGCTGGGCATTAGGACCGAACTTGCTTATTTTACCGAGTATGTTCCATATTTCATCCCGCATTTTATTATAGGTGCGGGAGGTGGTAATATCGGTGAGGTATTCGCGGAGGGCACCTACATTGGGGTCTATGCTCATGCAGTTGTCGTTGAGCACTACCAGCAGGTTGGCGTTGGCTACGCCAGCATGGTTAAGTGCTTCAAAGGCCATGCCGCCGGTCATAGCGCCATCCCCGATTACAGCTATATGCTGTCGTTTGTTTTCGCCTTTGTACTGCGAGGCTACCGCCATGCCCAGGGCTGCTGAAATGGAGGTGCTGGAATGGCCTACGCCAAAGGCATCGTACTCGCTCTCTTTGCGTTTAGGAAAGCCGGAAAGGCCGCCGTATTTGCGGTTTGTATGAAAAATATCTCTGCGACCAGTTAAGATCTTATGGCCGTAAGCCTGGTGGCCCACATCCCATATCAACTGATCGTAAGGTGTGTTAAAAACATAATGGAGCGCTGTTGTGAGCTCTACCACACCCAGGCTGGCACCAAAATGCCCGCCATGAATGGAAACCACGTCTATGATATATTGGCGCAGCTCCTGACATACTTGCAACAATTGCTCCTCCTTCAGTTTCCTGAGGTCGGCAGGTTTGTCTATGGAGGCAAGCAGCTCTCCTGGTTTAAGAATCATAGAATTGTCTTTATAGACTGCTAACAAATAATTTCAGCAAAAGTTTGCGCTGGGCAGGCTTCGTTTGTATGGCAGTAATCTACTTTTATAGTCAAAATGTAAAGTTAAATAAATTTAACAATATGCCATTCTTAAAACTGTCTTTCCTCTTGCAGTACTTTTTAATCCGGCCGGCCAAAGCAATGTGTTTCAGTAGCTTTTGGCTAACAAATGTTAAAGTATACAGGCCTTGTGGCATAATAGTTTAAATCCTGAATTTTAAAAGAACTCCCACTGTTACGAGAGCCGGTTGCTACCGTTATACTGAAATTACTTATTTTTGTAGCAAGTGTAGCATGTTACGCTTAAATAAAAGCTATATAGGTGAGTTTCGAGATAAAATTACCGTTGTTTGAGGGGCCGTTCGACCTGTTGCTCTTTTTTATTGAACGTGACGAACTGGACATTCATGATATTCCTATCTTCCAGATAACAAATGAGTTTGTAGGCTACATACGGCAACTGGAAAAGCTGAACATTGAGGTCGCCAGCGATTTTATTCTGACGGCGGCTACACTTATGCGCATTAAGGCCAAAATGCTGCTGCCGCGCACCGAAAAAGACGAAGAAGGCAACGAAATTGATCCGCGCCAGGAGCTGGTGCAGCACCTGCTCGAGTACAAACGGTTTAAAGACATTATACCCGACCTCAGCACCATGGAGGAGCAACGCCTGGCCCAGGAAAACCGTGGTAACATAAACGAGGAGCTGCAGCAGATTGCCAATGCCAACCACTTCGAGTATGAGTTGCAGGACCTGAGTCTTTACAAGATTATGCGCGTGTTCGACAAAGTAATGCGTCGCTTTGAAGAGGAGCAGAACCACCCCCGGCACACCGTTATTACCTATCCCTATACCATCGAAGACCAAAAAGAGTATATCCTGCAGGCAATAAAAGCACGTCAAAGCATGTCTTTTTCAGAAGTTATTTCCGCTTTTCCTAATAAAATTGGTATGATTTTTAACTTCCTGGCCATACTGGAAATGCTGCAGCTCAACCTGATAGGCGTAGAAGTTGGCGATGGCTTTAACGACTTTGTACTTAAGGTAGCAGCGGGAGAAGCAAACCAAGTAACAGAACTGCGCTTGTAGGAACACGTTATACTGTAAAACTGCTGGGTAGCCAGTGTTTCTCAAATCAGAATCTTTTAGTTTCTTTGCCTGCCACTTACAAGTAGTTGCTGTCGTAGGCAGGTGACCACTACACCTACATGGACCAGAATAAAAAGACAATACTCAAGAGTTTCAGCCCTGTTAAAGTCCTGATCCCGGTTTTGCTTGGTCTGGCGGCTACAGCCTGGCTTTTTATTAAGGACGATCGGCTGAGCGAGCTGAAGGGCATAACGCAGGCGCACCCAGGCTGGCTTCTCGCCGCCGTGCTCGTGCTCATTATCCGCGACCTGGGCTACATGTACCGCATCAGGAGCCTCACCGATAAGTTTTTGACCTGGCGCAACAGCCTGGATGTAATTATGCTCTGGGAGTTCGCTTCGGCTATAACACCCTCGGTGGTAGGTGGTACTGCTGTAGCTACTATTATCCTGAACAAAGAAGGCATACCCCTTGGTAAGTCGCTGGCTTATGTCATGTTCACGGCTGTGCTCGACAACATGTTTTTTATTGTGGCGGCGCCGCTGGTGCTGCTAGCTACACAAGGGCAGGTTTTCCCCACTTTCGATCTGGAGCCTTCTTTTGCGGCGAACTTGCAAATGGCTTTTTACATTAGCTATGTACTTATTGCTGTGTATACCCTCATCATGATCTATGCGCTGTTTGTAAGGCCTCGAGCGTTTAAGTGGCTTCTGCTAAAAGTAACCTCCTGGGGTTTTCTGCGCAGATGGCGGGTAAATGCTTTTCAGCATGGCAACGAAATTATGTGGGCATCACAGCAGCTCAAAGGCAAAGATTTCAACTACTGGGCCCGTGCCATTATCTCTACCGTGTTTGTGTGGAGCGCCCGTTATTTCCTTCTCAACTGCCTGATCGCTGCCTTTACTGATGTAACAATTGGAGAGCATATGCTCATTTTGTCGCGCAACCTTATCTTCTGGATTGTAATGCTTGTGGCGATAACTCCGGGTGGGGCAGGTATTGTAGAAATGGCTTTCCCGAGCTTTTTCGGCAGCTTCCTGGGGCGCTTCAGTACTATTGTGGTAGTGTTATACCGTTTAATTACCTATTACCCTTACCTGCTACTGGGCTCTGTTTTTCTGCCAAGGTGGGTAGCAAAAGTATTTGGCAGAGCAGTAGCAGAGAAGGAGTTGCGCCACTAAGCACCACTCCGGGCCAGCATGGCAACCAAATTATTCTAATGAAATAGGCCTTCCAGAGGCAAATGTGGGTGTTTTGTCCCTATAGTGGTCACGATAAGTTTCAGCTATGCAAGTAATTGTTGTAGGAGGAGGAATAGGTGGTTTATGTGCGGCACTTGCGCTTCAGAGAAGTGGCATAACGGCTACCGTATATGAGGCAGCTCCGGAACTGAAGCCGGTGGGCGCAGGGGTAGGCCTGGCTGCCAATGCGATGCAGGGCCTTTCTCGTTTGGGAGTGGCAGAGGCAGTGGTAGCACGGGGCAAGCAACTGGAGGCGCTTAATATTTTTGATGAGCGCGGCAACATCATCAGCAACATGGATACCCGCCCGCTGAGCAAAAAATATGGCCTAAACAACTTTGTTATACACCGGGCCGACCTGCATGCTGTGCTGCACCAGCACCTGCAGCCTGGCTCGCTCTACCTGAACAAGCGTTGCCTGCAAGTGCAGCAGCAGGGGGAGCAAGTGGTGGTAACCTTTACCGATGGCTCCAAGGCAACTGCCAATCTGCTTATTGCCGCAGATGGCATACACTCACTTATACGACAACAGCTCTTGCCGCAGCACCAGCCCCGCTATGCCGGTTACACTTGTTGGCGTGGCATTGTCGAAAATCCGGGTGTGGCCATCAACAACATGATTTCTGCTGAAACCTGGGCACCTCAGGGGCGGGTAGGCATTGCGCCGCTGCAGCACAACACCATTTACTGGTACGCTTGTATAAATGCACCCGCTCAAAATGAACATATGCGCCAGCTTACACCGATGCAACTGGCGGAGCATTTCCACGATCTGCCGCCTGCTATACCGGCCATACTGGCTGCCACAAAGCCTGAACAACTCATCTGGGGCGATATTGCCGACCTGAAGCCGCTGAAGCAGCATGTTTACGGGCGCGTGGTATTGCTGGGCGATGCGGCGCATGCCACCACGCCTAACATGGGCCAAGGCGCCTGCCAGGCTATAGAAGATGCCGTGGTGCTGGGGCAATGCCTGCAGCAGGAGCAGGATGTTGCCTTTGCCTTACATCATTACCAAAAACGCAGAATAGCCCGCACGTCCAAAGTTATCCGATTGTCACGTATACTGGGGGAGGTGTCGCAGTGGGAGAACCTGCTTTTGCGCCAGGTGCGCAATTCCGCGTTCCGGTTCTCGCCAAAAGTGCTCACGCAGAGTCAGATGGAATGGTTGTATCAGGTAGATTTTTAAGAATGGCTGCCTACAACTCTGCTTTAGAGGGTGGGAGAGAAGACAGCAGGTGCTACGAAGATGGAAACTTATCTGGACTAGAACTCCTAATTATACCTCCGGAAGGGCATTTTCATTAGAAGAATTTAATTCTTGCAACAGCTCATAAAAAATATATTGCGGCAGGCAACAACAGAGTGATCACCTCTACCAGGTGCACCATTTGAGGCTCCACTGTTTGAGCGTTCAGCGAGTTTGGAGCATCTTGATTTTTTTGGTTCTTTTTGTATCAAGACAAAAAGAACAAAGACACTTGCAATGAAATAGCTTCACTCCACTATCCCAGCAATAGCCGCAACTATGTTATCTTAGACTGACATTGCAGTTGCCTCTCGCTCACAAGAACCTTATACAGGATGGCAAAAGTGGAGTGAATCTAGCGTCAAGAATTTATAAATTACCGCACAACTTGAGTTAAAATGTTGCTGATGTTAGCACTCGGCGTCTAATACGTTCTTAACGTCAATCTTATCTATATATGGGTCTAGCACGGCCACTGCATTTGCCGATTTCTTAAACGTGCTGATGACCTGCGCCTCCTTCCCGGCCCAAAGCTCCACAAACAAACCATTTAAGGAGTAAAGAGTTACCTGCCATCCGTTGTAAGTTCGTCGGGCCAGCAAGGTTCCGTCTTTCGCTAAAGATTCGGTCTGGCTTCGTAGCGGAAGCCTCTCAAACATCGAATATTCCAAAGTGCTAAACAATTATCGTCCGTTATAAATAAGTTTGAAGGCGGGAAATTAGTTTCATTTTTGGCTTTCTTACATACTTATCTGCTTCGGATTTGCCGTGCATGCCGCTCCTGCAGCATGGAGTTATGGCTTGGCCAGTTTACAGTTTAGCTTACAGGTTGTTTTTTCTTTTTCAGGCTGCTTACCAATGCCACTACTTTGGCAATAACAGCACCTATTACCAAACCTGCTATAGCACAAGCCAGTGCTTTGGCAATCCAGGCCAGAACCGGTACATTTTCCAGCGCATGCTCCAGGTTATGCAGCGCGTGGCTTGTAAAAGGAATGCCATGTGCAATAATTTCTGCTCCTACCCACAACATAGCCACTGTTCCGATATACCCAAGTGCCTTTAAGAAACCAGGCATAATTTTAACCAAACCCTGCCCAAATTTCCTGACCTGCGGATGGTGATTTTCTTTGGCCATGTGCATGCCAATATCATCGGCTTTTACAATAAGCCCTACAAACCCATAAACAGCAATGGTAATAAAAATGGCCACAGCCAGCATAACGGCTATCTGAGTTGTTAACTCTTTGTCGGCTACCGTAGAATACGTAATAGCTACAATTTCCGCAGAAAGAATAAGATCGGTACGGACTGCTCCTTTTACTCGTGTTTTCTCTAATTCTTCGGGTGTAATTACCTCTACTTCTTCGCTGGAATGAGACTGGTCATCAGCATGGTGTTTGCTAAACATGGAATGCACTTTTTCATAGCCCTCGAAACACAGAAAAGCACCCCCTACCATTAAAATTGGACTTATAGCCCAAGGCGCAAAGAAACCAAGTAGGAGGGCTGCCGGGCTAAGTAAGATCACCTTGTTGAGCAGCGACTTTTTTGCGATCTGGTATATAATAGATAGCTCCCGCTTAGGGTCCAGGCCCACTACATATTTAGGGGTAACAGCAGTATCGTCTATAACAATACCTGAGACCTTACCTGTGGTCTTTGCCACCTGGGCAGGTACATCGTCTAAGCTGGCCGCACTGACTTTTACCAGGGCAGCTACGTCATCTAATAAAGCGAGAAGTCCGGAAGCCATTGATTGCTATTTTAGGTTTATTTGCCTGCTACTAAACAAGAAAAGTACCTTGCCATAACGGCCCCGGTGCTTTAAAGTTTAATATGCAATACATAGCAAGTAAAGCATAATTTGCCGGACTTATACTACTAAGAGAGCATCAGTAGAAAAATTTTCAGTGTAAAGTACCTGAATAATGAGGCTGTGTTTTTTTTGCGCCTGGCACAGTGCCAGAAGGGATTGCCAGGAAAGCGGAATAAAATCGGATGTGGAAAGAGAGATTTATCTGCCCTAATAAGCGTTGAACTGACAGAGAAGTGGGTTATACCGGTGAATTAAACAAAAAAGCTGCCCTGTTTCCGAGGCAGCTTTTTTGTTATTAAAATGTTGTTGTTCCTTAAAACTGACACCAAAAGGTTTAACTTCTAAAATTAAACAAGCTCGTGCTTCATCAGGTACTCTGCAATTTGCACGGCGTTGGTAGCGGCACCTTTGCGAAGGTTATCGGCTACAATCCACATGTTAACGGTGCGAGGCTGCGTTTCGTCCAGGCGAACACGGCCCACTAACACTTCGTCTTTGCCATGGGCATCTTTTGGCATAGGGTACTCCAGGTTCTTCACGTTGTCTACTACTTTCACGCCTTCTGTCTCGTTCAAGATGCGGTAGATGTCGTCCAGAGAGAAATCTTTTTCAAACTCCACGTTTACCGACTCAGAGTGACCACCCATTACTGGTATGCGCACTGCTGTAGCCGTTACACGAATAGAGTCATCGCTCATGATCTTCTTAGTTTCGAGGATCATTTTCATCTCTTCTTTGGTGTAGCCATTGTCCTGGAACACGTCGATGTGTGGCAGCACGTTCAGGTCGATAGGGTATGGGTATGCCATATCGCCTTCTTTGCCGGCACGCTCGTTCATGAGTTGGTCTACAGCGTTTTTGCCTGTGCCCGTTACCGACTGGTAAGTGCTTACCACAATGCGTTTGGCCTTCAACTCCTGGTGCAGGTTGTTCAAAGCCACTACCATTTGAATAGTAGAGCAATTGGGGTTAGCTATAATTTTATCTTCTTTGGTCAGTTCTTTAGCATTAATCTCCGGCACCACCAGCTTTTTGCTAGGGTCCATGCGCCAGGCAGAAGAATTATCTACTACCACGGTGCCCACTTCGGCAAATTTAGGAGCCCACTCTGTAGATGTGCTGCCACCAGCTGAGAAAATCGCAATTTGCGGGGCAGCCGCAACTGCGTCCTGCATCCCGATAACCTTTATCTGTTTACCCTTAAACTCCATCTGTTTACCAACAGATCTTTCTGAAGCAACTAACAATAATTCATCCACCGGGAAGTTTCTTTCTTCCAGCACTTTCAAAATTTCGCCGCCAACAAGTCCTGTGGCGCCTACAACTGCTACTTTCATGTTTAAAGTTTATAAATAAATAGATAAATGGTTTTTATGTGTTAATGTAATGGATGTAGTTTTAGTTTAATATAGAGCTATGTTTTTGGCAAAACGCCAGTACTTTAATCTTATCTGTTTTAGAACTTCAGTTCCTCCGCCAATTTAAATTTTGGCACTATAACCTTACAGGTTACCATACCAAAATTACACCGTCTCCCGTAAAAGTCCCAAAGCAAACAGCTTTTCTTTATAAGCTATCTTTAGCGTGCCTATCGTTGAGCGAGCAGGTCGGGCTTTCGCCTGTACTTCTCGCCCCTGCAGGCTGGGGGCGTGCGGGTTGCAAAGTAAATAAGTTTTCATCACAAATCTACACATGAAACAAACTTTACTCATTCTCTTTCTGCTATTTCCATATTTTTTGAGCGCCCAGCTCCTCGAAACCTTCTCAGATGGTAACTTAAGCCATAACCCCACCTGGTCTGGCAACACCGAGAGCTTTATAATTAATGCGGCGGGGCAACTGCAGAGCAATGGTCCCGCCGTTACGGGCTCTACGCTGGTACTCACCACACCATTGCAGGCCGTAACTGGTACGGTATGGGAATTTTGGGCTAACCTGCGACTAGCCACCTCCTCCGGAAACTACGCCGATATTTTCCTCATCTCCGACTCCGATGACTTGAGCGGCAACAACAGTGGCTATTTTGTGCGCATTGGTGGCACCCCCGACGAGGTAAGCCTTTTCAGGAAAGACAGGGGCAGCAATCCTGTTTATGTGATAAACGGACAAGACGGCACCATTGGCAGCAACACCAACAACGTAGTGCGGGTGCGGGTAACGCGTAGCATCAGGCAGGAGTGGCACCTGGAAATTGATCTGACGGGGCAGGGACAGAGCTATGTGAGCCAAGGCACCGCCACCGATGCCACCTACACCCGCTCCGGCTACTTTGGTATTCTGCTCCGCTACTCCTCCGCCAACAGCCGCAACTTTTATTTCGACGATATTCGCGTAACTGACACTGCTCCGCCTGTTTTAGAAGCTGCCCAAACATTGAGCCCAAACCAGTTGGAACTACGCTTTAACGAGCCGCTGGCTCAGCAGCAGGCCATCAGCACTGCCAACTACACCCTTAACGGCAACCTGCAACCCACAGCTGCTACTCTAACCGAGGCTGGTACGGTGCAGCTGCAATTTAGCCAGTCCTTCAGCTCGGGCACCAACATCATCAGTATTGCTAATCTCTCCGACCTCTACGGCAATACCCTGGCAGAGCCGGTGCAGAGTAGTTTTTCTTTTGTGCTGCCTCCGGTGCTGCCCGGTTACAACGAGTTGCTGATTACCGAAATTATGGCCCGCGAATCTCCGGCTGTTGGTTTACCTGCTCAAGAGTACATAGAACTTTACAACCCCACCAACCGGGTACTAACGCTGCAGGGAATCCGGTACTCCGATGCCACTTCTACTACCACGCTTCCGAATGTGCAATTGCAGCCGGGGGAGTATGCGGTGGTGGTGCCGAATAACCAGGTGCAGCACTTTACACAGTTTGGCCGCGCCATCGGCATCAGCAATTTCCCGAGCCTGAACAATACCGGCGAACTGTTGCAGCTCCGACAGCCCAATGGCCGCCTGATCTATGCCGTCAGTTACAGCGATACCTGGTACAAAGACAACACCAAGCGCAACGGAGGCTGGAGCCTGGAGATGATAGACGTAGGCAACCCATGTGCAGGCATCGATAACTGGATGGCTTCTACTGATCCGCGAGGTGGCACACCGGCTCAACCAAACGCTGTTGCCACTTCTAACCCCGACACTACACCGCCCCAGCTTTTAGATGTAACAGCCACTGCCCCCGACAGGCTTCTGCTCCGCTTCAACGAGCGGCTCGACAGCGCACAGGCAGCAACGGTTGGCCGCTACAGTCTTAGTCCGGCTCTTGGGGTTGCCAATGCACAGGTGCAAGGGCCATTGTTTACTGATGTGGTACTGCAACTGGCAAGCCCACTACAGGAGCAGCAGCTGTATAGGTTGTCGGCAACCGGCATGGTAGACTGTGCCGGGAACCTGAGCAACCAGCCCTTGCACGCAAGCTTTGCTTTGCCCTCTGTGCCTGAACCTGGCGACGTGGTTATAAACGAGGTGCTTTTTAACCCACGCACAGGAGGCGTAGATTTTGTGGAACTCGTGAACCGCAGCAGCAAGTACCTGAACCTGCAGAACTGGCAACTCGCCAATGTCAGCAACGACAGCGTAGCTAACCGCCGCACCATTACAGGCGCCAACTACGTGCTGGCACCGGGGCAGTATGTGGTGCTCACCTCTAATCCTGAAAACATCAAAATGAATTACCCTGCTGGCCGCGAAGAAACATTTTTGCGTATGGCCAGCCTGCCGGCTTACCCCGATGCGGCCGGTACAGTGGTGGTGCTGCAACCCAATACCCGCATTGCTGATCGCTTCGATTATAACCAAAACATGCACTTTGGCCTGCTCGATGACCTGAATGGTGTGTCATTGGAGCGGATACGGCTGGAGGGACCAACCACTGGCAGTAATTTTCATTCGGCTGCCAGTGCCGTAGGCTATGCCACTCCCGGTTACCTGAACTCGCAGGCGCAGGAACAAATGGCGGCAGCCAACATTTTTAATGTAGAGCCTAAAGTATTTACACCCGATGGCGATGGCCTGCACGATTTTACCACCCTTAACTACAGCACCGATAAAACCGGCTTTATGGCCAACATCACCGTTTTTGATGAGCGAGGCCGCGAAATTCGTAAGTTGGTTCGGAATGAGTTACTGGCTACCAATGGCTTTTTTCGATGGGATGGCTTACGTGAAGACGGTACCAAAGCCGCTATCGGGTACTACCTGCTCTACATAGAGCTCTTCGACCTGGAGGGCCGAAAAAGTGTGCACAAGGAGAAGGTGGTAGTGGGAGGAGTGTTCAATTAGTTAAGAGTTAGAAGTTATGAGTTAAGAGTTCTAAATGGGAAAGTCACTCTCAGTAAAACCATTTAACTATCAACCAAATCAGATTATTCTAATAAAAAAGGCCTTCCAGAGGCTGATTTACATCCGGAAGGCCTGGGGTGACAGGTTCTGTTTTAGTTACTAGTGCTCTTGTATCCAAGGAATAATTGATTCCAGCATAGGTATAAAGGCGGTGCCGTGCGTGCCACCTTTTATAGGAAAGAATTCTACTTGTTTGGCACCTCTGGCTTTAAAGCCATAAAAGGTGTCTTTTGAATTCTGGAAGGGTACAATATCGTCGGCGGTGCCATGGTAGAGCCTGGTAGGGCTTTGAGGTGTCCAGTTAGTGAGGCTGTTGTCCTGCAATGCCCTTTTGAGGGTTTGCTCCCCGTTTGCTTGCAACAAGCCTTGGTAGAAAGATGGTGTAAACAGCTTTTGGGGGTCGCGCGGCAGTTCACGGTTAATCATACTACCGCTGTTGCTTCCGTTAAACAGGTTCGGCAGCTTTGTCGCATACGGCTCCTGGAACATCTCGGGTAGCGGGCGCTGCCAGTTATTGGTCTGGTTGTAAGCCTGCAGCACGTAGGCCAAGTAGGCAGGATAAGTATACTCTTTACCGGAAGTAATGTCGCCCAGCATAGAGGTTAAGTCATAGCCTCCAGCGCCTGCCGCCGATGCCGTAATTTTCAGGCCATGAGCAGGGTTCGTTTCAATCTCTTTCTGTGCTGCCAGTGTAACATAGCCTCCTTCTGAATAGCCTACCAGAAACAGCTTGTCGTTAGCGGCGATCTGCTGCTCCTCATAAAACTCTTTTGCACCTTTTATCATATCTACTACAGCCAGGGCAGAGTGCTTTTGGTCGTAATAAGGGTGAAACAGGTTCTGGGATTCTCCAAACCCAAGAAAATCGGGAATAAGCGTAATATAGCCAGCTGAGGCAAACAACTCAAACCCGGAAAGACCGGAGAAGTGTGTAGGTGCTTCGTTGTGTGCGAAAATGGTACCGTGTTGCGCACTCAGCACTGGAGCCGGTTCAGCCATGCCAACCGGTACACACACCAGGCCAGAGGCATTAACTTGTTTGCCCTGGTAAGTAGTTTTATACACTAGCTTGTAAACCGATACACCGTACTTTACCTCCTTCTGGTAAGCTGAGTACTGGTGTTTGGGTAACAGCGTTTGCAGGGTGTTCAGTGGAACAGAAAGCAGCAGCGTAGACGACACATAATGAGCAGGCTGCGTATCGGTTGCTACAGGCGCTGGTTCACTGGCTGAGGTGTTGCAGCTTGTAAAAGAGAAAAAGCTACTTATTAGAAAAATATAAAGTGCAAGTATTTTTATCACGTTTCTACAGGTTCAGGTTGTTTGACTGTTTATAACATCCTAGACCCTATAATCGTGCCATTTGCCTGCTGATGCTGCAGAATACTTTTAAGGCATTTTAGCATGCGGCAATCTTGCCTATTTGCTATTTGGAGTGGGCAAAGCAGCAATAAACTTAGCCATGTACAGGTGGAAAAATTCCTGCTTCTGCTGTTTATTCGGTAATAGATCTTTGGAAGGCAGCAGGAGAGGAGGCTGACAAACTTCTTTTAAGGCAATTATGCTATTGTATCTGTACGACTGTTGGCTCCCAAAAAGTACTTCTTCCAGTTTTATTCTTTTTGTCATCCCTTTGGGGTCTTGTGGGTGAGATCCGTAAGCAGTGGCTAATGGCGTTGGAGTCTAAATTCGCATAGTTGCTGTCTCAGCTTTGGTAGCATCGTGGAGCTGTTGCATTGCCAGCTTCCTTGTTCTTTTTGTCTTAATACAAAAGAACCAAAAAAATCAAGACGCGAAATACTCGCTGAACGCTCAGGCAGTTTAGCGTCATTAAGTGCACCTGGCTCAGGTCTTCTCTTCGTAGCCTGCTGCCGCAAAACCTTGTTTTTAGTTAGTTTTAACTGAAATTGTTCTAATTAAATTAATCTTCCAGAGGCTTGAGAAAGGCATACTGCCTTAGGCTTGCTGAACAAAGCATCCCTCTTTTAAGCCATATTTTTTTGGCGGAGCGAGGCTACAGCATTATGCTAATGAAAATGGCCTTCCAGAGCATTTAATGTCCTGAAGTATATTATGACTTTGCTTGTGCGTTGGCCTTTATTGTGTCTGAATTTCGCCAGCTGACCAGTACAAGAGTGTTTTGGCTTTGGCATATTTGGCGCGAAGGGCAAATAATTTAAGCTGGGCCTCCATATATTTTACTTCGCGAGAGTTTACCAGAAACAGAGAACTCTCGCCGCTTTGAAAGCGGGCGACCTCACCCTGGCGCAGTATTTCGGCGTTGGCCACCATTTGCTCCTGCAACCTTATTTGCTCTTCCAGCGACAGCCATTCGTTAAAGGCTGCCAGTAATCCGTTTTCTACTTCGCGCACGGTTTGCACAAATTCCATGCTGTTAACCTGTTGCTTGGCTTTGGTGAGCTGCAGTTTGCCACGCTCCTCCCGTAGAAAAATAGGCAGACTGAAACTCATTCCGAGCTTATAATTTGCATTCATATGCTGACGGTCGAACATGTCGGTGTTTCGGTAGAAGTCATTTTGCAGCACGTTGTACTCCACATTTAGCTTTGGTTTGAGCTTATCGGCGGCAAACTGCTGTTCTATTTGCAACTGTTCTCCCTTCAGGCTGAGTTTGCGCAGGTCGGGGTGATTCACCTTGGCAATTTCAAGCAGTTGGTTCAGGGAATCTTGTGGCAGGGAAGTTAGTTCGCTCCCAGTAAGCGATGGTACTGTGCTTTCCTGTAGCTCCAGGGGTACCTCATTGTCGGCCCAAAGGTGTGTAGCTGCCATTAGGCGGGCATTGTTATAGTTGAGCTGTGCCTGTTGCAGCATTACCTGCCGGTTCTGTACCTCTGTTATCGCCTCTACTGTGTCTATAGCGGCAAGATCTCCTTCCTGCACCCGTGTCCGGACCGCCTTTAACCTAAAATCGGCCAGTTCCAATGCTTCCTCAATCAGCTGTACCTCACGGTAATACTGCAGCCAGTCCCAGTAGTCTTTGGTTACCTGCAGCAGCAGTTTATTTATCAGCTTTACACGGTCGGCCTCTGCAATTTGCTGCATCAGGCGGGCCTGGCGCACAGTGGCACGGCGGGCATCTATAAACAAGCCCTGGCCCAGAGGCACCGAAATGCCGGCAAAACTAAGTCCATCGGGAGGAGTGCTGCTTTCCGGGTTCAGGTAGTTGCCGGTTGTTTGGTCGTAGCCGGCAATAAGCTCAGGCCCGAACCACAGCGGCACACGCAAAGCATTGTTCCAGAGGGTGTAATACTCTTTTCCGCCAAATTCTTTCTTGTAAAGTTTGCTGCTGATAATGGGATCAAAAGCACCACGGGCCATCCGCAGCTCCTGCCGCGCCTGCTCCGTAAGCAAGGCTGCCTGAGAGGCCACCGGGTGATATTGAAGCACCAGCCGGTGGAAGTCCTGCAGCGTAAGCTCCTGTACTGTATCCTGTGCTGCCTGCGCCTGGCTTTTGCCGGCGCTCAAGAGCAGGAAGACCAGAACTGGCAGCCATATCCGTTTAAGAACTATATTTTTCATCTCTGACTTGTTAGTCATATTTTCCATCTGTATCAGAAGACTTCTTGCTTTCGCTGCCTGTAGTACTGGTGTCGCCGGTATAGTCTGCCGGGAAGCTATTGAGCTGACGCCATATTTCGTACCAGATAGGCACTGTGTTTAGCATGGCCCAGCCATATACACCAGACCCTACCCGCAGGGCATCTGGCCAGGGTTCCTGGTCCGGGTCTGGTACTACTAGCATGCGGTATTGGCCGTTGGTGCCGGTGTTATCTAAAACAGCCACAATGCCACCAAAGGTACCAAAACTAGCACCCGGCCAGCCAGAGAATACCAGGGCCGGCCAGCCTTCAAACTGTAACCTGATGTCGTCGCCGGGTTTGATAAGAGGTAGGTCGAGCGCTTTTACATACAGCTCTGCAGCCATTTGTGAGTTATAAGGCATGATGGTGGCAAGAGGCTCTCCTTCTTTTATGGTTTCGCCTATACCTGCTTTAAGGGTTCGCACCACGTTACCATCTTGCGGGGCCACAATGTGGTAGTACTGGCTGCGGACTTGTGTGCTGCTCAGCTCACTTTGCAGTTTGCTTACCTCCGCCAGGGTTCCGTAGAGGTAGGAGCGGGTAGAGCTGAGTTCTGCTTCTGCCTTCGCAATTTTATCGGCATATTCAGCTTGCAGAGAACTTAACTCAGTACGGGCATTTTGCAGCTCGGCACGGGCCGCATCAAATTTGTTTATGCCCGAAAGCAGCTTGGCTTGCGACTCCTGCAGTTTTAACCGCCTCGCCTCCAGTTCGGTAAGCGATTTAAGGCCTTGGTTGTAGAGGGTCTCCTGCCGGGCAAACTGTGCTTCGGCAATGGCCAGGTCGGTGCGTTGGGCTACTACATCCATGCTGTCGCTCTGCAGCTTTAGGCGCGCCTGTTCTACTTTGTTGCGGCCTTTCTGCAAACTAAACACAAGACCTTCACGGAGTGCTTTTATCTGCTCCTGCATGGCCTGCATTTTTGCCTCGGTTGCGGTGGCTGCATCGCGTTTGGCCTCGGTTTGTTCTCCCAGCCTAATAATCAGGTTAGGGTCCATGTATTTTTCTTTTATTTCCGAAATGCTCACAATGGTATCGCCTTTTTTTACAAAGGCGCCTTCCATGATGTGCCATCTCTCTATTCGACCGGCTATGGTCGCTTGCACCGTCTGTGGCCTATCCTGAGGTGTAAGGGCGGTTAGGGTGCCTTCTGAGCGAATGTTCTGGGTCCAGGGCAGAAAGAGACTAGCTACTACAATGACAAATATTGCCCCAATCCAGTAGGTGAGAATACGGCCCTGGCGTGGGGTGTTCACCTGCGACATGGCAGACAGATGCTGGTACTCGGCCTGGTGCTGATCTTTTTTTACTTCTGTGGCCATTGTTTAATAGGTTACGTCTGTAAGTTCTTTCATAATATCGAGTTTGCGCATTTCCTCGAAGCTGCCTGAGGCTACCAGCTTGCCATCCTGCAGCAGCAGGGTGCGGTGGCAGAGCTGCATCACATCTTTGTCGTTAGATACCATTATTATGGTCCAGTCGAATTCAGCGCTAGTGAGTAGCCGCAGGAAGTGCATTTTATCTGCTTTTGGCATGCCAACCCAAAAATCGTCTATGATGAGCAGGCGTGGACGCTGCACTACGCTGCGTGCCATTACGATTTTGCGGGCTACACTGCCTGGCAAACGCAGGCTTCCTCCTGTTAAGGTGGTATGGAGCCCATCAGGGAGCGAATGCACAAAAGGCGACAGCCCGGAAAGCTCAATCGACCAGAGCACATCTTCCAGCGGCAGGTCCCGGCCCAGAGTAATGTTTTCGAGCAATGTGCCATCAAACACCTGCTCCTTAGACATGTTATCGCCAATAAGGCTACGCAAATTGCCTATGTGCAAATCGCGCAACGAAACATTGTTATAAGCAATACTACCTTTGTAAGAGGGGTACAGCCCCAGGATAAGGCTTACCAAAGTGCTCTTACCAGAGCTATTGTAGCCTGAAAGACAAATATGTTCCGATGAGTTTACCTCGAAACTAACATTGTCTATCACATTTTTTCCGGAATTTGGAAATCTGTAGGTCAGGTTGTCTATTTTTAATTTAAAGCCTCCGGACAGTGGCATGTCGCTTAGCTTGAGTCCTTTTGGCTCCTCCAGGGGCAGATCTGTTACTTGGCCAAGTTTATCGAGGCTTGTTAGTACATCATATACTGTATCGAGCTTAATGATTAATTTTTCTACCGCTGTCATAATCAAAATGATTACGATTTCAGAAGCTACAAACTGCCCTATGTTGATTTCCCGTTGCACCACCAGTATACAACCTAGTGTCAACAAGCCGCCGGTTATAAATGTTTTAAAACCCACAAAGCTGAAGTACTGCGTCATGAGCACACTAAAGTGCTCTTTCCGCACTTTCAGGTAACTGTTTACATAGCCATTGGTGCGCTCCATAGGCAGGTTGGTGTGGCCTACTAGTTTAAAGGTACTCATGGAGCGGGCCAGCTCCTCGAGCCAGGCGGCAGTTTTGTATTTGTACTTAGATTCTATAATGCTGGTCTCAACACCTTTATCGCCTGTCCACCAGATGATGGCGACAAGCGTTATGATCAGAATAAAGCCCAGAAAAATAAAGTAGGGGTGGTAGAGCGAAAGCAGAATAAGGCCAAATACAATCTGAATAGCCGCAGTCGAGAAATCTGTGAGGATTTTGGCCAGGCCTTTCTGCAGGGTTACTACATCAAAAAAACGGTTGATCAGCTCTGGTGGGTAATATTTGTATAAAGCTTCCGGTTGTATACGCGGAATACGAAAAGCAAAGTCGAAGGCGGTGCGTGCAAATAATCGTTGCTGAATGTACTCTACCAGCCATAGCTGCATTACCTGTAAGCCTCCTACAATCAGTAAGGCAACTACAATAAGCGCGATGAGCACTACTACTGAAACCGAAATTTGACCACTAGACACAAAGCCAATGATGCTCTGAATGCCAAGAGGGAGCGAGAGGCTGATAAGTCCAGCCGCCATAGCATACACATACAAGTAAATAATCTCTCTTTTCTCAAGAGATAACAAGTTCAGGAAGCGTTTTATTGGCCTAATGCCTTTTTTGTTGCTGCTCATCTTATTTTGTTAGTTAACCTTAGGTGGTTCAATAGCAGAAAAAACAAGGTGTTTCAGAAACACCGAAGTTTCGCCTTCTATATGCTTTGCTCCGCAAATTTCGGTGAGGGAAGGCAGGTGGTGAGCAAAAAATATTTGCTGGTGAGCCGCCTCTAATACCGTGCTCATAAGCGCGTGCGGGTAAGGATAGCCAGGATTAATGTCCTGTACCATGTGTGCCAGCCGGTCGCAGAGCCGTTTAAACTCCAAAAAGTAGCCTTCCTTGTTTTCCGTGTCAACTTCTTTGGTATGATAAACTTTTGTTGATTCGGCTGTTACGATGCGGTAAAGCATACGCTCGTCTATATAATCTACAGATGGATCGTCTGCTCTTCCTGCCGTAGTGAGTGCCACCATGGCACGGGTCAGGCGCTCGCGCGGGTCGTCGATGTTCTGTATCCGAAAGGTAACGCTGTAGTTGAGCCAGGCCCAGTACCACGACACCAGGTATACCAGCAGTTTATGCTTGTTTTCAAAGTATCGGTATACAGAAGCCTCCGTAGATCCTATCTCAGCTGCCAGCTTTCTGAAGGTAAAGTGCTCAAACCCGAGTTCATCTATCAGCCTTACACTCTCACTAACAATTTTCCGACCTAACTCGGTACTCTCCGGCTCCCGCAGATAAGATTTGTGTGTTAGCTTAATATTGATGCTTGTTGTTGTCATGCTGCTTTAAAGCAAAGCCATTCTATTATTTCTGGATGCAAAGATAATAAAGTTGTTATTTGTAATAGTAATGCTATCATAAAAGTTTCACTAACTATCAAAAAAACTTTTTAATGCTTATTTAAGTGATTATTTCGTATAAATATGGTATGAATTTTATATTTAATTTGCTTATTCTTTAGCTTAAAATACAGCCGCCATGACAACCATAACAGAAATTGCCCCGGATGTTTACAGGATCAGTGTATTTGTACCTGATTACAACATGCAGTTTAACCACTTCTTAATTAAAGATGAGGAGCCTATGCTATACCACGCTGGTATGCGCATGATGTTCCCGCTGCTGCAGGAGGCGGTGGCGCGGCTAATAAAGCCAGAGCAATTGCGCTGGGTAGGCTTTAGCCATTTTGAAGTAGATGAGTGCGGCGCTTTAAACGATTGGCTGGAGGTTGCTCCCCATGCACAGGCCGTTTGCAGTGAAATTGGCGCTTTGGTGAATATGAGCGATTTTGCCATTAGACCGGCCAGGGGCCTGAGCAGGGCTGATGTGCTGGAAACGGGCCGTTATCGCTACCGGTTTATTCCTACTCCTCATCTACCACATGGTTGGGATGCCGGTGTGCTCTTCGAAGAGAAGTCAAAAACCCTTTTCTGTTCCGACCTTTTTCACCAGGATGGTAACGGGGTGGCTTTAACTGAGCACGACATTCTGGGAGAGGTGCGCGCCTCGTTGCGGGCCGGACAATCTTCTCCCTTACCAGATTATATGCCGTATACCTTTAAAACCAAAACCATGCTGGCTGAACTGGCCAGCCTGCAACCCGATACATTGGCCATTATGCATGGCTCTTCTTTTAAAGGCCAGTGCAAACAAGCCTTGCTGGACCTAGATAACATAATGAAAGAAGAGCTCGGGGAAGAAAGAATGGAGGCGAAGAGCTAGGGTGCTGTGTGGAGCAGGCGGCAAAACGCAGCAGATGCCAAAAAGAAGCATTACCTTTGTAACCTGCCACTGCCTATGGTACTATATTATAAAGGCAGCAGCCACGCATAAACACCGTTACCATGAAGTTTGAAGACTACCACATCTCCGATGAAATAAAGAAAAGCCTGAGCAAACTGGGCTTCGTAAAGCCAACAGATATTCAGTTTAAAGCTATACCGCCCATTATGCGCGGAGAAGATGTGCTGGCTATTGCCCAAACCGGCACCGGTAAAACCGCTGCCTTTGCCATACCCGTGCTCGACTTGTTGCAGTACGACAAAAACAGGCGGCGCGAAGACGGTATAAAATGCGTGGTAATGGTGCCCACCCGCGAGCTGGCATTGCAGATAACAGAAGTCTTCAATCAAATTGGGCGGCATACCCGCGTAAAAACATTTTGTGTATTTGGCGGGGTAGAGCAGGGGCCGCAAATAGAGAAGCTGGAAGCTGGCATAGATGTGCTGGTGGCCACACCTGGCCGCCTTTTCGACCTGGTAAGCCAGGGCCATATTCGATTGCACCGCGTGGAAATTCTGGTGCTCGACGAGGCTGATCACATGCTCGACCTTGGCTTTATTAAAGACATTCGCCAACTGATAACCAAACTGCCGCGCAAGCGCCAAACGCTGTTTTTCTCGGCTACCATTAACGAAACTATTAAGGAGCTGGCTTATTCGCTCGTTAACAAGCCGGTGCGTATTCAGATATCTCCTAAAGATCCTGTGTCTAAAAATGTAGACCACTCTGTGATGTATGTGGAGATGGATGACAAGCGGTTTTTTCTGGAGCGCATCGTAAAAGAAAATCCCGAAAAGAAGATTTTGGTGTTTGTGCGTACCAAAGTGCGGGCCGAGCGCGTGCTAAAGGCTATGGAGCGGGTAGAAATTACCAGCATGACCATCCACGGCGACAAAGAGCAGAAAGATCGCCAGAATGCTATGAAGCAGTTTAAGAAAGGCGACGTAAAGCTTTTGATAGCCACAGACGTGAGTGCACGCGGTATTGATATACCTAACGTGGATTATGTGGTAAACTACGACCTGCCAGATCAGCCGGAGAGCTATGTGCACCGGGTAGGCCGCACAGGCCGTGGCACTCAAAAAGGCATTGCAGTAACCTTCTGCAGCCCGGAGGAAAAGCCGATACTGGATGAGATACAAACCTACCTCACCAAAGACATTAAAGTGCTAGAAGTTAACCGCAACGATTACGAAGCTACCATCGATTTTAGTGCCGCCGCCACCTACGACTGGAAGGGGCTCCTGAAAGAGGCAGAGGAAAAGGAGGCCCTGGCTAAAATAGAGAAATCTAAACGAGCCAAGAAAAAGGCGAAAGGCAAAAAGAAGTAAAGGCAACGCTTCTGATGGCCTAAGCCCTTGAGGCTGAAGTGCTCTTTATGCCTCCGGAAGGCCTAATTCATTAGCAGAATTAAAGTGCTGCTTGTTTAATGGCTAAATTGTTAAAGGGTTGGCATAAAAAGGAGCACGAAGAACTCGTAGCGCACGCAGCTCCTGCGAGTGTCTGGGCAAAGCAGAAACTGAGTAGCAGCCTGAGAAAATCTAGTATCTAGTGTCTAACATCTGTAAAAAACCTCTGGAAGACCAAAATCATTAGAATAATTAGTAGCGATAAGGATTAGGCTATTTGCCGGAGTAGTCTTTAGCCTGCTTCTCCATTAGCCGCTCTATCCAGAAAATCAGGAGCAGGGCTACCAGGTTAATGCCAATAAATTTCTGGCCAGTTTCGGAGCCAATGCTGAACTGGAAAGAGGAGAGCGCCATGCGGAACTTTACTGTCCAGGAGCCCACCATGTCGAGCCCGAAGCCGAGGCGTAAACCTGCTACATATTGAAAGCTGTAGGCACCAAAAGAAAAATAGAGTACCTGCAGCACTTGGTTTACAAGCGAAAGCGTGAGCCCTCGCCTTGGCCGGCGCCACAGCAAAACACCACACAAAATCGAAAAAGCATAGAGCCCGCCTGCAAACAGCGACAGGCGCAGTACAGGAACAGTTAGCACCAGGTCTCCCCGGAAGAGCACCCACAGGGTGAGTAGAATGCCTGCCACACCGCCCACTAGCTGGTAAAGCGCCAGTGCTCTCAACTGATTTTGTGTTTTATTTCGCACTATACCTAATCGTTCAATACTTGTTTAAACAGCAATTAAGCCTCAAAGGTAAAAAAATGCTGAGAGATTAGGCTTATTGTGTATTTATAAATGTCTGGGTAAAGCTGGCAGCACTGTAGTGCTCTGGCTTAGACTGAGGCTGTTTTCCAATAACGTAGTGCAGGCAGGTTTACTTAATGGTGCGGAGGGTCGATTGTACAAAGCCGTTGTCGTAGCAGTGGTTGCTTTCTACCTGCAGTTTCTGTTCCTGCACTCCTTCTGCAAAAAGCGGAATGCCTTTGCCGAGCAATATCGGAATGTAAGTCAGAATAATTTCGTCGAGGAGGCCGGCGTTGAGTACGAGCGTGTTTAGTTGTCCGCCGCCAATTAACCAGATATCTTTGCCGGGTTGCTCTTTTAGCTCCTTTATAAAAGTAATGGCATCGGTGCTTACAAATTTTACGAACTCTGTGTCTTTGTTTTCAGATGATCTCGAAAACACATAGTTGGTTTTGTCGGGGTAAGGGAAAGGCATATCGAATCCTAACACAGCTTTGTAAGTACTGTTGCCCATTAGGGTTGTGTCGATGGTTTCTAGGAAGCTGCTATAGTGAAAGTCTTCGCCGGGTAAGGCAAATTCCGCATCATGAAGCCACTCCACGTTTCCATCCGGGCGGGCAATATAACCATCGAGACTGGCGGCTATATATAAAATAATTTTTCTCATTATTCGGTTTTCATAATTGTTAGGGGTTTGTTAGTATGAACATAGAGATTTGCAGCTGCGCTCGTACCATTGTACCCCATTCTGGGGCCAAAAGCTACAGCACATAAAGCTGGCTGCCTAGGGTGGTTCTTATATTTTGCCTTCTGCCTGCAGCTTTTTTACTACCTTTTCGGCTACCTGCTTGCCCAGTTCCTGCCCCATCTCCATCGACTCTTCCATAATTTGCGGAATAGCGGTAATGGTTTTTTTGCCCACAGGTGTCTGGTAAAATTTTATCAGCTCCTTTACTTCCTCATGGCTATAGTGCTTGTCGTAGATAGGAGCAATGTTGTTCATAATCAGTTCCGTATTAAACTGTTTCTGAAACTCGGTAAAAAACTCTTCCGGTATGTTGGGATTGCTGCTTTTAAGTGCCTGCATATTGGTATTAAGGGCCTGAATGCCCAGTTCTGCGGCTCCGGTAATTTCTAAAAGTCGTTTAATGTCTTTTGCTTTGGCGCTGTCTTGGCCATAGGCGTGGCAGGAGAGCAGGAGCACTACAAGCACAGTAAGAAATGTTTTCATAAAAGCGGATAAAAAAGTTTCATATGATCTGCTTCTGTGCCCGTAGTTGGCATAAAGAACTTATCAAATTAAAACATTTTTTTTATAAAATTTCATGATTTATTTTCTTTATTAAGGCAGGAGAAGCCGAAATAATTTAATAGAAAAATAAAATGAAGTGTGGGGCCAAATCAGGAACAACTGCTTGCGCGAATCTTTTTACTCAACCAAATATACCCTCTCTTGCGCCTGTGAAGGTCAGTTATTAAAGCATTTTAATTTAATTAGATGTAGTGGCTGGCTTTTTAGCTTTCCGGAGCACTTTGAGGTATGCTATAAGGTGGTCCATTTCTTCTTCTGAAATAGTATTCTTTTTAAATGCTGGCATGGAGCCCAACCCTTGGCGGATCTGAAGGCGCATGGCCATGCCGGGGGCAGGTTTGTTGTTAATGGCTGGTCCTAGCCCAGCTTCGCCGCCTGGGTGGCATTTCTGGCAATATGCATGGTACACCACTTCGCCTGCTGCTATAGCCGGCTCCGAAACAGGTACGGGCGCAAAATGGGGCTCGCCTCGTTTGGCAGTGCCACAGGCCAGTACAAATACCAGCAAAACAAGTAAGGCTTGTGCGGCTGCTCTCATGGTTGTGCTGTTCGGGTTATCTTCCATACTACTCCAGTGTTTTGCTGTGGCTCCGGTCCCTGCTTCGTCATTTTCATTATACCAAAATCCACCACGTATAGCGCCTGGCCATCCGGAGAGAACTTGGCTGCTATAGGACGCTCCAGGCCACCGTTGCCCAGCTTTGAGGCAGGTCCGTTTTTCTTGCCTTTGTTTACGGCAAAATCTGACATCACACCTGTGTTCACATCTACACGCACTATTTTATAACCCACTGGTGCCATTACTTTGCCTACATCAGGCGCCATGTCGCCAAATTGTGCTACAAATGCCTGTCCGCCAAAGCCAAAAGAGGCGTTTCTGCAAAAGTCGAAGCCGTTGGAGGAGGAGTGCACACCTAAAGTAGCAGCTGGCGCAGGAGGCTGGTTTGGGTGGTGGGCCAGGAGAGGGGCAGGTGCTTTATCTCCTGGTTTCTCGAACCGCTTGCCGTTAAAGGGCTTGCCACCAGCAAAATCGGGCCAGCCGTACCACCGGCCGGGCTCTATGGCCCAGAGGTAATCGCCGGTGCCCCACACAGGTCGGCTGCCCCTGCTGTCGTAGCTGTTGTCGGTTACAAACAGGGTACCGTTTTGGGCGAAGGCAAGGCCATAGGGGTTTCGTAAGCCCCATGCCACCAGTTCCAGCGGGCCACCCGTTACCGGCAGGCGCATAATGGCACCCGAGCAAGGCAGCTGCCCCTGTACCACCTGACCGGCAGTAGTAGCGGTGCCAAAGGGAACATAAGCGCCGGTAGATGCTTTATCTGAGGCTGCTTCTGTGAGCGGGTTGTCGCTTTCGAAGTTCTGGCCTTTGAGTACAATGTCGGCACAGGGTATATCGTGGAAATCAGGATAGCGCTTTAGCCAGCCATAATGGTAGTTATCGGGGCCGGCTATGGCTGCATTGGTAGCAGTGCCTTGCCCGAAGTAGAGGTACCCATCTGGCCCAATTACCGGGCTGTTGGTATGATGATCGCCACGGCTTGGCAAATTATCTACTAAGGTGCTAAGGCTGCCATCCGGGGATATGCGTAAAATTTTGCCTCCTTCCAGTTCTCCGCCCTCAGCTACGTAGAAGTTGCCGTTATAGAAAGTCACGCCGTTCCAGGGGCCGTTTTTGTCGCCGGTAGCAATCGTTGTGGTTTCGCCGGCAGGGCCGATGCGCAGCAGCCTTGGTGGCAGCCAAACTTCACCGTACGAGTAGCCTGCCTCTAGCACATGCACCTGCCCCTGTTCGTCAGTAGTTACGCTTGTCGGGAAGGTGAGGCCGCTGGCAATGGCTTCGATCCGGTACCCGGCGGGAAGGGCAATGTCGGTGGGTTGTATGATTCTGGTATTGGAGGAGGTGGCACCTTGCCCGCCGCCTGATGAGGGCGAGAGGCGATAGCAGCTTAACAGTAATGCCGGAGATAATAGCAGGAGTAAGCAGCGATGAAATCTGATTTGCATATGACAGCTGAAAAGTATAACTTATACCACTTTAACTACCTTACGATAGCACTTTTTTTAAGTTAACTTGTATCAGCACCTGTTTTCTGCTCCCGATAAACCAGTACTGGCACGCAAACGCTACCTGCTGGAGGCGGTGTGTTGGGTAGCAGGCCTTACAGCGCTGGCATTAACAGATCCTGAGGAAAAGCATTTGTTCAGCTTTTGCCCCATGAGCTGGTTCTGGGAGGGTGGCTGCCTGGGTTGTGGGCTGGGGCATGCCATTGGCTTTTTGTTCAGAGGAATGCTGCTGGCCTCGTGGCAGGCACATCCGTTAGGCATTCCAGCTTTGTTTATGCTTGTTTGGCGCGTTTTCGTTCTCTTAAAAAATTACCTGTTTCTTCGATCTTTCCACCTTACCTAAAATAAAATTATGATTAACATTTTAAACCTGATGCCGGAGCTGGAACCTGATGAACTGGCTTTTATTCAAGGTATTACCCGAAACATGACGGAAGATCAGATAAAGCAGTTCGTGGTTATTTACCGCTCACGCAGAAGAGAGCCGATGTTGATTCTGGCTACCACGCTGGTTGGTTTTTTTGGTGTGGCTGGCATTCAGCGGTTTCTGACAGGGCAAATCGGTATGGGAATCCTGTATTTCTTTACGGCCGGACTATGCTTTGTAGGTACTATCGTAGATTTGATAAACTATAAGCGTTTGGCGTTCGAGTATAACATAAAAGAAGCGCAAAAGGTACAAGCGATGATTGGCGCTTATTAACCTATTTGCCTTTAACAAGCAAAGCCCTTCCAGTTGAATATCGGCTCCGGAAGGGCTTTTTTATTTGAATAATTCAGTTGTGCGGTAGCCGACCGAAATTCATATTCCTCCTTTTGTTATTCTGAAAGGATCTTGTTGGCGAGAGCCATCAGCAAAGGCAATGAGCTTTTTGGTTTAAGTTCGCATAGTTGCTTTAATTGCTGTGACAACAGCTCCAAATCCAAGGCCCCTTCCCCTAATAGTTTAGCGTCAATCTGTGCACTTGGCAAAGGTGTTTGCTTCATAGTCTCCTGCCGCAATAAATTAGTAAAATCAGTTACTGTGCAACTTAGGTTATGATAATTACTCCACAATTTGAAAAGGGAGTTAGCGTACCCGCACAAAGCTGGTGCGGAAGCTTTGGTTGCTGTCGTCCAGCTGCAGCAGGAAGAAGCCGGCGGGTAAATCGGCAATCTGTACCCGTATTTCTGCGTTGCTTTGGAGAGATTGCCGACTCACTAGTCTGCCGGTGCTGTCGTAAATGGTGGCGGAGGTGGGAGCAAACTGCAAATCTGATACAAAGAGGTAGCCCTGGCTAACCGGGTTCGGGTAAACTTTTTGTGTGGTTAGCTGCCCCTCAGGCACCGACAGAGCCAGGTTTCGTTCAATTTTAAGCACTGTCTCCGGAATCCAGCGATTTGGGTCTATCTGAATACCGGTCACTTCGCCTGTTACGGCTATTTTATGCTCCATCAGCGGCTGGTTGTGCGGCAGCCTTACCAACTGGTCGCCGGTGGTGGTGCTGATGAGGTATTCGACATCGAGGTTAAAAAATGGCGTTACTTCAGAACTGCTGCTTTGCTCGGATACCAACAGCAACTGGTCGCCGAGCTGGTTCCACTCCACGGCAAACTGCGGGTGGCCTTCCCCTTTGTACCATTGCTCAAAAAAGTAGCCGAGGTCCATGTCTGCTGTTTCTTCGAGTACGCGTTGCAGATCAGCGGTGGTGGCGGCTGTGTTGCGGTGCTGGGTCTGGTAATTTTGCAGTGCCCGAAAGAACAGTTCGTCGTTGTTAAGCACGTAGCGCAGCAGGTGAACTACAGCCGCACTTTTCTGGTAAGTAAGCCTGTAGTCGAAAATACGGCTTACGATGGTCGTGTCGGGTACAAAAATGCTGCCGCCCGGCTGCTGCAGTACCACATTGTGTGCATTCTGAATCCAGTTGGCAGCCACGGCTGGGTTAAATTGCTGCAAGGCCAAATATTCGGAGTAAGTGGCGAAGCCTTCGTTCAGCCAGATGTCCTGCCAGGTGGCACAGGTTACGTTATCGCCAAACCACTGGTGGGCTAACTCGTGCGCGGTGAGGGTAAAGGTAAAGGTGCTTTGCGTAGTCATGGTCTGGTGCTCCATACCGCCACCCATAGGTGCCATGCTGTGGCCGTATTTCTCGGTGGCGAAGGGGTAAAGTGTAAACAGCTCCGAAAAATACTCCAGAAACGGCACTGTTAAATCTATCTGCGACTTAAAGGCATCTAAGGCACCGCCCCGGTATACATAGTTCAGGATGGGCACAGGAGCTGCGGCCCCTGCAGGGTTCGCGTAAAGCAGGTACTCTTCGTAGTTAGAAACCGCCACCGATATAAGATAATAGGCAATAGGATATTCCGATTTCCACTCGTGGCGTTTGCGGCCGTCGGGCAGGTCGACAACACGGGTAAGCAAACCGTTAGATCCTACTTTGTTGTCGGCGCTGGTGGTGATAAACACATGCACGGAGTCGGCTTTGTCAGTTAGTACTTGCTTGGTAGGCCACCATTCGTAGGCAGAGTAGGGTTCGCTCAGGCTCCATGTTACCTGGTTTCGCCAAACTGGTTCGGTGGCGGAACTAAAGCCGCTACCTATAGCGGCATTACCCACCGGAGCGGTGCCCCGGTAATACACAACAGCTGTAAGCTTATCAGGGGCCGAGACCGGAGTAGCGAGCTTAACCGATACCTCTCCGGCAGAGCGACTGATGCTGGTCTGCCGGCTGCCGTTAACCACCACAGAATCGATCTGGTAAACCTGGTGCAGCTCAAATGCAAAGGTATCTAGGCGAGCGGTGGTGAGGTGGGCAATGGTGGTTACGTTGCCTGCAATGGCCGTGGTGTTTCGCTCCAGCTCCAGATCCAGCTTGTAAAAAGTGACATTATATTGGTTCATGCGCTGTACATGGCCTGGCGCTGCTATGGCTTTGCGTTCTAAGGACCTTATCCGGCCAAGAGAGCAGACTTCGGCATCCTGAGCATGAGCTGGCAGCCAGCAAGCTAGTAGTAGCAGGAACAGAAAAGGAAAGAAGACAAAGTTTTTCATACAGGCAGGGTTTTGTCATTCAAACAGGCTCTCTACGAAGGTGTTAACTGCTGTTACGCAAGTTGGAAGCGAAATGCTGTAGCAGAGTCTTCACTTTTAAATTATTCTAATGAAAACAGCCTTCCGGAGGCAAAATGAGCTGCTAGCAGTTAGGTGCCAGTACTCTGCTTTTGTACTTCGTTGTTAAGTTGCTATGCTCAAGCTTGAGGTAACCGGCAAAAGCATGCAAAGACTAATTTTATTTTCAGGATGCGGCATATTGTGCTAATTTAAGGGTTTGTAACAGAAAAGTGTATGGCGGTATTTACGATTAGCGAAATTAATATTTACCCTATCAAATCATTAGGTGGAGTAAGTCTGCAGCGGGCGCAGGTGGAGGAGCGTGGTTTCCGGCACGACCGGCGTTGGATGCTGATCGATGCCGACAACAACTTTCTGACCCAGCGGCAACATGCGCAGATGGCTTTGCTGCAGGTGGCATTGCAGGAGCAGGGGCTGGAGATAAGCCATAAGCAAGGGCTGTTGGAGCCACTGCTGGTACCGTTTGGGCAAACAGAGGGACCTGCCTTGCAAGTTCAGATCTGGGACGATACCTGCACTGCTTTGGAGGTTAGTGCTGCTGTAAGTGCCTGGTTTACCGAGGCGCTGCAGATGCCTGCCAGGCTCGTGTACATGCCCTCTGACTCGGAGCGGAAAGTAGACCCCAACTATGCGCAGGAGAACGAGATTGTAGGCTTTGCAGATGGTTACCCGTTTCTGCTAATCGGGCAAGCCTCGCTCAACGACCTCAACAGCCGTTTGCAGGAGCCTGTACCCATGAACAGGTTCAGGCCGAATCTGGTCTTTACGGGTGCTGCCCCTTTTGCCGAAGATGAGTTCGATAGCTTTAAGATCGGCCAAATCAGTTTCAGAGTATCCAAGCCATGCGCCCGCTGCATTGTAACTACCATAGACCAGGCCTCTGCCGAAAAAGGTGCGGAGCCCCTGAAAACGCTGGCCACTTACCGGGTTATAAATAAAAAGGTAATGTTTGGTCAGAACCTGGTGCACGAGGGAGCAGGCGAACTGCAGCTAGGCGATGAACTTGTTGTAGAGAAGTGGAAATAAGCTGCACTGCTGTAAGGAGGGTGATCGCTCTTAGAAAACACTATATTAAACATTTTGCTTGTAAGGGAGTTTTTTCAGATATTGAAATTTAGATTTCTTTCAGCTTTCTGACAGCCCTTAACAATTGTACTTGTTACATAAAGGAGGAACCGTAATGCGGGAGAAGCCGAAGGCTCAACAGGCATCATGCCTTTAATAGGTGAAAACTGCTCCGGAAGGCCTTTTTTATTAGAATAATTGTGAGGGCTCATTTCATGAATAAAAAATTACTTCATTTCCTGATAGGTGCAGGCTGTTTTGCATCGGGTGCCTTTGCCATGAAGACAGCGGAAGATGCAAAGCTTACTGTAAGCATGCTTCAAAGTGCACAGCAGCTGATCGGCCTTCGGTTTACCGATGCAAAACTCGACACGGCTATTTCGGATTTGGAAGACTACAAACAGGGGTATGAGCGAATCAGGCAGCAACCGCTGACAAACGATGTGGCCCCCGCCCTCATCTTTAATCCTTTGCCAGTAGGGTTCACCTTCGATCAGAAAAAAGAAAAGTTTGAAGTTAAAGCGCCCAAAGGTGTAAAGTTGCCCGCTGACAAACAGGAGCTGGCCTTCTACAGCGTGCCGCAGCTGGCAGAACTGATCCGCACAAAGCAGATCTCATCGGTAGAGCTAACCACTTTCTTTCTGCAACGCCTGAAAACCTACGGTCCTACGTTAGAATGCATCACCACCTTAACAGAGGAGCGTGCTTTGCGGCAGGCGCGGTTAGCTGATCAGGAAATCAAAGCTGGTAAGTACAAAGGCATGCTGCATGGCATTCCGTTTGGAGTAAAAGACCTGCTGGCCACCAAAGATTATAAAACCACCTGGGGCGCCATGCCTTACAAGGACCAGCAGCTAGACCTGGATGCCACAGTGGTTCAACGCCTCGAAGCAGCAGGAGGGGTTTTAGTAGCTAAGACCACGCTAGGCGCACTTGCCATGGGTGATGTGTGGTATGGTGGCAAAACCCGTTCTCCCTGGGACATAAAACAAGGCTCGAGCGGCTCTTCAGCAGGATCTGCCTCGGCGGTAGCAGCTGGTTTATTGCCCTATGCCATCGGAACCGAAACATTGGGCTCTATTGTGTCGCCATCTACGGCATGTGGTACTACTGGCCTGCGACCAACATATGGGCGCGTGAGCCGCCACGGAGCCATGGCGCTAAGCTGGTCTATGGATAAAATAGGACCCATTGCCCGTTCTGCTGAAGACTGTGCCATTGTGTTTAATGCCATTTACGGTCCCGATCCTAATGATTTGTCGCTGCACGATGCTCCCTTTAACTACAATGCCAATATTAACCCCAGGAAACTTCGGGTGGGGTACCTGAAAAAAGATTTTGAGCGGGATTATGAGTTCAAGGAAAACGACAGGCAAGTTTTGGAGGTGCTGCGTAAAGCGGGCATAGAGCTGGTGCCGCTGGAGCTGCCAAACATGCCGGCCAGAGACCTGACCATGGCCATTGCCGTAGAAGGAGCTGCCGCCTTTGATGAATTGACCCGCAGTGGCCGCGACAGCCTGTTGGTACAGCAGCATAAAAATGCCTGGCCCAATATATTTCGGGCTGCCAGGTTTGTGCCGGCAGTAGAGTACCTGCAGGCGCAGCGGGTGCGTACCCTCCTAATACAGCAAATGCACGAGCGCCTAAAAGAGGTCGACGTGTATATCAGTCCCTCGTTTAGTGCTAACCTTACCATCACCAATCTTACCGGTCATCCTTGCGTGGTGGTGCCCACGGGCTTCCAGGAAAATGGCATGCCTACCACCATTACGTTTATGGGGCAGCTTTTCGGGGAGGCGAAAGTGCTGGCCCTGGCTAAATTTTTTCAGGACCTAACCCCCCACGAGGAGCAACATCCGGCTCTGGCTTTTAATAAGGTTACCAAGTAAGACTTTTATATATTTGTGTCTGTTGCACATGCCGTACGTGCTGCGGCCACAGAACTTGCTCCCATACTTTACACCTACATCAGTTCTATTTTACATTATGTTATTAAACAGAATTACCCTTGCCATTGTCTCCTTGCTTTTAATTAACCTAGGTGCAGCGCAGGCACAAGAGGGGCAAATGGCCCTGAGTGTTGAAAAAATCATGCGCGACCCTAAGTGGATGGGGACCTCTCCGAGTAATATCTTTTGGTCGGAAGATGGCCGAAAAATCTACTTCAACTGGAATCCTGAAGGCCACCGCCGAGACTCGCTTTACAGTGTGGCAACCGACGGAAAAAACATACGCAAAGTAAGTGCGCAGGAGAGGCGCAATCTGCCCGCCACCAATGGTCGCTACAACCGGGCAAAGACCAAGAAAGTGTACGAGAAAAATGGCGACATCTTTCTGCTTGACATAAAATCCGGCAAAGTGCAGCAGCTAACAAACACAGTGGAGCACGAAACAAGCCCTTCGTTTAGTTTTGATGAGCAAAAAGTAGTGTTTCTGAAAGAGAACAACATGTATGCGTGGCAGCTTCAGAATGGCCAGCTAACACAGCTCACTGACTTTCGGAAAGGTAAAAAACCAGCCGACGGTGAAAGTAAAGACTCTCAGAAGAAATTCCTCCGTGAGCAGCAACTGGAGCTGTTCCAAATAGTGCGCGAACGCGATGCCGACAAAAAAGCGACGGAGAAGCAGGCAAAGTTAGATAATCCTAAACGTCCGAAGGAAATTTACATAGAGGAAAAAACCGTAAACAACATCGTTTTAAGTCCGGACGAGCGGTATATCACCTATCGCCTGGTTAAGCGGCCTGCAGATGCCAAAGTCGCCATTGTGCCAGACTTTGTAACAGCCTCCGGCTATACCGAAGATATTAATACCCGCACCAAAGTGGGCGATGCACAAGTGGCGTCTGAGTTCTTTATCTACGATAATACGCGCGACACAACTTTTGCGGTGCTGATGCATAACGTAGCCGGAATAGATGAGCAGCCTGCTTACCTGAAGGAGCAGAAAGGAACTGCAACAGAAGACGCAGGCAAAGGAGTTAAGCCAGCCATTCGTGCCACAACCTTATATGGCCCTTACTGGTCTGATAACGGCAAAAATGCCGTGGTAATAGCTCGTTCTGCTGATAACAAAGACCGCTGGATTCTTTCGCTCGATCCTGCTACCGGCAAGCTAGGCTTACTGGATCGCCAACACGATGAGGCTTGGATAGGAGGTCCTGGTATAAGCTACGGCCCTGGCGATATTGGCTGGTTTCCCGACAATAAGCACATTTGGTTTATTTCCGAAGAAAGTGGCTATGCTCATTTATATAAATGTGATACCCAATCTGGCAAAAAGCAGGCCTTAACCAGTGGCAAGTTCGAAGTTTCTAACGTATCACTTTCGCGTGATAAAAAGAGCTGGTACTTTATTGCCAACAAAGTTCATCCTGGGGAGCAGCACTTTTACCGTATGCCGTTGCAGGGAGGAGAAATGCTGCAACTTACTACCATGCCTGGTTCCCACGAAGTAACCCTTTCGCCAGATGAGAAGACACTAGCAGTACGGTACTCCTATACCAATAAACCTTGGGAACTTTACCTACAGGACAACAGGAAGAATGCCACTGCGCGGCAGATAACAGCATCATTATCAGAAGAGTTTAAATCCTACAACTGGCGCGATCCGGAAGTAATTGCTTTTAAAGCACGTGATGGAGCTGATGTTCATGCCCGGGTATATAAGCCAGCCACAGCTCAGGCTAATGGACCTGCCGTAATTTTTGTGCATGGTGCGGGCTATCTGCAAAATGCGCACAAGTGGTGGAGCTCCTACTTCAGGGAGTACATGTTCCATAACTTTCTGGTGGACCAGGGATACACAGTCTTAGACATCGATTACAGGGGCAGCGCCGGCTATGGCCGTGATGTGCGTACAGGTATCTACCAGTTTATGGGCGGAAAAGACTTAACGGATCATATAGATGGAGCCAAGCACCTGGTTGAAAAATATCAGGTAGATCCAAAACGTATTGGAATTTACGGTGGCTCCTATGGTGGCTTTATTACACTTATGGCTATGTTTACAGAGCCAGATGTATTTGCAGCAGGGGCTGCGTTACGTTCTGTTACAGACTGGGCCCATTACAACCACGGCTATACTTCCAATATTCTGAACACACCGCAAACCGATAGCCTGGCCTATGCCAAGAGCTCGCCCATTTATTATGCAGATGGATTGAAGGGAGCATTGCTCATGTGCCATGGCATGGTAGATACCAACGTACATTTTCAGGACATTGTACGGCTCTCGCAACGGCTCATTGAGTTGGGTAAAGATAATTGGGAACTGGCGGTTTACCCTATAGAAGATCATGGATTTACGGAGCCAGCCAGCTGGACAGATGAGTACAAACGTATTTATAAGTTGTTTAAACAACATTTAATGCCATAACAGTAGTTGTATATTGCTATGTTTAATTAGAGGTTTATGCACATCATTAAAATTTGTGCAAAATTATTTAGAGGGCAACCTCATGCTTAAGTGAAACAACTTCTTCCTGAAAATGCAATTTTTGCAATAATATGTCTGCTTAGATGCTCTTATTTGCAAATAATAAATTTTTGGGGAGAAGTTTTTTTCTGCTAAATATTAAGCAGAGGTAACCTGAGAATATTTTTCCCGTAAAGCTAATATCCATCCCGTTATTTTGCCTTTTTTTAGTCCTATAAAGGCTATAAGGATTAGGAGAGATGCTTCTTTCATTACTTATATAATAAGTGTTATTTATTTTTTAAAAAGAATGTTAAAATTGACCCCGCGGCTTTTATGCTTTTGATGTCAAGTTTTACAACAGAATCATATTGAAAGTAAGTAGATAGAATCTTTTAGTTAACGATTAAACAGTATTTTTCTGAATAATGTAATATTTGCAATAATTTTTTTATGAAAATCTTGGTTTTGTTGCGAGTTCATTAATTCAAGAAATACTGAATATCAATCAATATTCTTTGTGTAGTTATAATTAAAATTATTTAACTATGAAACACATGTTACTCTTGGTGAAATTTCCTGGTTTAGAAAACTTCTTTTCTCCTTACTGATCCCATCTACCACAATAAATTGTTTCTTCCAGAGAAAGGATAATTAAATTTTATTACTAAGTATGCTGAGTGAGTAAATCAGCAGTATCCACGTTCGGAAGAACCTGAAAAATAGTGTGGTATACTGCTGATATTTATGCAGTTGCTTACCTATAGATTCTTTTAGAGCTGACTAATATCAGAATAAGAACCTGGCTCCATTCCAACATTGACTTATCCTATCTAAAGGATATTTTCATTATAATACAATAATAAAAAGAAGAGGCATTAATTGAACTAATATCTTAATTTACTACAAGGTATAAACAAAAACTTACTTTAAGCTGGTTTTAAAGTTCATCTGAAGCCTAACCATCAAAAGGTGTATGGGCATTAAAGTCTTTTGTATACTCCTCTGTCAAGCCTCAGCTGTAGCTGCCCATGAGGCTTGTTTATAACTAAATATTTGCATAGTTATATATTTTAATGATTCTCATTATAGTTTTCAGTTTAGTAAAGCTGCTTCTTATCGAACAGCTGTGGTTTCAATCTATTTCTTCATCTAAACAATCGTTAAATGAAAAGAATTTTATGCTTATGCCTTGTGTTGGTGGCTGTGCTGCTGCAGGAGGCAATGGCCCAAAGTAGGACCGTAACTGGTACAGTTACAGATCAAGCTACGAACGTGGGCCTACCAGGAGTTAATGTTCTGGTAAAAGGGACTACTATAGGTACAGCTACGGATATTAACGGCAATTACTCATTAACTGTGCCTGCCGAGGCTACTACACTGGTATTTCGTGCCATTGGCTATACTGCAGTAGAGCGTAGCCTTGGTGTAGCTACCACTATCGACGTTTCTTTAAGCGTGGATGCCACCACGCTGGGAGAAGTAGTAGTAACAGCTTTAGGTATTGAGCGCAACAGGAATGAACTTGCCTACTCTGCGCAGCAGGTTAGTGGTGAGCAAGTTACCCGCGTTAGAAGCTCGGATTTTGTTAGTACACTTTCTGGTAAAGTTGCGGGGCTCGATATCCGCTCAAATAACACCATGGGAGGTTCAACCAACGTTGTGATTCGCGGCTACTCCTCCATTACAGGTAATAACCAGGCGCTTTTCGTGATAGACGGTGTGCCCGTAAGTAATGCGAACACGAACACCAATGCCAAAATAGCGCAGCAAAATCCTCAGTATGGTAATCAGCAGTCTGGTGGCATAGGTACTGACTTTGGAAACGCCGCAGCCGATATTAATCCGGATAACATAGAGTCAATTAACGTGCTAAAGGGTTCAGCGGCAACAGCCTTATACGGTTCTCGTGCAGCAAATGGAGTAATTATGATTACCACCAAGAAAGGCGCAAAAAATAGCCTGAACATTAATATAAACAGTGGTGTTACCTGGAGCCGGATCGACAAAAGCACATTTGCCAGATATCAGAAAGAGTATGGTGCAGGCTATTTCGATGCTTTTCGTACTTCCAGAGATTTAGGAAGTGGGGTTGGTCCTGTGGTGCGTTTTCAGGACGATGCTTCTTACGGACCAGCTTTTGATCCGAGTCTGTTGGTTTACCAGTGGGATGCTATTGACCCCTCTTCTCCTAATTATGGCAAAATGACCCCTTGGGTGGCGGCAGAAAATGATCCTAGCACCTATTATGAGACAGGCGTTAACTCGAACCAAAGTATTGTGTTAAGCGGTGGTGGCGACAAAACAACCTTTAACTTAGGCTATACCCGTAACGACATAAAAGGAAACCTGCCAAACAGCTCTATCGACAAAGACCTGATTAACTTTACCGGAACATATGAAGCTACCAGCAAACTAACCGTAAGTGCATCGGGTAACTACTCCCGTGTTGTGGGTATGGGAAGGTACGGCACAGGCTATAACGGACGTAACCCGAACCAGCAGTTCAGGCAGTGGTGGCAAACCAACGTAGACCTGAAAAAACAGAGAGAGGCTTATTTTAGAAATCGCAGAAATGAGACCTGGAACTGGAATAGCACCAACACAGGCCCTATTTACTCCGACAATCCATACTGGACCCGCTACGAAAACTATTCTAACGACAGCCGCGATAACTTTTATGGCTATGCCTCCGCCACCTATAAGTTCACCGACTGGTTTAGCGTAATGGGTAGAGCTACCTTTAACACCACAGCTGACCAGCAGGAAGAACGTGTGGCCATAGGCTCTGCCGATTTAAGCCAATACACCCGGTTTAACAGAACTTTCAATGAATCGAACTTCGACCTGTTCCTTAACTTTAACAAGAATATATCCGATGACATCAGCTTTACGGGTTTACTCGGTACAAACCTTCGCCGCGACCGTATGGCCTCACTTCGAGCCAGTACAAACGGAGGGCTGGTGGTGCCAGGTTTTTATGCGCTGTCGAACACAGTTAACCCAATAAACCCGCCACTAGAAGAACTGGAAAGAAGGGGTGTTGATGGTGTTTTTGCAAGCGCAAACTTTGGCTTTAAGGAAATGGTGTTCGTAGAATTGGCAGCTCGCCAAGATAAGTCCACAACCTTGCCGCTTAACGATAATACCTATTTCTACCCGGCTGCCGCTGCCAACTTCGTTTTTTCTAATGTATTGAAAACATCTTGGTTGTCGCATGGTAAAATTAGGGCAAACTATGCCGAGGTTGGCAACGATGCACCACCATTGAGCTTATACGATATTTACTCCGCTCAACCAGGTTTTGGTTCTATTCCTATATTTTCGCTCCCAAATATCAAAAACAATCCGGGCTTGTTGCCTGAAAGAAAGAAAAGCTTTGAGGCTGGTTTAGAGGCAGAATTCTTTAATAGCTTATTCGGCTTTGATCTTACTGTTTATAAAGAAAATACAGTAGATCAGATTCTGCCGGTAAGTACATCTGCTGCCAGTGGGTATACCCAGCGATTTGTAAACGCCGGAAATGTAGAAAATAGAGGCATTGAAGTTTCTGCCTTTATATCACCCGTTCAAACTGATAACATTACCTGGACTATGAATCTGAACTTTGCACGCAACAGAAACAAGGTGCTAAGTTTATACGAAGATGTGGAGAATATCCCGTTGGCAACCTTCCAAGGAGGTGTGTCGAGCAACGCTGCTGTGGGGCAGCCTTATGGAGTGCTTAGAGGAAACGATTTTGTTTACATAAACGGACAGAAAGTTGTTAACTCCGACGGGTACTATATGTTATCTAGCCGCGCAGATCTTTTTATTGGCAACCCAAACCCCGACTGGATGGGAGGGTTTAACAACTCACTTAGATTTAAAGGTGTTACGCTTTCCTTCCTGATAGATGTTCGTAAAGGCGGCGATGTGTTTTCGCTGGACCAATGGTACGGCGAGGCAACAGGTTTGTATCCTGAAAGCGCTGGTTTGAATGATAAAGGTAATCCTTCTCGTCTGCCTGTTGAAGAGGGCGGCGGGATTTTGTTACCAGGTGTAAAAGAAGATGGTAGTCCGAACGATATTTATGCTGAAAACCAAGACGGTGACGGACTAACCCCTTTTGGCTACGCCGCCAATAACTATGAAGGCGCGCCTAGAGCAATGTATGTGTACGATGGTAGCTTTGTTAAACTGAGGGAGGTGGCTCTTTCTTATGCCCTGCCACAAAGTGTTGTTAGCAAAATCGGATTTGTAAAGGGTATTGATCTGCAATTGATCGGCCGCAACTTATGGATTATCCATAAAAACATGAAGTATTCTGATCCGGAAGAAGGGTTGAGCTCTGGCAACGTGAGAGGATACCAGAGTGGTGCATATCCAGCTATAAAAACATACGGATTCAATGTTAGATTAAATTTTTAATTGCTAAAAGATGAAGAAAATCCTAATAAGCATATTGTCGCTGGTACTAATGGTATCATGCGTTGATGATCTGGATGATTATAATATTGACCAGAAGCAACCTACAACTGCTCCCCCGGTTACTTTATTTACCGGAGCACTTAAAAACCTGACAGATGTTTTGACAACTCCTAATGTGAATACAAACAACATTCGTTTTTACGTGCAACACTGGACGTCAACTCAGTACCTTGATGAGCCACGTTATAACATGACTTCCCGACTAATTCCTCAAAACTACTGGCAGGCACTGTACCGCGATGTGTTGGCAGACTTAAGAGAGTCGAAAAGATTAGTGCAGGAAACTGAGGTAATTCCTACCTATCCACAGGAAATGAAGGACAATCAGTTGGCACAGATTGAAATAATGGAAGTGTATACCTGGTCTGTGCTGGTAAATTCGTTTGGAGATGTGCCTTATTCTGAAGCCCTCGATCCGACTAACTCTTTGCCTGCGTACGATGATGCCCAGACCATTTACAACGATCTGATGGTTCGCCTGAACATGGCCTTAGGTATGATAGACACTGAGGCTGCAGGTTTTGGAACTGGCGATGTGCTTTATTCAGGTTCAATGGATAAATGGTCGAAATTCGGCAATTCCTTAAAACTTAAATTGGGCATGGTACTGGCTGATGTTGACCCAACACAGGCAAAGGCTTTGGTAGAGTCTGCTGCACCTCTTGTGTTCACCAGTAACGACGATAATGCCAGATTCCCTTACTTACCCTCAACGCCTAACAACAACCCTATTTCTTCGAATGTAAAAGGGCCGCTTACAACCAGGGAAGATTTTGTAGCTGCGAACACACTCGTAAATGCTATGAATGAGCGGAACGACCCAAGAAGACCGCATTACTTCTCACAAGTGAATGGGCAGTTTATTGGTGGAGAGTATGGTTTCCCAAATACTTACACTTCTTTCTCTACAGTAAGTCCTAAAATTGCTGCGCTTGATTTCGAGGCGTTGTTACTGGATTATTCAGAAGTAGAGTTTTTATTGGCAGAGGCTGTTGAAAGAGGGTACACAGTGCCAGGCGGAAGCGCAGCAGATCATTACAACAAAGCTGTTACTGCCTCTATTGAGTATTGGGGTGGAACCACTGCCGAAGCAACAGCGTATCTGGCGCAGCCAAGTGTAAATTATGCATCGGCTCCTGGTGACTGGAAGATGAAAATCGGTACGCAGAAGTGGATTGCCTTATACAACCGCGGGTATGATGCCTGGTTAGAATGGAGAAGACTAGATGCTCCAACTTTATTGCCACCGGCTGTAGAAGGTGCTGGCACCTTGAGTATACCTACTCGACTAATCTACCCTATAAACGAAGGTACGCTAAACGGCCCTAATCGCGAAGCTGCCGCAGCAGCTATAGGGGGGGATGATCGGACGACTCGTCTCTTCTGGGATGTGCAGTAACATAACCTAGTAACATCTATTTAAAAGCCACCGGTAACCGGTGGCTTTTTTTTGCCCAGCAAGCAAATAAGCTGGTTGCCTCATTTCGGCTAACTTCCTTTATAGTATGACTGTTTTAGATCGTGTTACAATCAGGTTTTTTTAAAACATAGTTTGATCAGGAAGCTTATGTGAGGAGCAGGGCTCGAAAGGCTATCATAGATGTTTTTTCTAGCTATATCAACTATATGCATAAAAGCTAAGGCGGTTTAACAGCTGCAGTTGTATTAGTTGCAGCTGTTTTTAAAATAGATTATATTTTTTAGAAATTCTGAAATGATCAGAGACTGGTACTGCGGCTGGTGCATAACACAAAGCATGCTGACCTTACAATGCGAAAACTGATTATAAATTACAAGAGATTTTAGTTTGCTGATGTTGCTAGCGGAATAGCATGCTAATGGATCTACAGTTTTTGACACTAACACCTTTATTTGCTAAATAAGCATGTTTTATATTTATATAATTATAAATGTGATTTATAGGGCACAAATAAAAGTATTGTGTATAGACTATTAGCAGAGTTTTGAGTGATCCACGAAAAATGGTCTTTATCAAAAATGGCCCTAGAAATAAAGGGTGGTATGGACCCTGTTATCAACAATTCTCTGTATGAGGGTGTTAAAATATAATGTAAAACAGTTATAACTTGTTGATTAAACAATTTTTCACTCTTAAAATAGGTGCCGACATCATCAACCTTAGTATATTTGATGCAAATGCTACTTGTGCTAATAGTGGAATAATTTTATTACTGTTAACGAAGTTATAAACCTCAACATTGTGCTATGTATTATTTCGTGGCTTGAGGTGGGATTGCACTGATTTTTAACAATTTTTTATATTTTGGTTCGGTCTGATTGTCAACGCTTTACAATTTCTTAATATATAACCCTTTTTTCCCTCTCTAATTAGATCTAAAGTAAGCGATTCGTTTCAGTATAAAATTATATTATTTTAGAAGTAAAAATGAAATAACAAACGTTAGTTATTTAGGAATTGCTTAAAAATTAACGTTTGTATTTGAAAATTTTTGAATTTTCAGTCTGTGACAAAAAAATTATTAATAAGTTTTTAAATTGGTTATTGCTTTATATATTTGAAAAATAAACTATCCTATCTTAAACATTTTACAATCTAAACAACTCAAGTATGAAGAAGAGTATACTACTCAATTTCATTTTTGTGTTTGCGCTTGTCGTTCAGGCGTTTGCACAGGGTCGGACAGTTACAGGTACTGTAACTGATCAGGCCACGGGGCAGGGACTTCCCGGTGTCTCCATTCAAGTAAAGGGTACGACGACAGGTACTGCTACTGACATTGATGGCAATTTTTCTGTTGCTGTGCCTTCAGAGAATCCTACTCTTATTTTCCGTGCTATTGGTTACCGATCAGTAGAGCGTGCGGTTGGTGATGCTTCTACTGTATCTGTTGTACTTTCTGTAAACGCAGAGCAGCTGAATGAAGTAGTAGTGACAGCACAAGGTATTGAAAGAGATATACGCTCGTTAGGTTATGCCACACAAAGCGTACAAGGAGATGCTGTTGCACAGCGTTCTGAGCCAAACGTTCTTAATACCCTGCAAGGTAAAGTAGCAGGTGTTAACATCACTAGCTCATCTGGTGCTCCTGGTGCTTCTACTAACATCAACATCCGTGGTATCACTTCTTTCAATGGTAGCAATCAGCCACTCATTGTAGTAGACGGTATTATCTTTAGCAACGATGTAGACAATTCGCAGAACACTCTGTTTGGTTCGCAGCCATCTAGCCGTCTTTCTGATATCAGCCCTGAAAGCATTGAGTCTATCAACATTCTGAAAGGACCTGCTGCATCAGTACTATATGGTTCAAGAGCATCTGCCGGTGTAATTGTAATCACAACCAAGAGCGGCAGAGGTATGAAAGGTAAAACAGAAGTTACTTTCAACTCATCTGTTAACTTTCAGAACATTGCTTTCTTGCCAGAACTTCAGAACCAGTACGGCCAGGGAACTCAGAATAACTACGTAAATAACTCTACGAATTCTTGGGGTCCACGTTTTGGAACTCCTGGTTTAGAAAATGTAACTACAGTTTGGGGAGAGTCGGTGCCTTATCAGGCTTACCCAAATAACATTAAAGATTTCTTCCAAACAGGTAAACTTCTTCAAAATTCACTTAACATAGCTGGTGGTGACGAGAACAACAACTTTGCCACCTCTCTTTCCAGCACATTGCAGGAAGGTGTTGTTCGTGAAAGCGGTTTCGACAGACACAGTGTACAAGTAGGAGGTAACTCTAAACTGAACAATGGTATTAAAGTTGGTGGTACTGTTACGTATGTGAAGACATCGCAAAAAGGTGCTACTATGGGTAATGGAGGTAGTGCATTTGGTCAGATTACCCGTGTGCCAAGGAGCTTCAACTTAATGGGTATGGATCACCTAGATGAATTTGGTAGAAGCGTTTACTTTTTAGATGGGCAAAATCACCCACTTTGGAGTCTAGAGAATGAGTTCTTTGAAAGCAATGTTGACCGTGTATTTGGTAATCTTTCTATAGGATATGATTTTACAGATTGGTTGAATGTAAGCTACCGTGTAACTGCTGATACATACACTGACACAAGACGTCAGGTGTTAAGAATAGGCTCTGCAAGAGCCCCACAAGGCCAAATCGATCAAGACTTAAGAACAAGATCAGAACTTAATGGTGACTTACTCATCACTGCTCGTAAAAACGACATCTTTACAGAAGGACTAAATGCTAGCTTATTGCTTGGCCAAAATATCAACCAGCGATCTAACAAAGAGTCTGGCGTAGTTGCAGAATCTTTAACTGTTCCTGGTGGTTTTGATAACGTAAGCAGCGGCCGTGTATTCAATAACTCTTATGAGGAAAATTTCAGAAGAAGACTGATAGGACATTACGGACAGTTATCGTTAGACTATAGATCTTACTTGTTCTTGGAACTTTCTGCCCGTGTTGACCAGTCTTCTACTTTACCTGCAGCTAATAATGCCTATTTCTACCCATCTGCTGCGTTAAGCTTTGTGCCTACAGAAGCTTTCAATATTGAATCAGACATTCTTTCTTATGCTAAAGTTAGAGGTAACATAGCGCGCGTTGGTCGTGATGCAGACCCTTATTTATTGCAAACATTCTACACTCGTTCAACCTTTGGTAATAACTTAGCTAGTATCAACTTCCCTATTTCTGTAGGAGGAACAAGTATCCCTGGTTTCCAAGTTGATTCTAGAATAGGTACAATGAACCTAAAGCCTGAATTTGTAACTTCTTATGAAGCAGGTTTAAACTTAGGTTTCTTCAACAACCGTGTTGGTGTAGACTTTACCTACTTTAATGCTACCAGTACAAGTCAAATTTTTAACGTAGCTATTTCAAATGCATCTGGTTTCGATACCAGAACTACCAATATTGGCGAGATGAGAAACAGAGGTATTGAGCTTCAGTTATCAGGTACGCCAATCAGAACAAGTGACTTTGAGTGGGATATTATGGTAAACTTTACACGTATCCGAAACAAGGTACTTTCTATTTCTCCTGGTGTTGACAACTCTACTATTACTGGTAACTCATTTATTGGTATTGCTCCTTCTATCGCAGTAGGTTACCCTTACGGTGTGGTTATTGGTACTGCTAATGCCAGAAATGATGCTGGAGAACTTTTGGTAAATGGTTTGACCGGTGCCTTTGTACCTGGTGTAGCGGGTCAAGTTATATCTAACCCACAAAAAGATTATGTTGCAGGTATTACAAACACTTTTAGCTACAAAGGGATTAATTTGTCTGCTCTGTTTGATATAAATAAAGGTGGCCAGATCTACTCTTTCTCTCAAGTAGATTTACGACAAGGTGGTCATGCTGAAAGAACCGGTGTTGATCGCGATCAGCCACGTATTTTACCTGGTGTTATTGCCAATGCTGACGGGACTTACCGCCCTAATAACATCCAGGTTTCTTCTCAAGCTTACTGGACTAACTTAGGTGGCCTTGCTTCTGAAGGTGCTGTATTTGATGCTACCGCTTACAGATTAAGAGAAGTTTCTTTATCTTATTCTCTGCCAGCTAACTTGTTAACTAAAACTCCATTTGGTGGTGTTACTCTGGGTGTAAGCGGAAGAAACTTATTACTATATGCTCCAGGTTTCCCTTCAGATCCTGAGATCAACACTCAAGGTGCCGGTAACATCCAGGGTATGGACATGAACGGTATACCAACAACTAAAAATTACGGTATTAACCTTCGCGTAACATTTTAATTAAAAGGACCTATATGAAATTTTCATTGATAAATAAAAATATATTAGTCGGGGTAACACTTGCTCTTTCGGCATCATTAGTCTCTTGCAAAGACTTCTTGGATATCAACGAAACTCCGAATTCTCCTCTAGCAGTTCCTCCTACTACACTGCTTCCAACTGGTTTGGCTGGATCAGCATTTGCTAATGCAAACGAGTTGAACCGTTTTACAAGTGCCATTATGAGTGTAACAGCAGGAGTACTTGGGAGTCCAGCAACTTATGACATTTATAATACTAATGGAGCTGATTTTGGTAACCAATGGCGTTTTGAAATCTATGGCGGCGCTTTAGTAAATTACAATGAATTAATTAAAGCAGCCGAATTGGAGGGCTCTCCTGCCTATATAGGGATAGCTAAAATCATGAAGGCTTATACCTACTCTATAGCTACTGATGTTTGGGGTGATGTTCCTTATTCTGAAGCCTTGCAAGGAGATGCCAATACCCAGCCTGCTTTAGACTCACAGCGTGATATTTACTTAGGAAATGAAGCGGAAGGAATTCAAAGCTTGTTTGATTTGGTTAAAGAAGGTTTAGCTGATCTGGAGCTGGAAAGTGCTACTAAACCAGGAACAGATGATCTAGTGTATGGTGGCAATATGGATTACTGGAAACGCGCTGGAAATACGCTATTGCTTAAACTTGCAATGCAAATAAGCAGAGTTGAACCAAATGTTGCTAAACAAGTTATTTCTGATGTAATCGAAGGAGGAAGTTACATTGTGAGCAACGAACAGAACTTAGCTGTGAAATTTGGTGGTCAAGTAGGTAGTCAGAATCCTATCCACACTTACACTAATGTGTCTTCATTTCGTAATGATCAAATGATCAGTACCCGCTTTCGTACGCTGCTTCAAGATATGAAAGATCCACGAGACACATTGTTTATTACACGACCTACTGGGGAATTTGTAACAATTGATAATGGTTTCAGAGGTACAGCTCCTGCTGCTGCTAACCGATCAAAGTTTGGAACATTCGTAACAGGTGGTGACGGATCAGCACCTGTACGCTTACTAACTAACTGGCAGCGTGCTTTCATTTTAGCTGAAGCTGCAATCCGTTTAGGAACTGCCGGTGATGCTCAAGCACTTTATGAAGAAGGTATCAGAGCATCAATGGCTGCTGCTGGTGTTACTACAGCTAATATAGACGCTTATTTTACAGCTAACCCAACTGTTGTAACATTGGCAGGAACTGATGAGGAAAAAATTGCTCAGATTATTACTCAGAAGTACATATCCATGGTAGGAAATGGTGTTGAACAGTGGAACGACTGGAGAAGAACCGGTTATCCAACGCTTGCGCCTCACCAAAACGCAGTTGGTATAGATGGTACCAGACCAGTTAGAGCACAGTATATCGACCAGGAAGTGGCCCGTAACCCGAACTTCCCAGATAATATATACTCTAATGTTCGAGTATGGTGGGATATTGATTAATTATAACTAATAATTAAAGAAAAAGATGAAAAATATCATAATCATATTAATGCTTTTAGCCACTGTTACGCTATCTTCTTGCGATAAAGAATACGGTGTGTTTAACAGCGATAATAGACCTGCAGTGCCTATAACTTTTCCTGGTGCAACTACTTACGGGTTTAACCCTTATATCACGCATTCTATATCAGGAGGTGGAAATATTACTTTCACACTTTCTATTCCAGAAAACAGTGGTAGAACAATCAGAGAGATTACGAAAGTAGTAGGAGGTGCAACTGCTATTAACGCTGGTACTGTAAACAATGCAGTAGTTGGTGGCACTGGTGCTACTGCTGCCTATAACACTGCTGCAATTCCTGGAAACGGAACTACAGCTACGTTTACAACTACACTGGAAGAGTTTGCTGCTAAGACAGGTGAAGCTGCTAAAACAGATGCAAATAAACTAATTAAGCCAGCTGGCGAACTTGCTTTCATGTTCCTGGTAACGCTGGATAATGGTGAAACGATCATACCAGTACAGGTTAGAGCTAGACTAGTGCAATAGTTTGCTTTAGTTATTACAAAGTAAAAAAGGCTGCCCCTAAAGGGCAGCCTTTTTTACTTTGTAATAAGTTTTCCTTGCTTCAGAAGTAGGTTATCAGGCGCCTTAAGTTCTAACTATAGAATATATTATCTTGTAACTAATTGTTATAGGTTGTCATATAATTATTATATACATTACTTATCTGATAAACTTTACGTATATTATCTAAGTTATAAATTATTTAAGTATTTCTGGCTTCTAGGTATAAACCAGAAAGGTATTTTCTCGTAAAGCAGATTTTCACCTCCCGCTACTAGTCTATTACTGATATCCCAAGTCGCCTTTGCCTGAGTTAAATAATTCCGTATTTATCAGATAAACCAGGCAAAGTGAGTTTTTGTAGAGATCATAATGCTGATGTACTCACTGCAGTTCTAATTTAGGTAAATAAAACATGTTCGCATGTCCATTACTTAGGAAGCAATCTTAATTCTTGTCTCCCGCTCATTTTAATACCGTGTTCGGACCTAAAGCGCCAATAGTGTAATGGCTTTAATAAAAGCTTTTTAAAATTGCCTACTGCTATTGGAGAATTTCCTATCCTTAATTCAAAATACTATACTTTTTTATCTATATGTACTAATATGAAGAAGAGTGTACTGCTCAATTTCATTTTTGTGTTTGCGCTTGTCGTTCAGGTGTTTGCACAAAGTCGAACAATTACCGGAACTGTAACGGATCAGGCTACAAGGCAAGGCCTTCCAGGAGTATCTGTTCAAGTTAAAGGGACTACAATTGGAACCGCTGCCGACATAGATGGCAACTTTTCTCTAAGTGTTCCTCCGGAGGGATCTGTACTGGTTTTCCGGGCTATAGGCTACCAGGTATTGGAGCAGGCAATAGGAGATGCCTCGGTGGTAAATGTAAGCCTCATAGTAGATGCAGAACAGTTGCAGGAGGTTGTGGTTACAGCGCTTGGCCGCAGGGAAGAAGAACGAACTCTTGGATATGCTACGCAGCAAATAAATTCTGAATTGCTAACTCAAGGGCGTGATAGAAGTGCCTTAAATGCATTGCAAGGCAAAGTTGCCGGAGTAAACATCCAAAGCCAGGGTGGAGGGCCAGGTTCCTCTACTCGTGTTGTTATTCGTGGTGCTAAGTCAATTTCGCAAAACAACCAGGCTCTGTTTGTTATAGATGGAATTCCTATTGATAATAGCTCTCCCAACAGTACGCCCGGTGTTGGTGATAACCTTAACAATGGGGTCGATGCCGGTAACCGCGCCAATGATATTAATCCAGATGACATTGAATCAATTAATATTCTAAAAGGACCGGCAGCCGCTGCGCTTTATGGTGCCCGGGCTGCCAACGGAGTAATTATGATTACTACCAAATCCGGAAGGAATACTAACAGAAAGGCGGAGGTCAGCTTTGTATCGTCTTATCTGATTGAAGACGTGCTCCGGTATCCTGCCTTTCAGAACCAATACGGACAAGGATTTTTTGGTGGGCCAGATCTGTTGGAAAACACCAGTTGGGGACCACGATTCAATGGCCAGCTATTGCCATGGGGGCAGGTAGTTAACAATCAGCAAAAAGTTAAGCCTTATGTGGCATTGCCGGATAATATAAAAGAGTTTTTTGATTATGGTTCTAACTCAACCAATAGTTTGTCTTTATCAGGTGGTGGCGAGAAGGCAACCTATTATGCTTCTTATTCTAATACGCAGCAAAAGGGCATTGTGCCTGGTACAAAGTATAACCGTAACACGCTTGCCTTTAGAGGTTCTGCTACTTTGGCTAACAACTTTACTTCTGCTGTCTCTATAACCTACACAAAATCTAATGGCGACTTTGCCATGACAGGCCAGGGAAATTCAGTATTTAACCAGATTGTTCAGACGCCGCGCGACATTCCGGTTCGGGAGCTAGAGGACTTAACAAGTCCATTTAACGATGAAGAAGGCTTTTACTCCCCTTATACCATAAACCCTTATTGGGCTGTAAGAAACCAGACGTACAAAAACGATGTAGATCGCATGTTTGGGAATGTTACATTAGGTTACAAAGTAAATAACAACTTAAACCTGACTTACCGTATAGGTACCGATTTCTTTACTGACCGCCGCAAGCAGTTCTTGGCTATTCGGGATGTAGTGGGGCAGAATGCATCTACGCGGGATAACGGTATGTATACAGAGAGGCAGATCTATAACCGGGAAACAAACTCTGACCTGATGATTTCTTATAGCCGGGATCTAACAGAGAATCTAAGTTTGGAGGTATTAGTTGGGAATAACATAAACCAGAGGTCTGGAGATGATTTATTTGCACAGGCAGATGCGCTGGCGAATAACCAGTACCAGTCGCTAAGCAATATTGTTGGAACACCACTGGTAACCAGTACCCGAGAAATGCGCAGGTTAGTGGGGGTGTATGGCTCTGCTAAGTTTGGCTATGGAAACTATGTTTGGTTAGAGTTCACCGGCCGTAACGATTGGTCGTCCACACTTCCAATAGGTAACAATAGCTTCTTTTACCCATCCATAAACCTGGCATTTGATGCCGCTTCAGCTTTGAATTTAAATGAATCTACTCCTATAAATTTTGCTAAGCTTCGGGCTAACTATGCCAATGTAGGTAATGATGCCCTGCCTTACAGTACGCGGTCTGTTTTCGTGTCTGGTAATATTTCAGATGGTTTTGGCGGTACAGATCTGAACTTCCCGTTTGCCGGTATACCAGGTTTTGAGGTAAGCAATGTGATAGGAAACTCCCAGCTAAAACCAGAGAACACTAGTTCCTGGGAGATTGGAGCAGATTTGCGGCTTTTCAACGAGCGCGTAAGAATAGATGCTGCCTACTACGATTCTAAGTCTACAGACCAGATTATAAATGTACCTCTTTCTTTTGCAACAGGGTATGGGTCTGCTTTTCTGAATGCAGCAACTGTTAGAAACAAAGGGATAGAACTATTGGTAGGAGGCATGATCATTGAAACAAGCGACTTCTCCTGGGATTTAAGTGTAAACTATACTAAGAATAAGAACGTGGTAGAGGATGTGTATGGCGGTAATGAAATTTCGTTGGGAGGTTTAATTGCTGCATCGCTCATGATCACAGAAGGTATGCCGTATGGCATGTTTAAAGCAGACGACATTAGGCGAGATCCACAGGGGCGGATTGTAGTAAATGAAACAACAGGCAGACCACGCGTGGCAGATGAACCTACCTACCAGGGCAGCATTCAACCAGATTGGCAAGGGGGGCTTGTAAATACGATGACCTACAAAGGGATTAGGCTTTCTGTAGTTTTGGATACACGCCAGGGAGGAAAAATATATTCCCGCACACGCGCCACTCAACGTTTTGCAGGTACTGCTCCTGAAACACTGTACAACGACCGCCAGCCATTTATTATTCCGAACTCTGTGGTACAGGTAGGAACAACAGGAGAGTACATAGAGAATACCACACCAATTACCAACGACAACCTCTACGATTATTGGGGAAACCTGCCGGAGGGGTCGAACATCATTGATGCCTCTTTTACAAAGCTGCGGGAAGTAAGCTTATCTTATAAGCTGCCTGCTGCCATAACTGAAAAAACCTTTTTCGGCAATATAGAGCTGGGTGTATCTGGCCGTAACCTGATGCTGTGGACTCCTGAAGAGAATACTTATATCGATCCGGAAGTGAGCAACTTTGGCAATGGTAACCTGCAAGGCTATGATTATAGCGGTACGCCTTCTACTCGTTCCTGGGGTGCTAACATCAGAGTCACTTTTTAAGACAATCGAATCAAAATCATGAAAAGTAAAAGATATATACTGGCTACTGTATTAACAGTTTTTCTAAGCCTCACGTCTTGTGACAATTTTCTGGATATAAATGATGACCCCAACAACCCTCCTTCATCTACACCTGCACTAACGCTGCCAGCCGCGCAAGGTGAAGTTGCCTATATCTTGGGGAACCAGTTTCAGTTCCTGGGCAATTTTTTCGCGCAGCACTGGACGCAGGCCGGAGGTGCAAACCAATACTGCGACTTGGAGCTGTATCAGATGACAACTTCAGACTACGACACGCGCGTGTGGGCGGAACTGTACGCGGGGGCACTTAACGACTTTAGATATATTGCTGATCAGGGCGAAGAGGGAAATAGTCCGAATTATGCTGCCATAGGCCAGATCATGCAGGCCTATACTTTTCAGGTAATAACAGATGCCTGGGGCGATGTACCGTTTACGTCAGCGCTCGAAGGCATACAGAACCTGAACCCTGAGTACCAGACGCAGGAAGAAATTTATAATAGCCTGATTCCATTGCTCGATGAAGCCATTGCTAAAATTGATAATAACGCTCCTACTCCAGGGAGCGATGACCTGGTATTTGGCGGCAACATGGACCGTTGGAGAAGGTTTGCCAACACCCTAAAACTCAAAATATTTATCCGGCAAACCTATGTGAGGCCTTCTGTGGCCAGTGCAGGCATACAGGCAATGTATGCAGCAGGTGCTGAGTTTCTTGGAATGGGAGAAACAGCGGCTGTTGCGTTTGTGAATCAGACGCAGAACAGAAATCCATTCTTTCAGACACAGGTCACTTTTAGAGGGGGCGTAGACGTGGTAGCCAGTAATACCGCCCTTAATTATCTGCAAACAACTGGCGATCCAAGACTCGACAATTTTTATGCGCCGGCACAGACAGGTACAAATGCAGGCACTTTTGTAGGTTTTGATCAGGGCGTGGAATGTACGCCAGCCAGGACCGGTGCTCAATCGAACACTGTTTCTAAACCGGGGCCTGCTGTTGCAAGTGCCACCACAGCTGTTCCTTTTATTACGGCAGCTGAAAGCTATTTTCTGCAGGCAGAGGCCGCAGCCCGGGGCTGGACAAACGGAACCGGTAATGCAAGCGAATTGTATGCACAAGGTATTAGAGCCTCTTTTAATTATTTAGGCGAAAACGTTGCCGGAGTAGATGCCTTGCTGCAGAACCAAAGCGTAGCCTACCCTGTAGGTGCACCTGTGGAGGAGCAGGTAGATCGGATAATTACTCAGAAATGGTTGTCGTTTAATGGTACGCAAGGGTTCGAAGCCTGGACAGAATATAGAAGAACAGGATATCCAAGTTTTATAGAACTATCAGCGGCAGCTTCAGAAAACGTGATTCCAAAACGGATACTTTATCCGAACACAGAATCTATCCGAAACCAAAGCTACCCGGGCCTGAAGGAAATTTCAGTTCCGGTTTGGTGGGATGTTAAAGACTAATGTTAAACTCTTTCTGTCTGTAAAAACATGAAATACGAAAATAAAATAATAGTATCGGCTCTGGTGCTATTGTCCTGTTTCTCCTTGTTGGGTTGCGACAAAGATGATGACACAGCAAATATTTCCTTTATTACATCCTATCCAGACTTCGAGATGACAGGTGGGACAGTTTTTTTGGTGAAAGGCGAAGAATACGTTGAACCCGGCGTAGTGGCAAGCGAGGGTGGTGAAAATATTCCTGTTACGACTTCTGTTGTTGGAAGCCCCTATATTGATCCTGCCCAAACTGATCCGTCTCTGGTAAGCTATACAAACTCCATAGATACGAATGTGCCAGGTATATATATTATTACTTACTCGGCTACAAACTCAGATAATTTCTCAGCAAGCACCTCCCGTACTGTATTTGTGTTAGACGCTGCTCCGGATCCTTCTGTTGATCTTTCCGGCCACTACACGAGTGGTACTTCTCCTGCGTCTGATATCACCAAAATTGGCGATGGTGTTTTTTATGCGACCAATTTTTGGGGAGGAGGCAGTACCGTGGTACTGGACGGGTATATTCTCACTTCTGATGGCATAAATTTAAATGTGCCAATGCAAGAGAGCCTGGTGCCGATATACGGGTACGGTACGCGCCTGGCAGATGGCACCCTGGATTTGCGCATGACGAGGCCAACTTTTTCACCTCCTCTTATCGATCAGGTAAAAGTCTGGGAAAAAGAATAAGTACAGTGGAGGCATCAATTGCAACATTAAATCCTGACATATGAAAATCAAGAATTTACTTATACTCCCTATATTACTCTCCGTCGGTTTTCTGGCCGCTTGCGACGACGACGATGATCCAAAAGTGGAATACACCTCTACCTACCCGGTTTCTGGCGACTGGACAGTAACGTATAAAGTAGAAACCAGTCCCGGTGTTTTTGAAGATATCTTTGATATTGGCGAAACAGAACTGTTAATTTATAATACTGCAGAAAACAATGGGCAGCAAATCTGGATAGATGATCATGGTAATTTCTGGACCTTTAAGGTGAAAGCAAATGTAGATATGGCAAGCCTGACCTTCTCAGGTAATGAATTAATTAATCAGGAATATGCCTCACAAGTAACAATTGCTGACGGCAAGGTGATGAAGGACGCCACTATGGTTAGTGGAGCAAGAACTGATAGCATTTACTTTAAGGTCTCGTTCAGCGACGACGAAGAACCCTATGGTACCATTTATCATGTGTCCGGCCACCGAGGTACAGGTTTTGAATAACTCGGCTATGCCAGAGCAGGAATTATGGGTTTAACTTTTCCTAATGGTTCCTTCTCTGGCTACTGGTTAATTGCTAACATAGATACCTTGTTGGCAATAAATCCTAATTATTCTAATGAAAATGGCCTTCCGGAGGCATTTATGGGAATCAAGAACCAAGGTCTCCTACTAATAGCTTGCATTCTAAACTAAAACCCTATGCCTTAGGGAGGCCTTTGTTAAATGTATCATAGTTGCCTCTCAGGCATAATTCCGGTAAGCGCTACATATTCTTTAGGCATTCATTAGGCCTCAAGGTTCTGCAGCGGAGGCTTATTAGATGCCTGCATAATACACCCAGTTTAAGAAACATCCAGAGGAAAAATAGTCTATAATGCCTCCCGAAAGCTATTTTTATTAGAATAATTTATTCTATTCATGTACTGGTAGATCCGTTAGAACCTGTAGCCCAAGGCTGCTCCGTCGTAGCGGTACCCCATAAAGTTGCCCATAACAGGAGCAATGGACAATCCCATCTTGTTGGTTTTCTTGTGAAGTTGAGGAACCAGGATACCTGCTGCTGCACCCAATGTATATCCTATTATGTTATCGCTCAGGAAGTGTTTGCCTGCTCTTAAGCGCAGGTAGCCTACAGTAGCAGGCACAGCAGCAGCTGCAGCCCAAACATAAGGTCTTGCAGGCGAATCGGGGTTAAAGTCATGGAATATCTTGGCAAAGAAGAAGCTAGCACTGGCAGAAGCAGCTGTATGACCTGCATAAAAGGAGTTTCTGGAGTTAGCCCGCATCTTCTCCGCCATATCTACATCGGCACTGTAAATCATAGGGCGGGTACGAGGGTTTAAGCCGTTTGTCATGGTAAACAGTGCGCCAGTTACGGCCATAGTTTCTACATACAAGGCGAATACCTGGCCAGCATTGCTCCTGATATTATCGTTCATTACCCATAGAAAAGGCATGGCGAACGACGTATAAAAAGGTATGTCGCTTAAAGTTTTAGCCTGCTCAGAGTCCCATCCAGCCGAAAACCGGTCAAAGCTGTTCACATCGTTTCGGTTTAGCTGGCCTATTTGTTCCTGCGTTAAGCCTGCTTTATCCTGCATTAGAGTTAAGCCATAATAACTAAGGCCCATGCCAACAGCCGTAACAGGTCCGTCTACTTTCCAGTTGGTTTTATAAGGTGAGTTATCCTGTGCCTGAAGAGAGAAACCACATGTTAATAGTAATAAGAGTAGAAGTATGTTCAATTTCATGATAATGTCATATATATAGTGAATTTAACGTTTGTGGAACGTGTAAAGAATAAAAAAGTTTATAGAAGAAGTCTTGGGAGGAATGCTAATGCTTGAATTACAGAGGTAAGGTGTTATGAACCAAGAGACAGGTGTGATGAAAGCACAATAATAAGAGAACTGAAGAGGTGCGACAAGAAGGCATAGCATCTTTTATCTGTTAGATTAGTATGAGTAGATAGTTAAAAGATAAAGGCAGAATATTTAATAAGAATCTTAGTAAGATAATAGGAATGACTATGACTATAAAATGTTTAAAGTCTGCTTTAATTGTTATAGCTTTGCATATCCTGCGAAGTGAGAACCTTGTAGTTGTTTAACAGTTTTAAATTATTTGATAATGCCATATTTATTTACTTCTGAGTCCGTATCAGAAGGACACCCAGATAAGGTAGCTGACCAGATATCAGATGCCTTAATTGATAACTTTTTGGCTTGGGATTCTGATTCCAAAGTAGCCTGTGAAACACTGGTTACAACTGGTCAGGTAATTTTGGCAGGCGAGGTAAAATCTAAAACCTACCTGGATGTGCAGCGCATTGCGCGCGACGTAATCAGGAAGATTGGTTATACCAAGTCGGAATATATGTTCGAAGCAAACTCATGCGGTGTGTTATCTGCTATTCATGAGCAATCGGCAGACATAAACCAAGGTGTGGATCGTGTGAACAAGCAGGAGCAGGGTGCCGGTGACCAAGGCATGATGTTTGGCTATGCCACCAGCGAAACCGACAATTACATGCCGTTGGCGCTTGACCTGGCTCATAAAATTTTAATTGAGCTGGCTGCCATTCGTCGTGAAGCTACTCAGATTGATTATCTTCGCCCCGATGCCAAATCACAGGTTACTATCGAGTACAGTGATGATCATAAGCCCATCCGCATCGATTCTATTGTGGTATCTACGCAGCACGACGACTTCGACACAGAGGAAGCCATGCAGCAAAAAATACAGCGCGATATTGTTGAAGTACTGATACCAAGAGTGAAGAGCCAGCTGAAAGAGGAACTGCAGGCGCTCTTTACTGACAAAATAACCTATCACATTAATCCGACTGGCAAGTTCGTAATAGGTGGCCCGCACGGCGATACAGGCTTGACCGGTCGTAAAATTATTGTAGATACCTACGGTGGTAAAGGTGCACATGGTGGTGGTGCTTTCTCAGGCAAAGATCCATCAAAAGTAGACCGCTCGGCCGCATATGCAACACGCCATATTGCAAAAAACATGGTGGCAGCAGGAGTAGCTGACGAGGTGCTGGTGCAGGTTTCTTACGCCATTGGTGTGAAAGACCCAATGGGCATTTACGTAAACACCTATGGCACAGCTAAAGTAGATCTTTCAGATGGTGAAATAGCGAAGTTGATAGGAGAGGTATTTGACATGACGCCTTATGGTATAGAAACACGCCTGAAGCTACGGAATCCTATTTATTCTGAAACAGCAGCTTATGGCCACATGGGCCGTAAGAATGAAACTGTCACCAAAGTGTTTGAAGGGGCAAACGGAGAGAAAAAGGAAGTGGAGGTAGAGTTGTTTACTTGGGAAAGCCTTGACTTTGTAGACAAGATCAAAGACGCTTTTAGACTGTAATATAATCCTTTTAATAAAAAAGCCCTTCCTGGAGAGAAAATGATCGTTTTCAGCTCCGGAAGGGCTTTTTCATTAGAAAAATTGGTTTCAGAATATTAGAAGAGAAGTTTTATCTACCATAAAAACAGCGAGGCTGCCCTTTCTTGGGCAGCCTCGCTGTTTTTATGGATTTACAGCTCTTAGTGAGCCAATTGCTTTTCTTTGAATTTTTTGAGTTGGCGACGCATGGCATCTACAGCGGCATCAGCGGCAGCCTCGAAAGACGGCGCATTCTCTTGCGAGAAAAGGGTGCTGCCTGGTACAAAAAGTTTAATTTCTACGGTCTTCGTATCGCTACCGTCTGTATTATTATGCTTCAGAAACACTTCACCTTCCACAATGCGGTCGTAAAACGTTTCTAGTTTATTTACTTTCTGTGTCACAAATTCGGTAAGCTGAATGTCAGCATCGAAATGGATGGAATGCATCTGTAGCTTCATAGTTATAAAAATTAAAAGTTTAACTTATGCCTTTGGGTGAGCTTTCTCGAAAATTGATTTAAGCTTTTCTATAGAATTATGTGTATACACCTGCGTGGCCGCAAGGCTGGCATGCCCTAATAAATCCTTTATCGCATTGAGGTCAGCACCCTTGTTTAAAAGATGCGTGGCAAAGGAGTGCCTGAGCACATGTGGGCTATTATGTTCTGAGGTAGTGATCAAGCTAATGTATTTCTTTACAACACGATAAATAAACTTCGGATATAAAGGCCGTGCTTTAGATGTAACGAGCAGTTTTTCGGAATTGTTATCCGGGATGGCGCTTTTCTTCGCCGCCAAATATAGTTCTATAGTAGTATGAAGCGAGTCGTTGATCGGGATAATCCGCTCTTTATTGCCCTTGCCAAGCACCCGCACCGTGCGGGCATGCAAGTTTACATCTTGGTGTTCAATTCCGATTAGTTCAGCCAAACGCATGCCGGTGCCATACAGAAATTCCAGGATCAGCTTGTCGCGATGTCCTTCAAAACTGTCTTCAAACTCAAATGTATCCAGTAGGTTGTTAAATGGTTGTTCCGGCACAAAGCCAGGCAATTTTTTCGAAGCCTTGGGGGCTTTTATGCGGAGCATGGGATTTACCTGTATGCGCTGCTGCGACAACAGAAATCTGTAATAGGAGCGAAGGCAGGCTATTTTGCGGTTAATTGAGCGTGCCTCCAGGTGCTTTTGCACTAGCGAGAGGAGCCATGACCTTATGATGGCATGATCAGCCTCGGCCGCATCAGTAATCTGATACACCTCTTGCAGGTATTCTGCAAATTGGCCAAGGTCTGTATGGTAAGAGGTAAGCGTATGAGGGCTGTAACGCTTCTCATACTGCAGGTATTTGAAAAATAAATCCATAAATTAGTGCGCTGGGCAGTACACTAATTTATGGAAAAATATCTATAGTACCAGTAAAGACTAGTAGTTATCTTGAGCGAAAAGTGTTTGCTTGTATTTAGCTCTTTCTTTCTGCTTTCTCTTGGAAACAGACGGCTTCTCAAAGAAAGTTCTAGCTCTCAGTTCTTTAAGAACACCAGTTCTTTCAAATTTCTTCTTAAATCTTTTTAAAGCGCGGTCTACCGACTCGTTGTCTTTTACGTTTACAATAATCATATTTTTTTATTTCTTCTTCAGATATTAGGGTTGCAAATTTACGCAAGGTTTTACTTAAAAATCAATAGATTGGCAAAATATTTTAGCCTACCTATACAATTTAATCCTTACACTAGGCTAATTGGCCTAATAGCAACTTTATTCAGACGGTTTTTTACTAATTTGGTTACTTCAGAATGGCTCTGGCTATAACAAGTTTCTGTATTTCGCTGGTTCCTTCGCCTATGGTGCACAACTTTGCATCGCGGTAAAACTTTTCGGCCGGATAATCTTTGGTAAAACCGTAGCCTCCAAAAATTTGCAGCGCTTCGTTGGCTGCACGCACTGCCACCTCCGAGGCATAGTATTTGGCCATTGCCGATTGCTTATTTACATCGAGCCCCCGGTTTTTCATGTCGGCGGCCTGGTAAGTTAGCAACGAGGCTGCCTCAATTTCGGTAGCCATGTCGGCTAGCTTAAATGAAATACCCTGAAACGACGAAATAGGTTTGTTAAACTGCTGTCGCTCCTGCGAGTAAGCCAGCGCCGCCTCACAAGCTCCCTGCGCAATGCCAAGCGACAAGGCCGCAATGGATATACGGCCACCATCCAATACTTTCATGGCTTGTATAAAGCCCTCTCCTACGTTTCCAAGCACCTGGTCCTGGTGCACACGGCAGTCCTGAAAAACAAGCTCTGTGGTTTCGGAGGCGCGCATGCCCATTTTGTCTTCTTTGCGGCCTGCGCTAAAGCCGGGAGTGCCTTTTTCAATTATGAAGGCGGTCATGCCCCGCGAGTCGCCAGTTTCGCCAGTACGCACGATCACAACAGCTACCTGCCCCGATTTTCCGTGTGTAATAAAGTTTTTAGCCCCATTAAGTACCCAGTAGTCTCCATCCTGCACAGCCACCGTGCGCATGTTGCCGGCATCTGAGCCCGTGTTGGGCTCGGTCAGGCCCCAGGCACCAATCCACTCGGCACTGGCAAGCTTAGGCAAGTACTTTTGTTTCTGAGCTTCGTTGGCAAACTGCAGGATGTGGCCGGTGCAGAGAGAGTTGTGGGCTGCCATGGAGAGGCCAATGGAGCCATCTATTTTAGAAAGCTCAGCAATGGCCGTTACGTACTCCAGGTAACCGAAGCCGGAGCCGCCGTACTCGGTAGGTACCAGTACCCCCATCAGCCCCAGTTCTCCAAGCTGTTTAAAAACGTCTACCGGAAACTCCTGGCTCTCGTCCCACTGGCGCATGTAAGGCCGTATGTGTTTGGTGCCAAAGTCCCGGATCATGTCAGCGATCATCCGCTGATTTTCTGTAGTCGATAGTTCCATTTGATCTGATGTAGTTTAAGTGTAGAGGCAGAATGAGCGTGTGCCTGCAATTTATTTCTGGACTATACATTTTTATGGCCAAACCGTGCCGCAGAAACATTTTTGGAACAACTTTAGCAGTCAGAAATAAAATACAACCAAGCCCTGGTCGCGTATATAACGGCAAGGTGCTCAGGCTTGTTTAGCCGTTTTAAAAATTAACGTAAACTGCTTCATCTTGTAGTAAGTATAGAGGATATTAAAAGAATTAGTCCTTTATATTACTGGTGGGCTTAAGGACTGCGAATAGATTTTGCTTATTTTGGCAAAACGTATAATTGCGATATATTACATATATATTTGCGTAATGGTAACAACCTTACAGTAAAGTTTAATTTCGCTTTACAAACAATTTCTTTCTGTTTGAATTTGTGGCGAAACGGCTTTAAAAGACAATGTCTGTATAAAGTTGGATGCTTTTATTGGCCTGCCGGTATGCAATGGTTTTTTGCACCCTTATGTGCAGGTGAAGCTGGTGTTGGTACACTAATATTGTTAGATGATACAGTTTTTAAAAGACTTATTTGGTGCTGCTGTGGAGGAGGCTTCTCTGGCATGCCTTGAAGTGGATATGCATTCCCATATCCTGCCCGGCCTCGACGACGGTGCAGAGAACCTGGAGCAGTCGCTCGAGTTGGTAAGGGCCATGCATGCGCTGGGCTACAGAAAGCTAATCATGACGCCGCACATTATGAGTGACTTTTATAAAAACACACCAGCCGGTATCAGAAAGCAGCTCAAGTTGTTGCAGGATGCCGTGGCCGAAGCTAAAATTGAGATGGAACTTGCCTGTGCCGCAGAACATTATCTGGACGAAGGTTTCATCAAAAAGCTGGAAGCAAAAGAGGAACTTCTTACCTTCGGCGAAAAGTACCTGCTGTTCGAAACATCGTTCCTGAACGAACCTCTTAACCTGAAGGAAGCTGTGTTCCTGATGCGAACACAAGGGTATAAGCCGGTGCTGGCGCACCCGGAAAGATATTCCTATTTTCATGGGAAGTATAACGAGCTGATATCGCTGCGCGAAAAGGGCGTGCTCTTTCAGATTAACATGAACTCGCTGGTAGGGTACTATTCCGGATCAGCCAGAACCATTGCCGAACGGCTGGTAGACGATGGCATGGTAGACTTTTTAGGAACCGATGCACACACCATGAAGCATATTGCTTCTTTGCAGAAAGTATTAAACTGCAAATATATTCATAAAGCGCTGGCTCTGAAGCTGCGTAATAACCAACTGTAAGCACCCCCTGATATTTTGGCTATGACGGTATTTGTGACAGGTGGCAGTGGCCTGCTAGGCAGCTATTTAATTCCGGCGCTGGTGGCGCAGGGGTATGTTGTAAAAGCGCTCTACCGTGGCAGCATACCGGCCATAGCAGGAGGTAGAGACGTTACCTGGCTTGAGGGGGATGTTCTGGACCCTAGCCTGCTGCGTGAGGCGCTGAAAGGCGTGCAGTACGTGTTTCATAGTGCCGGACTGGTATCGTACGCCCCTCAGGATGAAGAACTGCTGAAGCAGGTAAACGTGGAGGGAACCGCTAATATAGTAGATGCCTGCCTGGAAGCTGGTAACATAAAGCTCTGCCACGTTAGCTCCATTGCGGCCATCGGGCGTTCCAAAACTGCTCCGGTGCTCTCAGAAAAAAATAAATGGGATCAGGCGGAAGAGCATTCGGCCTACGCCAGCTCCAAATATTTTGGCGAGCTGGAAGTGTGGCGTGGCGTGGCAGAAGGCCTGAAAGCGGTTGTTGTAAACCCCTCTGTTATACTAGGCCCCGCAGACTGGGGCCGCAGCAGCACCCGGCTGTTTAAATATGTATTCGACGAAAAACCATTTTACACAGTAGGAAGTGCTAATTTTGTGGATGTGCGCGATGTAGTGGACGCCATGATAAAACTGACTTTCTCGGATATTTCGGCAGAAAGATTTATATTAAACGCAGAACAGATGGAGTATAAAACATTCTTTGAGCAGGTGGCGCGCTGCTTCGGTAAGAAGGCTCCATCCCGAAAGGTTATACCTGCCCTGGCAGAGGTAGTTTGGCGACTAGAGCATGCCCTTGCTCTGGTTACCGGCAGGAGGCCCTTGATCACCAAAGATACGGCACGGGTATCGGGCAAAAGCCATTTGTTTAGCAACGAGAAAGTAAGACAAGCCATAGATTTTGAGTTCAGGCCATTGGGGGAGACCATTGCCTGGTGCTGCAGCCAACTGCTTTTGGCTGGTAAGCGCTCTGAAACAGCAGAGGCACTCTAAACTATTTGCTGTCATAAAATGTAATAAGAAAAAGCTGCTTTTAGGGCAGCTTGTTGGATTTTGGAGATGAAAGAAAACTTTGATGAACACAGCGAGGAGCTGGAGCTGATACAACGCTTTGAGCAGATGCTGGGAAGTAGTGAAACTGCTTTTTTCGACCTCAACGACTTTGAATATATAATTGACCATTACACGGCCAATTTCGATTATAAAAAGGCAATTCTTGCCTGTGACTCCGCGCTTGCCCAGTATCCTTTTTCAAACGAGCTACTGATAGACAAAGCGCAGTTGCTGGCTATGTCCGGCAGTTTTGATGAGGCGCTTACGCTTATTGAGCAGGTAGCAGAAGTAGAAATGCAGAACCCCGACGTGTTTCTGACCCGCGGTATCATTTACACCCAGCGTGGCGATTACCGCGATGCCATAGACCAGTTTAAAAAAGCTTTGGCCTTTGCCGAAGACCGCGACGATATCTACTTTAATATTGGCCTTGCTTATCAAACCTGGGGCAAGTTTACCTCGGCCATTAAGTACTATAAAAAGTGTATTGCCCTAAACGTAGAAAATGAGGCGGCTATGCAAGAAGTCGTTTACTGCATGGAGATTACCGGCAGCATGCGCGAAGAGCTTCCTTTTTTTCAGGAGTTTGTAGATGCCGATCCTTACTCGTATGTAGCTTGGTTTAACCTGGGCAATGTGTACAACAAGCTGGCTAACTACGACAAAGCCATTGCCGCCTACGACTACTCCACCATTATAAAGCCCGATTTTATTACGGCTTATAACAACATGGCCAACGCCTATGTGTTTTTGGGGCAGTATACCAAGGCTATTGAGGCTTTTAATGCTATGTTGGAGCACGGCACGCCATCGGCCGAAGTGTACTGCAATATAGGCGAGTGCTACGAAAAGCTGAGCCAGTGGGATTTGTCGCGGAGGTATTACCAGAAATCCATCGACCTGGATCAGACCATGGATGAAGCCTGGTTCGGCATTGGCATTATTCTGGATGCGCAGGGAAAATGGTACGAGGCAGTGCATTTTTTCAGGAAGGCAGTAAACCTCTACGAAGACAGCGTGGACTATTGGGTAGCCCTGGCCGCAGCAGAGTATCATGTAGGGCATGTGGTATCGGCGCTGGAGAGTTATGAGCGCGCCGCCGAAATTCAGCCCGGCGACAAAGACATTTACCTGAACTGGTCTATCATTTTGTTTGAGCAGGGAAATTTCGAAGAGGCCACCGACATTATTTTAAATGCCATAGAACTGCAACCAGACGAAGCAGAGCTATATTATAGGGCTTGCGCCTACATGCTTTCTGCAGGAAAATACAAGGAAGCGTATAATTATTTGGAAAATGGTTTAATTTTGGATTTCAATAAACACAAATTGCTGTTTGAGTTCTTTCCTGAGCTCGAGTCGCAGCGTGCTTTAGCCCGATTAATTGACCAGTACCGCAAATAGAACTAAATGAATTATACCCTTAAAAACGTGCCTCAGCGCGAGCCGAAACCTCGTGAGAGGGGTTTTACCATGGCAATGGACAAAGGCCTGAGCATTCGTGAAGTAGAAGACTTCATAGAAGTAGCCGGCGAGTATGTTGATATTGTAAAACTTGGCTGGGCTACGTCTTACGTAGTGCCTAACCTGCAGAAAAAGCTGGATGTTTTTAAAGCGGCCGGTATTCCTGTTTACTTTGGAGGCACGCTTTTCGAGGCATTTGTTATTCGCAACCAGTTCGACGATTACCGGCGGGTGCTCGACAAATATAACATGACCTTTGCCGAAGTATCGGATGGTTCGTTAGAGATGGATCATGATAAAAAATGTGAGTACATTCGTACGTTGGCCGAGCAGGTAACGGTGCTGTCGGAGGTAGGGTCTAAAGACGATGCCAAGATTATTCCGCCTTACATGTGGATAAACCTGATGCAGAAAGAGCTGGATGCTGGTGCTTGGAAAGTAATTGGCGAAGCCCGCGAAGGTGGCAACGTAGGCCTGTTTCGATCTACAGGTGAGGTAAGAAGCGGTTTAGTAGAGGAAATTCTGACGAAGGTGCCTTTTGAGAAAATACTTTGGGAAGCACCTCAGAAAGCGCAGCAAGTGTGGTTTATTAAACTGCTGGGAACAAACGTGAACCTGGGCAACATCGCACCAAGTGAAGTGGTGCCGCTGGAAACTATCCGCCTTGGTCTGCGTGGCGACACCTTTTCCCAGTTTTTAGATTCAGATACCACCAGCCTGATATAGGAGATTATTATAAAATATCAGTTTAAAAGAATAAATTGCCCGTCGGAATAAGGACGGGCAATTTTTTTGTGGTCTTATGCTGCTTTTGCCTTGCTTGTGGAGGAACACCTGAACAGCCAATTTTCTGCTTGGGTGAGCAAGAATGGGCTCAGTTGCTTTTTCCAATGCTTGAATAATTAGGAATCCTTGGCTTGAGGCAGCTGAAAAAGTCTCCGGAAGGCCATTTTCATTGGAATAATTGCCATTTGGCGCAGCAAGTAGGCAAACATGTTTTTATTTCAGGAAAGTCAACTATAAGGTCAGCAAATACAAACTAAATAGGCCTCGCGCCTAAGTTATATGACAAATACATCATCTATCAAGAACAGGAAATATACCGACTCGAAAAGCAGGTCGCTTAAAGAGTATCTGTTGCTTTTCTCTAAAGGCGCCATGATGGGAGCTGCCGATGTAGTGCCAGGTGTGTCTGGTGGTACAATTGCTTTTATTACGGGTATCTACGAGGAGTTGCTGGGTTCTATCCGGTCAGTAAACGGAGAGGCTGTGCGCCTGCTGTTTAGGTTTAACCTAACTGGTTTCTGGAAGCATATTAACGGTACTTTCCTGCTGGTGCTCGTATCAGGCATTCTTTTTTCGGTGGCTTCCTTGTCGCGGCTTATCCTGTACCTGCTCGATAAGCATACGGAAATGCTGTGGGCCTTCTTTTTCGGGCTGATAGTAGCCTCGGCCGTAGTGGTAAGTAAAAAAATAACCCGTTGGAGCGCCGGAGTTATAGCGGCCGGTATCATTGGCACCGTGGCCGCTTATTTTATTACGGTGATGTCGCCTACGCAAACACCGGAAGCTTACTGGTTTATTTTCCTGTCGGGTGCCATTGCTATTTGCGCCATGATTTTGCCTGGTATTTCAGGTAGCTTTCTGCTGGTGCTGCTGGCTAAGTATGAGTTTATTCTGAATGCTGTAAAAGAACTGCGCGTAGATGTGGTGGCTACTTTTGCCGTAGGTTGCGTGGCTGGTATTCTGGCTTTCTCGCACGTGCTCAACTTTATGCTCAAGCGTTTCCATAACGTAACGGTAGCCTTGCTTACAGGCTTTATGGTAGGATCGCTGAACAAAGTCTGGCCCTGGAAAGAGACTATCCAAACCTACACCGACCGGCATGGCGTGGTAAAACCGCTGGTGCAGGAAAATGTGCTGCCAACCGATTACCTGCAGGTAACAGGGCAGGAACCGTACTTGCTGTATGGCGTGTTGCTGGCAATAGTAGGTTTTATGCTCGTTTACCTTATCGACCGCCTCACCTCCGACAATACCAAGCAGGTTTAGTTCTGATCTCGTCAGGCCGTTTCATTAAACAAGACTGTACAATGCGAAAATTTGGATTAATAGGGCGTAAGCTAGGGCACTCTTTTTCAAAGCGGTATTTCACCGAAAAGTTTGAGCGCGAAGGTATAACAGGTGCCGCATACGAGTTGTATGAGCTGGCCGAGATACCGGAGTTTCCTGAACTGCTTCATCGGGAGCCGGAACTGGTGGGGCTAAATGTAACAGTACCTTACAAAGAAGTGGTTATTCCTTTTCTGGATGAACTTGATCCTGCCGCTGCCGCTATTGGTGCCGTAAACACTATTTGGGTAGAAGGTGGTAAAACAAAAGGCTATAATACAGATTTCATTGGCTTTAAGCAGACGCTGGAGGAGTTTTATCCGGTAGCGCAGCAGGGGCAGGCCTTGGTGCTGGGCACCGGTGGTGCGGCCAAGGCTGTATTAGCTGCGCTCGATGCCCTCGGTATTGGCTATAAAATAGTGTCGCGGAGCGCCAGTACCAGCGCTATGGCATACGAAGCAGTAGATACAAAGCTGCTTTCAGAGTATCAGCTTATCATCAACACAACGCCGCTCGGCATGTACCCGGCTACAGATGCTTGTCCGCCACTGCCATACGAGTCGCTTACGCCGGCCCATTACCTCTACGACCTGGTGTACAACCCGGAGCAAACGTTGTTTATGCAAAAAGGAGCACAAGCCGGTGCTCAGGTTACAAATGGCTTGGCTATGCTTTACCAACAGGCAGAAGCCGCCTGGAGCATCTGGAATACCAGACAAGCCTAAAGCTTTTTGCGCCAAAAGGCGTCCGGAAGAGCATTTTCATTAGAATAATTTGGTTGCCGGTTGATGATTGTTAAATGGCTTAATGATTAAATTGTTAAATGGGTGCTTGAGGATAAACCGTAAGACCTCGCGGCGTGCGCAGCTCCTGCGAGCGGTTGGGCAAAGCAGCGAGAAGGTAGAGCTACTTAAGTAAAATCTATCATCTAGTATCTTTAATCTCAAAAAAGCCTCTGGAAGGCCATTACCATTAGAATAATTTGCACTCTAGAGCCTTATGGACAGCATAAGGAGAACATCTTGATTTGTCCTGTGTTATTTTTTAAGAGTCTGTGTAACATTTCTTTCCTCTTTCTGCGTACCAGTTAGAAAGAAAGATACTTTATGATGCACTTAGATACTCTTAAACATAAAACGCAGGAATTTAACACTTCCATTTACGCCATTTACTTATCTTACCGCGACAGCCGAGTAGGCTGGCCGGTGCGCCTGCTACTGGCATTTGTAATAGGATATGCCATTAGCCCGATTGACCTTATTCCCGATCTTATCGTGTTGTTTGGATTCCTGGACGATGTAGTGGTGGTGGCCCTGGGGCTGAGCCTTTCCTGGCAAATGCTGCCGAAGGACGTGGTAAACGAAGCGCGCCTCCAAGCTTATGAGGTTATGAACAAACCCGAATTTAGCGAGGGGCATCGCATTATTGGCTATGCCTGGATACTGGCTGTTACTGTATTGGCTGTGTTTGTGTACAAAATACTTTTCCTGAACATGCTATAACATCACTTCAAGATTAAGCTTAGCTGCTTAACCTTCTTAGAGTACTAAAAACGCCCGGCTTCGCTAGGAAGCCGGGCGTTTTATTTTAAAATCAAAAAAAACAAGTTTGTATAATTATTCTTTTTAATATAATATAAAAAGGAAAAATTATTGTTGATTTCTATACTAATTTAGTATATTTGGAAGTTCCTGCTATTGATGCGACAAAAAGCATAGAATCCCCATAAATTTCAGAATAAATTTCAGAATATTTATTTGATCACTTGCAACCCTTTGCTCCTAATATGGCTCATAGGTATGTAAGTCGTAATGAAGGCCGCATTTGAAACTTTTTAGTAAGCCAAAGTCAGACGAGGAGAAACTCTTGGAGGGGTGCATTGCCGGTAAGCGGGAAATGCAACGGAACCTCTATGACCTCTACTCTAAAAAGATGATGGCTATTTGCCTTCGCTATGCACCTACAAACTTTGAAGCCGAGGATATTATGCAGGAAGGGTTTGTAAAGGTTTTTGCCAATATTCAGAATTTTAAAAAGGATTGTCCACTGGAGTTCTGGATCAGACGCATCATGATCAATACTGCTCTGAAACATTTGCGGCAGAAATCGCTGCTTACCGTTTCACATGAAACGGAAGAAGTTGCCAGCATCAGCTCCGACACCTATAACCTGACCGGCTATAGCTTGGACGAACTGATGGGTATCATCCAAAGCCTGGCTCCCCGTTACCGGATGGTATTTAACCTGTACGCCATCGAAGGGTACAATCACAAGGAGATCGGCGAGATGCTAGGCATCTCGGAAGGAACTTCTAAATCGCAATACTCACGTGCCAGAGCCATATTGCAGGATATGCTGGCGCGACAGGAACATAAAATTAAAGAGCATGTCATCAGCAAATAAACAAGAGCGCGGATCACTGGAAGAGCAGTTCCGGAGCCGGATGCAAGACGCTGAGGCTTTGCCTACTCCGGACCTTTGGGCGCGGATAGACCATGACCTGACGGTAGCTGAGAACAAACGCTATAAAGAGCGTTTTGTCATGTACCGGCAATTAGCTGCCGCCTGTTTTGTGCTGTTTATGCTGGCCGGTGCTTTATGGTACTTCCAGATAGGCAACCAGGCTATAGAGCCTGTAGGAACTACAGACCCACAAATGGCCGCTAACAGCACCAGCACCCGACCAGATGCAACAGCTAACAACGAGCTTACCACAGAAACAACCGTGCCGGCACAACCTCAGGCGCAGGCAGGAGCTATTGCCGCTGTAGAGCAAGACAACACGAAGCTAGCACCTGCGTCTGCCGAAGAGAGTTATAAAAGCAGGACAGCAACAGGAAACGGCACTGCACAACGAGCAGCGGCTGTAGCTCCACCTAAAGCCCGGCAGCTACAGCAGGAGGGGGGCAATGATCTTGGCCAGCCAACCTATGCCTCCGCAATAGAAGCAGAACAACCAGCCGAACTGCAGGAAATATCCGTGCTGCCAATTGTTCCCGATACCAAAAATACAACATCAAAAGTGCAGTCGGTGGTGGTGCGGCAGCGGTTGCCGCAGGAGAAAAGCCTCTCGTTGCCCGAAGCACTACAAGCACCTGGAGAGCCGCAATATAAAACACTAGCTGCCGCCTCCATGCTGGAAAAAGACGAAAAAGAGAATGCGGTGGAGAAGTCGATTGGCAAATCCAGCGATAAGAAACAAGCCTATGCTAACGCCTCCGACAGCCGCTGGAGTGTAGGCATGGCTTCAGGGCCTTCCTACTTTAACCAGAACATAGGCCTGCCAGAGCAGATGATGCCAGCTGTTATGCATAACAGCTTTGCAGCTACCGGCCCGACTGCCGATGCTTTTTCAGCCAGAAACATGGAATCTGCCCGCGAAGAGTACGATGAAAACACTGATGCCGCCTTTTCTTATGGTATGGAAGTACGCGCAGGTTTTCGGTTAACCAAAAAGCTGAAGCTGCTGTCGGGGCTGGGGTTCATCCAGAACTCAGCACGTACCAAAACCAGCTTCATTTTCAGGCAGTTCTGGTATAAACCCACTACCCGTGAGCCCTACGAGTTGGTGTCTACCATCTTTATGCCATCGCTTACTAATGGTTTCTCGCCAGACTCTATAGCAGTGGAGCAGACAAACCCGTTTTATGTAAATTACCAGTACCGCCAGATTACGGTACCAATTGGGTTGCAATATGAAGGTGAAATTGGCAGTAAAGGCTGGCACTGGTATGCTTCCGGTGCGCTGGCTGCTAACTTCTTAACAGAAAGTAAAATTTCCACCACTTCCGATAAAATACCAGATTTTAGCTATAACAATAACAAAGGAGAAGTGTCGCCATTCCGGAAAGTACAGTTCTCGAGTAATATTGGGGCAGGCATAGGCAAGCATATAACTGAGTCGGTCTCAGTGGTGGTGGGACCTGAGTTCCGCAGCTATTTAAGTTCTATGCTGGCTAACCCAGACCAGGCACTGGCGCCACAAGGCAAACCCTACTCTATTGGTGTAAACCTGGGCGTGCAGTACATGCTGGGGCAGAATAAAAAATAAAAATTTTAAGACGCTTGCAACCAATAGGTTCTTAACCGGATCATAAAGATAAAGAAGGGGCTACCAGCCAGTACCTGTCAATTTTAAAGCTATGAAAACGATACTTGACTCTTTTGTCGCATTGGCAGAAGCCGCAAACTTAAACCTGCTTGGTTGGTATCTGCTGTTGGCCCTCCTTTTGTTCTCCGTGCTGCAAGCCGGGTAATTTCTTTAGAGCAGCTGGTACGGCTACAGTAATTTCAGCTGTTTCCTTCTAAGCTTTTTACTAATTTTTATGATATCAACTCAACCTAAACAAACCGTATATAAAACCGGAGTTTTACGGTTACTACTATGAGAAAAACCGCTTACTGGCTTTTTGCAGCCATTATTTTAACACTAGGTGTTTCGGGATGCATGGAAGGCGACGACGTTAGACCAGCATTAATGTCTGAGGAGGTGCAGCTGGCAGTGCAGGGCAAGTGGAGCATAGAACGCATTGAGTCGCAACTCTGCCGCGACAACAACTGTACTTCCGAAAGTTACACCGGCAATACCACGGATTACTTTGAGTTTAGAGCCGACAGTGCCTTTCTGGTGCGTTTAGACGCTTATAACAAATCTTACAACACTGCTTATAAATTAAATTACCGCGTTAACCCAGGTTTTATTCTGCTTAACTCAGGCTCCTGGAATGGCCGTTTCGAGGTAAAAGAAGTGAAAGCTTCTAAAATGGTGCTTATTAACTCTTTTACAGGCCAGGATCCTAAAGCTATTTTTACAGACACATATTACCTGTTCCGATAAATAAAGTTATATCCTGCGCATTGTAATGCCAGCTAAAACAACCTGCATGAACAAGAAATTAAGAAGCTCTATGGTGGCTTTACTGCTTGTATTAAATGTTGCATGCGATCGGAAGGATGATTTAAATGGATACGAAGTCCGCTATAAGCAAAGTTTAAGCAAGTGGCAGGAGGTTAAAATGCAGCAAGGTAATTCATATACTTACAACGTTAACTTCGTGTCGTGGTCAGGTTTTGGCAACACAACTAAAATAACAGTAGAGAATGATCTCGTGACCGGCAGAGCCTACCAGGCCTTCAGAATAAATGAAACGAATGGGGAAAGGGAAGTGATAGGTTCTTATACTGAAAACCAGTCTACCTTAGGATCGCATGATACTGGAGCGCCCCTTCTTACTATAGACGATTTGTACCAAAGCTGTGCTAGAGATTACCTGGTAGTTGATAAAAAGAAAAATATGATTTATTTCGAGATGGATGCAGCTGGCTTACTCCAGGTGTGTGGCTTTGTACCCGAAGACTGCATGGATGATTGCTACGCCGGCATCAGAATTGATTCGCTTGTATGGTTATAAACTTTTGCTCCCCCTGCCCATAATTGCTGCCAGCCGTGCTACAATGGCAGCGGCCTTAAGTTGGATAATAAACTGCTGCGCCATTACCGTTTTGCGCCATTAGTACAAACTAAAACTATGAAACCTACTTTTTACCTAGCATTGCTCTACCTCTGCCTGTCGTTGGTGGTAATCAGCTGCTCAGAGAACGAGCCTGAACCTGTCGCCTGTATGCAGGCTGAGGTAGTACACGCTGATTGCGAAACCGGGTGGTATGTGCTGCGCCTTCTAAACGAAAGCTCTACCAGCCAAGGGCATAGTGGCCGCTTTATAGGGCAAATTCGTGGAGGTTTGGTAACAACAGATAACTTGCCCGAAGCTTATAAACACAACGGCATGCGGCTGGAGTTGGCGCTGGAACTCAATGCCGAACTCAGCCCCCGTTGCATGGCGACCTCTGTCATGTACCCGGCAGTACGCGTTACGCATATTTGCTCCGGCAACTCAGATAAGCACCTGCATCTCCAGCCAACTGTGTCGCAGGCGAATCGCTTGTTATCTAGAATTGCCTACTTAATTGCATAGCAAATACACATTGCTTAAATCCATCTGCGCAAATTCTTCTAATCAAACTGGCCTTCCGGAGGCTTTTTTCCAACATAAATAACTAGGGTTTCAGGCAAAAGAACATCCTGGTTTTCTGAAAACGATTTGTGATTAGGGTGATGTAGTTTCTAAAAGCTTGCCGGGAACGGCAAGCTTTTTTTATGCAGGTGCCTTGTTAGCCAAGGCCAAAGGTCGCGGACTGGTAGATACGGACGGATTACCCTATAGCCTTGAAGCCTAGAAAATTCTCTGGAAGGCGTTTTTTATTGGGAAAATTTAGCTGGAAGTAATTTTTATAAGGTATTGCGGCAGGAGGCTACAAAGATGATACACCTGCCAGATGCACCATGTGACGCTAAGCAGTCCGAGCGTTAAGCGAGTTTTCGCATCTTAATTTTTTTGGTTGTTTTTGTATCAAGACCATAACCGTCAGGCTAAGAATTAAATAGTTATGTTAATGCTATTGTAGGTAGTCCAGGTGCACTTTTTTAGGTCACTCTGTGCCTGTCGAAGAAACTAGTGGAATAGACTTTATGGCATGACGAGCGTAGCAAGAAATGCCTTAACCAGCCTCCTTGTATCCCTTAGTTCCTTCGACAAGCTCAGGACAACTCTCTTTTGTAAGCTTAGCCTGACGGCTATGGTATCAAAACAATAAGAAGAAGGAAGCAGGCAATACAAAAACTCCGATGCGCTATCACAGCTGAAACAGTTACTATGCAAACTTAAACGACCAAGCCAGTAGCCTTTGCTCATGGTTCCGCCCAAAAGATCCTACTAGGATGACAAAAGGAGGGAGAGGCAAAAAGCGAGTGAATTTATTTACAGTGGCAAATGACAACAAAATTGGAGTAACAACCTGCTTTGCTATTTTAATTAGCACAAACTGAGTAAAAGCTAAACTTACCTGCACCATTTGGTGTTATACTGTATCTTTACACTTCGTAAAAACAACGCATGAATTTTCAGCTAACATCAGAATTTCAGCCTACTGGCGACCAGCCTAAAGCCATCGCCCAACTCACGGAAGGATTAAACCGGGGGGAACATGCGCAGGTGTTGCTGGGTGCCACCGGTACAGGTAAGACCTTTACCATGGCCAACGTCATAAAAAACGTGGAGAAGCCGACGCTGGTACTTTGCCACAACAAAACACTGGCCGCACAGCTGTATGGCGAATTCAAACAGTTTTTCCCTAACAATGCCGTCGAATATTTCATCTCCTATTACGACTACTACCAGCCGGAGGCATACATTGCTTCTTCGGATGTGTTTATAGAAAAAGACCTCCAAATAAACGAGGAGATAGAGAAGCTGAGGCTGCACACAACCTCTGCGCTGCTTTCGGGCAGGCGCGATGTTATTGTGGTGGCGTCGGTATCCTGCATCTACGGTATTGGTAACCCCGAGGAGTTTGGTAAAAATGTACTGCACCTGGCACCAGGGCAGCGGTTTAGCCGTAACAACCTGCTTTATACCTTTGTACAGATCCTATACAGTCGCACCGAAGCCGAGTTCACACGTGGAACATTTCGGGTAAAAGGCGATACGGTCGATATTTATCCGGCTTACGCTGACTTCGCGTACCGTCTTTATTTCTTTGGCGATGAGTTGGAGCAGATTCACCGCATCGATCCGGCATCAGGTAAAAAGCTATCTGATGAGCAGGCCATAACCCTTTACCCGGCTAACCTCTTCGTTACCGGCAAAGATACCCTGAACCAGGCCATACACGAAATACAGTACGACATGGTGGCGCAGCACGAGTACTTCCTGAAAGAAGACCGGCCTGTAGAAGCCAAGCGTATCAAAGAGCGCACCGAGTTCGACCTAGAAATGATCCGTGAACTAGGCTATTGCTCGGGCATTGAGAACTACTCCCGCTACTTCGATCGCAGATCTCCCGGTGCGCGCCCATTCTGCCTCCTCGATTATTTCCCGGATGATTTCCTGATGGTGATCGACGAGAGCCACGTAACTATACCGCAGGTGCGGGCCATGTGGGGCGGCGACCGTTCCCGTAAGGTGGCGCTGGTGGAGTATGGTTTCCGGCTTCCGGCTGCCATGGATAACCGCCCGCTTACTTTTAACGAGTTTGAGAGCGTTATGCACCAGGTGGTGTTTGTTAGCGCCACGCCCGGCGACTACGAAATTCAGAAATCAGAAGGCGTGGTGGTGGAGCAGATTATCAGGCCAACTGGCTTGCTTGATCCGGAGATAGACATAAGGCCAAGCGCTAACCAGGTAGACGATCTGCTAGATGAAATAGATGAGCGCATTAAGCGGAAGGAGCGGGTGCTGGTAACCACGCTGACCAAGCGTATGTCGGAAGAGCTTTGCAAATACATGGAGCGACTCAATATCAAAGTAAAATACCTGCACTCCGAAGTAAAAACACTCGACCGGGTAGAGATACTGCGGGAGCTGCGCATGGGCGATATAGATGTGCTGATAGGTGTGAACCTGCTCCGCGAGGGGCTGGACTTGCCGGAAGTAAGCCTGGTAGCTATTCTGGATGCCGACAAAGAAGGTTTTCTGCGCGACCAGCGCTCGCTCATTCAGACGATGGGCCGTGCTGCCCGTAACGCCGGTGGCCGTGTGATTATGTATGCCGACCGCATGACTGGCTCCATGCAACGCGCCATCGACGAGACAAACCGCCGCCGCGCCACGCAGATGGCCTATAACATAGAGCATGGCATTACACCGCGCACTATTCTTAAATCGAAAGAAGAAATATACGACCAGACTTCTGTGGCCGATGCGAAGAAGCGGGAAGTAAAAATGTATGTTGGTCCGGAGGAAGTATCGCTGGCAGCAGAACCGATCGTGCAGACCATGAAACGCGACGAACTGGAGAAGCTGATCAAGAAAACAGAGAAGCAAATGGAAGCAGCCGCTAAAGACCTAGACTTTTTGCAGGCCGCCAAGTACCGCGACGAACTAGCCGATTTGCGCAAGCTGCTCAAGTCGAAGCGAGATTAAAGTTTTTTGAATAGCGAAAGCCGCAACCTTAGGTTGCGGCTTTTTTTTTGTTGCTCCTCTGGCAGTAGCTTCTAGTTTGCTTTTTAATGAGCTGTATCATAGCTTCGGCTTCGCTTAAACCTGCCACCATGAACAAATTCTCACAATTTTTATTTGCCACTGCCTTAGGCTTTCTGGTTTCGTGCCAGTCCTCAAATTCCAAAACCGAAGCTGATAATGCCGAGGCAACTTCTATATCCGCCGAAAGTTATGGTACGTATGTAGCTGCTTTAGCTGCCGATGAACTGGAAGGCCGCAAGCCATTTACCAGTGGTGAGAAAAAAACACTCGATTACCTGCAGCAGGAGTTCAGGGCGCTGGGGCTGGAGCCCGGCAACGGCGATAGTTTTCTGCAGGAGGTACCCATGGTAGAGGTAAGCACTACCGCTGCACCAACCATGACAATTACCGGGGCTAAAAACATGCAGCTGCAGGGGCTGCAGGATTATGTAATCTGGACCAGGAGAACAGAGGTGGCTATTTCGCTGCAGAAAGAAGATGTTGTGTTTGCCGGTTTTGGTATAGTAGCCCCGGAGTACAACTGGAACGACTATGCCGGTCTCGATGTAAAAGACAAAGTAGTGGTGGTTTTTGTAAGCGACCCGGGTTTTTACTCCCAGGACTCTACTTTCTTCCGGGGCAAAACTATGACCTACTACGGCCGCTGGACCTACAAATTTGAAGAAGCCGCGCGGCAGGGAGCAAAAGGATGCCTGATTATACACGATACCGCACCGGCTGGCTATGGTTTTCAGGTGGTGCAGAATAACTGGAACGCCTCTAAGCTCTACCTGGACCCACGCGGCAAAAAAAAGTATAACTGTGCCATGGAAGGCTGGGTGAGCAAGCCAGTGGCAGAGCAATTATTTGTTGCAGCCGGCATGCAATATGCGTCGGCTTTGGCGGCAGCTGGCAAAGCCGGTTTTAGGCCCCAGGCCATGAACCTGAAGCTAAGTACCTCTATGGCTGTAAAGACTAAATTCGACAAAACGTACAATGTTATCGCTAAAATAACAGGCGCAGCCAGTCCAGATGAAGCCATTATCTACTCCGCCCACTGGGACCACCTGGGCATAGGCAAAGCCGATGAAAAAGGCGACAGCATTTACAATGGCGCTGTAGACAATGCCACTGGTGTTGCCAGCCTCCTCGAAATTGCCAAAGCATTTAAAAGCCTGCCACAGAAGCCGGAGCGCAGCGTTGTATTTCTGTCGGTAACGGCAGAGGAGCAGGGGCTGTGGGGATCTGACTTTTATGCCGAAAACCCGGTTTTTGCCAAGGAGAAAACTGTGGCTAACATCAACGTCGATATGCTTATTCCGTCTGGCAAAACAAAGGATATTGTGTTGGTAGGAAAGGGGCAATCGGAGTTAGAAGACATCCTGGCCGAGGAAGCTGAGAAAGTAGGACGCTACGTAGCCGACGAAGCCACGCCCGAAGCAGGTCTCTACTACCGCTCCGATCATTTCAACTTCGCCAAAATAGGTATTCCTGCTATGTTTACAGCAGCTGGCATAGACGATGCGGAACAGGGAAAGGAGTTTGGCAAAAAGCAGCAGGAAAATTACGTAGCCAACATCTATCATAAACCTTCCGATGAATACAGCACCGATTGGAAATTGGATGGTGCCGTGGAAGACATGAAGCTTCTTTTTAATGTAGGCAAACGCCTGGCGAGTTCTGCAGTATGGCCCGGCTGGAAAGCAGGATCTGAGTTTAAAGCAGTAAGAGAGGCTTATAAAAAGTAAATTATTCTAATGGAAATGCCCTTCCGGAGTCAAAAACATACCTTTTAGCTCCAGAAGGGCATTTTGTGTTTTATCTCCCCGCCTTCAGTCGATCCTCCGTTTTAGAGTATCCTTTATTAAATTTTACATAGTTTATCAGTTGGTTTATGTTTTTGATAAAAGCCTGGGTGGAGATGTAGAGTTGATCGGAGGGGTCGCGAAAAGGCGAAGTATCTGTTTCGTCTCCTACAAAAGCATCGTGGTACTGGTCGGTTGGGTTCTGCTTCCTGCCTTCGCCAGTGTAAGGATGACTGATAGAAGCATGTTTTACTAGCCAGCGGTTTTGGTCGTCGAGGGTACTGATGAGCTCACTTACCTGGCCCTCGGTAGGCAATTGGCTTGAGGAGTAGCGGTTGAGGCTGTAGAACGTCTGGGGGGTGCCTGATTCAGTAAAAGCCGCTACCTTAAGCGGAGAGTTTTTAGTGGCTTCTTCAGGAGGTAAGGCTTTTAAACGTTTGTATTCTGCTTTCAGGCGGTCGAGGTCGAGTGTTTTTTTTCCACGGTAGTGCGAGAGCAGGTTTTTGTCGTCGTAGTCGTAATAGTAGTAGCCGTACTTTACATTAGACCCTTTGCGGTGCACAAATACCGGCTTGTTCGTATCAATCTCTACAAAAGTAGGATGGGTGTATTGGTTGTTATCAGTCATCTTTTTCGGTAACCGCGTTTTCTCCAGCCACTCTATGGCATCCGGAATGCGGGTTAAATATTTCGACTCGCCGGTGTACTCGTAAAAGCGCAGCAGGAGCATGACGTTGCCGTAGGTAGTGGTAGGTAGCAGCATGGCCGGCTCGTAGGTGCGGGCACCGGCTGGCTCCAGGTTCATGTTGTATTGTTGGGCCCAGCCACCGCTGCCGTGCTGCGAGATCAGGTAAAAGTTCATGCCGCGTTTTATCGGCTCCAGAAAGCGCTCTTCGCCAAGGGTCAGGTAACACTGGATCAGGAAATTGATGTTTTCCCAGATCACATCATCGTTAAAAGTAAAAAAAGAAGAATAGTCAGGCAGACCGTTTTTGTTGAAATCGTATTTGAGGGGGTAACGCTGCGGCCAACCTCCCAGCGGGTACTGGCTTTCCAGAATAAAGGAAATGGCCTTGTCTAATGCCGGTTTGTATTCCGGTGCCATTTTCGTGAGATACATGCGCAGCAGAAAACGGGCTGCATCGGAGGTAATATCGTCGTCGAAGGTGGCGTTGCCGTAGTAGTGCTGAAATTCCTCCAGGCGCCAGCCATTTTTGCCGATGGTGTTGTACCATTGCTTCAGCGACCTATCCCCGGCAAAATCGATCATGTAGTTCCAGCCACCCTCTTTACTCTGCCCCCAGACAATGGCCGCTGTTGCCTTTGCTGCTGCCTGGTAATAATACTCATCGCCGGTGGCCTGGTAGGCATCTAAAAAAGTGTGGCCCATACTTACTGTGCCCGGTCCCTGCAGCCACACCATAGTTTTGTAGGCTTCCATTTCTCCCCAGCGCCGTGATAAATCCGGCATGTAAAACCACACGTAGCCACCGTTGGTGCTTACCTTATCCACCATGTATTTTGATGATCGTAGCATGGCATCTTCTGCTGCCTCTACTAAACGAGGCGTTTGTGCTATGGTGGCAGTAGGCAATAGCACTACCACGGCAAAGATGGTAAACCAGCCTGTTAATTTCCGTATTGTCATAATCTTATAAGAAAAATAGGAGGATTAAAATGCGCTTGCATGGGTACCGCTTTTAATTTACAAAATAACTAACATTAGTTATAATATGATTTTAAGTTTTCCTGCTCAAAATGCCTCTAAGGTATGTGGGATTATAGCTATGAATTACTACAGAAAAATTTAGAGGCGAATTATTCTAATGAAAAAGGCCTTCCAGAGGAGATTTGATCTTGGACCGACCTAGGGTAAGGGTTCAAAACAGCGAGATAACATAGCAGTACAACCTCAAGAAGCTGTTCTAAAACTGCTGGTAATCAGGCTTACGCGAAGTCATTTTTAATTTTCAATTAGACTATGTGATAGCTTAAGAAAGTTGGGCAGTAAACCAACAAGCAGCTACCTAAACGTGTTGCTGCTTGTTGGTTTACTGCCTGTTAGTTGTAATTCGGGTTTTGCTTTAACTGCGGGTTTGCTACAATCTGCTGGGCCGGTATCGGGTAAAGTCCTCTCCAGCGTGGGGTAGTGGTGGTTTTAAACTTCCAGGTCGAGTCGAAGTAGGAACCGAACCGGATCATGTCGCGGCGTCTGTGTCCTTCCCATATAAATTCGCGGGCTCTTTCGTTCTCCAGGTCCTGCAATGTCAGCGACTGTAGTTCTGAGGCATTGCTTCTTCTGCGCACCTGGTTTACCAAAGTTAAAGCCTCACCGTTGTTACCTGACCTGAAAAGAGCTTCGGCTTTCGTTAGCAGCACGTCGGAGTAACGCATCAGCACAATGTCGTTGCTGGCGTTGTTGCCCACAAAGTTGCCATCTGGTATGTATTTCAGCACTCTATAGCCTTCGTCGAGCGTTGCGTTGCGGAAATCAACAAACGGAATGAGCACCAGTTGCTGCTTGGTGGCCGGGTCTATCAGCGGCGAACCGTCAGGGTACGTCTGCGGACCATGAATGATGTAGTTACGCCGCACATCGTTTTGCTCATAACGCTCCAAAGCTACCTCGAAGGTGCTGAAACCACCTGCTGGCGCAAACGGCAGATTATAACTCAGCTGGTGCAGCGGGTGCAAGGCGCCACGAACATAAGAGTTACCGCCGGCATTCAGGGCAGCATCAACAGAGAAAGAAGAAACCAGCTCGCGGGAGGTGTGGTTGTTGCCGGCAAAACTGGTAATGAACTGAGGCTCCAGAATATATTCCCCTGAATTAATAACCAAGTTGGTCATTTCTATAGCATCCTGCCAGCGAGGCGTGCCGGTAAATACTTCGGCATTGAGGTACACAGAGGCCAGAGCTGCCTGAATAGCTTCTTTCGTAAAGCGAGGGTAATAACTGGCCCGGTTTACGTCCTTTATAGAAGGGAGGTCGGCTATGGCCAGTTTCATTTCTGCTTCCACAAAGTTAAAGACCTCTTGCCGCGTGTTGGTAGTGGGCAGGTTGTTAGGGTTAATGCGGGCTTCGGTAAAAATGGGCACATTGCCCCAGAAGTCCATGGCGTAAAAGTAGGCATAGGCACGCAGAGCTCTTGTTTCTGCTATTAATGGCGTCAGGTCGGCGGCGCGCGGCGACTCTTCCAGGCTTTCCATAACAGCGTTGGCGGCTCCTATTACACCAAATACCGTTCCCCAGGCACCATTGTTCTGCGTGTTCTGTGGCAACACATTGTGCACTGTAAACTCATGGTGAACACCGCCATCGAACCAGCCACCGTTTGTTCTGGCTGCAATTATAAACTCATCGGTCCCGTTTTCTGATAGGCGCCAAACCGTAAGATAATTCGGGAATGCCGCCATGCGCTGGTAAACGCCTACCACCGACGATAAAGCTTCTTCTTCGGTTTTGTAGTAATTATCGGGCGAGAGGCTTCCGAACTGCTCCTCATCCAGATCAGAGCAACCCACAAACGATACACATGCGAGCGCTACCAGGTACTTTATTTTCGAGATATATCTTTTCATAAATCTGAGTCTTGCTAAGTTAGATTAAAAGGTCACGTTTGCGCCAAAGCTGATGGTGCGGGCTCTTGGGTAACCCAGGTAATCGATGCCAAGTGGTGCTACGCCACCGCCGGTTACATCGGAGTTCACCTCAGGGTCGAGGCCGGAGTAGCCGGTGATGAGCAGCAGGTTTTGGCCAGTCATAAACACGCGGGCATTGCTCAGGAAGCCAATGCTCTCCACATTAATGTTGTAGCCAAGTGTCAGGTTGTCGAGGCGTACAAAAGAGCCATTTTCGATCCAGCGCGATGAGTAATTCTTAGGCTGGTTGCGGGCAACACCAGCATCAATGGCACTAGCCAACACGTTTTTGCCGGGCAGGTTGTTCAGGTAAGACAGGTTCAGCGCTGTCAGGTTCAGTACATCGTTGCCCTGCGAACCTCGAATGTTGAACATCAGGTCAAGGTTTTTGTAGGTGAAGGTGTTGTTAAAGCCGAAGATAAAGTTAGGCTGCGCATTGCCGATAATGCTACGGTCTGGCCCGAACTGCTCCACGCCATTCTCCACACCAAGAAACGTGCGGCCATAAAAGGCACCCAACGGCTGACCAGGTGTAATAAGCTGCGCATTATTGCCAGACAGACCGGAGCCCTGCACTGGTGCAAACGGTATTTCATCGGTGCTCCAGGTGTCGTTAGAGAGGCTGAGGATTTTGTTTCGGTTGGCGCTCAGGTTCAGGTCAGTTCTCCAGGAGAAGTTGCCTTTGTCGAACACGCGGCTCCCGATCTCAAACTCGAAACCTTTGTTCTCCACACTGCCTACGTTTGCCAGTTGCGTGCTCACCACCGATGGCGATGGTATTGCAAAGCGCAGCAGCAGGTCTGTGGTTTCTTTTCTATAATAATCTACTTTACCATAGATGCGGCCACTCATAATCTGGAAATCGACACCAACGTTAAGCTGTGCAGTTTGCTCCCATTGCAGGTTGGGGTTAGCGTACTGCTGTGGCAGCACAATGGTGCGCCGTACGCCACCTACCACATAGCCTTGGGTGCTGGCACCCAGTGTGGTAATGGAGTTAAGGTTTCCAATTTCCTGGTTGCCGGTAACGCCATAGCTGCCCCGTAGTTTCAGGTCGCTTATAAAGCTACTGGGGAAAAAGTTTTCTTCAGAGATTCTCCATGCCACAGAGGCCGACGGGAAAATGCCCCATTTATTACCCGATCCGAATCGGCTGGAGCCATCGCGACGAACCGTGGCTGTTACCAGGAACCTGTCAGCGAAGTTGTAGTTAATGCGGCTGTAGTAGGAGATGAGCTTATTGCTTTCTTTGTAAGTGCTCAGTTCCAGGACATTGCTGGCAGCCTGCAAACTGTTCCATTTAAAAGCATCGGAGATGAAGCCAGTGGCACGCGCTCTTATACCTTCATCGGCAAAGTACTGAAACGAGTAACCTGCAATGGCATTAATAGAGTGTTTGCCAAAATCCTTCTGAAAGTTAAAAGTCGTCTCCAGCAAGTTGGTCCAGTCTTTTGTAGATTGGGTATTTGCTAAACCATTTACACCTGCTCCAAGGGGGCTGGCTTTGTAAATGTAGGAATTCCGGCTGTTATCCTGGTAGGTATGGCCCAGGTTGAGGTTCACACTCAGCGGCCCTACAATCTGGTAGGTGGTAGAGAGGTTGCCTAAAAAGCGCCTGGCAATACGTTGGTCGTCTATTTCATCGGCGTAGGAGATCGGGTTTACCGTGAACAAGCTGACGTGGTTAAACTCGCCCTGCTCGTTGTACACCGGGAAAGTCGGGTTAAACACATAGGCATCGTAGAGCATATTGGTGCCGCTCTCGCCACCTACTGTGTTAGAGATAGGAGCCGTTTGGGAGTTGATTTGCCCGGCCGTTACCCTCAGGTCGAATCCAAGTTTGCCATCCAGGGCGTTGTGATTTACGTTGACGCGGGCGTTTAACCTGTCGAGGTCGGAGCCTAGCACCACACCCTCTTGCGAGCCATAGCCAAGGGAGGCGCGGTATTGTGTGTTGGCGCTACCACCGCTCAGCGAAAGATTGTGGTCGTGGGTGATGGCGGTTCTGAAAATCTCATCCTGCCAGTTCATATTCGCGCCAAGGTCGGTTATTGTAAGGCCGAGGTCGCTGGTAGCCTGGCGGTACTCGTCGGCGGTAAGCATATCGAGCCTGTTCGGCACCGTGGAAATGCCTACCAAGGCGGAGTAGCTGGTTTGGGTACGGCCCTGAGCACCTTTTTTAGTTGTGATAACAATAACACCGTTTGCACCCCTGGAGCCATAGATAGCAGTGGCAGAGGCATCTTTCAGCACTGTTACCGATTCAATATCGTTCGGGTTCAGCGTCATGAGCGGGTTTACGGGTTCCTGGTCAAAAATATCGCCAACGTTGTTTTGCCGGGTGCTGGGTGCCGTGGCAATAGGTACACCATCTATTACATAAAGCGGCTCGTTAGACCCTGTAACAGAGGTGCCACCCCTGATTCTGACTGTGTTGGAGCCGCCTGGCTTACCGGAGTTCTGCGAAATTTGCACACCCGACATTTTACCCTGAATGAGCTGCTGCGGGCTTTGCTGTGGACCTTTGTTAAAATTTTCGGCACTAACGGAAGTTACCGAGCCGGTTACGTCTTTCTCTTTCTGTGTTCCATAACCTACGACCACCACTTCGTCCAGTGCTTTGGCATCGGTTGCCAACGTTACATTAATAGTGGAGCGATTGCTAACAGAAACCTCCTGCGTCTGGTAACCAACAAAAGAAAAAACAAGCGTTCCGTTTCCGTCAGGCACGGTAAGGGAGTAACTGCCATCTATAGAGGTAGGGGTGGCTATGGTGGTACCTTTTAATAATACCGTTACGCCTGGTAAGCCTTCGTTCTGGGCATCTGTTACTCTACCTGTAATCGTTAGCTGTGTCTGTGCCGGTGGGTTTAGGTTCTCGCCTGAAGCAGGATTGACTGCGTTTGCAGCCCGGGCGGTAAAAACAAGCAGTACCTGCATCAGGAGAAGCAGCAAAGCTCCTCTCGGTATTACTCCTAATTCGTAGTAAGAATTTTTTTTCATAAAGTTAAGAGTGTTTAGTTAGACAATAGGTAAGGTAATGGCTGATTGCAGATGGAGTGGTAAGCGTAAGGTATATGTTGAGTATTATCAGATAAGGTTATAACTGAAGCCGCCATACCTGGAGTAGGAGGCAGTATGGAAAGTAATGAGAAGAATGGTTGTTGAAACAAAAAAGCTTGCGGTAAGGGCACGGCATTGGTAGAAATTGCCATGGGAAGGATACTCAACCAAGGTGCTGCTTTCTGCATGATTATCAGGCTTATGGTAGGTTAATTAAGCTGAAACTTCCTAACTGGAGTTCTCCTTAAACATAAATAAAAATAACGAATATTAGTTAGTTTAATTAAAAGAAATTTATATATGAATTTCTGGTTATAGGTTCGAGGTTTTAACTTAAATTAACTATTGTACCCTTCAGAGGCAGCAGAGGCAGTTTTTGCAAGTATTTTATCTGCTAGGTATTTGCAGATAAATAATAGAAGTAGCGAGACACAAAAAAAGGCACCACTTGTTTTGGTATTACAAGCCTAAGCTTTTAAAGTGCTTTTTTAGCTCTGGAAGTACAAATTGATTAACATAATTTGCGGATGTATTTTTTTAAGTTTCAATGAGTGCACGTCTCCTCTTCTTGAGAAGCCTGCGGATTTTTAAACTTTGTGCGCTCATAGGTGGGGCTGTAAAGGGTCAGACGAAAGCCTTCAGGGCTAAGCGTTATGAGCGGTTTCAGAGGAGCTGCTCCGGGCATTGTGTTGCCAGCTTTTACATTCGTATTCATCCTTGGGGAGAGGTAAAGACTTGGCGTTATTTGGCCAAAATCTTTCCAGAAGGCCATTATTATTAGCAGAATTTACCTCATCGTGGCACCTTAGGCTTCATATATGCGGCAAAATTGACTGTTTGGTTAAAATCATTAAGCTGTTGTGCCCATACCTGCTTTGGGATTTAAATCTAAACTAGCATTGCTTGGAAGTGCTCTTAAGCTTAGGCCCAAAGCGCAGAAAAGGTCAATGCTTAGTTTCTTTTGAAATTCAGCGTGTAACCGGTGGTCCATTCTATAAAGTCGGCTTTACCACCATGTGCTTTGATAGAGACTCCTGCAAAAAAATCTTTATATACATTGTATCGCACACCTATTCGCAGGAAATATGGAGTGTTTTCGCCGGTAAATTTATTTTGGTGGAGGTAGTAGCCCGCATTGCCATTAATATACATGCGCGAAGTGAGCAAGTGATCGATGTAAAAGGCAGGACCACCGGAAAAAATTGCACTCAGCTTGCCTGCTTCCTCACTGGCCACCACAGGGTCGTTCGCAGCAGCAGAATAGAAAACGTTTGCGCCAGCTCCCATACGCCACTTATATCCAAAGAATTTACTCCAGAAAATACCTGCTGTCGATTTAAAATAAATGTTTGAATTATCTCGGTCTAATTGCTTTGCACCCAAGGCATAGCTCAGGTGTAACTGATGCTCTTTTGAATTGACCGGTACAGCTCGTTTGGTAAAATCTATTGCCCGGTTATCAGGAATGTAGGTGAGCGCGAATGTTAGTGGCAAAAGGTTGATACCTGTATTTGGTAAACGCAAAGCGCCATTTGAGAAATGATGAAACGTAATGCCTGCTCCCAATTGCAAATGCTTGTTGAGCATATAATTTGCTTGTGTTCCGAAATCTATAAAAACATTGTTTTTGCTGCCTATAATGAGGTTTAAAGGATTTTCGTCTTCATTATAAGGGTTAAAACGCCCCGATAAACCAAGCGAAATGCGGTAATTAAAATTCCAACGGCGATGCTCCCTTGGACTGATGGGAATGGAGACAAAGCCATAGGCAGCAAACGGATTACCAACATAGTCCAGGCCAAAGGTGCTGGAATACAGCCCAAACCCATAAACCGGGTAGTTGTACAGTTGGTGGTACAAGTCACCACCCTGCTGTGTTTGCCAGCCAATTTTGAGATTGAGCGCATTGTAATAGGCATCGGCAAGAGACTGTATGGTTCTGTCGTTTCTGGCAATAACACCGCCACTTTCGTGTTCCAGTTGAATAATGATTTTTTTCTTATCTGAAGAAGAAGTTAAGCTATCTGGCTGGGTCCAGAACCGCGGGTGCACCTGCGCCTGCAGGCTATATGGTAAAAGAAAGAAGACGTTGAGAAGGAGGAAAATGCTTGTTTTAGATGAGGAAAGAACGCGTAAAGTTGAATAGAGCGACATGTAGCATTAAAAAATATTGGACTATAAGGGTTAGCTCACAAAAAAACGGAAGTCTACCCTTAAAGTCCTTGCTATAATTGATTGAATGTGAATTAGTATAAAGCTGATGAACAGGTTCTGTTTTGATGCACAAGCTGTTTGAGTGCACAATTTACTACTTTTATACTGGTGCTTTTTTAATTTATTTCTAGTCGGCCCGGGCTTTGCAGTTTTAATAATGCTTTTTGATGCGTATAGAAATCCATATGATATGTTCCACATTCACACTACATATATATCAGGTGGTCTGGAAGGTGAGGCCATTACTGTAACAGCAGCAGCCAATTATCCTCACTTGGTTTTGTGATAACTGTGCCTTTTTTCAGTCTTTTGGGAAGTACTGCTGCCTGCGTTTCGCCGGTGCGGGGATCGAACCAAGTTCCGGTGTATACCTTTTTAGCTAGTTTCTGTTGCAACTGCATGCCGGAGCCGCTAAGAGAATAGAATAGCACTGTCTGCTGCTTAGGGTCGGATAGCGTCCAGTTCTGCGACGCGTTTGCCAGTACACCATCCTGTGGGTTCAGGTGCATCAGTTTATCGGCGAGGAAGGTTTTTACAAAAGCATCTAAAGGCGTGGCATCTACTATTCTTCCTTGCCGGTGACCAGCGGCTGGGTTAACGGTAAGCACCTGCGCCGCTCCGGCCATCAGTGCCGGAATAGGACCAACATCGTTGTGCCAGGCTACAATGGCTTTCTGCGGAAACTTGTTGCGGTATTCGCGTACTTGGCGGTAAGCTTGCTCTGGTGTGGTCGGGTCAGGGAAGTCCAGCCCTTTGTTGAATTTCTCCCGCACCATTTCCCGAAAAGCCAGATTCTTTCCGCCTTCCGGAGCCCAAAGTGTGCCATCGGGAAGGTACTGCCAGTAGCGCATGTCTATTACAGCTATTTGTTTATTAAGCTCCGGATCGGCCAGAATAGCATCTGTAATATCCTTGCTGGTGCCAATTACCAGCCGCACCTGCTGGTTATGCTGTTTCTCCCACTCTGCCACGGTTTGCTGAAAGAACTGCTGGAACACGAGCGGCCCGAAAAACTGGAAACCAGTACCGAAGATAATGTTCTCTGTCGTGCCTAACTGGTCGAGCACGTGCAGGATGTAAGCCCGGTGCAGTTCGCGTAAATGCGGATTGGCCGGGTCGTAAAATTCGTTGGCCAGATGAATACGCTTGTTCTCATCCAAAGGCGGCGGCTCAGGTAATCCGGTGGTATTGATGTTGTTAGCAGGCCGCCACGGAAAATCGACCCAATGGGCGCCTACTTCGAGTAGGTTGTGCGTGTTGTAGAGGTGGTGGTAGAGCACAATGCCGTGCTGGTCGCTTAGTTTGGCAAATTCTCGGAGCCGCTTAAAATACCAAGGGTTGTACTTGGTAAGGTCGTACTGGCTCAGGCCATCCCAGGCTCTGCCACGGCCACTCCGCTCCCAGGGTATTTCCAGAAAAGGCGCCCACACATATGCATCTGGTCGCTCTGCCAAGGTATGGTCGTCGCGGCGACGGTCGTACCACAGGCCGGGAGGACCGCTCTGGTAGAAAGGCGTTCCTTGCTGTACTACGCGCGCTGCCAGTTTGGGCAGGTTCTCGGTATGACCTGGTCCTTCGCGGCCTGGCATAAAGCGGGTGATGCTCACGCCGCCATCTAAGGCATTGCCTGGAGCAGGGTGCCCCAGCCACCAGGCATCGTTTACGGCACCTCCCCACATAGCCTTACCTGCCACTACAAAACGGCCATTCACAATTTCAAGTGCTTGTGTAGGCGGTGCAGTCTCAGCGGGTGCTGCAGGAATCTGAGCGGCGGTAAAGGCCGGTAGGTCGGCTGGTGAAACTGAAGTTGCTGGAGAAGCAGCTTTTAGAGCAGCAAGTGCTTGTCTGCCTAATCGGGCAGCCAGTTGCCGTTCGTAGAGTGGCTGCGGTGCCGTTACAGCAAGTACAGGTGCTTCGGCCGGTCCTTTAGCCTGTATATCGGAAGCTTTGCAGTTCCAGATAAAAGAGTTGGCTGCTGTCCAGCCTCCACCTTGTGTGCTGTTGAGGTCGTAGGTGAGATGAATGCCCGCCCCATTTATCTGCACCTCTTCGTACAGCACACCTGATGCCCAACTTTCGAAAGTGCCACTATAGCCGTGGGCATTGGTGGCGGTACAGCGCAGAAACACGTTAGGTCCGGCAGCGGTAAGAGCCGCGGCAAAGTCGTTGAAGCCGGCATCGGCAGTACAGTTTTGCACCAGCGCCTGCTGGCCCTCTACCAAAAAGCTAAATCTGCGGTAACCTCCGATCTCTGCCACCGGTTGCTCGCTCCGGCAATTTGCCACGGTTACACGCCTCGCACCCGGACCGGTATGCACGGCAGAAGAAGCAAAATGGCGAGCCGTTACGTTCCGTACCCACGCGTCCTCCACATGGTTCAGAAAAACACCAAACCAGGCATGCGATTCGTCTTTCGGATTAGCTTTGTTGAAAGTGCTTTCCAGCAGCAAGTTCTCCAGCCCCACCCGCTGCACCGGCTCCTGAGCTGTCACTTTCGCTACAGTGCCGGAACCATAGCGTTTTTCAAGTGCTGTGGTGATGGGCGCATCCAAGGCAATCTGTTTCTTAGTTATATCGATGGCGGTAATCCGGCGGTGCCAAACCAAATCCCGTGAGCCAGCTGGCCAGCGAAGGCGCAAATCGGCAAAGGCACCTTTTATGGTATCACCGCCAACAGCCGTAATCCACTCTTTGGTGCTGGGTCTGGTTACAATCACCAGATCTCCTACCTGTAGCCCCTGCACTTTTTCTAGCGTTAGAATTCTTCCACCTGCCGCTACCATATCGTCCGTTACAGCTATAGCCACATTGCCTTTGGGTGCCTCCGCATTGCCCACTACAATTAAGGCACGCCTGTCGGTGCCAGTGGCTACCAGCGTGGTGGCATTGTTGCCGCTGCCACGCACTACAATGCCGCTGGCTTTTACCTGTAGCTGCCCTTCTACCAAAAAGCGGCCCACTGACAGCTGCAAAGCTCCCCTAAGCCCGTTGGCCTGAGCTGGCAAGGTGGCGAGTCGGTCTATGGCTGCCTGCAGCAGTTTGGTGTCGTCGCCACCTGTTGGACTCACCGTGAGCACCGCTGGCACAGCCGGTATGGCGACTCCGCCACCACCGTAGCCTGCATAAGAAAAATCTATGGCAGGAGTAGGGGCCTGTGCCGTAGTCGGCTTTGATTGAAGAAACAAGACAGGAATTAGAAAAAGTAAGAACAGTTTGTTTAAATGCATGGGCTTGAGGTGTTGCTTTTGCCGTTAATGGATGTTGCGCAAAAAAATACTAGATATAAAACATTCTTTCCTAAGGAACTGCAATGTATCAAAAGCTCATCTGGTAAGGCACATCAACTTTCGGGCAGCTGGTTTGAGCTTGTAGTTTGCAATTTGCATAATGTAAGTACGAGCTACAAGCTACAAGCTCGCACCAGCAAACCATTGCGTTAGCTCAGGTTTTGGCTTCTGTAAAGAAAGCTTCAAATAGAGTACCGCTTTTACGGTTCTATCATCACCTGATAAGTTACAGAATGATTCTGTTAGGACTCTATTTTTCTGAATGTTTTGTTCAGGAAGTTGAGCGTGTACTGAAAAGTTGATTCGAACCAGGGGTGTAGCAGCCAGAACGGATGTGGCGTATCGGGTATGGTATGCTCTTCGGTGTAAATGTTATGCTTGTTCAGCTTCTGAATCATTTCGCCGCGGCCAGCATGGTAGTAGGGGTGCATGCTGTTGATGAAGAGCGTGGGGACGGTATTTTTTCCGGCGTGTGTCAGTGCCGAGGCTTCATTCTAATTATCTGAGTTTTCTCCGTAGCTACCGCTCAGCCACCAGCTGGCAGCACCGGCTTTACCTTCTCTACAAACGGATACTTGGGTTTAACCTTTACATAGGTGCTATGTACGGTAAAGGAGGTGTCGCGCGGCACAACAGGTTGCTGGGCTGCTGCCAAGTAAGGCAGTAGCAATAGGAGAAGTATGATTTTATACTTGCTAATCATCCAACTGAACTGTATAATTAATAATTCTTTTTATAGACTGCTTAATTTGTTATAAACTCAAATTATTCTATTGAAAATAGCCTTCCAGACCTTTTTTGCTGTGGAAGTGCTAAGAGGTTAGGGTGTGCGTGTAAGAAAACGGAAAACATATAAAAGGCTGGTTTCCAGGGTCCTTGTCACCTTAACAGCCAGCCTTTTATATGTTTGCCTGTTGGTTTTGCTACTCCTAAATAGTACTGCATGAGCAAGGTTGTTTTTCCTGATTATTAGCCGGTGTGGTATAAGGCACTTTTATCATATACAAAGAAACTGTTTGTATGAGTCACCTCTGTTTTTTAATTCTGTGCCTTGCTGTAATAGGGTAGTTGTAAGGTAGAAAAGGCACAATAGCTGGCGGTTTGCGTACTAACTTTGTACTTCAACTTATAGCTTGTGAACGAAGACAAATTTACTTTCCGGCCTGGTACGCCAGAGGATGCAGATATGCTGGCTGATTTGGGATGGCGTACTTTTGAGGAAGCGTTTGGGTCATATAATAACCCGGAAGACATGCTTGCCTACAAACCTACTATGTATAGCCCCGAGCTTCAGGCAGAGGAGCTGACCGAAGATGTTACGGAATTTATAATAGTAGAAGCCGACGAAGTACCGATTGCCTACATGAAGCTGAACTGGGATGAAGCCCCTGAAAAGATAAGAGGTCGCAGACCAATGCAGATAAGTCGGTTGTTCCTGCTTCAGAAATGGGTAGGCAAAGGCCTTGGCGACAGGTTAATGCAGATGGCGCTGGAGCGGGCAAAGCGAAGAGGACATCAGGTCGTGTGGCTAACGGTGTGGTCTAAGAATGAGCGTGCGCTGCGCTTTTATCACAAACATGGCTTTAGAAAGGTAGGAGAGCTGGATTTTTATCTGGGAACAGAGGTGCAACTCGATTACTATATGCAGCGGGAAGTGTGAGGCTAATTCTGCTTACTAAAAAGCAGCCATTGCTGCTCTCTAATTCTTAAAAAATTTGCTTATCGTCTGATCTGCCTTAAGCTTATATTTTTGCGGCAGTTGTAATAAAAACTGAACTACTTGTGGCTCCAGTACGAATAGCCTTTGGAGATAGGAGGGTTTGTGAGTTCAAAAGGCTGGTTAAACCCTGGTCTGCCCCAGATAAGGGGCAGAACCAGGACCAGGTAATTTTTCATAGTTTTAAAAAGGTTGGGAGAGTGTGGTGCAAAAAGCAGGGCTTAGGTGTTGCCTATGCCAGCTGCTTTGTATATGTAAGAGCCGCATATGCCGAACAGGGTTGCAAGCACCTGAAAAAATATTTAATAAAAAGATAGATGGGAACTACAGTTCTGGCAATAAAAGCAACGAAGCAAGCAGTAGATAGCAGATTATTCTAATGATTAGGCCTTTTCAGAGGCCTAATGAGCACTTAGGTGCCTAGGGGTGCAGGACTTTTTTCTTTTTAAGCTACTGTGGCACGAACGTACTCGCTCGCGCCACAGTAGCTTATGACCAAAATAATAAATCCATCCTCATTGCTTTCCAATAACCGAAGTTAAAAAGGTTATAGGGTAGGGTTTAGCCAAGGAGCTGCAGCAGGCAGCGTAGATGATAACCTCAGTGCCAAAACAATTTCAATCACTCACTCACTCAAAATTTCCTTACAGCAACAGCATTCCTTTTTCGCGTAGAGTAAACCAGGCGGGGGAGTTCAGGAATTCAGTGAAGCTAAGGTGCGCATCGGCCGGATAACTTTCTTCCAGTTGTTTTAATGTAACGGTTCCCTGCTCCTCTGCGCAAAGTTCCTGTATAATGTCGAATAGCCATTGCCCAATAGCGGCAGTTGTTTTTACTTCAAAATCTTCGGCTTTTTCGTAGAACGTGAGCACGCTTCGTTCCACTGTTTCACCTTTTCTCGCCATCATGGTAAAATCGATAACAGGAACGTGCCCCAGCCACACCACACGAGCATTTTTGCGTTCTGCGTCTGCTTTGCCTGGTGCCGCTATGGCTTTGTAAATGAGGTCGCGCGACAGCTTAGTGCGAGGCACTTTAAAATCGAACCAGAACGAAAGTGGCTCATCCAGCGCCACTCCATGCATGTAATTGTAAATAGCCTTTGCCAGACCTGCGCCAAACAGTTCATGGTCGGTGCCCTGCGGGTCTTCGTGCCACAGATCGTTGTCGGCAAAGTCGCCTGCTTCAGGGCCTATTTTTACCACACCATATTTCTCAGGGTTTTTGCCAACCGGGCTGTGGGCTGTCATGCTAAAGCGGTGCCAGTAACCCGACTGTATCACATTGTTCTGAAACAGCTGCCGCACCACCTCCAGCGAGTCGATGGTTTCCTGGGCAGTTTGGGTGGGGAAGCCGTACATGAGGTAGGCGTGTACCATAATACCAGCCTGGGTAAAGCCATCGGTTACACGGGCTACCTGGGCAATGCTCACGCCTTTCTCCATCAGGGCGAGGAGGCGGTCAGAAGCAACTTCCAAACCACCAGACACGGCTATGCAACCAGACGCAGCAAGCAGTCGGCACAGGTCAGGAGTAAAAGTTTTCTCGAAGCGGATGTTGCCCCACCATGTTATTTTTACGCCACGCCTGATCAGTTCCAGCGCCAGATCGCGCAGTGAGGCAGGGGGAGCTGCTTCGTCTACAAAATGGAAGCCGGTCTGGCCGGTTTGTGAAATTACTTGCTCAATACGGTCTACGAGTACAGTAGCTGGAGCTGCCTCGTAGCGCGAAATATAGTCGAGGGTGATGTCGCAGAAAGAGCAGCGTTTCCAGTAGCAGCCGTGGGCAATAGTAAGCTTGTTCCAGCGCCCGTCGCTCCAAAGCCGGTGCATCGGGTTTATCACATCAATTACTGACAGGTACTCCGTTAGCGGCAAATCGCTGTAGTCTGGCGTGCCCAATTCTACGTGCGGAATGTCTTTGTCGAGGCAGCCGTTGATGTACTCTACTTTTCCGTTGAGCAGCAGGAAGGTGCGCTGCAGAAAATCTACCTGGCGCTGTCCCTGCAGGTGCTCCAGCAACTTTAGCCAGGGCCCTTCGCCATCGTCGAGCGTAATAAAATCGATATACTTAAATATGCGTGGCTCGCGCAGGCTGCGGAGTTCCGTGTTAGGGTAGCCACCGCCCATCAGAGTTTTGATGTGGGGGTATTTTTCTTTAATGTGTTTTGCCAGCAGCAGACCACCGTACAAATTGCCTGGAAACGGTATGGAAAAACCTACCACATCTGGCTGTACTGCCTGCAGGCGCTCCTCCAGCAATTCCAGCAGCATTTCGTCCACGAGGTTAAGGGGGCCTTGCAGCGCCTGCTCCAGCGGGTCGAACGAGGTGGCCGACATGGCTAATTTGTCTGCGTAACGGCTGAAAGCGAAGTAGGGGCAGATCGTTTCCTTTATCAGGTCGCCCAGGTCTTCGAGGTAGAGGGTGGCCAGGTAGCGGGCGCGGTCGGTAATGCCCATGGTGCCAAAGGCCCAGTCGATATCCTCTACCTGGTCGAAACGTGCCGCCTCAGGCAAATAGCGGCTGTAGCTGATCTGCTGGGCCAGGGTATTGTCTTTGTTCTGCAGAAACCGGATGACCGGCTCAATAGTCTGCAGGTATTCCCGCTTCAGGCGCAGCATGCGCAGGCTATTATCCGAAAGTTCAAAATCACCTGCTTCTATGGCTTTAAAAATCCGGCTGAGGCCTGTGCGGGAGAACATGCGTAACACCAGCTCAATGCCAAAGTCTGCCTGTGCCACAGCAAAGCCACGCCCAGTTAGAAAACCCTTTATGTAGGCTGTAGCCGGATAGGGCGTGTTGAGCTGCGTGAGTGGTGGGGTCAGGAGCAGGATAGTTGGATTCTTCAAAGCAAGTCTTAAAAATAATGTTGTAACGCAGGAACCAAAAAAGTTACTGCTGCTGTTTCTCTTTCACTAACAGCAATCCTATGCCACAGGTTCATATGCAATTATTTACAGGTATTTTGATAAGGTGAAAAACTCAAATAAAATTAAGTTCTGGGGAACCTTATTGATGCCGGAATGATTGTACCTGAGCAAGAAATCAATTATTCAGTTATATTTGTAATTTCTGCAAAATTAGAGAATAGATTGCTTTTATCTCAACTTTCCAACTTTTATCCACTTCAAATTTATTTCATTTTTCTTTCATGAAAAAAACATTGCAATTATTCGTAATGGCTGTGCTCATGCTGGGTGCCGCTTCTTGTGACCTTGTAGAAGACCTTGTTGTTGTAGATAAGGCAGGAGACACAAAATTTACTTTTGATGTGAACGAGGCTGCAGGTACACAGGCTTTTTCCAGAATTAAAAAAGTAGACATGAGTGTTCCTGCTGATCAAAAGAGTCTGATTAAAGAGGCTAAGATTAATAGCATTACAGTTCGGGTACCATCTTTTACAGGAACAGAATCACAAATTTTGTCTGATTTAGAGTTGTTTTATGTTGCTACTGGTGCGACAGACACGTTAAGAGTAGGTACAATAGCAGATATAGATTTGTACCTACTAAATAAGGAAGAAAGGATAGCCTTTGTAGCGTTTGATGACAAGGCTCGTGACGATATGAAATTAAAAGAAATTCTAGCTGCCGACGGGTCAGTTACATTTAAGCTTGTAGGTAAAAATAATTCAAAAAAAGCTATTAAGACCAGACTTGAATTTACCGTTAATGCTACCGTAACAGCTCAGCCTTTAGCAAAAAATTAAGTAGATTGTAGATTATGTATCAAGAGCGGCCCGTGTTCAGAAGAACCCGGGCCGCTCTTGGTTTTATCAAATCTGAGTACAGTGACCAAACCAAAAATGTGATGCTGACTCAGAAGCAGTTGCTGCTACCAAACCTTGTTTTGCCTCTGTTAATGGTAATATACCGGCGGTAGAGAAGCAACTCTTACTTTTTCAGGTCCCTCAATTTATTTACAGCATAATTTACACCTGGTACTATGCCAAGGGCTGTAACGGCAATCAGCATAAACAGCACGAAGAAAGAGCGGAACCACCTTGTGAAAAAGTCGGATGCTATGCCGAAGGTGTACAGCTCCATGGCCGAAGCCAGCAGCAGACTCAGGATAACAATGACCAGCAGCTTCAGTTTAAGTTGCTGTGGTGTGAAAGACTTTTTCATGGGCAACGGTTCTATGTGCTGCAAAGGTACTGCACAAGTGCCTGCTTTTATAATCAGGAGTGTCCTTTTTCTGCTTCCTCTTCTTCGGTAGTGCTTGTTGGTGCAGAGGGCGAAGGATTTTGTTCCTTTCCCTTATTATTTTCTAAATCTGACTTTACTTTTTCTACATCCGAAGAATCGTCTTTGGTGTTTTCCTGCATTGGTTTATTATCGTGGGTATTTTGTTTCATGGCTGGTTTTGTTAAAGTGTACAGTCTGTTTTACATACGTTTAGCGGGGGCAACAGATACATCGCTAACTCTAAAGGCGCTGTGGTCGTACACGGAGAACAGCTTGTTTGCCTCTGGCAGATGAGCTGAAATAAAACGTTCATCAAAAGAGAAAACAAAACTATGCATACATCAAACATAAAGACGGCCCTGCTGGCAGGCACATTTGTTGCCTTTTCGGGATTAGGATTATCTGCTTGTAACACAGGTACAGATGCAGGTGAAACAAACGTAGAAAGAAGTGAAATAAGAGAGACGGAAGAAACCGCAAGACAGAGCCGCACTTCGCGCGACACAGCCGATTTTGAGCACCACTATGACCACACCGACCACCCCGATAGCGTGGCTCTCGGCGATGGTGCCTATAACCAGGATGGTAAGAGAGATAAAAGAGGAGAGTAATAGCGATATGATCTACCTCATTTAACTGTGTGTAGAGCTGTCTGCCTCAAAAAGAAAGAGGATCCGGAACCGCATTTTATATCTGTGGTTCCTGATCCTCTTTCTTTGAACTGGGATATGAAATTATCCTAATGAAATGGCCCTTCTGGAGGCTTTTTGAGAAATTATGGCTAATAGGCTGTGGCTCTGGGCGCTCAAGGCCACGGGGCCTCGTCTTTGGCCATCGTCTCTACTAATCTAATTGGTAAGCAAAAGCTAATAAGCAATAACACGCAACACCCTAATTCTTCTAATAAAAAGTGCCTTCCGGAGGCTATTTTTGATTTTAGACGCTAGACCTTTACTTTGTTAAGAGTTAAAAATCATTCACGCCTTCAAAAACCACTCAAAGATTTATAATCCTATCTGAAAACGAAGCCGTTGGGGGCAATGCCTACGCGGAAAGAATCTACTACAGCGCCAGTAGTGTTATAGCGAACTACCCAATCATCGGAACTATAGTTTGGTGCTGTGCCAATGTAGATGTAATTGCTGGCAGGGTCTACGCCTATACTATTAGAGCTTCTGTTAATGAGAGGGGTTGAATTTAAGGTGTTAGTGCTTATATCCTGTTGATGGATTTTGCCGTTGTAGCTGTATAAAAGCTTGTCCTTGGAACTGTTGATGGCCAATCTGCCAGAAGAAGCCGTGTTGCTGGCAAAAGTAAGGGTGTTGGTAACTGTGTTACTACTTAAGTTGATTTTGGCAAGTGCTCCGGCTGTATGCTGTGACTTGTCTACTCTCCAGTCTTTCATACCAGAGCTAAGCGCCCAAAGATTATTATCTCGGTCAACAACTAGGTAGCTTGGTCCGTGTGTAACAGGAATGGTGGTTTCAACTGCATCGGAAGAAGTGTTTATTACACTTATAAAATCACCATTAGCATGACCTACATATACTTTGCCTCCAGCTATTATCAATTGTTCCGGGTTTACACCTACTTCAATAGTTTTGGTTACAGTTAAGGTATTTAGGTCTATAACAGCCACTCTGCCATTATTATCGAAGCTTACCCATTCGGTAACATAGGCTTTTTGGTTGTCAAGGGCAGCAAAATAGCGGGGCATCTCCAGCCCACTTATTTCTCCTTCGGCCTTGAAGGTGTTGGCATTGGCCACCACTACTTTTTGGCTATTGTTCATCACCATGTAAGCGCGGTCATTGTAAACAGCAATGCTTTGTAGTACATCTCCCAGTACCTGTCGATCATTCTCTTTGCTGAAAATGTTGTTCTCAACGGTGCCATTGTTGCGGTTATAGTAGCTTACAGAGGCGTTGGAAGCCGTAAAAGCACCTTCGTTAGAAATAAGGACAGCATTCTCAGCATAGGTGCCTTTTGGCCTGGAGGCTTTATCTTCGCAACTGCTCAGGGCAAGCGTGCCAGCTGCCAGTGCAGTAGTCATAAAAATGCTGCGGAAAGAAGTAAATCTTTTCATTGTTTAAGGTTTAGTATAGTTTAGTTATGGGATTATAAAGCGAAGGTTGAGGGTGTAGGCACGCGGCGGCATGGCTCTGTTGACCATGGTCTGATACTCAGTGTTGGTTACATTGTCGGCGCGCAGGGTGCAGTGGAGGCTGCCAGGGCCAAGATTAAACTGCCGACCCAGTGCCAGCCCCAGCAAGGCAAAGCCAGGCATGCTGCTGGAGTTGTTGTTATTTGTAAAGCGCTCGCTATTATAGAGCAGGTTGCCGGTAAAGGTCCACAAGCGCCAGGCGGCATCGGTGGAAAAGGTAACCTTGTGCAGCGGCACGTAGGGCAGTTGCCTGTTTAGCTCAGCGGCGGAGCCCTCATAAGACTTTATTTGCTGGGTGGAGGTAAGGGCGTAGCCAAACGAGAGGCCTGGCCGGAATTCACCTACCACGGTAGTGGCTCTGCTGCTCAACTCCAGGCCCTGCGAACGTACCTTATGCAGGTTCAGCGGTGTCCAGTACCCAAACCCAGATTCTGCCCAAAGCACCCAATTATCTACGAGCATATAAAAACCAGTAGCTTCCGACTCCAGCGTAAAATTGCCTTTGCTGTAGGTGTGGCGCAGACCACTTTCGGCTTGCCAGCCTTCCTCCGGCTTCAGCAGCGGGTTGCCGCCTGGTCTCCAGAAACGTTCGTTCAGAGTTGGTACCCGATAACTGCCCGATACATTTCCTTTTAAGTAAAACTGGTGTTCTCCTAAGTTCATGAACTGCCAGTTGGCTCCCAGAGTAGGAGTAGGTACCGGGTTGTAGCCTTTTATAAACGCTTGGCGCAGGTTCAGGCTCAGGGCCAGCCGTGGGGTGGGGTCGTAGCGGAAGAGCAGAAAGGCAGCAGCACGGTCTTCTGAAACCTGGCCACCGTAGCCTTGCACATCGGCTGCAAAATGTTGCAGGCTTAGGCCGCCCCGCAGGCTCCAGCTCTGGCCATAGGTATAGGTTTGCTCCGCTTGCAGCTGATAGGTGTTAATGTCGGTTACAGAATTGTTGCTAACATCTGTGTAGTGCAGGAAATCAGAAAAATAGGCTGCTTTTACCGTTGTTTCGCCAATGCGGCTGGTATACCCGAACTCGGCCATCAGGCGCAGGTTCTTATCGAGTTGCTCTGCTTTGTTGGCGGCTGCTCCCATGGCGGGTTGCAGTTGCCGGTGGGTGTAGGTGTACCAGCTCCGGAAGGCAAGGTAACTTCTGGGTGCCAGCTTCCACTTTAGGTCCTGTGTTAGCCCTTTCTGTTGCACCCGTGCATGCTCCTGGCGTGTTTCTGGTGCTCCAAAGCGGCCAAGGTCGTGGTAAGTGAAGTTGTTCTGCGCCTCCTGCCAATAGCCGCTGGCTCCCACAGTTAACTTGTTGCTGCTGTAGCGCACGGCGGCGTTGCTGAAATAGCGCCCAAAGCTGCCAACTTCCTGTTGCAACTCCGCCCCAATTCCTTTTCCTGCTTGTTCCGGAGATTGAAGCAGCACTGCGCCCCCAATGGCACCGTTACCGTAATGGGCTCCTGCTGCTCCATGTTGCACTGCCACACTCCCGATTCCGCTTAAGGGCAGCGTGGCAAAATCGTTCTGGCCCAAAGAGGGCATGGCAATATTAAGCCCGTTCCAGAGTACAGCGGTGTGCGAAGCAGAAGTGCCCCTGAAAGAGACACTGGAGATGCCGCTGGCTCCATATGTTTTGAGGTACAGGGGAGTGCGGGTCTGTAAGGCTTCGGCAAGAGTGCCGGAGGCATAAGTGCGCAGGTAGCTGCTGTCTAGAGTACTTACCCGACTACCGGCCGCAAAAACCTCGGCTGGTTTGCCAAACACCTCCACCGCTTTTAGCTGGTAGATAGAGGTATCCTGCTGCGCCCTTGCTATTACGGCAAGACAACAGAAAACCATCAAAAAAAGTACACCACGAATGGTAAATTGTTCCACTATACATCCGCTTAAATCCCGAAGCATGCAAAAGGGGGTACAGTGGCAGGAGTAGCTAACGCAGGTGAAGGCGCTGGCCGTGCCGCTTTTTTCCCGAAAGCATACGACTATTCTAATCGAACTGGCAGGTCTCCTGGCTCTCTTCAGTTAGTTCGCCTTCCCATCCTGGTTGCAGGACAGTGGCTGTGGTTGTGAACTAACCCTTTGTCGAAGATTACAGTTGCGGGAACAGCGCAGGTATTCCACCTGCTTCCCTTTTAAGGCTCGTGCTACGGCAGGTAGTAGTACAAGCCACCAATCTGGGTGCAAAGGTAGGAAACTGTTCTGATTTAAACTGAAATTAAAATTGATGCGAGGCATAGCCTTGTGCCTCAGCAGGCATTAAATACCTCTGGAAGGCTGTTTTTATTAGAAGAATTGAGTCGGTTGTTGATTGCTAATTGTTGAGCTGTTAGTTTTTGATGATTTCTAATTATTAAATGGCTTCATGGTTGTTTGGGAGGGGGGGAGCTTTGGATGAGTGAGACAACAATGTTCCTCAATCAAATCATGGACCCCTGACTCAAAAACTCCCAAACTCTTCTGAAGGATATTTTTATTCTAATAATTGCTGCCTTGTTGATAGTTGGTTTGCGGGATTCTGATGGAGTGAATCAGTGTATGAGAGAAGAGGACTTGTTTCTGAACCAAACTACTATAACATCCTGATCATCGTTTTTCCGTCATTTCAAATTTTTTAATTTGGCGAAGCTATATCAAACACAAGTGGCTAAGTGCAGTATACAGGAGCTAAAACAAAAACAGTTCAAATGATAACCGGAGAAAAGCTTCCTCTTTCTTTTTATACCCGCCCCAACGTGGTGCAAGTGGCGCAGGATCTGCTTGGCAAATACCTCTTCACGAACATAGGCGGCATGCTTACAGGAGGCAGAATTGTAGAGACAGAAGCTTATTCAGGAGAAAACGACCGCGCCTGCCATGCTCACCTTAACCGAAGAACGCAGCGCACCGAAATTATGTACCAGCAGGGCGGTGTGGCTTATGTGTACCTGGTGTATGGCATCTACCATCTGTTTAATATCATTACGAATGTAGAAGGCAAAGCCGATGCCGTGCTCATACGTGCCATAGAACCCACACATGGGTTGGAGGAAATGCAACTCCGCCGAAATATGCCTGTTGTTAAACCAAATCTGACCGCTGGGCCTGGCGTGATGAGCATTGCCCTCGGCATCAGCAAAAAACACTACGGCACTAACCTGACAGGCGATATTATTTGGGTTGAAGATAGAGGAGAGCAGGTACCTCCAGAGAAGATATCCATTGGCCCGCGCATAGGCATAGATTATGCCGGAGACGATGCCCTACTGCCCTGGCGCTTCTGGCTAAAAGAAAACAAATGGGTGAGCCGTAAAAAGTAATTCCCATTTTATTGGATTAAATATCTATTGGAGAATCAGAATTACCGCACCAAAGTTAATCATAGGAAGGGTAAACAAACTAACTTGTTATTCTGTTAAACCAGTTGAAAAGTAAGACGCGAAATCAGTGCCTTGCATGGAAGTATTTTAGGCACAACAAGATAGCAAGTGGCCAAATTGTGCTTAACCATTGGGCATGGTTGCGCGTTCACCTATTTATTATCCACTAAAAAAGAAAAAAAGCATGGTAAAAATTGCACCTGTTTTAGCAGCATCACTTCTTATATTAAATGCCTGCAATAGCGGCACAAACGACGCAAGTAAACAAGAAGCCATCGGGAACGAGGCACCGGGCCAACCTGTAGAGACCAGAGAGCAGGATGCTGGTTATGAGCCGGCGTTTCCGGGCCAAACCCGTGCACCAGGCGTTAAAACAAATACGGCCTATGAAGTTCGGGTGCTGACCGACCAGCTAAAAAAACCTTGGGGCATTACTACTCTACCTGACGGTCGTTTCCTTATTACAGAAAAAGAAGGAACTATGCGCCTTGTGTCGCAGGATGGGCAGGTAAGCGAGAAAATAACGGGCATACCAGAAGTGGACGCAAGAGGCCAGGGTGGGTTGCTAGGGCTGACCCTCGACCCAGAGTTTGCCTCTAATAGAACCATATACTGGGCTTTTACAGAGAAAAGAGAAAACGGGAACTTAACATCGGTGGCAAAAGGAATGCTCTCCGCCGACGATAAACGCATAGAAAAAGCATCAGTCATTTACCGCGCCACACCAGTTTACGATGGCGATAAGCACTTTGGAGGTCGTGTTATATTCGATAAAGAAGGTAATCTTTACCTGACTACCGGCGAACGTTCCGATAAAGAAACACGTCCGCAGGCACAGGACCTTAATTCAGGATTAGGTAAAATAATCCGCATTACCAAAGAGGGCAAACCTGCTGCCGGTAATCCGCAAACAGGTTCCAGGCCTGAAATTTATTCCTATGGCCACCGCAACGTGCAGGGTATCGACTTCCATCCTGAAACAGGAGCGCTTTGGGTTTCTGAAATGGGCCCTCAAGGCGGAGATGAGCTGAACCTGGTGGAAGCTGGCAAAAATTATGGCTGGCCAGATATTACCTATGGCATCGAGTACAACGACGATAAAATAAGCGGCGGAGCTACGCAGAAAGAAGGAATGGAGCAGCCCGTTTATTTCTGGGACCCTGTTTTATCGCCAAGTGGCATGACGTTCTACAGAGGCGATGCTATACCGGAATGGAAGAACAATTTGTTTATTACCGGACTCAACAGCCACCATATAGCACGCATTGTGCTCGAAAATAACAAAGTAGTGGGCGAGGAGCGTATTGCAGCCGATCAGCAGCAAAGGTTCAGAGCCATAGCAGAAGGCAATGACGGAGCACTCTATGCCGTAACCGATGAAGGTAAATTGTATAGAATTGGCAAGTAAGTAACAACACCGGATCAACATTAAGATTTATAAATTAGCAACATAAAATCTATTGTCCCTTTTGTCATCTTGTAAAGATCTTGTAGGCGAGAGTCATCAGCAGTAGCTACTGGCTTGGTTGTTTAAGTTCGCATAGCTGCTGTTCTTGCTGTGACCTCATAGTGAAGTTGTTGTATTGCTGTTGTCTTTGTTCTTTTTGTCTTGATACAAAAAGAACCAAAAAAGTCAAGACGATTTTGTCTAATGAGGGCCATTCCCCCAACAAAAAATCGTCAACGGGTGCACCTGGCAAAGGTATTTGTCCTATAGCTTACTGCCTCAATACATTGGTTTAGGTTAGCCTTCCGCTAAATTATTCTAATGAAAAAGGCCTTCCGGAGGTGTTTCTAAGTTTTTTGAGTCAAGGGTCTTGGAACAGTTTAAGATTAGGCTTAGTACCTCATTCAAAATCCTCTCATTCAACAACCACCAACAAAAGGCTACTTATACAAAAAGTATGGAAAGAAATATAGAGGTTTTAGTTTTTGCCAAAGTACTGTATTTGCCTTTGCCCAAAATTATTTTATAAAATACTACTATATGTTAGCCCTTGTGTTTTTTGGCAAGGTATTTATTCTATATAAATAAAGGATAATACTATTAAAGATACAAGGTAATGGAAGCACTAAAAAAGTTGCGGACACTATGCCTGATGGCATTGGTAGCCGTTAGTTTGCTAGGGGCTGGCGAAGCAGTGGCACAGGGCGGTGCGGTCGTTTCGTTCCAGACCTTTTACGATGAGCTGGCACCGTATGGGCGCTGGATTCATAACCCTGCACATGGGTATGTGTGGGCACCTAATGTAGAGCCAGGGTTTCAGCCTTATGCTACTCGCGGCCACTGGGTGATGACGGAGTTTGGCAACACATGGGTATCGGACTACCGCTGGGGATGGGCTCCGTTCCACTACGGCCGCTGGCTGTACGACGACTATTATGGTTGGCTCTGGGTTCCGGGCCACGAATGGGGCCCTGCCTGGGTGCACTGGCGAACCGGTGGCGACTACTATGGTTGGGCGCCTTTAGGGCCAGGCATGTATGTAAATGTTTCGTTTAACATACCCATGGCACATTGGGTGTTTGTGCCCCGGCGTTATATTACCAGCCCACGCATCTACAGATACTGTGTGCCCCAAACCCATGTGGTAAACATTTACCATAACACCACCATTATAAACAACTACTACACCAATAGCAACCGCACCTATGTGTACGGCCCGCGCACTCACGATATTGAGCAGCATACCCGAAAAAAAGTGCAGGTGTACCAGGTAAATAACGACAGCCGACCTGGCCGCCCGGTGGTAGACAGAAGTTCAGTGAGAATGTACCGACCTGAAGTAGCATCTGAAAGACCAGCACGTAACGAGGCGCCTACTCGTGTGGTAACCAGAGAAGCTGGCCGACCAGATCGCAGCACAGTAGGCAACGCGCCAGAAAGAGTTGAAACAGGACAGCGGGTAGAAGGCAGAAATAATGCGACTCGTGAAAACCTGACCGGCACAAGGCCTGAGCGGGGAGGCAATGCAACAGGCAACACGCCTATAGAACAAATAGATACAGGTAGTGCTCCTGAAAGGGAATTAAACAGAACCTATCAGCCAGAAATGCAAAGGCCAAGCCGAAGTTCCGGAACAGGAAATACTACCCGGCCTGAGGGTGTTATTAGAAACGAAGGGGAACAGCGTATTATCAGAAGTCCTCAAGCCTCTCCAGGCACACGCGAGCAAACACCGGCCAGGCAAATGGAGAGTCGTCCGAACATGGAAACACCTACTCGCAGAGAACAGCCAGCCATGCAGCCACAGCGACCTCAACGGCAGGAGCGGCCTGTTATGCAGCAGCCAGCCCCACAACGGTCGGAGGAGCCTCAACGTTCTGTACAGCCTCAGCGAACAGAGCAGCTTCAGCGGTCGGTTCAGCCACAGCGTTCAGAGCAACCGCAACGATCTGTGCAGTCGCAAAGCCAGCCGGAGCCGCAACGACCAACGACAGCACCAACGCAACGGCCACCTGGTGGAAGTGGGCGCCCAACAAGAGGCCAGTAAGCGTAAAGCAGCTACCTAAAAACAAGAGCCGCACCTGCTAAAGGTGCGGCTCTTGTTTTTAGGTAGCTGCTATGGCTAGCATTATTTTTGTTTCTCTTCGTCTTGCTCGTTATCGGTGCGGTTTTGAGGCGTATAGTTATTAGCGCCTTTGTCGCCTTCTGAATTTTTTTCCAAGCTGTTAGACGTATCCTTTTTGTTGGCTTTGCTGGTGTCAGAAAGGTTGGCTTTGTTTTCTTTATTTTCTTTATCGTTATTCATGATGTTTTCATTTTGGTACAGGTAGTTTATACGAACTAAGTATGAAGCAGTTGGCTTTACTGTTGCTTCTACTGTAGGTCTCTTATTTTCTCAGATCGTTCTGCTCTGCTTTCCTGCTCTGGTTAGCTCCCTGAATAGAGGGCATAGCTCCTCCGCTCATTTGGGTATCTGTTGGATTAGAGGTGGTATCAGCATCCGGTGGTGTGGGAGGTGCAGTCGGTTTATTTTTGGCTGCTTTGTTTGGTTCTGCTTGCTGCTGTTTGTCTTTCATAGGAGTTTTTATTAGAGGTATACCTACTTTTACGTATCAAACACGCAGCGGTAATACCTCTTCTCCTGAAACAAGGCATAAAAAGTAGAAGGGGCCTGTGAGCATTTATTCCCAGCTCCAAATGTCGGGGGCTGTCTCAAAAAAAATTTTTGATCACTCTTTTATTGATGCCTCTTTTCCTTTAGTTAGGTGCCCTAAGCACAGCAATAGCTAAGGCTTTTCGCAGATCAGCACCACTGGTTTCTGGTGCATATCAGTGGTAAAGAACAAGTATTTTTTCCCACCCTCTTTTATGCCTGTCTTGCGTCTAATCTCTGCCACACTCTCAGGGAAATTGCGAGCGGTGATATTTGCTTTTTTATCAGGTAACAGGCGGAGTAACTCTTTTTTGTTATATCGATTGGTGCTGAGGCAGCGGAAGATGCGGCCAGGAAACTGAAGTAGGAGAGAATTAGAAGTATATAAGTGGCTGTTGGGGTGTAGTTTTTCCAGTTGGTATGTTTGCGCCAGATATTTGTAAGCACCTGCTTTCAGAATAGCTGTGTTAGGCTCGTAAATATACGCTTTTGCATCGGCATAGCTTACTGCTGCAGCTTGTTCCTGCTCTTCCGAAAACGATATGCTTTGCACCTGCCCGCCTGGCAGCAGATTTACAGCGGTTATCTCAGGATGAGTTTCGGGAGTATTTTTTAACAGGTAAAGCACCTCTTTACACTCGTTCTGCACAGCCACTACCCAGACCTTTGTAACCAGTTGCAGTTGCTGCAAGGCAAGGTCAATATCGAGCATGGGCGAGGTTTTTAGAAACACGGCATGCGCTTTTTGCAGCAGTGTAGGCAGCAGGTGTAATACATCTGGCTCGCAGTCCTGCAACAGGTGCACCCGCTCATCGCGTCCTCCACGCCGGGCTGGATCCAAGTACATCACATCTGCCAGCCCATCAAAATTTTGCAAAAAACTATCGGCCGTGGCAGGCACTGCTTGTATGTTGTGGGCCTGTAGCAAGGCAAAATTGTGAGCTGCCACTTCCGATAAATCCTGCTGCTGCTCTACATGCAGCACGCGGGCAAAGTTTTTGGCAAAAAAGTAGCTGTCAACGCCGAAGCCTCCGGTGAGGTCTATTAGTAACTGGCCGCTCACCAGGGAGGCTTTATAGGCAGCTGTAGCCTCAGATGAGCTTTGCTCCACTGATAGCGCCACCGGAAACACAAGATCCGGATTTGCAACCCAGGCAGGAAGTTTAGAAGCAGCCTTTTGTCGTGCCTGTATTTGCTGCACCAGCTCCAGTACCGGCAATGCCGGGTAGCGGCTGGCCTGAAGCATCAGGCGAGATACTTGTTCCTGTTGATGCTCTTGTATAAACTGCTTTTCTTCCTTTGTAAAAAGTCGCATTGGATGGGGCGCGTTATAAAATAGGTGTTAGGTTGCTAGGTAAAACAGATTAGCCTAGCTGCCTTTGCAGTAGTTGGTTTAGGCTAAGTTACTCAAGATGTATAAAAGAACTGCTTGCAAATATATCAAATAGAGGCAGGGTTCTGTTTCGTAACCGTAGCTTTAAGTCTGCCACAGCGTTTACTCCTGTAGATGCCGGTGTTAACACTGTGGTACTTGCTGTTGCAAATATAACATTGGAAAGCAGTGCCAGATATATAGTGCTTGCGCAGGGCTTTATAAACTCTGAAGCTGGGCATAATAATAGCGAAGGAGCAGGCGCTAGTAAAAACAACAAAATGTTAGTTTGAAATTATTCTAATGAAAAAGGCCTTCCAGAGGCATTTGAGACTACAAAAAGTAAAGCACTGCCTAGTTACATGTCATAATATCATTTATTTGTACTGCAGAAACAAGAGCGTTAGTCCTTATTATGCTGGCGTTTTGGTGTATGTGCAGGCTTGGTGGCACGTGTGGGCATAGGGAATTATTTTTTGCTGCTTTTAAGGATCTGTTAATTGATAGTTGTGGGCTAAGGTAGTGAGTAATAAATTGACATTCAGTCATCTAGTAAAATGTCTGTTGCCTTGTTTAACCTGATTATCTGGAGTTATCCACGTAGTTTTATATGAATTGAGCAACTAATTGCTTAATTTTGTGTTATCAGATGAAAACATATTAACATGATTGATACACAACTTTCTTATAAAGTAAAAGATATTTCGCTAGCCGAATGGGGCCGGAAAGAAATAAGACTCGCGGAGGCAGAAATGCCAGGCCTGATGGCAATTCGTGAAGAATATGGCCCAAGCAAGCCACTTGCCGGAGCTCGTATTGCAGGTTGTCTGCACATGACAATACAGACGGCTGTGCTGATTGAGACATTAGTAGAATTGGGAGCCGAAGTTACCTGGTCTTCTTGTAATATTTTTTCTACCCAGGACCATGCAGCGGCTGCCATAGCTGCAGCAGGTATTTCTGTTTATGCCTGGAAAGGAATGAACGAGCAGGAGTTTGACTGGTGCATTGAACAAACGCTATTCTTTGGCGAAGACCGTAAGCCCCTGAACATGATCCTGGACGATGGTGGCGACCTGACCAACATGGTGCTGGATAAATACCCGGAACTGGCTGCTGGAATTAAAGGCCTCTCTGAAGAAACAACTACAGGTGTACACCGCCTGTACGAGCGCGTTAAAAATGGCACGCTGCCAATGCCTGCTATCAACGTAAACGACTCTGTTACAAAGTCAAAATTCGATAACAAATACGGTTGTAAAGAATCGTTGGTAGATGCGATCCGTCGTGCTACTGACGTGATGATGGCTGGTAAAGTAGCGGTAGTAGCTGGTTACGGTGATGTTGGTAAAGGCTCTGCGGCTTCGCTTCGTGGTGCTGGTGCCCGGGTTATTGTAACAGAAATTGACCCTATTTGTGCGCTGCAGGCTGCTATGGATGGCTTTGCTGTAAAGAAAATGGTAGACGCTGTGAAAGAAGCTGATATTGTAGTTACTGCTACGGGTAACTATGGTATTATCGGAGAGCAGCATTTCCGCAGCATGAAAGACAAGGCTATTGTTTGTAACATCGGTCACTTCGACAACGAAATAGACATGGCTTGGCTGAACAACAACTATGGTCATACCAAAGACACCGTAAAACCGCAAGTCGACCTGTACAACATAGAAGGCAGGGACGTTATTGTGCTGGCAGAAGGCCGTTTGGTAAACCTTGGCTGTGCCACTGGTCACCCGTCATTTGTAATGTCTAACTCTTTCTCGAACCAGACTTTGGCTCAGATCGAACTTTGGACTAACAGAGAGGCTTACGAAAATAAAGTGTATACGCTTCCTAAGCACCTCGACGAAAAAGTAGCGAACCTGCACCTTGCTAAAATTGGTGTGGAACTCGACGAACTGACACCTGAGCAGGCTGCTTACATTGGTGTTGAAGTTCAGGGACCTTTCAAGCCTGAGTACTATAGATACTAGTCTTTAGTTGAGACTCAGAATAATCAAAAAGCCGGTGCAAACGCACCGGCTTTTTGTATTTATAGAATTCTTTTAATAAAAACGGCCTTCCAGAGCTCTTTATCAGAAATCAGAGTCAAGGGCTAGATTATATTAAACCTCGACATAAGTGTTTTTTTATACGATTTGCCAATCGGAATATCGCCTTTTGAGAAAACCACAGAGTTTTCTTCCAGTGCTTCTATTTTATCGAGGTTGGCGATGTAGGAGCGGTGCACACGTACAAAGTTCTGCGCCGGCAGCTTGTGCTCCATGTCTTTTAAGGTGGAACTTACCAGGTATTTTTGGTCAGCTGTTACAATAAAAGAGTAGTTGTCGTAAGCCTCTACCCACAGAATATCGCTGTAAAGCACTTTTATGATGCGGTGCTTCACCTTTACAAAAATATAGTCGGTGGCAATTTCCTGTTCCTTATGGCTGGTAGGAGCAGGTGCATCTTCTGTTTCTTCGGCCTTATGGTCGTGCTTGTACAAGGCAATTTCGATGGCCGATCGTAAACTTTTTAAGTCGAATGGTTTTACCAGGAAGCCATCTGGCTCTGTTTTCTTGGCTCTGTCTATAGTAGCTTTGTCGGCATAGGCAGTTAGGAATATAAACGGGATTTTGAATTCATTTTTAATGCGCAAACCAATATCAATACCATCGGCTTTGCCGCGGAGGTTAATATCCAGCAGAACGAGGTCAGGTTTAGTATCCCGAATCATATTGATGGTTTCTTCCCCTGAATCAATAGCACACGTTTCGTAACCCAACTCCTCTAAGCAGGCAGCCAAGTCCTCTGCAATGATTACCTCATCCTCTGAAATAAGAATTTTAGGTTTAGTCATAATATTATGTTCTTACATGTATTATCTACGTAAGGTTATATATTAAAATATAAAGTAGATGTTGCACCTTGCTCGTTCCGCAGCTCCAGCTTCCCGTTCAATTTTTTTATCAGAGAGTTTACTAGTCTCAAACCAAAAGAAGTCGCACTTTTAGGATCAAAATCTGTTGGCAGGCCAATCCCATTATCTGCAATTACCAGTTTGTGTGTAGTAAGCGTGTTTCGTGTAAGCCGTATGTGCAGCCACCCTTTTTGCCCGTTTGGGAATGCATATTTTAACGTATTGGAAACTAGTTCGTTTACGATAAGACCCAGCGTAATGGCTGAATCTATGTCAACTTTTAAATGCGGAATATCCAGCTGCAGGGCCACTTGCTCAGGTTTTGTACCAAAAGAAGAGTAGAGTCCATCGCAAATGCCTTTAAAATAAGTGGCAAGATCTATTTCAGCCAGGTCTTCGTGCTGGTACAGGCGCTCGTGCAATATGGCCATGGACTGTACCCTGTTACGCAGGGCCCGCATTACCTGTATAGACTCCGGGTCGTGTACATGGCGAGTCTGCAGATTTAATAAACTTATAACAATCTGGAGATTATTTTTTACACGGTGATGAATTTCCTTTAAAAGCGTTTCTTTTTCTTTGTTTTTTTCTTCGAGTAAGCGGGTGCGGTGCTGTACCCGTAGCTCGAGCAGTGAGTTTTGCTTTACCAGGTTTCGTTCGCGAAGGCGGATAAGGGTAATAAAAGCCCCTGCCATAGCCAATAGCAGCACCCCAATAAACCACTCGCGTTTCCAGACGGGAGGAGCAACTGTAAAGGCATAGCTAACGGCAGTAGGTGTCCAGTAGCCGTCGTGGTTACGTGCCATTACCTGAAAAGTATAATCGCCAGGGCTCAGGTTGGCGTAGGAAGCATAATTTTTTGCTGTTATAGCAGACCAGTTGTCCTGGTGGCCGAGCAACCGATACTGGTACCGTACGTTTTCGGGGTTGGTAAGAGAAATTCCCTGATAGCTGAAAGTAACGTGGTTCTGGTCGTAACGGAGACGCAGATCCTGGGGCAAGCCAGTGGCAGTATCGGTTTGAAAGCCGAGCTCCTGCCACTTAGCGGATTGCATAAACAACTCTACAGAAGTTATATAGGTGTTGGGAGACACTGTGTTGCCTTTTTCGAGCTGAGAGTTGTATTGGGTAAGGCCGCGGGCAGTGCCAAACCATACCGCTCCATCGGGAGTTTGCGTAATAGTGTTGCGGCTCACTTCTCTGCCTCTAAAACCCTCGTTGGCAGTATATATTTTAAACTGAAGCTGTTGTCGCTGCTGAAAGGGAGTGAGTTCAGCCTTTAATACACTACGGCTGGTACCTGCCCACAGCACGTTCCGGCTATCTACAAACAAGCTCAAAATGCTCTCGTCGGCAAGTCCATTAGTGAAATGGTGAACTCTGGGTTGTTGCTGCTCAAAACGTAAGGTTAAAATTCCCTGGTCGTAGCTGCCAAAGTAGAGGTTGCCAAGCGAGTCTTCGGCCATGGTGTACACGTCACGAAACTTAAACTGCTCCAGCTCCGGTGCTTCTTCCATTATACCGTTTTTCTCTCTGAATATGCCATTTTCGGCTGTCGCCCATAGGTTGTTCTGATTGTCGAGATGCAGTAAAAATACCTTTCCCATTACCTGCTTCTCCGGAGTTGAGAACCTGCCGTTGGTATAACTGGCAACGCCTCTGGCTGTGGCAAACCATATAGTCCCTTTGTTATCGGTAAGGCTGTGAAAAACTTCGTTTGCGGGCAAACCGTCTTTTGTTGTGTAATGCGTAGCCCGATTTGGCTGTATTTCATAGAGGCCATTGCTGGTGCACACCCAAATCTGACTCTGATTGCTGGTACGGATGTCGTACAATATTGTGCCTTTGGGCCAAAGATCTTCCTTGAGCCAGTGCAGTTTTTGCTCTTGCATAAAAGCGGCATGTCCATCTTCGGTGCCAAACCACAGTTTGTCTTTTGCATCTTGCGATAGGGCAGTTACCCTAAGTTCTTTGATAATGCCAAAGTCGAAGTAGTGCGTAAACCAGGGGGTGCGGTACTGCTGTAGCCCCTGCCCATCCGTCCCGATCCAGATGTTCCCTTCAGTATCGTTGAGAAGGGTGGTAATATGATTTGTTTTGAGGCCGTTGTTCTTGGTAATGTGGTCGAACTTGTTTCCGTTGTATTTCAGAATGCCTTCCTGTCGAAGACCAATCCAAACATGCTGGTCAGCGTCTTGGGCAAAGCAGGTCACGTCTGGCTGCTTAATGCTGGCAGGTAGGGTTAAAGGCTCAAACTGGCCTTCCCTAAAAATAGACACACCTTTGCTGGTGCCAATCCAGATGCTCCCGTCTTTTTGCTGCTGCATAGAGTTTACCTGGTTGCTGGGTAGCTGGTTTGTTTGTGCTGTTACTGGAATAACACGTTGCTTACTGCTCACAAATAGGCCAGCAGCAGCGCTACCTGCCCATACCTCTTCGGCTGCAGTGCATAGCACAGAGGTATAAGCCTGCGAGGGAAACTGTTCGGCTCTTACAAAGGCAGGTCCCTGGTTATAAAAGATGCCCGCCTCTGTGGCTGCCCAAACCTGCCCTTTGGCATCTTCAGCCAACGCGTAAACAGTACCCACGCTTGGAGCATTGGTAAACAAAACGGGCTTGAAGCTCTGCCCATTGTAAACCATGATGCCGCGCCTGGCCGTGCCAATCCAAATTTGCTTGTGGCTGTCTTGCAACAGGCTGGTAATATGGTTACTGCTCATGCCCTGGCGCTTGGTATAGGTAGTAAACGACAGCCCGTTAAATTGGCTTATGCCACTACGGGTGCCAAGCCAGAGTTGCCCCTTATGGTCTTGCAGCATAGCATTGACCTGCGATTGTGGCAAGCCGTGTTCCTGTGTCCAGTTACGGAAATTGTATTGCTGCGCCAGCCCCAGACCAGGACAACAGGAAAACATAAGTAGCCATAGTAGCCACCTTGTTATGTGCCCTTTGCAGCGGCTGTTTTGCATTCTACAGTATATAGGTATGTGTTTAGTTTCATAGAAGCACTATAACTACTGTTTAGTCATACGGCTAAAAGACTATATAGTAATTTAAGTTCTGAACTAATTGTGAGGTACTTAGCTTCGGGAGATAAAATAGAAATTAATTGCTTCTTTTCTAAATTATTCTAATGAAATAACCTTTCCTGCAGTTATTCTACTACTATTTAGTCTTGCAGTTCCTGATGTTAGAATAGTTTTCTCAGTGATTACCGACCTGCCGTTGCTCTATAGAAATGTCGCTCTTGGCAATTAATTAGCCCTTTTATCTCCGGAAGGCTGTTTTTGTTAGAATAATTTAGAAACAGCGGCTTTCATTAACTTGCTGCGTCTGACAAAAGAGTGTACTGCTGCAGACTGGCAATAATTCTTTTTAAGTATACAGGCGCGGGTAAGGTAGAAACGAGAAAAAAACTTAATTATTTTAGTTAGCCACGTAACCTCATGTAAAAAGTCTGCGTATAAGTGTTTGGCTAAAAGTTGAAGATTAAATTTATATCGTAAATTTATTTTCGATAAGGAAGTCTCTCTGGAAACGGAGAGACTTTTTTTTGTGCCTATCCAAAAAACTTTATAAGGTGGAGACAGTCCTGGTGTTGTAATATGCCCAATTATAAGCTGGCGAATTGGTATAAACACCCAGAATTTGTTCCTTTGCTGCCAGAGCTTTTAATAACAGATGAAAGTAAACCTATCCGTTGTCATCATCACTTTTAACGAGGAGTTGAATATTGGCCGCTGCCTGGATTCGGTGGCAGAAATAGCAGACGAAATAGTGGTTGTCGATTCTTTCTCAACAGATAGAACAAAAGAAATATGCCTGGAGCGGGGGGTAAAGTTTGTAGAAAGGATTTTTGATGGTTATGTAACGCAGAAAAACTTTGCTAATTCACAAAGCAGTTTCCCGCACATACTATCTCTGGACGCGGATGAGGAACTGACGGACGAATTAAGGCAGGAGATAAAGGTGCTGAAACAAAATTGGAACAAAGACGGCTACTATTTACCGAGACTCACTAATTACTGCGGCACCTGGGTGCAGCACGGCGGTTGGTACCCGGATAAAAAGCTTCGACTTTACGACAGAAGACTAGGGAAGTGGGAGGGGTTGCTGCTGCATGAGGAGTTTAAAACCACCAATCCTAAATCAGTGGGCGTGCTGCAGTCTAACCTGCTGCACTACTCTTATCATAGCATAAAGCAGCATCTGGATCAGGTCAATTTTTTTACAGAAATAGCCTTAGAAGAGATGAAGCGTAGAAATAAAACTACTTCGGTGCTGACCTTGCTCGTAAAGCCGCCCTTTAAATTCCTGAAAATGTATTTTCTGCAGCTGGGTTTTCTGGATGGATTTGCCGGTTTCTGCATATCCGTTATTTCCTCCTATGCTGTATTTGTGAAATATGCAAAGCTTTACCTTTATAACAAGACCAGAGCCTGATGAAGACTATACTCATAAGCAGACCTGATGCTATAGGCGATGTGGTGCTCACATTGCCTATGTGCGGCTGGTTAAAGCATGTGCTTCCTGGTTGCCGGATTTTGTTTCTGGGCTCAACTTATACTGCTCCCGTAGTTGCCTGTTGCGAACATGTAGATGACTTCATCAATGCCGATGAATTACTGGCACTGCCGGAGCAAGAACAGGTAGCGTTATTAAAGGCCAAATATATCGAAGCAATTATACATGTGCTTCCTAATAAGGCCATTGCCCGGCTCGCGAAGAAAGCTCGGATTCCATTGAGAGTTGGGACACGTAACAGATGGTTCCATTGGCTTACCTGCAATCGGCTGGTGGCCCTGAGCCGGAAAAATTCTGATCTTCATGAAAGCCAGCTAAACCTTTTGTTGCTTAAGGGGCTAGAGGTCAATGATTTCCCTGCTTTTTCAGAAGTACATCAATATGTAGGTTTTACTAAAGTAGGTGCTTTGCCAGGTTGGGCACAAGAAGTATTGCATCAAAAGCAAACAGAGAAACTTAATATTATTCTGCATCCAAAATCTAGAGGCAGTGCGCGGGAGTGGGGTATGCAGCATTACGGCGAACTGGCTCGGCAACTACACCGCCTGGGGCATCGCGTATTTATAACGGGTACAGCCAAAGAGGGAGAGCTAATTAAAGATTGGCTACAGGAACATGCTGCTTTCGTTACAGACATGACCGGTCGTTTTGCACTGTCAGAGTTTATAAGTTTTACAAAAGCGGCAGATGGTATAGTGGCTGCCAGCACTGGCTCCCTGCATATTGCAGCGGTCGCGGGTGTGCATGCCTTAGGACTGTATGTACCTATGCGGCCTTTGCACCCCGGGCGTTGGGCACCACTTGGCACAAAAGCCGAATACCTAGTTAAGCCCGTAGGCTGTAACGACTGCCGAAAAGCACCCAATACCTGCCATTGTATAAATGAGGTAAGTCCTGGTGCGGCTCTAAACCGTATATTAACTTGGAAGTCCCATATTGGATAGGATATATAGATACTTGTATTGAGATATATCAATGACAGGTAACTTTTTTGCGCCAATTTTGTATGTAGTCCTATATAAGTGTCCTTTGTTAAGGATATATAAAAAAGGGGCATATCTTTGTAAATAAGATATGCTTGATTCACTTACGCAAGTACAAACTTTAATTAAATGAGCGAGCAAACAGGTAAACAACTTAGTAAAGAGGAAAAAGATGCACGGTTTGAGGCCGAGCTACTTCCTGTATTGGCCCCTCTGTACAACTTTGCCTACAGACTGACCTTAGATGAGGATGATGCCAATGATCTGGTGCAGGAAACATATCTAAAGGCATATCGCTTTTTTGATTACTTCGAACAAGGAACTAATGCAAAAGCATGGCTGTTCCGAATCCTGAAGAACTCCTTCATTAACGAGTTCCGCAAAAAAAGTAAACAGCCCGCAAAAGTAGATTACAGCGAGGTAGAAGGATACTACAACACCGACGACGTAGAGGGAGAGGGAGGCGTTGCCACCACAACCGATATGCGCACCGAGAGCGTTCAGGACCTGATAGGAGACGAAGTAGCCAGTGCCCTGAATGCATTGCCTGTCGATTTCAGGACTGTTATTATTTTGTGCGATCTGGAAGGGTTTACCTATGAAGAAATGGCTAAGATTTTGGATATACCGATCGGAACGGTACGATCCAGGCTGCACCGTGCCAGGAATTCTCTGAAAGAGAAGTTGGAGGAATATGCGAAAAGCATGGGATATAACAGTTAAACCAAAAATATTTTAAGAGTTTGAAGTTAAGATGGAAACAGAATTTACAGAAGTGTACCAGAGAATGTCTGACGAAGGCAAGGAGACAGAGTGTGAGAAGGTAGCAAATATCTTAGATCTCGTTATAGATGGAGAAGCAAGTTCCGATGAGCAGCACTATTTCAATTCCCATATTGAAGAATGTGTCTCCTGCTTTGAAAGCCATCAGAAACAAAAGCTTCTGAAAAGCATTATTAGTGGGCATTTAAAGCGTGTTATCGTTCCTGAGCAGCTTGCCCATTCAATTAAGGTCAGAATCCAAGAAACTGTATAACACCCCTAATGCAAGGAAAAATTATCATCTTTTCGGCCCCCTCCGGTGCCGGCAAAACTACCATTGTAAAGCACCTGCTGCAGGTGAATCCTAAATTAGACTTTTCCATCTCGGCCTGCACCCGCGACAAACGCGGCCGCTCCGAGGAAAACGGGAAAGACTATTATTTTATTACACCCGAAGACTTTAAAAAAAGAATAGAAAACGACGAGTTTGTGGAGTGGGAAGAGGTGTATGAAGGCGCCTTTTACGGCACTTTGAAATCTGAGATAGAACGCATTTGGGCGAGCGGCAAATATCCGATACTGGATGTAGATGTTAAAGGAGGACTAAGTATAAAAGAATTTTACAAAGATAATGCACTGGCTATTTTCGTAAAGCCACCCTCAATAGAGGAACTGGCTAAGCGACTGACTGCCCGCAACACCGACTCCACTTCCAGCATATCGAGTCGGGTATTTAAGGCTGAATTTGAACTCCGTTTCGAAAACAAATTTGATAAGGTTATTGTGAACGATAATCTGGAGGAAGCCTTCGCCAAGGCCGAGAAACTGGTAGCAGAATTTTTGGATACAGAGCAGGCATAGCATGAAGGTTGGGCTCCTCTTCGGCTCTTTTAATCCGATACACATCGGGCACATGCTGCTGGCGAACTTTATGGCAACTAACACCGACCTCGATACGGTTTGGTTTGTAGTATCGCCGCAGAATCCATTCAAACAAAGCAACACACTGCTGCACGAGTTCGATCGGCTGCACATGGTGTCTCTTGCTATCGGCGACAACCCTGATCTGGGCGTGTCGAACATAGAGTTTCAGATGCCCAAGCCGAGTTATACCATCGATACGCTAACTTACCTGCAAGAGAAGTACCCGAGCTATGAGTTTGTGCTGATAATGGGCGAAGACAACCTGGTTGGCTTTCCGAAGTGGAAGAACTATGAGAGTATTCTGAACTACCATCGGGTATATGTGTACCCCCGCTCCGGTTCTGCCACCACCGACCTTACCACAACGCTTCCGAACATTACCTTTGTAAAGGCTCCTGTGCTCGATATATCAGCCACCTTTATCAGAGACTGTATCAGGCAAGGGAAATCGGTGAGGTATATGTTGCCCGATGAGGTAGCAGCTTATATAAAGGTTCATAAACTTTACTTATAATGCCACCATCAAAGGCCCGGCAGCTTCTAGGAAGCTGCCGGGCCTTTTGCTTTGCAAACCGCACCTGCATTGTATAGAACGAACCTTATAGCGAGGGGCATCAAAATATCTCCCGAAGGGCATTTTTATTAGAATAATTAGAGACGATAGGCTATAGGTGAAGGAGGAAAGTACTTATTTAATTTAGTTAATGGGCAGTAAATGTAAGTACGCTCTGGTCCGTGTTATAAGAAAGTCCGTTTAAGTTTATTGGCTTGAGCATAACATACTTAAGCGTAAAACGAATTTACACCCAATATAAATAACAATGAAAACCTATAAAGTATTAAAAACCGCAGATGCTGAAGCTTTTGAGACCAATCTAAATGAGTTGGCAAAGGTGGGCTGGAAGGTAGTTAATGCTAACCTGGCTTTTGCCGGAGACGCAGACAACACAACCATTTATTTTGCCTTACTCGAAAATGCACCCATAGATGATGAACTAAAACAGCTAATAGAAGAGAATACAGACGAAATAGAGAGTCTTGGCCTTAGTCCATCTGCTAACTAAGCCTAAGAACTTAAGAGCAAAAATCGCCTCCAGAAGCTGTTTTTTATTTGAATAATTTGTGAAAAGGAAGAGAGCTAGAATAAAAAGAGGCGGTCCTCATGCAGCATTGCATGGGGCCGCCTCTTTTTATTCTAGCTACTAAATATTATGTATCTCGTTGAGAAAAATTAATTTAATAAATGCTGCTGCAACTCCAGAAAGATTCAAAAGTTCTTATCGGGGTGCTATTTGCTGACGGTGTTTTAAAGAATATTTCATAGGGGCACCTCTTAGTATAAATAATGATAACTTTAGATATAGGGAGCCTTTGTAAAGCTTACGAAAGTTTTTGAAGAAGTATAAACCTTTAAAGAGTAGGTAAGCCAGGTAGTTGTTGTGCTTTCGATGGTAGTAGAGTAGCGAAATATAATACTCTTTTTCGATATCATAACTGCGGGAGGTGCTTTGGCCCATGTGGTGAACGAATTTGGCTTCTGGTACCAGGTAACAGCTGTATCCCTTGTCTTTTAGCTTGCGGGCCAGGTCTTCTTCTTCGCAGTAGAGAAAGTAGTTCGTGTCTAAGCCACTTACTTCCGACAACTTTTTATAATCTACAAATAGGGCGGCTCCTGTTAAAAGAGGAACTTTTAAAGGCTGTGTATAAGTCGCCTTCTTTTTAGGATACGACTCTTTATTGAACAGTCGCACTATACCTGAGCCAAATAATTTCAGGCTAAGTTCAGGCAGATAGTTAAACGAGTGGTGAGGCGAGAGATCTGTGTTAAACATTTGTCCACAAGCTATGGCAGCCTCAGGATGTTGTTGCATAAAATCATACAACATGCTGAGGTTATCGTTAAGTAGTTCACAGTCGTTGTTCAGGAAAAAATAATATCCTGCCTGAGCATGCTGTAAACCAAACATGTTGCCACCAGAAAACCCTAAGTTTATTTTGCTCCGGTAGATACCAACTTTATTGTTGTCTTTCAATGCCTCTTGTAAATGCTCATATGCCGCAATCTGAGAGTTATTGTCTACCACCACAATTCCATATTCAAAGCTTTCTGGTGTTTTTTCCAGAATGGAATTAATACAACTAATGGTGAAGTCAGTTGAGTTATAATTAATAATAATAACAGCTACTTTTTTCATGAAGAAAGGGTTGAGCAAGAGCAGACCTTAATATATTAGGTAATAGAGGAAAGCATTATACTCTTGCAAAGTTTTTACGCAAATCTACCTAGGCAAAAATAAGTACAGTTTATAAATGCCCTCTGCGGCCTGCTGTAATGCGTAAATTGTATAGATGGTGTGATTCCTTTTCGCTGAACTTAGTTATACTTAAATTCAATGAGACAAAGGTGAAAGTATATATGGTGATATTTATTAAAAAATAGTGCTTTGAGGTAGGCCATTTTTCAGGCATCGTAACACCAATAAAACAAACAGGAAGTCATTCAAAAGAAGACTTCCTGTTTGTTGTCAGAACTCTAAAGAAGATTTATACCGTCATGATTTCGGCTTCTTTCTTCACCAGCAGTTCATCTATTTTAACGATGTACGTATCAGTCAACTTCTGTACTTTCGTTTCTGCATCACGTACTGCATCTTCAGATGTGCCTTCTTTCTGCAACTTGCGTAGCGAGTCGTTCACATCTTTGCGAATGTTGCGGATACTGATTTTGCCGGCTTCAGTCTCGTTCTTTACCTGCTTTACCAAATCACGACGTCTTTCCTCTGTAAGGGGCGGAATGCTTAGACGGATGCTATCGGCATCATGCATGGGGTTGAGGTTCAGGTCACTGTTTTTAATTGCTTTACCAATCTCTGCCACCATATTCTTCTCCCAAGGCTTAATAATAAGGGTGCGGGCATCAGGTGTAGATATATTAGCTACCTGAGAAACCGGGGTAGGAGAACCGTAGTAATCTACCCGAAGATCTTCCACCATAGCCGGTGAAGCTTTGCCGGCACGTATCTTAGTCAGTTCTGCGGCAGTGTGCTGAACTGCTTTTTGCATAGACTCCTCTGCTTCGCTGAGGTAAAACTGAATTTCTTCCGTCATATCAATTTTATCTTAAAGTTCTTCTGATGAAACTAATTGTCTGTACTCTGCCCTGTTTTAAGTCAGAGTAGTTTGTAAGTAACGTCCTATTCAGGTTTAACAGCTAGCCCTAAACAACTTCGTCCATACTTACCAATGTGCCTATTGGCTCTCCCTGTACCAGGCGCTTCAGGTTGCCGCCTTTGTTCATGTCGAATACGATAATAGGCAGATCGTTTTCTTTACATAAGGTAAAGGCTGTCATGTCCATTACGTTTAGGCCTTTTTCAAATACCTCTTTAAAGGAGATGTTCGAGTAAAATATAGCATCGGGGTCTTTTTCAGGGTCAGCTGAGTAAATACCATCTACACGCGTACCTTTTAGCACGACATCGGCCTCCACTTCAATTGCCCGTAAGCTGGCTGCAGAGTCTGTTGTAAAATAAGGGTTTCCTGTGCCGGCTCCAAAAATAACCACGCGTCCTTTTTCGAGGTGGCGCACAGCTCTTCTGCGTATATAGGGCTCGCAAACTTGCTGTATGTTCAGGCCGGAAAGAAGCCGGGTAAATACGCCAAGCTTCTCCAACGCGCTCTGTAGAGCCATGCTGTTGATAACCGTGGCCAGCATGCCCATGTAATCGCCCTGCACACGGTCCAGGCCTACCTGCTCTGCCTGCACCCCTCTGAAGATGTTGCCTCCTCCTATAACGACCGCCACTTGTACTCCAAGCGCCGAAACTTCTTTAATTTCTTGGGCATACTGCATTAATCTGTTAGAATCTATGCCGTATTGTTGTTCCCCCATCAGCGCCTCACCGCTAAGCTTTAGCAATATCCGTTTATACTTCACGATTATATGTGTATTTATGATTTCAAAAGATCATGTTGTGTACGGGCGTTATGCTGCCCGGCTGGCAACATCTATAAAATTAAAATAAAATCAGCACTTGATTTTTCTCCACGTTCTGGCGTACAGCCACTTTTACTTCTTTTACTACGCCGTCGCCCGGCGATTTCAGAATATTTTCCATCTTCATCGCCTCCAGAATCATAATCGGGTCTCCCTTCTTTACTTCCTGCCCCGGCTGCACTTTAATCTCAAGTATAAGGCCAGGCATAGGAGCTTTTACATCGTTTATTTTCTGAGCGTTAGTATTGGCCATTCCCATTTTGTCAAGCAAGAGGTCGAACTGGTCTTTAACACTGACAGTTTGCACCACACCGTTTATTTTGAGGATAAACGTTTTAGCCTGGTAATCTGCCTCAACAAGTTCAGCAGTATAAGACTTATTGTCTTTCAGGATGTGAAAAGTGTTTGGTCCGATAGGGGAGATGTCCCAGTTGAAAGGTGTTCCGTTAAGATGTACTGCATCTTTCTGTATCGTAACCTGCCATGTTTTGTCGTTAGCGGTTTTTACCTGGAGCATCGTGTAAATCTGGTTTCGGAGCTTAAAGATAATTGAATTATCAGAGTATTTTTAGAAATTGGAGCCAAAATTAAATCAATATACTATGAATCAAAGATTTTTGAGTGTTGTTGGCATGGCCGCAATGGTCGCTTTCTCGGCTGGTTGCAGCACTTCTAAAAGCATAAAAACCCCTACTGAAAACAACATTGTAATAACCGATACAGCCCCAGATACTGCAACTGTGCCTGTATGGGCTCCGAAGAAGCATAGTTTTAATCCCTCGCGTACGCGCCACCACGACCTGTTGCACACCAAGCTTCGCCTCCGCTTTGATTGGGAAAAACAGCATGTACTGGGGCTGGCTGAGCTTACCCTGAAACCGTACTTTTATCCGCAGCAGCAGCTGGTATTAGATGCCAAGGGCTTTGATATTCATAGTATCCACCTGATGAAGGGTTTCGATGGCACGCCTCTAAAATACGCTTACGACGGCATGAAGCTTACCGTTGACCTTGGCCGTATCTTTACCCGCGACGAGAAATACGTTATTGAAATCGACTATACCGCCAAGCCCAACGAGCTTGCCTCTGGTGGCAGTGATGCCATAACCGACGACAAAGGCCTCTATTTTATAAATCCGTTGGGTACCGAACCCGATAAGCCACGCCAGATCTGGACCCAGGGAGAGACTGAAGCCAGCTCGGCTTGGTTTCCGACCATAGATTCCCCAAACGAGCGCATGACTCAGGATATTTACCTTACTGTTGATACAAAGTATACTACTCTCTCCAACGGTTCCTTTATCTACTCCAGGCAAAATGCAGACGGCACTAAAACAGATTACTGGAAAATGGAACAGCCGCATGCCCCTTACCTGGCCATGGTAGCGATTGGGGAGTTTGCGGTCGTGAAGGACAAATGGCGCGACAAGGAAGTGAACTACTATGTGGAGCCAGCCTATGCACCTACTGCCAAGAAAATATTTGGGCACACGCCAGAAATGATGGAGTTCTTCTCTAAGAAATTAGGAGTTGATTTTCCGTGGGTAAAATATTCGCAGATTGTGGTGCGAGACTTTGTGTCTGGTGCCATGGAAAACACCACTGCCTCCGTTTTTATGGAGGACCTACAATTGACCGAACGTGAACTAATAGACAAAGACTGGGAAGGAATTATTGCCCACGAGCTTTTTCACCAGTGGTTTGGCGACTATGTAACTACTGAATCTTGGGCAAACCTGCCCCTGAACGAATCATTTGCCAATTATTCGGAATTTTTATGGGCAGAGTATAAGCATGGTGCCGATGCCGCTGCTTACTTGCAGATGGAGGAGCTGAGTCAGTACCTGGCCGAATCTGAGACAAAACGAGAGCCGCTTATCCGCTATTACTATGGCAACCGCGAGGAGATGTTCGACAGCCATTCCTACGCAAAAGGTGGAAGGGTGCTGCACATGCTCCGCAAATATGTTGGCGACGACGCTTTTTTTGCCTCTCTTAACCACTACCTAACAAAGCACAAATTCTCCGATGTGGAAATAGCAGAGCTGCGTATGGCATTCGAAGACGTGACAGGCGAAGATATGATGTGGTTTTTCGATCAGTGGTTTATGAACCCAAGTCACCCAGAGCTGAAGGTGCAGCATAGCTACTCCAATGGGCAGCTTAATATACAGGTGACGCAAACTCAGGACACTGCCTATGCGCCTGTTTACCGCCTGCCTCTGAAGGTGGCTGTTTGGGCACAAGGAAAGCGCACTGAGTACCCTATAGAAATAAACAAGGCCGCTCAAACATTCCAATTTACGGTACCGACACAACCTCAAGCTGTTGTTTTTGATAGTGAGCAGCAGCTGTTAGGAGTTATAAATCATAACAAGTCTGATGCTGAACTGATATACCAGTACAACAATGCAAAGGAACTGAGGTCTCGCTACGAAGCCTTGGTGAAGCTGGAAGAGAAGCTGGAGAATACGGAAGTTCAAAAGTTAATGCTGACAGCGCTGAAAGATGAGTTCTGGTACATCAGGAGCTTAGCAGTAAATGCCCTAGTTGGCCTAGATACAGAAGCTGCAGGGGCTTTTGCTGACGATGTAAAAGAGATTGCCCGTGCCGATAAGAAAAGCTCTGTACGTGCCGATGCTATACTAGCGCTGGCAACCTGGGGTGGCGATGACCTGGTGCCGATGTATGAGCAGGCTATGGCAGACAGCTCATACCAGGTAGCAGCAGCTGGTATATTGGCTTATGCAGGTACCGGCGCAACCGACACAAAAGCTAGGCTAGCTAAACTCGACAAAGAAAAGAATGAAGATGTGGTGCTTTCGCTGGCGGCATACTATGCGGTGCAAGGAGGAATGGATAAGTACGATTGGTTTTTAAAGCAGGTAAAACAGAGTAGAGGGACTGGGCTTTACTACTTGCTGCAGAGCTTTAGCGCGTTTTTAGCTGCCAATGAGCAGGCAAACACACCTGAAGTAATAAAAATTTTAGGAGACATGGCGCTAAATCATAATTTGTACTATGTAAGGCTTGGAGCTTACCAAGCTTTGGCGGTTATGTCTGATCGTCAGGAGGTAAAGGAGCTGCAGGAAAAAATAAAACAGAACGAAAAAGATGAAAGGCTGCTTAATATGTATAGCAGGTAAGGGTGGTTTAGAAAAAAAAATAAGTTTTTTTTAGCCGAATAGTTGACTGTAAAAGAAAAGTAGTTAATTTTGCATCTCCTTAGAACGAACAGCGGGTTAAACGCAAAAAGTTCTGAGGAGATGTTCTGCTAAATTTTGTATTGAATTAGCAATTGGGGAGATTCCAGAGTGGCCAAATGGGACGGACTGTAACTCCGTTAGCGCGAGCTTTCGAAGGTTCGAATCCTTCTCTCCCCACATTTTAAAAGTCAGGTAATGGCTTGTTTGGTTTTGAAGCGGGAGTAGCTCAGTTGGTAGAGCGATAGCCTTCCAAGCTATAGGTCGCGAGTTCGAACCTCGTCTCCCGCTCAACTCAGATGGTGCTGTCCGGTTGGATTTATGGAAAACAAGGAAAAGGAATTTCATGCGAATGGATTTCCTTTTTACTATAGGTTCAGTTTGTGGTTCTTAAAGAGTTGAAGGCCGACGTAGCTCAGGGGTAGAGTACTTCCTTGGTAAGGAAGGGGTCGTGGGTTCAATTCCCATCGTTGGCTCAAAGTCCGTTACGTGTACATTTAAAACACAAAACACTTAAACGTTTTAACCTTAATTTAAATCATACAATGGCTAAAGAAACATTTGACCGTTCCAAACCGCACGTAAATATCGGTACTATTGGTCACGTTGACCACGGCAAAACAACTTTGACTGCTGCCATTACTACAGTATTGGCTAAGAAAGGTCTGGCTACTCTTCGTGACTTCTCTTCAATCGATAACGCTCCTGAAGAAAAAGAAAGAGGTATTACTATTAATACTTCACACGTTGAATATGCAACTGAGAACCGTCACTATGCACACGTTGACTGCCCAGGTCACGCTGACTACGTGAAAAACATGGTTACAGGTGCTGCTCAGATGGACGGTGCTATTCTGGTGGTTGCGGCTACAGATGGTCCTATGCCACAAACTCGTGAGCACATCCTTCTTGCTCGTCAGGTAGGTGTTCCTCAACTGGTTGTGTTCATGAATAAAGTGGACATGGTTGACGATCCAGAACTTCTTGAGCTTGTTGAGATGGAAATCAGAGAGTTGCTTTCTTTCTATGAGTTCGATGGTGATAACATCCCAGTAATTCAAGGTTCAGCTCTTGGTGGCTTGAACGGAGATGACAAGTGGGTGAAAACTATTGAAGAATTAATGGCTGCTGTTGACAGCTTTATTCCAATTCCTGCTCGTTTAACAGATCTTCCATTCCTGATGCCAGTTGAGGACGTGTTCTCTATCACTGGTCGTGGTACTGTTGCTACAGGCCGTATCGAGCGTGGTGTAATTAACTCTGGCGAGCCAGTTGAGATTCTTGGTATGGGTGCTGAGAACCTTAAGTCTACTGTTACTGGTGTTGAGATGTTCCGTAAAATTCTTGACAGAGGTGAAGCTGGTGACAACGTAGGTCTATTACTTCGTGGTATAGAGAAATCTGATATCCGTCGTGGTATGGTTATCTGTAAGCCAGGTTCTGTGAAGCCTCACGAAGAATTTAAGGCAGAAGTTTACGTTCTTTCTAAAGAAGAAGGTGGCCGTCACACTCCATTCTTTAACAAATACCGTCCGCAGTTCTACTTCAGAACGACAGACGTAACTGGTGAAATCATTCTTCCAGAAGGTGTAGAAATGGTTATGCCTGGTGATAACATCACAATCACTGTAAAGTTGATCAACAAAGTAGCTATGGAGAAAGGCCTTCGTTTCGCTATCCGTGAGGGTGGTAGAACAGTAGGTGCTGGTCAGGTTACTGAAGTACTTGTTTAGAAAAATAAAACCCGTTCTTAAGAATATTTTTTAAGAACGGGTTTGTTTTTGTAAATAGAATGAATAACTTTGCACTCCATTTCAAAAGTGGCGTGCATTTTTTTACGGGTGTAGCTCAATTGGTAGAGTAGTGGTCTCCAAAACCATTGGCTGGGAGTTCGAGTCTCTCCACCCGTGCAACTTTAAAATCAGTAAAGCGAAGGCAATGAGTAATATTAAAAGCTATATAAACGAAACAGTAGAGGAGATGAGAGACAAAGTCTCATGGCCTTCTTATTCTGAGTTGCAGAATAATTCTGTGCTTGTGTTGATAGGCTCTTTGGTATTTGCTCTGGTTGTAGGCGCTATAGATTTTGTTTTCGATAGCTCGCTAGAGTGGTTTTACAACCAATTTTAATAAGTAGCTATGGCTGATTTAAAATGGTATGTAGTGCGCGCGGTAAGTGGTCAGGAAAAGAAAGCAAAAGCTTATCTGGAGAATGAAATCATCCGTCAGCATTTGGAAGAATATGTTCCACAAGTGCTGATCCCAGCCGAGAAGGTGTATGAGATGCGCGGAGGTAAGAAACGAATCAGAGAGCGTAATTTCTTTCCAGGATATGTGCTGGTAAATGCAGATCTTTCTCATGGTGAGGCAGAGCATATTATTATCAGTACTCCAGGAGTAATAGGTTTTCTAGGTTCCAGTGAAGGGGCTCTTCATAAGAAACCGGTTCCGTTGCGTCAGTCAGAAGTGAACAGGATCCTTGGGACCGTTGACGAAGCAGAGGAGCAAACAGAGGTGCTGGATACGCCATTTATTGTTGGAGAGTTAGTGAAAGTGATGGATGGTCCTTTCAGTGGATTCTCAGGTACGGTAGAAGAGGTATTTGAAGAACGTAAGAAACTGAACGTGATGGTGAAGATCTTCGGTCGAAATACACCGGTAGAACTGAACTACATGCAAGTAGAAAAAGAATCGTAGTTTAATTTAAATAATGGCAAAGGAAATAAAAGGTTACCTGAAAATTCAGGTAAAGGGAGGTGCTGCGAACCCATCGCCACCGATTGGACCTGCACTTGGTTCTAAAGGTCTTAACATCATGGAATTCTGTAAGCAATTTAATGCCAGAACCCAAGATAAGCCAGGACAAGTGTTACCAGTATTGATTACAATTTATGCAGACAAGTCCTTCGACTTCGTTATTAAAACGCCCCCTGCACCTATATTGTTAATGGATGCTGCTAAAATTAAGGTAGGTTCTAAAGAGCCTAATCGAAACAAAGTAGGTTCAGTTACATGGGATCAGGTAAGAGAAATTGCAGAAATTAAGATGCCTGACTTGAATGCGTTCAAACTGGAATCAGCTATGAAAATGGTAGCTGGAACAGCACGCAGCATGGGTATCACAGTTTCTGGAAATGCTCCGTGGAACGAATAATAACAGTTAAAGGATAATGGCGAAGATTTCAAAAAACAGAAAAGCAGCTTTAGCCAAAGCTGACTTATCAAAAGAGTATTCTTTAACAGATGCGGCTTCAGTTGTAAAGGATATTACCTTTACAAAATTTGATGCCTCTGTTGATATAGATGTACGCCTAGGCGTAGACCCCCGCAAAGCAGATCAAATGGTGAGAGGTATTGTTACACTTCCTCACGGTACTGGTAAACAAGTTAAAGTATTGGCTTTAGTTACTCCTGACAAAGAGCAGGAAGCGAAAGATGCTGGTGCTGACTTTGTAGGCCTTGACGACTATATTCAGAAAATAGAAAAAGGCTGGACTGATATTGATGTTATCATCACTATGCCAGCTGTAATGGCTAAAGTTGGTCGTTTAGGTAGAATATTAGGTCCTCGTAACCTGATGCCTAACCCTAAATCTGGTACAGTAACGCAAGATGTTGCAAAAGCAGTAAAAGAAGTAAAAGCTGGTAAAATCGATTTCAAAGTAGATAAGACTGGTATTATCCACACTAGTGTAGGTAAAACTTCATTTACAGCTGAACAACTTGCTGCAAACGCTGCTGAGGTTATCTCAACTCTAAACCGTCTGAAACCATCATCAGCGAAGGGTACTTACATCAAGAGCATTACATTGTCCAGCACAATGAGCCCGGCCGTAATCGTTGACAAGAACGCAACTATCTAAGAACATGACCAGGGAAGAAAAAGAAATAATTGTACAGGATCTGAGCGAGAAGTTAGCGAACACTAACTATTTCTATATCACAGATGCTTCTACCATGTCTGTAGCTAGCATCAACCAATTCAGACGACTCGCTTTTGAGAGAGGTTTAGAATATAAAGTTTATAAAAACTCTCTGATTAAGAAAGCGCTCGATACTTTAGAAGCCGACACCACAGCTTTAGAAGGTGTATTAAAAGGTTTTTCTGGTATTGTGTTTTCAACTGAAGCAGGCAATGCTCCAGCTAAACTGATTAAAGATTTTAGAAAGAAAGGTAATCCTCTTCCATTATTGAAGGGCGCCTATATCGATGCAGGTATTTATGTTGGCGATGATCAGTTAGACGCCTTAACCAATGTTAAGTCTAAATTTGAACTCATCGGTGATGTTATTGGTTTACTTCAATCACCAGCTAAAAATGTTGTTTCAGCATTACAAAGCGGTGGAAGCAAATTGGCAGGTATCTTGAAAACTTTATCAGAAAAAGAATAATTTAAAAACGTAATCAATAAGTAACTTTTAATTTCAATAAAAATGGCAGATTTAAAAGCATTCGCTGAGCAGTTAGTAAACTTAACTGTGAAAGAAGTTAATGAACTAGCTACAATCCTTAAGGACGAATACGGTATCGAGCCAGCTGCTGCTGCTCCAGTGATGGTTGCTGGTGGTGGTGCTGCTGAAGGAGGAGCTGCTGCAGAAGAAAAAACTTCTTTTGACGTTATCCTTAAGTCAGCAGGTGCATCTAAACTAGCAGTTGTTAAACTTGTAAAAGAACTGACTGGTCTTGGTCTGAAAGAAGCGAAAGAATTAGTAGACAGCGCTCCTAAGGCCTTAAAAGAAGGTGTAGCTAAAGACGAAGCAGAATCACTGAAAAAATCTTTGGAAGAAGCTGGTGCTGAAGTAGAGGTTAAATAATCTCACTTTATCAACATACCGAAAACAGGTAGACCTGGCAAGTTCGTCAGGTCTTTTCCTGTTTGTATATGGATTCAAATTTTGAATCCTTTTTTTGCACATAATGTTTCAACATTAATGTGTTTAGGTCAAAATGTAAACGTTAAAATTCAATGTCTTTGGCTAAGAATAAAACGAAAGAGCGAATCAATTTTGCTTCTATAAAGCATGTAATCGACTATCCTGACTTTTTAGATGTTCAGTTGCAGTCGTTTCAGGACTTTTTCCAGCTGGAAACTCCAGCAGAAAATAGAGCTCAGGAAGGTTTGTTCAAAGTGTTTGCTGAGAACTTTCCTATATCTGATTCACGAGAAAACTTCGTTCTGGAGTTTATCGATTATCATATAGATCCTCCAAAATACTCTGTTGATGAGTGTATCGACAGGGGGTTAACGTATTCTGTGCCACTTAAGGCTAAACTTCGCCTTATTTGCAACGACGAAGATAACGAAGATTTTGAAACTATTGAGCAGGAAGTTTTCCTTGGAAACATTCCTTATATGACCGAAAGAGGCTCCTTTGTGATCAATGGAGCTGAGCGTGTTATTGTTTCTCAATTACATAGATCTCCAGGTGTTTTCTTTGCGCAAAGTAAGCATACAAACGGTACAAAACTATATTCTGCCAGAATTATTCCGTTCAAAGGTTCTTGGGTTGAGTTTGCAACAGACGTCAATAACGTAATGTATGCCTATATCGACCGTAAGAAGAAATTCCCTGTTACTACTCTATTACGTGCTATTGGTTACGGAACAGACAAAGATATATTAGATCTGTTTGGCCTTTCCGAAGAAATGCCTGCAACCAAGGAGAACTTAAAAAATGCCGCTGGAAGAAGACTCGCTGCAAGGGTATTAAGAACCTGGACAGAAGACTTTGTAGATGAAGACACAGGTGAAGTAGTATCTATCGATAGAAACGAGGTTCTTTTGGAGCGTGACTCTGAAATTACTGCCGAAGATATCAATATCATTTTAGATTCAGGTGTACAGTCGGTGATCCTACACCGCGAGAATGTTAATATCGCGGATTATGCTATCATCTACAATACACTTCAGAAGGATAACTCAAACTCTGAAAAGGAGGCGGTAGAGCAGATTTATCGTCAGCTACGTAACACAGAGGCTCCAGATGAAGAAACAGCACGGGATATTATTCAGAAGCTGTTCTTCTCAGATAAACGTTATGATTTAGGAGAAGTTGGCCGCTATAGAATCAACAAGAAACTAGGTCTTGACTCAAATTGGGATGCCAAGGTACTTACGAACGAAGATATTGTTCTGATTGTGAAATACCTAATTGGTCTTATCAATTCTAAAGCAGTTGTAGATGATATTGACCACTTAAGTAACCGTCGTGTAAGAACTGTAGGCGAGCAACTCTATGCTCAGTTTGGTGTTGGTCTTGCACGTATGGCACGTACTATTAAGGAGCGTATGAATGTGCGCGATAACGAAGACTTCAAGCCTGTTGATTTGATCAATGCACGAACACTGTCTTCTGTTATTAATTCCTTCTTTGGAACGAACCAATTGTCTCAGTTCATGGACCAGACAAACCCTCTTGCAGAAGTAACACACAAACGTCGTGTTTCCGCTCTCGGGCCAGGTGGTCTATCAAGAGAGCGTGCTGGTTTTGAGGTACGTGACGTTCATTATACCCACTATGGCCGTTTGTGCACAATTGAAACGCCAGAAGGTCCAAACATTGGTCTGATTTCTTCACTATGTGTGCATGCGCGTGTGAATCATATGGGCTTTATTGAAACTCCTTACCGCAAGGTAGAAGAAGGTAAAGTTAACATAGATGGCACTGTAGAGTACCTTACTGCTGAAGAAGAGGATACTCACCATATTGCTCAGGCAAATGCCATAATAGATGAGAACGGTAACTTTGTTAACGACAGAGTAAAAGGTCGTTTTGAAGGTGACTTCCCGGTTGAGGAGCCGAATACTTATTCTTATATGGACGTTGCTCCTAACCAGATTGTATCTGTAGCTGCGTCACTTATTCCATTCTTGGAGCATGATGATGCTAACCGTGCCCTGATGGGATCGAACATGCAACGTCAGGCCGTGCCACTGTTAAAGCCTCAGGCTCCTATAGTAGGTACAGGTCTGGAAAGGCGTTCTGCTATAGACTCAAGAGCACTGGTAATTGCAGAAGGTGATGGAGAAATCGATTTCGTTGACTCTACAAAAATCGTTGTGAAATACGATCTGACAGAGGAAGAGAAACTGGTTGCTTTTGATGCAGAGTACGTTACTTACAAACTGATCAAATTCAGAAGGACGAACCAAGATACTTGTATAAACCTGACTCCTATCGTGTACACTGGTCAGCGTGTAACGAAAGGTCAGCCTTTGTGTGAGGGTTATGCTACTAACAACGGTGAATTAGCACTTGGAAGAAATCTTCAGGTTGCTTTCATGCCTTGGCAAGGATACAACTTTGAGGATGCTATCGTAATTTCAGAGAAAGTTGTTCGTGATGATGTGTTTACTTCTATTCACATAGAAGAATTTGAGCTGGAAGTACGCGAGACAAAACGAGGTGAAGAAGAGTTAACTTCTGAAATTCCAAACGTAAGTGAGGAAGCAGTTAGAAATCTTGATGAGAATGGTATTATCAGAATTGGTGCTGAGGTTACAGAAGGAGATATTCTAATCGGTAAAATTACTCCTAAAGGTGAAACTGATCCAACTCCGGAAGAGAAACTGCTTCGGGCCATTTTCGGTGATAAAGCAGGTGACGTGAAGGATGCCTCGCTTAAAGCACCACCGTCATTAAACGGTGTTGTTATAGAGACAAAGCTTTTCTCAAGACCTAAAAAAGATAAAAACCTTCGGGCCAAGTCTAAGAAAGAGGTTGAAGAGTTGAAGGTGAAGTATTCTAAAGATTTAACAGCTATCAAAAATGTGATGGTTGATAAATTAGTGGCTTTACTGGAAGGTAAAACAACCAACGGCATCAAGCATAAATTTGGAGATGAGATCTTGACCAAAGGATCAAAATTCTCCAGAAAGAACATAATTGAAGCGCTTTTCCCTGAAAAGAACCCATATAAAGACGAGAGTAATTACGCGGTTCCTGAAGAGGTGAATATGTTCAAGGATTTGATCCTTGAGAATTGGACGGAGGATGAGAAGGCTAATAGCATGTTGGTGGAGCTTGTTAAAAATTATAACAAGCGTCGTAACATTACCTCTGCACATTTCAAACGTGAGCGATTCACTTTAGAAGTAGGAGATGAGCTACCAGCTGGTATAGTTCAACTTGCCAAGGTTTACATCGCGAAGAAGCGCAAGCTGAAAGTAGGTGATAAAATGGCGGGACGTCACGGTAACAAAGGGGTTGTAGCCAGAATTGTACGGGAAGAGGATATGCCATTCCTGGAGACAGGAGAGCCTATGGATATTGTGCTGAACCCACTAGGTGTACCTTCAAGGATGAACATTGGTCAGATTTATGAAACTGTACTTGGATGGGCTGGTAAAAAATTAGGAAGAACATATGCTACTCCTATTTTTGACGGCGCTACCGAAGAACAGGTTTCTGCTGAACTGGCAGAGGCTGGGTTACCTCATTTCGGTCGTTCGTACCTGTTTGATGGTTTATCCGGCGACCGGTTCGACCAACCTGTTACAGTAGGTGTAATTTACATGCTGAAACTTGGTCACTTGGTAGATGATAAAATGCACGCCCGTTCTATAGGACCATACTCCCTTATTACGCAGCAGCCACTTGGTGGTAAAGCGCAGTTCGGTGGTCAGCGTTTCGGTGAAATGGAGGTGTGGGCACTTGAGGCCTTCGGTGCGTCGAACGTTCTCCAAGAAATCCTCACAGTAAAATCAGATGATGTGATTGGTCGTGCGAAAGCTTATGAGGCCATTGTGAAGGGTGATGTATTGCCAAAACCAAATATACCGGAATCATTTAACGTACTGATTCATGAGTTAAGAGGTCTGGCATTAGAAATCACGTTGGAATAATAAAATGCACTAAGCGCTGCGGCAAAAGCCAAAGCGCTTAGTGCACTTTATACTGTATAGCTGTGTAGCATATCATTGTATCGACATTATTATAATAATATGGCATTTGCAAAAAATAAAAAATTAACTCAGGACTTCTCTAAAGTAACGATAAGCCTTGCTTCGCCAGAGTCGATTCTGGAGCGTTCAAATGGAGAGGTAACAAAGCCTGAGACCATCAACTATAGAACCTATAAGCCTGAGATGGGCGGATTATTCTGCGAAAGAATATTCGGACCTGTTAAGGACTGGGAATGCCACTGCGGGAAGTATAAAAGGATCAGATATAAAGGCATTATCTGCGACCGATGCGGTGTAGAAGTGACTGAGAAAAAAGTTCGTAGAGAACGCATGGGCCACATAGAGCTTGTTGTACCTGTAGCGCATATTTGGTACTTCAAGTCTCTTCCAAATAAAATTGGTTATTTGTTAGGTTTACCTACAAAGAAGCTTGACCAGATAATTTATTACGAAAGATATGTAGTTATTCAACCAGGTATGCTGGCAGAAGACGGCGTGAATGTGCTTGACTTCCTGACAGAAGATGAGTATCTGGATATGATAGATAAGCTCCCACGCGAGAACCAGGTTCTGGATAACAATGATCCAAATAAGTTTATCGCTAAAATGGGTGCGGAAGCCCTTCAAATGCTGCTTGAGCGTACGAACCTCGATGACTTGTCATATGAGCTTCGTCATGCAGCAGCTCATGAGACTTCACAGCAACGTAAGGCAGAAGCTTTAAAAAGACTGCGTGTTGTAGAGGCATTCCGTGATGCTACCACAAGAATCGAAAACAGACCAGAGTGGATGATCATTCGCATGGTGCCTGTTATACCACCAGAGCTTCGCCCACTTGTTCCTTTGGACGGTGGCCGATTTGCTACATCCGACTTAAATGACCTATACAGACGTGTTATCATCCGTAACAACCGCCTGAAGCGTCTTATTGAAATCAAAGCACCTGAAGTAATTCTTCGTAACGAGAAACGCATGCTCCAGGAGGCTGTTGACTCACTGTTCGACAATTCACGTAAAGTGAACGCTGTGCGTGCAGAAGGTAACAGGGCACTGAAGTCACTCTCTGACATGCTGAAAGGCAAGCAGGGGCGTTTCCGTCAGAACTTACTTGGTAAGCGTGTTGATTACTCAGGACGTTCAGTAATTGTGGTTGGTCCTGAACTGAAACTTCATGAATGCGGTTTGCCAAAGAATATGGCTGCTGAGCTTTTCAAGCCTTTCATTATCCGTAAGCTGATCGAAAGAGGTATAGTTAAGACAGTAAAATCTGCTAAGAAGATAGTGGATCGTAAAGACCCTGTTGTTTGGGATATCCTGGAGAATGTGCTTAAAGGCCACCCAGTACTTCTTAACCGTGCTCCTACACTCCACAGATTAGGTATACAGGCATTCCAGCCAAAGCTGATTGAAGGAAAAGCAATTCAGCTGCATCCATTGGTGTGTACTGCATTTAACGCTGACTTTGACGGTGACCAGATGGCGGTACACGTTCCACTTGGACCTGCTGCCGTACTGGAAGCCTCTATGCTGATGCTGGCATCGCACAACATCCTAAATCCTGCTAACGGTGCTCCTATTGCTGTACCTTCCCAGGACATGGTACTTGGCTTATATTATGTATCGAAAGGAAAGCGTAGTACAGAGCACGAAAAAATTGCTGGCGAAGGCATGAGTTTTTACTCAGCTGAAGAAGTAATCATTGCTATCAATGAAGGTAGACTTTCCAAGCAAGCTTACATAAAAGTAAGAACGAAAGTTAAAGATGAGAAAGGTCAGTTAGTTACAAAGTCAATTGAAACAGTAGCTGGTCGTGTTATCTTCAACCAGTTTGTACCGGAAGAAGTAGGCTTTGTAGACGAATTGCTTACAAAGAAAAAATTACAGCAGATTATCTCTAGAGTCTTCAAGGAAACGGGTATGGCCCGCACTGCGCACTTCCTAGATGATATAAAAACGCTTGGTTTCCAGTCGGCTTACAAAGGTGGTCTGTCAATGGGACTCGGTGATATTCAGATACCTGCTGAAAAAGATAAGCTGGTAAACCAGGCTAAAAAAGAAGTAGATGCTGTTTGGGCTAACTACTCTATGGGTCTAATTACAGATAATGAGCGCTACAACCAGGTGATTGATATCTGGACTCGTATCAACAACCAAATTACAGAAACGTTGATGCGTCGTCTGGAGAATGATGACCAAGGCTTCAACTCTATCTTTATGATGATGCATTCCGGTGCCCGTGGTTCCAGAGAGCAGATTCGTCAGTTAGGTGGTATGAGAGGTCTAATGGCTAAGCCTCAGAAATCTCTTCAAGGTTCAGTAGGCGAAATCATTGAAAACCCAATTCTTTCAAACTTTAAAGAAGGTCTGGATGTTATTGAGTATTTCATCTCTACACACGGTGCTCGTAAAGGCCTTGCAGATACAGCCCTTAAAACTGCAGATGCTGGTTACCTAACTCGTCGTCTGGTAGACGTGTCGCAGGATGTAATTGTAAATGAAGAAGACTGCGGTACTTTAAGAGGTCTGGAAGTAAGTGCGCTGAAAGACAACGAAGATATTGTAGAATCGCTTTCTGAGCGTATTCTTGGACGTGTAACAGTGCATGATGTATATGATCCTATTACAAATGATCTGATTGTTGAGTCTGGATCTGAAGTAACAGAAGAGGTAGCACGTGCTATTGAGAATACAGCTATTGAAACGGTGGAGATCCGCTCTGTGTTAACCTGCGAGTCTAAACGAGGAATTTGTGCTAAATGCTATGGCCGAAACCTGGCAACAGGATTTATGGTGCAGAAAGGTGAGGCAGTAGGTGTGATAGCTGCTCAGTCCATCGGAGAGCCTGGTACACAGTTAACATTACGTACATTCCACGTAGGTGGTACTGCATCGAATATTGCGGTAGATGCTACTATCAAAGCTAAATTCGCTGGTAAAATTGAATTCGAAGATGTTCGTACAATTGATACCATCAACAACGAAGGTGATTTAGTGAAGGTAGTAATGGGCCGTTCAGGTGAAGTCAAAATTGTTGATCCTAATACCGGTAAATTGTTTATTAGCAACCACGTGCCTTATGGTTCATTTATAGTGGTGAATGATGGACAAATGGTGGAAAAAGGAGACCAGATCTGTAGCTGGGATCCATATAACGCCGTTATTCTTTCAGAGTTCGATGGGGTAATTACATACGAGTCAATTATAGAGGGTGTCACTTACCGAGAGGAATCTGATGAGCAAACTGGTTACCGTGAAAAGGTAATCGTGGATACTAAAGATAAGACGCAAAACCCTGCTATCATAGTTAATCCTGCAAACGGTGAAGCCAAAGGTTATAACATTCCGGTTGGTGCTCACTTAACAGTTGAAGACGGTGAGAAGATCAAAGCTGGTCAGATACTTGTGAAGATTCCACGTGCCATTGGTAAAACAAGAGATATTACAGGTGGTTTGCCGCGCGTGACAGAATTGTTTGAAGCACGTAACCCGTCTAATCCGGCAGTTGTGTCTGAGATTGATGGTGTAGTAACATATGGTAGTGTGAAACGTGGTAACCGCGAAATTTACATTGAGTCGAAAGATGGTGTGAAGAAAAAGTACATGGTGCCACTTTCAAAACATATCCTGGTGCAGGATAATGACTTTATCAGAGCCGGTATGCCTTTATCAGATGGAGCAATTACGCCTAACGATATCTTAAGTATACAAGGACCTGGTGCCGTACAAGAGTACCTAGTAAATGAAATACAAGAAGTTTACCGTTTGCAAGGTGTAAAAATCAATGATAAGCACATTGAGGTGGTTGTACGCCAAATGATGCAAAAGGTAGTTGTATTAGAGGCTGGTGACACAAGCTTCTTGGAACATCAGGTGGTTGACAAAATTACCTTTATGGAGGAAAACGATCGTATTATCGACATGAAGGTGGTAGAGGACGCTGGCGATTCAACTAATCTAAAACCAGGACAAATTGTTTCTGCTCGAAGACTGCGAGACGAAAACTCTAGCTTGAAGCGAAGAGACTTGAAACTAGTAACTGTTAGAGATGCACAGCCATCTGTATCAAGACCGACACTTCAAGGTATCACACAGGCATCCTTAGGAACGCAGAGCTTTATTTCGGCTGCATCATTCCAGGAGACAACTAAAGTGTTGAGTGAAGCGGCTATCAAAGGTAAAGCAGACGAATTGCTAGGTCTTAAAGAGAACGTTATTGTAGGACACTTGATACCAGCTGGTACCGGTTTAAGAGAGTACCAACGACTTATAGTTGGAAACAACGATGAGTATGAATCATTAATAGAATCAAAAAAATCTGCATCCAGGTCTAAACAGCAGGAGTTGCAGAACAAATAAGCATAACAATGGCAGAGGATCTTCAAAATCAGAACCAGATAAATATTGAACTTACGGAAGAAATTGCCGAAGGTCAATATGCCAACCTGGCCATGATTGCTCATTCGAGTAGCGAATTTGTGATTGATTTTATAAGACTCATGCCAGGTTTGCCAAAGGCAAAAGTTAAATCAAGAATTATTATCACCCCAGAGCATGCTAAAAGATTATTGGCTGCTCTGGCTGATAATATTCAAAAATTTGAAGCAAGCTATGGCGAAATTAAGCAGGCGAATGAGGCTCCATCTTTCCCAATGAATTTTGGAGGAACAATAGGCGAAGCCTAAATCACTAAGAATTAATGAATTAAAATTTGAAAATGCAGAGAGAAATTAATACCTTTGCAAACCAAATTTTTGAGTAGAAATATCGATAATTAACAGATTGTAAATGCCTACTATACAGCAATTAGTAAGAAAGGGAAGAGAGAAGTTAACTTCAAAATCTAAATCTCCTGCCTTAGATTCATGTCCTCAAAGACGTGGCGTATGTACTAGAGTATATACAACTACTCCTAAGAAGCCAAACTCCGCTATGCGTAAAGTAGCCAGAGTAAGACTTACAAACGGAAAGGAAGTAAATGCTTACATCCCAGGTGAAGGACATAACCTTCAGGAACACTCTATAGTGTTGATTAGAGGGGGTAGAGTAAAAGACCTTCCAGGTGTTCGTTACCACATTGTACGTGGAGCCCTGGATACTGCCGGTGTTAGCGGACGTCTGCAAAGCCGTTCTAAATATGGGGCTAAACGACCAAAACCAGGTCAACCAGCAGCCGCAGCAGGTAAAGGTGGTAAGAAAAAATAATTAATAGTTTTTAATACAATGAGAAAAGCAAAGCCTAAAAGTAGAGTTCTCCTTCCTGATCCAAAATATAAAGAGACCCTGGTAACACGTTTCGTTAACTATTTAATGGAAGACGGTAAGAAAAGTGTTGCATATGGTATCTTCTATGATGCTGTAGATCTAGTAGAGCAAAGAACCAAAGAAAGCGGATTAGAAACCTGGAAGAAAGCATTGAATAACATCATGCCGAGCGTAGAGGTGAAAAGCCGTAGAGTTGGGGGAGCTACATTCCAAGTGCCGACTGAGGTTCGTCCGGACCGCAGAGTATCTCTGGGTATTAAGTGGATGATTTCTTACTCTCGTAAGAGAGGTGAGAAAACCATGAAAGATAAATTAGCTGGTGAAATCATTGCTGCTGCTAAAGGAGAAGGTGCTGCCGTTAAGAAAAAAGACGATACGCACAGAATGGCAGAAGCGAATAAAGCATTCTCACATTTCAGATTCTAATAATGGCAAGAGATTTAAGATATACTAGAAATATTGGTATAGCGGCGCACATTGATGCTGGTAAAACAACAACAACCGAGCGTATTCTATACTATGCAGGGGTAAGCCATAAAATAGGTGAGGTTCATGATGGCGCAGCTACCATGGACTGGATGGAACAGGAGCAAGAAAGAGGTATCACCATTACGTCTGCTGCTACTACCGTTAATTGGAATTACAGAGGCGAAAAATACCACGTTAACGTAATTGACACTCCAGGCCACGTAGACTTCACTGTTGAAGTAAACCGTTCACTGCGTGTATTGGATGGTCTTGTGTTCTTATTCAGCGCAGTAGATGGCGTAGAGCCGCAGTCTGAAACTAACTGGCGTTTAGCAGATAACTATAAGGTTGCTCGTATCGGGTTTGTTAATAAAATGGACCGTTCAGGCGCCGACTTTTTGGCTGTTTGCAAGCAAGTAAAAGAGATGCTTGGCAGTAATGCTGTTGCACTTCAATTACCAATTGGTGCTGAGGATAATTTCAAAGGCGTAGTTGATTTGGTAAACTTCCGTGGTATAGAATGGAATGAGCACGATAAAGGTATGACCTTTACTGAAGTGCCAATCCCAGAGGATATGCTGGAAGAAGCTGAAGAGTATAGAGAAAAGCTTTTAGAAGCAGTAGCCGAGTACGATGAATCTTTAATGGAGAAATACTTTGAAGATCCTAGTTCAATAACGGAAGATGAAATACTTACTGCTCTTCGCGCTGCTACAATCGATCTAGCAATTGTGCCAATGTTGTGTGGTTCTTCCTTTAAAAACAAAGGGGTGCAGACAATGCTGGATTATGTTATGGCACTTATCCCATCTCCATTGGACCGTGATAACATCAAAGGTATCAATCCAGATACAGAGGCAGAAGTATCACGTAAGCCTAGTGTAAATGAGCCATTCGCCGGTCTAGCATTTAAAATTGCAACAGACCCTTATGTTGGCCGTCTTTGCTTTGTAAGAGCCTATTCTGGGGTTTTGGAATCAGGATCTTATGTTTTTAATACCAGATCTAATAACAAAGAGCGTATCTCCCGGATTTTCCAGATGCATGCTAATAAGCAAAATCAGATTGATAAGCTGGAAGCAGGAGATATAGGTGCAGTTGTAGGCTTCAAGGATATCAAAACAGGTGATACATTGTGTGACCAAAGTGCCAAGATAGTTCTTGAGTCAATGGATTTCCCTGAACCGGTTATTGGCTATGCAATTGAGCCAAAAACTCAGGCTGACTCTGATAAAATGGGTATGGCTATTGCTAAACTTATTGAGGAGGATCCAACGCTACAGGTGAATACTGATGAGGAAACAGGTCAGACGATTCTTAGAGGTATGGGTGAGCTTCACCTGGAGATTATTATCGACAGGATGAAGAGAGAATTCAAGGTTGAGTTGAACCAAGGAGCACCTCAAGTAGCCTATAAAGAAACAATCACTAAATCTGTTGAGCATAGAGAGGTGTTCAAGAAGCAATCTGGTGGTCGTGGTAAATTTGCAGATATCGTGTTCGAAATGGGCCCGCGTGAAGATGGTAAACCAGGACTTGAGTTTGTAAACGCCATTGTGGGTGGTGTGATTCCGAAAGAATTCATCCCAGCTGTTCAAAAGGGTTTTGAAGAAGCCATGAAAAATGGTATTCTGGCAGGTTTCCCAGTTGATTCGATGAAAGTGCGTTTATTCCATGGTTCTTACCATGATGTTGACTCCGATGCATTATCCTTCGAACTGGCAGGTCGTCAAGGCTTCAAAGAAGCAGGTAAGCAATGCGCACCGAAGCTCCTAGAGCCAATTATGTCTGTAGATGTAGTAACTCCAGATGAGTATACAGGTCCTGTAACTGGTGACTTGAACAGAAGAAGAGGTTTAATGAAAGGTATGGATACAAAAGGAACTGCTACGGTAGTTAAAGCTGATGTTCCACTTTCTGAACTGTTTGGTTATGTAACAGACTTGCGAACCATTACTTCAGGTAGAGCTACTGCGTCACTTACTTTCTCACATTATGAGCAAGTACCACAAAACCTGGCAGATGGTATCATTGCAAAATTAAAAGGAACTGCAGCTAAATAGTAGTAGAAATAATGAATCAAAAAATTAGAATCAAACTCAAGTCTTACGATCATAACCTGGTTGACAAATCTTCTGAGAAGATTGTTAAGGCAGTTAAAGCTACAGGTGCTATTGTAAGCGGACCAATTCCTCTTCCAACAGAGAAAGACAAATTCACTGTTCTTCGTTCACCACACGTGAACAAGAAATCTCGTGAGCAGTTTCAGCTTTGTACATATAAGCGTTTAGTAGATATTTACTCTACAAGCTCAAAAACAGTTGATGCATTAATGAAGCTAGAACTACCTAGTGGTGTTGATGTAGAAATCAAAGTTTGATAAATCTCACATAGAAAAGAAAAAGAGAACCGAGAAATCGGTTCTCTTTTTTTTAGTACATGATTGATAATAAATATTTTAAGTAAAGGTTGCAAAGGAAAATAAAATTTCACTATCTTTGCACTCCCTTAGCGAAACTGAAGGGAAACAAAATATAATTTCCATCTAAATAAAAAAGTCGAATGCCTGGAATTATCGGTAAAAAAATCGGAATGACAAGCCTCTTCACTACAGATGGTAAATACACGCCAGTAACGCTTATTCAAGCAGGACCGTGTGTAGTTACTCAAGTGAAGACAATAGAGACTGACGGCTACCAAGCTGTGCAGTTAGGCTATGGCGAGAAGAAGCTGAAGAGAGTAACGAAAGCGGAAGCAGGTCACTACAAAAAAGCTAATACCTCTCCTAAAAAGAAAGTAGCAGAGTTTGATGCAGAAGGATTATCCTTAAATCTTGGAGATCAGGTTGATGTGAATCTTTTTGTAGAAGGAGAATTTGTGGACGTAGTTGGTACATCAAAGGGTAAAGGTTTTCAAGGCGTTGTGAAACGTCACAACTTTGCTGGTGTTGGTGGTCAGACTCACGGTCAGCACAACAGAGCGAGACACCCAGGATCTATTGGCGCTTGTTCTTGGCCTTCAAGAGTATTTAAAGGCATGCGTATGGCAGGTAGAATGGGTGGTAACAGGGTTACGATCCAGAACTTAACTGTATTACGTGTTATTGCAGATAAAAATCTGTTAGTTGTTAGTGGCTCTATACCAGGTGCCAAAAATTCTTACGTGTTAATTGAGAAATAAAATGGAGCTTTCTGTATTTAATATCAAAGGTGAAGATACAGGTAGAAAGGTAACCCTTTCTGATGCTGTATTTGGTGTTGAGCCAAATCAGCATGCTATGTATCTTGACGTGAAGCAGTATCTGGCGAACCAGAGACAAGGGACACATAAAGCAAAAGAGCGAAACGAAGTAGCTGGTTCTACAAAGAAAATTAAAAAGCAAAAAGGTACAGGTGGAGCCCGTGCTGGTAGCTTAAAAGCTCCTCACTTTGTAGGTGGTGGTAGAGTGTTTGGACCAAGACCAAGAAACTACTCTTTCAAACTTAATAAGAAGTTGAAGTCTGTTGCCAGACTTTCTGCTCTTTCTCTGTTGGCACGTGACAATAAAGTGGCATTAGTAGAGTCTTTCTCGCTGGAAGCTCCTAAGACAAAAGAGTTCAGAGGGATCCTTAACAACTTAAAGGCAACAGGTAAGACTCTTCTTTTGACTTCAGCAGTAGATCAAAATATTCTTCTTTCGAGCAGGAATCTTCCTAAAGTGAAAGTATCTACTGTTACTAATGTTAATACTTATGATCTTCTTAACACCGAGAAACTTTTATTGGTGGAAGATTCAGTAAATAATTTAGAAAACCTCTTTAGCGCTAAATAATGAACGTTCTTAAAAGACCGCTTGTAACGGAAAAATACGCTGCCATGAACGAGGTTGGTAAGTATGCTTTTGAGGTAGCTAAAACTGCCAATAAGGTTGAAATCAGAAAGGCAGTAGAGAAACTTTATGGGGTTACCGTTGAGAAGGTAGCGACCATCAAAACGCTCGGCAAGTTAAAAACAAAGCACACTAAGTCTGGTGCAGTAACAGGCCGTACGGCATCTATTAAAAAAGCAATCGTGACCGTGAAAGAAGGTGATATTATCGACTTTTACAGCGGCATATAATTTTAATACACAATGGCTTTAAAAAAATTAAGACCGACAACACCAGGTCAAAGGTTTCGAGTAGCCCCAGCGTTTGATGAAATCACAACCGCTACTCCGGAGAAATCTTTGTTGGCACCTATAAAAAAATCTGGTGGACGTAACAATTCTGGACGTATGACAATGCGCTACCTTGGTGGTGGTCATAAGCAGAAATACAGAATTATCGACTTCAAAAGAACAAAACATGGCGTACCTGCAACTGTTAAAACAGTAGAGTACGATCCGAACAGAACAGCACGTATTGCGCTATTGCATTATGCTGATGGTGAGAAAAGCTATATTGTAGCTCCTGCTGGAATACAGGTAGGTACTATAGTTGTTTCTGGCCCTGGTATTGCTCCAGAAGTAGGTAACTGCCTTCCTTTAGCAGAAATTCCTCTAGGTACAATTATTCATAACATCGAGCTTCAGCCAGGTAATGGTGCTGTTCTGGCCAGAAGTGCTGGATCTTATGCACAGTTAGTGGCTAGAGAAGGTCGTTATGCAACTATCAAACTTCCTTCTGGCGAATTGCGCATGGTACTAGTTACATGCCAAGCTACTGTTGGTACAGTGTCTAACTCGGATCACATGAATGTGAAACTAGGTAAAGCAGGTCGTAACAGATGGTTAGGTAAGCGTCCAAGAGTTCGTGGTGTAGCTATGAACCCAGTTGATCACCCTATGGGTGGTGGTGAAGGTAAGTCCTCAGGTGGTCACCCAAGATCGCGTAAAGGCTTATACGCTAAAGGTTTAAAAACAAGAAAGCCTAAGAAGTATTCAGAACAGTTTATAGTTAGTAGAGGAAAGAAAAAATAAATGGCTAGATCATTAAAAAAAGGGCCTTATATTGACTATAGGCTTGAGAAAAAAGTTGGTGTGTTGAACGACTCTGGCAAAAAGTCAGTTATAAAAACCTGGTCTAGAAGATCGATGATCTCTCCAGATTTTGTAGGTCACACATTTGCTGTACATAACGGGAATAAATTTATTCCAGTTTATGTTACTGAAAACATGGTAGGACATAAGTTAGGCGAATTTGCCCCTACCAGAAACTTTAGAGGTCACGTTGCTAAAAAAGATAAAGGCAGGAGATAATAATGGAAGCAGTAGCAAAATTAAATAACGTGCCTACTTCTCCTCGCAAAATGAGATTAGTGGCAGGTTTAATACGCGGTAAAAGCGTAACAAAAGCACTTGGATTACTTAAGTTTGAACCTAATTCTGGTGCAGAACGAGTTGAGAAACTCCTTCTATCAGCATTAGCAAACTGGCAGCTGAAGAACGAAGATGCTCGTGTTGAGGATGCAAATCTTTATGTGAAAGAGATCTTTGTTAATGAAGGCAAAATGCTAAAACGTCTTCGTCCAGCACCTCAGGGTCGTGGTCATAGAATCAGAAAAAGATCAAATCATGTGACAGTAATCATCGATAGTTTAACCGATGAGCAACTAGAACAGCAGTCAAAGAAATCTAAAAAAGCCACTAAGTAAGAATTATGGGACAGAAAGTAAATCCAATCGGTTTTCGACTCGGAGTTATCAAAGGTTGGGATTCAAACTGGTATGGCGGTAAAGATTTCGCTGAGAAACTGGTTGAAGACGAGAAAATCAGAAAATACATTTTAGCACGTATCCCTAAAGGCGGTATTTCTAAAATCATTATTGAAAGAACTCTTAAGCGCATTACTATTACAATCAATACGGCTCGCCCAGGGGTGGTGATTGGTAAAGGCGGACAGGAAGTAGACAAAATCAAAGAGGAACTTAAGAAGCTTACAAATAAAGATGTGCAAATTAACATCTTTGAAATTAAGCGTCCCGAGTTAGATGCAAAATTGGTTGGAGAGTCAATTGCCCAACAATTGCAAGCTCGTATCTCTTTTCGTCGTGCTATGAAGCAAGCTATTGCTTCTGCTCTGCGTGTTGGTGCTGAAGGTATCAAAGTGCAGGTATCAGGCCGCTTAGGTGGTGCTGAAATGGCAAGAACGGAGCACTATAAAGAAGGAAGAACTCCTTTGCATACGCTCCGAGCCGACATTGATTATGCTCTTTCTGAGGCGCAGACTGTATACGGAAAGCTAGGGATCAAAGTATGGATCTTTAAAGGTGAAGTTTACGGTAAAAAAGACCTGACTCCGAACGCTGGAATTGAAAGCAAAGGTGGACCTAGTTCACAAGGTGGTGACCGTGGAGACAGACGTGGAGGTAACCGCAACAAAAAAGATGGTGCCGGTGCTCCAAAGCGCAACAACAAGCGTCGTCAATAATTGATTGATAACATTAATTTATTTTAGAAATGTTACAGCCTAAAAGGACTAAATATAGAAAAATGCATAAAGGCCGCGTGAATGGTCTGGCTCATAGAGGCAGTACTATTTCGTTTGGTTCCTTTGCAATTAAATCACTGGAAGCTTCTTGGATCACGAGTCGTCAAATTGAATCTGCTCGTATCGCAATGACCAGAGCCATGAAACGTGAAGGTCAGGTTTGGATAAGAATTTTCCCTGACAAGCCAATTACTAAAAAACCTGCTGAGGTTCGTATGGGTAAGGGTAAAGGTTCTCCAGAATATTGGGTAGCTGTTGTTAAACCAGGTACGATTATGTTCGAATCTGACGGAGTAACCTTAGAAGTTGCAAAAGAGTCTTTAAGACTTGCTGCTCAAAAGCTTCCGGTAAAAACAAAATTTGTAGTACGTAGAGATTACGTTGAGAAATAGTTATGAAAAATTCAGAGATAAAGGCTTTATCTTCAGAAGAGCTGAAAGAGAAGCTAAGCGCTGAGAGCTCTAATATGCAAAACCTGCGTTTTGCACATGCCATATCTCCACTGGAGAACCCAATGAGAATACGTGAGACTAAGCGTGTAATCGCCAGACTGAATACAGAGATTCGTCGTCGTGAATTAGAAGCTAACTCTTAATTACTTAAATGATCATGGAAGAGAGAAATCTTAGAAAAGAAAGAAGTGGTAAGGTTGTTAGCAACAAGATGGACAAATCTATCACTGTACTTGTGGAAAGCAGAATGAAACACCCTATGTATGGTAAATTCGTTAGCAAGTCCACAAAATTCATGGCTCACGACGAAAAGAATGAATGTAACATTGGAGACACTGTTCGCATTCAAGAGACTCGTCCGCTTAGCAAGAACAAGAACTGGCGTTTAGTAGAAATTATAGAAAGGGCGAAATAAAATGATACAACAGGAATCAAGATTAACTGTGGCTGATAACAGCGGTGCCAAGGAAGTTCTTTGCATCCGTGTGTTAGGCGGAACTGGTAAGAAGTATGCTTCTATCGGTGATAGAATAGTCGTAACTGTAAAATCAGCTCTTTCTTCTGGTAACGTTAAAAAAGGAACTGTATCTAAAGCAGTTATTGTAAGAACTAAGAAGGAGGTTAGAAGAAAAGACGGATCTTATATCCGTTTTGATGATAATGCTGCTGTGTTGCTTAATGCAAACAATGAGCCACGTGGTACTCGTATCTTCGGACCGGTTGCACGTGAACTTCGTGAAAAACAATTTATGAAAATTGTTTCGTTAGCACCTGAAGTTCTTTAATCCCTAATTCAGAATCAATAATGAATAAGAATAAACTTCATGTAAAAACTGGCGATACAGTTAAAGTAATTGCTGGTGACGAACGTGGCAAAACAGGCCGCATTGTTTCTGTTAATATTGAAAAACAGAAAGTAGTAATCGAAGGTTTAAACCTGGTTACAAAACATACTAAGCCAAGCGCTAAAAATCCGCAAGGTGGAATTTCAAAGGTAGAAGCTCCAATACATGCGAGCAATGTAGCAATAGTGGATCCTAAATCAGGCGAAACTGTTAAAACTGCCAGAAGAAAAAATGGCGAAGGTAAAACAGAGCGTTATTCTAAAAAGACAGGAGAGGTAATTTAATATGGCTACTGCAAGATTTAAAGAAATATATCAGAAGGAGGTAGTACCTGCCTTGAGAGAAAAGTTCCAGTACAAGAACGTAATGCAGGTGCCAAAGCTTACCAAAATCTCCATTAATAAGGGTATCGGAGCTGCTGTTGCGGACAAAAAACTTGTTGATATTGGTGTAGAAGAACTTACTACCATCACAGGTCAAAAAGCCGTTGCAACAATTGCTAAAAAATCTGTTTCGAACTTCAAGTTGCGTGAAGGTATGCCAATTGGAGCCCGCGTTACATTAAGAGGGGAGAAAATGTATGAATTTTTGGATCGTCTTCTAACAATTGCGCTTCCTCGTGTACGTGACTTCAGAGGCGTTAATGATAAAGGTTTCGACGGCCGTGGCAATTATACACTCGGTGTTAAAGAACAAATTATTTTCCCTGAAATCAGTATTGATAAGATCAAAGCTATAAGTGGAATGGATATCACTTTCGTAACGACAGCTCAAACTGACGAAGAGAGTTATGAACTTCTTAAAGCGTTTGGTATGCCTTTCACTAATATCAATAAATAATCACAATGGCGAAAGAAGCAATAAAAGCAAGAGAGCTTAAAAGACAGAAATTAGTAGCCAAATTTGCTGCTAAAAGAGCTGAACTTAAAGCTAAAGGAGACTACGAAGGATTAGATAAACTGCCTAAGAATGCATCTCCTGTTAGATTACACAATCGTTGCAAGCTTACCGGGAGACCTAGAGGCTACATGAGGAAATTTGGTATTTCGCGTGTTACTTTCAGAGAGCTCGCTTCTGCTGGTAAAATTCCTGGTGTAACTAAATCTAGCTGGTAAAATTTGCGACAAGATTACGAAAATTGAAAAATATTTTTGTATCTTTGCGGCTCGCTTATAAAAAAGCAATTATTAAAAGTATGAACTCAGATCCAATAGCAGATTATTTAACTAGACTCAGAAACGCTATCAAAGCGAATCATCGGGTTGTTGAAATACCATCTAGCAATATCAAAAAAGAGATTACGAAAGTACTGTACGAGAAAGGATATATTCAAAGTTACAAATTTGATGATTCCGGAGTACAAGGTACCATCAAGGTCGCTCTGAAATACAATCCTAGCACTAAGCAATCTGCTATTGTGAAACTAGAGAGGATAAGTAAGCCAGGGCTTCGTAAATATGCCGGTCATGATAACCTTCCTAGAGTTTTAAATGGTCTTGGTATCTCTATCTTGTCTACATCTAAAGGTGTTATGACTGAGAAAGAAGCCAGAGACCAAAATATAGGTGGTGAAGTTTTGTGTTACGTTTATTAATTAGGAGGATAGACAATGTCACGTATAGGAAAATTGCCAATCAACCTGAGTAATGGTATTGAAGTTTCAGTTTCTGATCAGAACCTGGTAACTGTAAAAGGTCCTAAAGGTACTTTATCGACTCAGGTTGATAAAGATATCATAGTAAAACAAGAAGAAAACCAAATTATTGTTGATCGTCCTACAGAGCAAAAGCGACATAAAGCAATGCATGGCCTTTATCGTTCCTTGATTAACAACATGGTAGAAGGTGTAACTAAAGGATATCAGGAGAAGCTGGAACTTGTGGGTGTAGGTTACAAAGCTGCTATGCAAGGTAAGGTTCTTGAGCTATCCCTTGGTTACTCTCACAATATTTTTATGACTATGCCTGAAGAAGTATCAGCAACTGCTGTTACGGAAAAAGGTAAAGCTCCAGTTATTACATTGGAGAGCAACGATAAGCAACTGATTGGTCAGGTTGCTGCCAAAATCAGATCACTGCGTAAAGTAGAACCTTACAAAGGTAAAGGTATCCGCTTCGTTGGTGAAGTTGTAAGAAGAAAAGCTGGTAAGACAGCATCTAAATAATCATCATCATGTCTGCTAAGAAAGTACAAAGAAGACTCAGAATTAAGCAAGGTATCAGAAACAAAATTTCTGGTACCGCTGAAAGGCCAAGACTATCTGTGTTTAGAAGTAATAAGTTTATTTATGCACAGCTAATTGATGACACTACTGGTGTAACACTAGCTGCTGCCTCTTCAGCTAAACTTGATGATGCTGCTAAAGCCAACGTTGAAACCTCAGGTAAAGTAGGTAAAGCAATTGCTGAGAAAGCACTTGAAAAAGGTATTACACAAGTTGTTTTTGACCGTTCAGGATATCTTTACCACGGCAAAGTTAAATCATTGGCAGAAGGTGCTCGCGAAGCAGGTCTTAAATTCTAGAAAGTTATGATAAAGAATAATATTCGTAGTGTGAAGGCTAGCGAAATCGAGCTGAAAGAAAAAGTAGTAGCTATAAACCGCGTAGCCAAAGTAGTAAAAGGTGGTAGAAGATTTAGCTTTGCTGCCATAGTTGTTGTTGGTGATGGTAACGGTGTAGTAGGCTATGGCTTAGGCAAAGCTAATGAAGTAACGGATGCTATTGCCAAAGGTATTGATGATGCTAAAAAAAATCTGGTTAAGGTTCCACTCTATCATCATACTGTACCTCATGCCATGGAAGGTAAGTATTCTGGTGGTTTTGTTTTAGTTAAGCCAGCTGCAGCGGGTACTGGTGTAATTGCCGGTGGTGCAATGCGTGCTGTTTTGGAAAGTGCTGGTATCAAAGACGTACTTTGTAAGTCAAAAGGATCCTCTAATCCACATAACGTGGTAAAAGCAACTTTTGATGCTCTTTCTAAAATGCGCGATCCATTGGCTGTTGCTCAGCAACGAGGTGTTAATTTACAAAAGGTATTTAACGGTTAAGGGAGATGGCAAAAGTTACTATAACTCAAGTAAAAAGTATTATAGATAAACCGAAGAACCAAAAGCTAACAATACAAGCTTTAGGTCTTGGTAAAATCAGCAAATCAGTAACTGTTGAATTAACTCCTCAGATAGCTGGTATGGTTAACAAGGTTCAACATTTAGTAGAAGTAAAAGACATATAACATGTATTTAAGTTCATTACAACCTGCAGAAGGATCTGTAAAGACCAGAAAGAGAATTGGTAGAGGTACTGGTTCAGGTAGAGGTGGAACTTCTACAAGAGGTCACAAAGGTGCTAAATCACGTTCTGGATATTCTCAGAAATCAGGTTTTGAAGGTGGTCAGATGCCACTGCAAAGACGTGTTCCTAAGTTTGGTTTCAAGAACATTAATAGAGTAGAATTTAAAGCCATTAATCTAGATGTTCTTCAGTCTCTTATTGAGTCTACTGAAGCAAATGTTCTCGACTTTGAATTTTTCAAATCACATGGATTAGTGTCTAAAAATGACAGAGTGAAGATTTTAGGTAGAGGTGAGATCATTAAGGGTGTGGAAATTCATGCACATGCGTTTTCTCAATCAGCTACAGAATCTATAGAAAAAGCAGGCGGTAAAACAGTAGCTTTATAAATATTCGTATGAAGAAGTTTATAACAACATTAAAGAACATTTTTGCTATTGAAGATTTAAGGATTAGAATTCTTAATACCTTAGGTTTCATAGCTATTTTTAGATTAGGTTCTTTTGTTGTTCTGCCAGGCATAGATCCTAACCAACTTAAAGCTAATACAGGCGGGTTATTCGGCTTGTTGGATACTTTCTTAGGTGGTGCATTTAGCAATGCATCCATCTTTGCGTTAGGTATCATGCCTTACATATCAGCTTCTATCGTATTGCAGCTATTGACTATAGCCGTTCCTTATTTTCAAAAAATGCAGAAGGAAGGGGAATCTGGTCGTAAGAAAATTAACCAGATTACCCGAGTTCTCACCATTGTTATTACCCTGGCTCAAGCGGTTGGGTTTGTAGCTACCATTAACTCGGAAGCTATTGCGATAAACACGACTCTGTTCACCGTCCTTTCTATGATTGTTCTTACCTCTGGTACCATATTCTGTATGTGGCTAGGTGAGAGGATTACAGATAAAGGTATAGGAAATGGAATTTCAATGCTTATAATGATTGGTATCATCTCCAGGTTCCCAGGAGCTTTAGTAGCAGAGTTTATTTCTAATCAAGCATTTGTGTTTTTAATTGAATTAGCTGTTCTGTTCTTTGTTGTGATGTCTGTTGTGATGCTTACACAGGCAATTCGCAGGATTCCAGTTCAATATGCTAAGCAAGTAGGAGGGAGCTCTCTATACTCCGGCCAGCGTCAATTCATTCCAATGAAAGTGAATGCGGCAGGTGTAATGCCAATTATTTTTGCTCAGTCTTTGATGTTCCTTCCATCTATGGTGGCATCTATTTGGGCTGATACTAATGAAACTGCTAACTATATAGGTTCTACTTTCTCGGATTTTACTTCATGGCAGTATAATCTTGTATTTGGTTTGATGATCTTGATATTCACTTATTTCTATACAGCAATTAGTGTAAATCCAAACCAAATTGCAGATGATTTGAAGAGAAGTGGTGGATTTGTTCCTGGAATAAAACCAGGAAGAGCAACATCAGAGTATATAGATGCTATTTTAACTCGAATTACACTACCTGGCGCCATTTACCTTGCCTTAGTAGCTATATTTCCTGCAATAGCAATGTTGTTTGGAGTAACAAGAGAGTTTTCACAATTCTTTGGCGGTACATCTCTGATCATTATGGTGGGTGTAGTTTTGGATACCTTGCAGCAGATCGAGAGTTATTTACTAATGAAACATTATGATGGCATGATGAAATCTGGAAAGCTGCGAGGTCGAACGGAGAATATTGCCATGGTATCCTGATAAATGGTTTATTACAAGAACGAAGAAGAAATTGAGCTACTTCGCCAGAGTGCTTTGATTTTAAGCAAAGCACATGGCGAAATAGCTCTTCTTATAAAAGAAGGTGTCACAACTGCGGCTTTAGATCGTAGAGCTGAGGAATTCATTAAAGATAATGGGGGGCAGCCCTCTTTTTTGAACTATAATGGTTTCCCTTACAGTTTATGTATTTCTGTTAACTCCACAGTTGTACATGGAATGCCAAGTAAATATGCCTTAAAAGATGGAGATATTATTTCCGTAGATTGTGGTGTTTTTTACAAAGGTTTTCATAGTGACTGTGCTTATACACATGGAGTAGGTAATCTGGCTCCTGAAGTAAAAGATCTTCTCACGGTAACTAAGGAGTCTTTGTATAAAGGAATTGAGAAAGCAGTTGTAGGATCGAGAATTGGAGATGTAAGTTTTGCAGTGCAACAACATGCCGAAAGTCACGGTTATACTGTAGTTCGGGAATTAGTAGGGCATGGCTTAGGACGAAATCTTCATGAAGGCCCAGAAGTTCCTAACTATGGTAAACGAGGTCAAGGGCTTAAACTTCAGAATGGTTTAGTTATTGCTATTGAACCAATGATCAATTTAGGTGCAAGGCAAATTGTTCAGGAAGATGACGGCTGGACAATCAGGACCAAGGATAATAAACCTTCTGCCCACTTCGAGCACACGGTAGTGGTAAGAAAAGACAAAGCAGAGATTTTAACAACTTTTGATTATATACAACAAGTTAATAACTAATAAATGGCGAAACAATCCTCTATCGAACAAGACGGGACTATTGTAGAAGCATTATCTAATGCAATGTTCCGGGTAGAGCTCGAAAATGGTCATCAGGTTGTTGCACATATTTCCGGTAAAATGAGAATGAATTACATCAAAATTTTACCAGGTGATAGGGTTAAACTGGAGATGTCTCCATATGATCTTACTAAAGGCAGAATTGTTTATCGATATAAATAAATACAATGAAAGTTAAAGCATCAGTTAAAAAGCGTAGCGCTGATTGTAAAGTTATCCGCCGTAAGGGGAAACTTTATGTTATCAACAAGAAGAATCCAAGATATAAACAAAGACAAGGATAATTAAAGAAGTATGGCTAGAATAGCAGGAGTAGATATTCCGGATAATAAAAGAGGTGAGATTTCATTGACGTATATCTTTGGTATAGGTCGAAAGTTGTCTCAGGCAATTCTTACTAAGGCCGGGGTGGATCTTGACAAAAAAGTAAAAGACTGGACTGAGGATGAAGCCAGCGAGATCAGAAATATTATAGCAGCTGAGCACAAAACAGAAGGTGTGCTTCGTTCTGAAGTGCAATTGCACATCAAGCGTCTGATGGATATTGGTTGTTACAGAGGTTTAAGACACCGTAAAGGTCTTCCCGTTCGTGGTCAGCGTACCAAGAATAACACCAGAACTAGGAAAGGTAAGCGTAAGACAGTTGCTAACAAGAAGAAAGCTTCTAAATAATATTTGATCATGGCTCAGAAAAGAAAAGATAAAGCTAAGAAACGTGTAGTAGTTGTTGAATCAACTGGCCAGGTACACATTAAGGCTTCTTTTAACAATATTATTATCTCAATAACCAATAATGCAGGACAAGTAATATCTTGGGCTTCTGCTGGTAAAATGGGTTTTAAAGGTTCTAAAAAGAACACTCCTTACGCTGCACAAATGGCAGCTTCAGATTGCGCTAAGGTTGCTCATGACCTGGGTATGCGTAAAGCTGAAGTTTTTGTTAAAGGCCCTGGTGCAGGTAGAGAGTCCGCTATCCGTACTGTGCAAAATGCAGGTATTGAAGTAACTACTATCAAAGATGTTACTCCTCTACCACACAACGGATGTCGTCCTCCAAAACGCAGAAGAGTTTAATTTATCTCATTACGATTAATTAATTATGGCAAGATATACTGGTCCTAAAAGCAAAATCTCCCGCAAATTCAACGAAGAGATTTTTGGCCCAAGCAAAGCATTAAAAAAGAAAAGCTATCCTCCTGGGCAGCATGGTCGTGGCAGACGCAAAAAGCAGTCTGAATACGCTGTACAGCTGGCTGAGAAGCAAAAAGCAAAATATATCTATGGAATGCTGGAGAAGCAGTTTGCGAACTTATTCGACAAAGCACATAGAAAAGGTGGTATCACTGGTGAGAACCTTTTAGTATTACTGGAGTCTAGATTAGATAACACAGTTTATCGTTTAGGTATTGCTCCTACTAGAAGATCTGCTCGTCAGTTTGTACTTCACAAGCATATTACAGTGAACGGTGAAATTGTTAACATTCCTTCTTACAGCTTAAAAGTAGGTGATGTAGTGGCAGTTAGAGAAAAATCTAAATCTCTTGAGGCTATTACTACAAGCCTTACTGTACGTAATGCACGTGCGTTTAGCTGGTTGGAGTGGGACGGTGCCCAAATGGCTGGTAAATTTGTGTCTGCGCCACAACGCGACCAGATACCTGAGAAAATTCAGGAGCAGCTGATCGTCGAGCTTTACTCTAAGTAAGCAGCTTAATCAATTTTTAACCTTTAACACTGCAAGTATGTCAATATTAGCATTTCAAATGCCAGAGAAAGTTGTAATGGAAAAAGCCGACGACTTTCATGGTTTATTTGAATTCAAGCCGCTTGAAAAAGGTTACGGTGTAACCATCGGTAATGCTCTGCGAAGGATCCTGCTTTCTTCATTAGAAGGATATGCAGTTACTAGCATACGCATACCTGGTGTACTGCATGAGTTTTCGTCTGTTGAAGGCGTTGTTGAGGATGTTTCTGACATTATCCTTAACATGAAGATGGTTCGCTTCAAAAAAGTAAGCGACATGGTGGATGATAAAATCACCGTTACCATCAGTGGTAAAGATACTTTCACTGCTGGCGATATCGATAAGTTTACATCCAGTTTTGAAGTATTGAATCCTGATCTTGTTATCTGTAACCTCGATAAGAACATGACTTTAGAGGTGGAGCTTACTGTTCAAAAAGGCCGTGGTTACGTGCCAGCTGAAGAGAATAAGCCTGCAGATCAAATCTTTGGACTTATTGCCATCGATGCTATTTTTACTCCAATCAAAAACGTGAAGTTTAGCGTTGAAAACACTCGTGTGGAGCAAAAGACGGATTACGAAAAACTTGTGCTTGATATCCAAACTGATGGATCTATTCATCCGGAAGATGCGTTAAAAGGTGCCGCCAATATTTTGATCCAGCACTTTATGCTCTTCTCTGACAATACAATGACTTTTGAAACAGCTAAGCCTGAGGAAGAAGAAGTTGTAGATGAAGAACTGTTGCATATGCGCAAAGTTCTGAAGACTTCTCTTCAGGATATGGACTTATCTGTTAGAGCATATAATTGCCTTAAAGCTGCAGACATTAAAACTCTTGGCGATTTGGTAACGCTTGATATCTCTGATATGATGAAATTCCGTAACTTTGGCAAGAAGTCTTTAACAGAGCTTGAAAACCTTGTTCAGGAAAAGGGCTTAACCTTTGGAATGGACCTTTCTAAGTACAAATTAGACGAAGATTAATAATCATACGGCATAATTCCCGATCCCTGTTCAGGTTGATCGACGGTATGCACGTGCACAATTTATAATAATGAGACACGGTAAAAAAGTAAATCACTTAGGAAGAACCGCTTCACACCGTAAGGCAATGCTGTCTAACTTGGCAGCATCCCTTATCATGCACAAGCGCGTATCAACTACAGTAGCTAAAGCTAAGGCACTTCGCAAGTATGTGGAGCCTTTGCTTACAAAATCTAAAAGCGACACTACGCACTCCAGAAGAACTGTTTTTGCCTATTTGCAAGACAAGGAGTCTGTAAAGGAACTTTTTGATATAGTATCCGAGAAAATTGCTGCCAGACCAGGTGGTTATACCCGCATTCTGAAAACTGGTTACAGACTTGGTGACAACGCAGAAATGTGTGTGATTGAGTTAGTAGACTTTAACGAAGACATGCTGGCTGCAACTGCTGCAACGGCTGCTGGAGCTAAGAAAACTCGTCGTCGTGGTGGTAAGAAAAAAGGAACTGAAGGAACAGAGGCTGCTGCTGATGCTACTTCCACTCCTGAAGTTGAATCTACTAATGATGAAACTAAAAGTGCAGAATAAGCATTTTTATAAATAATTTGAAAGGGACACGGCGGAAGTCGTGTCCCTTTTTTATTTTTGCATGAAATAATAAAGATGAAGAAACAAACAACCACCGATGCAATCCTTCTTTTAGAAGACGGAACCGTTTTTAACGGCAAAAGCCTGGGACTTATTGGAACAACTGGAGGCGAGTTGTGCTTTAACACGGGAATGACCGGCTATCAGGAAATTTTCACCGACCCATCCTATTTCGGCCAGATCGTAATAACCACTGTATCACATGTGGGGAATTATGGTGTGCAGGCTGAAGAGGTTGAATCTGGAAATGTTCAGATAAAAGGCTTGGTATGCAAAGACTTCTCTCATTTCTTCTCTAGAAATACAGCAGAAGGCTCTCTTCAGGAATATTTTGAAAAATCTGGTATTGTTGGAATCTGCGAAATAGATACAAGAGCGCTTGTGCGCTACATTCGCGATAAAGGTGCGATGAATGCCGTTATTTCTTCTGAGACTACTGATTTGGAAGTTCTGAAGGAGAAATTAAAAAGTGTTCCTAACATGAAAGGCCTGGAGTTGTCTTCTCATGTGAGTACAACTTCTGATTATGAGGTAAAACCGGAGAATGCAAAATATAGAGTAGCTGTTCTAGATTTAGGTATTAAAAAGAATATAATTAATAACTTAGTGTCGCGGGGCTGCGAAATAAAGGTATTCCCTTACAATACGCCATTCGACGAAATGGAGAAATGGAATCCTGACGGGTATTTTATCTCTAACGGCCCTGGTGATCCGGCTGCAACTACTGAAGCTGTATTGAGTGTTAAAAGAATGTTGGAAGATGAAAAACCTTTGTTTGGAATATGCTTAGGACATCAGGTACTGGCGCAGGCAAATAACATCCCTACTTACAAAATGCACAACGGCCACAGAGGTCTCAACCACCCAGTAAAAAACCTAATTACCGGCCGTTGCGAAGTAACTTCTCAGAATCATGGTTTTGTGGTAGATGGGGAGGCTCTTAAAAATCATCCTCAAGTAGAAGTAACACATATCAACCTAAATGATAATTCCATCGAAGGTATTCGTGTGAAAGGTAAACCAGCCTTTTCCGTACAATATCACCCTGAGTCATCTCCAGGTCCGCACGACTCTGAATACCTCTTCGATGACTTTGTTGCATTATTAGAACAAAATAAGTAAAACTTAAAAACGAAAACCATGAGCTTAATCACTGACATCAAAGCGAGACAGATATTTGATTCAAGAGGTAATCCTACGGTAGAAGTAGATGTAATAACAGAAACTGGTGCACTTGGTCGTGCTGCTGTTCCTTCCGGAGCATCTACAGGTGTGCACGAAGCAGTTGAGCTTCGTGACAACGACAAAAGCAAGTACATGGGCAAAGGCGTATTACAGGCTGTGAAGAATGTAAACGATAAAATTGCCGAAGAACTGGTAGGATTCTCTGTTTATGAGCAAAACCTGCTCGACAAGATCATGATCGAGTTAGATGGTACTGCGAACAAAAGCAATTTAGGTGCTAATGCCATTTTAGGTGTTTCATTGGCAGCGGCTCGTGCTGCTGCGCAGGAGTTGAACATGCCACTTTACCGCTATGTAGGTGGTGTGAATGCCAATACGCTTCCTGTGCCTATGATGAACATCCTGAACGGTGGTAGCCATGCTGATAACTCTATCGACTTCCAGGAGTTTATGATTATGCCGGTTGGTGCTTCTTCTTTCTCCGAAGCGCTGCGTATGGGTACAGAGGTTTTCCATCATCTGAAAAATGTACTCAAGAAACAAGGACTTTCTACTAACGTAGGTGATGAAGGTGGATTTGCACCAAACATTGCTTCTAACGAGGATGCTATTAAAGTGGTAATTCAGGCTATCGAAACAGCTGGTTACAAGCCAGGCGACGATTTCATGATCGCTATGGATGCTGCCAGCTCTGAGTTTTACAATGCCGAAACTGGTCATTATCACTTCAAAAAATCTACTGGCGATAAGCTTACTTCTTCTGAAATGGTTAGCTTCTGGGCTGATTGGGTTAAAAAATACCCAATCATTTCTATTGAAGACGGTATGGCAGAAGATGACTGGGATGGCTGGAAGCAGCAGACAGTTGCTATCGGAGACAAATGCCAGCTGGTAGGTGATGACTTGTTTGTAACCAACGTAACGCGTCTGCAGCAGGGCATAGATCAGAATATAGCAAACTCTATCCTGATCAAAGTAAACCAGATCGGATCGCTTACAGAGACTATCAACGCGATTAACCTGGGCTTACGCCATGGGTATAAGAGCGTAATGAGCCACCGTTCAGGCGAAACAGAAGACAATACTATTGCTGACTTAGCAGTAGCATTGAACACAGGTCAGATTAAGACTGGTTCAGCTTCTCGTTCTGATAGAATGGCCAAATACAATCAGTTGCTTCGTATAGAAGAAGAACTAGGTGAAACAGCTTATTTCCCTGGAAAGAAGTTCTAATTACCGAACCTGAAAAATAAATAAGGCTAAGGCTGTGGGTTGTAAGGCTCACAGCCTTATTTTTGTATAAGTACCAAAAGTAGAGCGAGCTATGAAGAGGCATATACCTAAATTTTTCCGGAATTTTTATTTTGTAACCACGGCACTTTTTTTGGTTTGGATGTTCTTCTTTGATTCGAATGATTTCATTACGCAGTATCGCATGAGTAAGCAGCTTAGCGAGAAAGAGGAAGAGAAACAGTACTACCTCGATAAGATAGAGGAGGTTGAGAAAGACCGTCGGGAGCTGATGAGCAACCCGGAACTGCTCGAAAAATTTGCACGTGAAAAATACCTGATGAAGCGCCCTGGCGAGGATGTCTTTATTATTGTGCCTAAAAAGAAAGAATAACCCTTCTGTGGCCTAGACCCTTTGATTCCCAAAATACCTCCGGAAGGCTCATTTCATTAGCGGAATTTAAGTGCTGGTATTGGCCGAACTGTAATTATTAAAAAGAGAGGAAGACCTTGCAGCGGCCGCAGCTCCTGCAAGCGTATGGGATAAGCAGAACGAAAGAAGAGTACCTGCCTGATAGAAATAAAATCAAGTATCTAGCGCTTAAAATCTCTGAAACGCCTCCGGAAGGCCTTTTTCATTAGCATAATTTTGTGGTTGCTTTGTTTTCAGCTGAAAGGGTGGAATCCGCAAAGCACCCGTTTCTTTGCAACATAGTCTGCAACCAACCAATTCCTCCTCAGCAAAAAGCACCTTCGCGGCCCTGTCTTTTCCTCTGCAAACCTCACTTCCCAAATTATTTGTAACTTTACACCATCATGCTGTTGCTTAAGTAGTAGCGGCTTCATATATACAGATACTATGGCAAAAGTTGCAATAAACCTTTCTACGGGCGCGCTTCAACAAGAAGAGGTAATTGTAGGAATAGATTTGGGAACCACCAACAGTCTGGTTGCCTATATACATCCCGAAGATAAAAAAGCGATCGCGATCAATGACCAGGGGCGTGGCACCATTGTGCCGTCGGTGGTGCATTTTCCTAAAAGCGGTGAGGTGCTGGTTGGAAACGAGGCAAAAGAATATCTTATAACAGACCCGGCTAACACTATTTATTCTGTTAAACGCCTGCTGGGCAAATCTTACAAAGACCTGGGTGAGCACAAAGAATATTTCGGGTACAAAATAATCGACGACGACAGCGAAGGCTTGGTGAAAATCAGGGTAGGAGACAGGTTCTTTTCCCCTATAGAGCTTTCGGCTGAAATACTGAAGGAGCTGCGCGAGCGGGCAGAGCACTCTTTAAAAACACCTGTGAACCGGGCCGTTATTACCGTGCCTGCCTATTTTAACGACTCTCAGCGTCAGGCTACCCGCGATGCAGGCAAACTGGCTGGGCTGGAGGTGCTACGCATCGTTAACGAGCCAACAGCGGCCGCTTTGGCCTATGGTATTGGTATTGACCCTGCCGAAGAAAAAACAGTAGCTGTGTACGACCTTGGCGGCGGCACCTTCGATATATCTATTCTCAGTATTCACCAGGGCATTTTTGAAGTCCTCTCCACCCACGGCGACACCTACCTGGGAGGCGATGACATGGACCGCGCCATTATCAACCATTGGATAGAGGAAAACCAGCTGCTGGCCGATACTGTAAACACCGATAAGAACCTGTCGCAGGAGTTGCGCCTGAAAGCGGAGGAAGCCAAGAAAGCTCTTAGTTCGCAGGAAGTTTATACTAGCAGTATTCTCGGTAAAATCAATTGCCACCTGGAGCGCCATACCTTCGAAACCTTGATTGCCCCCATTGTGGCTCGCACCATCGAGAGCTGCCGCCAGGCCATGGCCGATGCAAAGCTAACAGCCGAGCAGATAGACGCCGTTATTATGGTAGGAGGGTCCACGCGTGTTCCGTTGGTGTATGAGTCGATTTCCGGTTTCTTCGGAAAATCCGCAAACAACACGCTTAACCCCGACGAAGTAGTAGCACTGGGAGCAGCCATCCAAGCCGACATATTGGCCGGAAACCGTAAGGACATTCTCCTGCTGGACGTAACGCCGCTTACCTTAGGCATAGAAACCATGGGTGGCCTGATGGATTCCATTATTCCCCGCAACTCAAAAATACCGACCAAAGCAGGCCGTCAATACACTACTTCGATAGATGGGCAGGTAAACATGAAAATATCAGTCTACCAGGGAGAGCGCGATCTGGTAAAAGAGAACCGTAAACTAGCCGAGTTCGATCTGAAAGGGATTCCTGCCATGCCGGCCGGTTTCCCGAAAGTAGATGTTAATTTCATCCTGAATGCCGATGGCATTTTAAAGGTAGAGGCAGTGGAGCTACGTTCTGGGGTGCGCCAGGAAGTAGAAGTAAAGCCGCAATATGGTCTTACCGATGAGCAGGTGGAACAGATGCTGATGGACTCCATTACCCACGCCCGCGATGATGTTTCTGCCCGCATGGTAATAGAGGCCCGCACCACCGCCGAGCAGATGCTGTACCAGGTGGAGCGCTTCCTGGAGAAAAACGGGGAGCACCTGACTGAAGAAGAAATAACCCTGACCAGAACCAACGTGCAGAAGTTGAGAGATGCCTTGCCAACCAACGACAAGGACACCATTCTGCGAGCCGTAGATGTGCTGGAGGAGCAGACCAGCCCCTTTGCAGAACGTGTTATGCAGATCTCTATCAAAAAGGCGATGGCCGGAAAGAAGATAGAATAAACCACTTGTTTTAAATGTTAAAAGGCTTTCCTCTCGGTGTGCAGCACCAGAAAGGAAAGCCTTTTTTATGGATATGACTTCCAGAATTATTTTAATGAAAGTACCCTTCCGGAGGTAATTTGGAACTAGACAGGCCGAGGGTTAACTGAAAAGCTTAAGCACATACTGGAGCAGGTTCACGTTGAGATAAAGCAGCGTAATGGCCACGATGATTCCTACCAGCACACCGGCGTAAGGAGCATCCTGTTCGCGCACCTGCCTTATACCCCAGTACACATACGCGACCAGGGCCAAAGCGCCATAAACCAACAAAAGCACCTGCACCCCTACCAGCACCTGCACCGTGGCAATGCGCCAAAAATAGTTAGTAGCCAGCCAGACTACATTTAGCAGCCAAACCAGCAGGAGCATAAAAATGCTGCGGTTGGTGGAGCTAAGCCCCAGCCTGATCAGAAGCTTGCCTGCTGTGCCAGTTGCCATTGCCAAAACCTAGAATTGCACACTAAATCTTTTCCCGAGCTCCTCCAGGTCGCGCTGTACAGGCGCTAGCAACGGAATGCCTTTTTTAAGGCGGCTAGCTGTTATTTCGCGTTCCGGGTCACCGGGAATCAAAACTGCTTTCTGGCCCTTCTTTACCTTTGCGTTTCGGAAAGTGGCAATCCAGTTATCCATGTGTTGTTTAAACTCCTCGGCCGGACGGAAAGCATCTACGCGCATGGCACCCAAAAAGTGACCAATGCCTTGCCCCACCAGGTTATCGGCTACTGGCAAAAAGCTTACAAAAGGAGGTACCCAAGGGCCATAGTTCGCACCCGACAGCACCGCCGAAAAAATATCTACCACCGATGAAAGCGCGTAGCCTTTGTGGCTACCATGCAGTCGGTCGCTGCCCAACGGCAACAAGGCGCCTCCCTCTTTCAGGGCATGGGCGTCTCTTGTAGCCTCACCATCGCTGGTCTGGATCCAGCCTGTAGGGGCTTTCTTCTCTTTGCGCTGCAGAATCTCCAGCTTACCATTGGCAGCTGCGGCTGTTGCCAGGTCGGCTACAAAAGGTGGCTGATTTTGTGTAGGTATGGCTACCGCAATAGGGTTAGTGCCAAGCATGCGCTCGGTCGAAAAAGTAGGAGCAACCAGTGGCGAGGCATTCGTCATGCTAATCCCAATCATATCGTGCGAAAGGGCCTGCATGGCATGGTAGCCGGCAATACCGTAGTGGTTGGAGTTTTTTACTGAGACCCAGCCAGTTCCCACTTTCTCCGCCTTAGCAATGGCAATATCCATAGCACGTGGAGCTACCACAAGGCCCAGACCTGCGTCGCCGTCTACGGTGGCGGTGCTGGGCGTTTCGTGCACTACCTGTATATTGGGCTTCACATTTATACGCCCCGCCTCCCACAGCCTCACATAACCACTAAGCCGGGCTACGCCATGCGAATCAACGCCTCGTAAATCGGCCTCTAAAAGTACAGTGGTGGCTAGTGCTGCATCGGCAGGAGGGCAGCCCATGCTCAGAAATATGTTCTGGGTGAAATCAAATAATTGTCGGTAAGAAAACATAGTGTTATAAGGGTGCATTTCAGCATGCAAATTAATAATTATTTACACTGATCAGGCAGTAGTCTGAAGATCTTCCTGTTAGTCGATAGAAATTGCCTGTTCTTCTAGGAGAATCTGGTTTTTTATATATTTATAATATAAACTGCAGATGTGGAACAGATTTTGTCTTTTGCTCAGGTAGTTAAAGACCATCACCATGAAACAAGCTCTACTTCTGACCTGGCTATTTCTGACTGCAGCCGTGCTGCAGGCGCAGACAAAGCTGGCATTCGATGAAACCCTGCCAGAAGCCTACCTGATTAAAAAAGGAACCAGCAGCTCCACCAGCCAAAACAATATTAACAGTATGGTTAACCTGCTGCAGGGTAATGTTACCACCCAAACCGGCGGCAGACCAAACCGTGTGCCGGAGTTCGTGGTGCGGTTCAGCCAGCATGCCCGCATTACCGACCAAGGAGATAAACTGCATGTAAAAGTGCTGCTTAATAAGTTTTCGGTAACAGGCAATGTAAACTACAAAGGCTTTGATATCGGCAAGGCACTCTACCCTGAAAAACTGACCTATAAAATTAAACATCTGCAGGGGCAGCAAGTGCTGAAGACCTACACCGGAACCCTTCCTCTGGATAGGGAAGAGGTGATACTGCTGGATGTAACCGTGCCAGACACAGCAACAGGAGCCAGCTACAAACTGGTGGTAGAAGAAAAGGAGCTGCAGTACTCTGGCAACAGCCTGAACAGGTTGCAGGAGCACTTGAACCTGATTCATGAGTATTATGCAGCAGATGCCACGCTTAATACAGTGCAGCAAAATTTAAATAAAATCAATCCCGGTGATGTAGATCGCATTATGCAGCACGATCGTAATCTGCGCGATATAGAATCCATCTTTGCCTCCTTACATACAGGAGCCTTCTACAAAAAACTGAACCTGAAACAAACCGACCCGCTACACCTGATCATTCGTTTAGACCGATTTGAACAGCAAATGTCAGAAAGTCGCAAAGCTATTGCTTTTGCTATTTCTACCCTCGATCAGCAGTTTTATAACAAAGGTATCAGTCTGATGAGTAGTGGCAACAGACGTGCTGCCCAGGAGTATTTTCTACGCTCTGTGGAAGTGAACCCTAACTTTGCGCCTTCGCACCTGGAGCTGGCCCGCATCGATTTTATGAATGGCCATATAGGGGAGGCAACTGCCAGAACAAAAGACTTGCTTACTAAAATGCGCATCGATCCGCAAACGCAGCACCAGGCCTTAGGACTTGCCCACGACATTTACAGCACCTATATAAACGAAGGTAACCACCTCACCAGCCGTGGCGACTACCGTACTGCCATGGCCGCCTATGCTGATGCCCGGGCCATGTGCAGCACCATAGGAGGGGTGCGCTGCAACATGCCTGCCCTGAACGATGGTGAGGGGCAGGCAATATATGGTGTTTACAGAAGCATAATAGACGAAGGCAAGCGCCTGCTGGCTGCCAACAACCTGCAGCGTGCAGAAAAGGTGGCAGGCGCGGCAATGGCTTTTCAGCGGCAATACGATTTTGTGCTACACGATGCACCGGAGGCCTTAGAACTGCAGAGCCAGGTGAAATACCAATACTATGTGCTTTTCATCGACAAAGGAAAAACCTACCTGAACGAGCGCAACTTTGCTAATGCCCTCAGCCAGTTTGAGGCGGCACTGGAAATGGAGCAGCAGTATGGTTTTCAGCGGGTGCCGGAGTTAGGGCAACTGGCGCAGCGGGCGGCAAAACCTGTGTTGCTGGCTAACCTGAACCAGGGCTATGAGCGGGCTGTTAGCAACAGGCTCACCGATGCACGTGCTGTGGCTTCGGCTGCCGTTGCCATGCAGGCACGCTATGCACTGGAGCACGATGCAGAGGTGCTAAGCAAGTACAACCTGCTGCGCGACCGCATCTCTACTCAGGAATGCATCAACAGTCAGACAGCTTACGATGGGCATATTCAAAGAGCAAAAGAACTTATCCGCGACAAAAAATATCTGGCTGCCGACAAGGCCTATGCCGCCGCTCTTCATGCTGCCGAGGCAAATACGCAATGCGGTGTTGCTACCTATTCGGCATTAGATGGACGGACAGAAATAGCCGCTGCTGTTACCTACCAGCGCATGCAAGAAGACATAAACCGTTTTGTTGCCAGCACCAGGTACATCGAAGCAATTGAGCGCTACAATGAGTCAGAAAAATATTACCTGGCCAACCAGGTAAACCGATTTGGTCTGAACCATATTTCCTTGCTGAATTTTGCGAAGAACAACACCAAGCAACCTTTTACCGCTGCTGTTGCTAATTATTTTGCATCGAAAGGAGAAGAAGCCATTAGTATTCAGCTGCTAACCACGCTGCTGGACAAGGGCTATGGCACCGGTAAAACCAAAAAGCTGCAGCAACAAATTGGCATGCAACTCGCCCTGAAGGATGTGCAGCTAAATGTGCAGGAAAATGCTAAGCTGGCTGCCGCAAAACACACCCAAAATCACAAAAAGCTAAAGCAACTGGCCAAAGCCTACGAGAAGGAGCGCAAGCATTTGGCGAAGGGTTAAGTTTTTAATTTTGAATGAGGGAGTGAGTGATTTTTTCTAAACATTCTCTCATCCTCTCATTCAAAATTTACTCATTCCCTCATTCAAAATTAAATCCAGCACCCCTTCCTTTAGGGCAAATGCCGAAACCCGTATTTCCTCTAACTGATACTGCTGTAGCACAAAGTCGATTACAATGCCTGCCACCACAATCATATCGACGCGCATTTCCAGCATACCGGGTATGGCCAGGCGCTCGGAGTGGTTCTTATGGAGCAGTTGCTGGTAAATTTGGTAAAAATCAGATAGTGCCAGGGCAGAGGCGGGTGGGGGAGAAGCTTCTTTACGCCAGGAGTTGCCCTTGCTCTGCGCATCTATGTCGCAGAGTGTATCGAAAGTGCCGGAGGAGCCTACTAGCACAGTTGGTTTATGTAAGGCAACAGCCTCCGTGAGCGGCTGCAGTTTTTCCTGCAGGTATGCTTTCTCAGCGGCTACACTTTCCGGAGCTATGGGGTCTTGCAGGAAGAACTTGTCCATGAGGCGCTGTGCCCCAATTTCAAAGCTTCTTTTCCAGAAAATGTTATGCGCATTACAGATAATAAACTCTACACTGCCACCGCCTATATCTATAATCAGCGCGGTCGATTCATCTAACACACCGGCTGATCTTACACCGTAGTAGATTAGCTCTGCTTCGCGGTCGCCGTCTATTACTTCTACCAGTATGTTTGTCTGTTGCAGAATATCCTGCACAAAAGCCTCTCCGTTGGCAGCGCTGCGCACCATGCTGGTCGCCATAGCCCGTACTACCTGCACCTCATGCGCATCTATCTGCCTCCTGAAATCTTTTAAAGTATCTAAAGCGCGTGCATAGGCAGCAGGGGCAATAGCTCCGTTGCTGATGCCCCCCTGGCCGAGGCGCACCGGCAGCTTCGTCTTTACCAGATCTTTTAGCGAGCCATCTGCACCTACCTCCGTTATCTGCAGGTGAAAGGTGTTGGTGCCCATATCGATAAGAGCTATTCGTTTATTCATTTCTGAAGTGAGAGAATGAGTGGTTGAGAGAATACAATGTCTACTAAAACACTAAATAGTATTTGCCGTGGCCGGGCGAAATTATTGTAATGAAAAAGCCCTTTCAGAGAAAAAACCGGCAAAATCAGCCAAGGGGTAGCCTCGAAAATAGAATCTCCTATTACACTTGCATCTGAAATCTATAATCCATCATGTAACTCAGGATTTAAACCTGAAAAACGTGCCGAGTGGCAGTTTGCGCTCTCCCTTGTCCTGCAGGTAAATTTCGCCTAATTCTTCGTTTTTGATCTGCTCGCCAAAGGTCTGGTGCATCAGGTTCTCCAGTATCAGAGCTGAAAAGCCGAGGGAGTACAGGTTTATGAGCAGGAAGTAATCGGTTTTATCGAGCATCTGGTGGCAAAGCTTTATGAGTTCATTCAGCTCGTCTTCCAGTTGCCACTTTTCCCCGTTCGGGCCACGGCCATAGGCAGGTGGGTCCAGTATAATGCCGTTGTAAGTGTTGCCGCGCTTCACCTCACGTCGTGCAAACTTCATGGCATCTTCCACAATCCAGCGAATGTTGTCGAGGTTGCTGGCTTCCATGTTGTCGCGGGCCCAGAAGTTTACTTGTTTTATAGAGTCGAGGTGCGTAATGTCGGCTCCGGCTGCTTTGGCTGCCAGGGAGGCGGCACCGGTGTAGGCAAACATGTTCAACACTTTTGGCGGCTTGGTTTGCAGGCTGCGGGTGGTATCGTAAATAAACTGCCAGTTAGCATCCTGCTCAGGGAACAGCCCCACATGCTTAAACGAAGATAGCCCCAGCCGGAAGCGCAGCTGCATATCTTTGTACTGGTAGTTGATGTGCCACTGCTCCGGCATTCCTTTTTTCAGCTGCCACTGGCCCTTCTCCGAGCTGCCTTTGTCGCGCTTAAACACAGCCTGCGCCAGACGCTGCCACTCCTGCTCTGGCAGGTGCTTGTCCCAGATTGCCTGCGGCTCCGGCCGTGCCACATAATAAGCTCCAAAACGCTCCAGCTTTTCGAAATTCCCAGAATCTACTAGTTCGTAATCTGGCCAGTTTTCGGATGTTAAAAAGGAATACATATCTTTGTGAATTATTTCTGACAGTGTGCAATATTTGGTAAAAGTACTACTATTACCTTGAACCTGAAAAAATGCACGCAACAGCTGTTTTAATTGTTTCAAATTTATGGCAATAAGCTTTTTTAAATATCAGGGTACGGGCAACGATTTTGTGATGGTTGATAACCGGAAACATAACTTCCCTGCCGAAGACGAGCAATTGGTAAAAAACCTGTGCGACCGCCGCATGGGAGTGGGGGCCGATGGCCTTATTCTATTACAGGATCATCCGAGCTACGATTTTGAGATGGTGTACTACAACGCCGATGGCAGGGTAGGTTCTATGTGTGGCAATGGTGCCCGTTGCACGGTTCGTTTCGCCAGACACTTAGGCGTAATCGAAGATGTGGCTTGCTTTTTGGCAGCTGATGGCGAACATCAGGCCAGTGTGGAGCGCGATCTTATTCATCTGAAAATGAATGATGTAAACGGCGTAGAGCGAATCGGAGACGATTATTACCTAAACACCGGCTCCCCGCACTATGTACGATTTGTAGACGATGTGCAGGCACTGGATGTGTACAAAGAGGGCAAAGCCATTCGGTACAACGAGCGTTTTGCAGAAGTAGGAACGAACGTGAACTTTATCCAGCAGCTTTCGGAAAACGAATTTTTTGTGCGCACCTACGAGCGTGGTGTAGAAGACGAAACACTTTCCTGTGGTACCGGTGTTACAGCCTGTGCGTTGGTGGCAGGTTTGCGTGGCATCAAAGGGCCGGTTAAAATCAAAACATTAGGTGGCGACCTTGAAGTTAATTTTCAGCACGAAGCAGATAACTTCCATCATATTCACCTGATCGGACCGGCCAAGCAAGTATTTACCGGCACCGTCGCGTTATAATTAGTTACTGTAAATCCAGATCGATATGTTGCTAAAGTCAGCCCATGTTTACCTTCGGGCTTTAGAACCTGTAGATCTGGATTTTTTATTTGACCTCGAAAACGACACTAGTGTGTGGCAGGTTGGCAATACCCTCATGCCGTACTCCAGGTTTGTGCTGGAGCAATACCTCGAAAATGCCACTCAAGATATTTTTACGGTAAAGCAGCTGCGTCTTGTTATCTGCACCCACCACCACAGAGCCGTGGGGGCCATCGATCTTTTCGATTTTGAGCCGCAGCATCAGCGCGCAGGAATTGGCATTGTGGTTTCCGGAGCCGAACGTGGTAAAGGATATGCGGCTGAGGCACTAAAGGTATTGTTAACGTATTGCCAACAGATTCTGCAACTCCACCAGGTATACTGTTCGGTAACCGCCTCAAACGAAGCAAGCCTGCACCTGTTCAAAAAAGCTGGCTTTACAGAAATAGGAGTCCGGAAAAATTGGCTGCGCACACCTGCTGGCTGGCAGGATGTAATCGAATTTCAGAAGTTGCTCTAGAAAAGGCACAAGACTTTTTCAGCAGAAGGTTTTTGAGTCTAGAGACTTAAGTAAATTTAGATTGCGCGACAATTCTATTTAATTGTATTGCGGCAGGCAATTACAGGGCAGAAAAGGCAGCCAAGTGCACAAATTGAAAATAAACTGTTTGAGCGTGCAGCGAGTGGGGGTAGGGGCCCTTGATTTTTATTTTCTTGATTTTTGGTTCTTTTTGTATCAAGACAAAAAGAACAAGTAAGCCAGCTATGCAATAACTTCAGCCTGATGAAGAGGTAAACAGCAGCTATGCGAACTTAGAATAAACTGCCAGTAGCAGAAGCTATTGGATCTCGCCCACAAGATCCCTTAGGGATGACAAAAAGTGTAGCTGAAGAAGAAAAGAAATCTGCTACCACACAACCTGAATTATTCTAATGAAAATACCCTTCCAACGGATTTTTACCTTACTTCAGGCTAAGGCTCTTTAGCCCGGAAACTTTCCCGCCAAACATAAATCTCTCGGTTAGAGAACTTCTGCCACATTGCCCCATGTTACCAATATTGTCAGGAGAGAGGCAAGCCCCTGCAAATGAAAAACAAGCAGGGTTTTTTCTTTCGGAAAATCTGACAGTTGTCAGCAGAAATCGCAACTTGGTATTGTTTTCGTACTGATAGTAAGATATATCAGAAAAACACCTTATTTTTGACGATATTGCGATTAAAGATATTCATTTAAATACTCCTATAGAATGCTTGATTTTTTCGGTAAAACCGTTGCGAAACTATTCGGAACAAAATCCGACAGAGATATAAAAGAGGTTGTACCTTACGTAACCAAGGTGAACGAAGAGTTTGCCAAACTGGCCAGCCTCACAGATGACCAGTTACGCCTGAGAACAACCGAGGTAAAGGGCATCATCGATGAGCGCTTAAAGCCGATAGATGATCAGATTGCTGGCCTGCATAAGCGTGTGGCAGATGAGCCGCAACTAGACATTGTGCAGAAAGAGAATATTTTCTCTGAAATTGATGAGCTGGAGAAGAAACGTAACAAAGAGCTGGAGGTAGTACTGCTGGAAGTGCTGCCAGCCGGTTTTGCTATTGTTAAAGAGACAGCTCGCCGCCTGAAGGAGAACAAACAATTAGTGGTAACCGCCACCGACATGGACAGAACCATAGCGGCCCGCAAACCAAACGTGCAGATAGAAGGCGACAAAGCCATCTGGGCAAACAAATGGCTGGCTGCCGGCAACGAAGTTACCTGGGACATGCTGCACTACGACGTGCAGCTGATAGGTGGTGTGGTATTGCACCAGGGTAAAATTGCGGAGATGGCCACTGGTGAGGGTAAAACATTGGTAGCAACTCTTCCGGCCTTCCTGAATGCACTTGCTAAACGTGGTGTGCACGTGGTAACGGTAAACGACTACTTGGCTAAGCGTGACTCTGAATGGATGGCGCCGCTCTTCGAATTCCACGGTCTGACCATCGACTGCATCGACAGGCACCAACCTAACTCCGAAGCCCGCCGCAATGCCTACCGAGCCGACATTACCTATGGCACCAACAACGAATTCGGTTTCGACTACCTCCGCGACAACATGTCCAGGGAGCCGCAGGACCTGGTACAGCGCAAGCACCATTATGCCATGGTCGATGAGGTGGACTCTGTATTGATTGACGACGCTCGTACCCCACTTATTATTTCTGGTCCGGTACCTCGTGGCGATGAGCATGAGTTCTACCAACTGAAGCCACGCATTGCTATGCTGGTGGAGGCACAGCGTAAAGTGGTCAACAATTTTCTGACAGAAGCTAAGCGCCTGATCAAAGAAGGAAATACCCAGGATGGCGGTCTTTCGCTTTTCAGAGCGTATCGCGGTCTTCCTAAAAGTAAGCCGCTGATCAAGTTTCTGAGCGAAATGGGGAACAGGGCTGTTATGCAGAAAGTAGAGAATCACTACCTGCAAGATAACTCCCGCATGATGCCGGAGGCCGATGAGCCGCTATACTTCACTATCGATGAGAAGCATAACCAGATAGAACTAACCGAGAAAGGCATCGACCTTATTACCGGCCAGGGCGAAGATCCGAACCTGTTTATTTTGCCAGATATTGGCATGGAGATCGCCAACATCGAAAACAACAAAACCCTGAACGAAGAAGAGAAGCTGCATGCGAAAGAAAAGCTGATCGCCGACTTCCAGGAAAAAACCAAGCGTGTGCACACTATTAACCAGTTGCTAAAAGCTTACACGCTGTTTGAAAAAGACACGGAGTACATTGTAACGCCCGACCACAAAGTTAAAATTGTAGATGAGCAAACAGGTCGTGTAATGGAAGGCCGTCGTTACTCCGATGGTTTGCACCAGGCTATTGAGGCGAAAGAGAACGTGAAGGTAGAGGATGCCACCCAGACCTATGCTACGGTTACACTGCAGAACTACTTCCGTATGTACCACAAATTAGCTGGTATGACCGGTACTGCCGAAACAGAGGCAGGTGAGTTCTGGGACATCTACAAACTGGATGTGGTGGTTATACCAACCAACCGCCCTATTTCCAGGAAGGATGAGCACGACAAGGTATATAAAACCACCCGTGAAAAATACAATGCCGTAGCCGACGAAATCGTAGAGCTTACTCAAAAGGGTCGTCCGGTACTGGTAGGTACTACTTCGGTAGAGATTTCGGAGCTGCTAAGCCGCATGCTGACGCTTCGTAAGATTAAGCACCAGGTACTGAACGCGAAGATGCACCAGCGCGAAGCTGAGATTGTGGCCGAAGCTGGTAAGCCAGGTACTGTAACCATTGCCACCAACATGGCCGGTCGTGGTACCGACATTAAGCTGGCTCCTGAGTCTAAGGCTGCCGGAGGTTTGGCGATTGTTGGTACAGAACGTCACGAATCCAGACGGGTAGACCGTCAGCTTCGTGGTCGTGCCGGTCGCCAGGGTGACCCAGGTACTTCTCAATTCTTTGTGAGCTTGGAAGATAACCTGATGCGCTTGTTCGGTTCCGACCGTATTGCCCGCCTCATGGACCGCATGGGCCTCGAAGAAGGTGAAGTGATTCAACACTCCATGATTACCAATTCCATAGAGCGTGCGCAGAAGAAGGTAGAAGAGAATAACTTCGGGCAGCGTAAGCGCCTGCTGGAATACGACGACGTGATGAACGCACAACGTGAAGTTGTGTACAAGCGCCGCCGTAATGCCTTATATGGTGAGCGTCTGGAGCTTGATATCTGGAACATGATCTACGACATCAGCGAAGACCTGGTAGTTAATTTCAAAAACACGGTCGACTACGAGAACTTCGAACTGAGCATTATCCGCATTTTTGGCTATAACACTGCCATTACGGAAGATGACTTTAAAGCAACGCAGGCAAACAAACTGGCCGAGCGATTGTATAATGAGGCTCTGAGCCACTACCGCACTAAAAACAAGCAGATAGCGGAGCAGGCTTACCCGATCATCACCGATATTTACCAGAACCGTGGACCGATGATCGAGAACGTGGCAGTGCCATTCACCGATGGCAAGCGCCAGTTGGCAGCTGTGGCGAACCTTACCAAAACGTATGAGTCGCACGGTGCAGAACTGATCCGAGCCATGGAGAAGATTATTACGTTAGGTACCATCGACCAGGCCTGGACCGACCACCTGCGTCAGATGGATGACCTGAAGCAGACAGTGCAGAATGCTGTGTACGAGCAGAAAGACCCGCTCTTGATTTACAAGTTTGAGTCATTTGAGCTGTTTAAGCGCATGATTGGCAAGGTAAACGAAGAAACTGTTTCGTTCCTGTTCCACGCCTTTATTCCGATTCAGGCACCGGAGCAGGTGCAGGCTCCTCGTCCGCAACCTAAGCCTAAGGCACCGGTACTGCATGAGCAGAAAGAGGAGGTGCACTCATCGTTGGAAGGCAGCGATGGTTCTACCTCTATGCCAGCGCCAGAACCACAACGCGTTATGCCAGCTCACTCCCAAAAAGTAGCAGGTAGAAACGATCGTGTGAGCGTGCAATACAGAGACGGCCGCGTAGTAAAAGACGTTAAGTTTAAAACGGTGGAGAAAGATCTGCTGGATAATAACTGTGTTATAATAGAAGAATAAGATGCCATCGCAAAAAGCCACTATGCCCAGTTGGGTGTAGTGGCTTTTTTGTTTTCATAAAGCCGATGGCACTATGTATGGCTACATGTATAGCTCCTGAAGGCCAAAAACGGTAGCATAATTTAAGAAAACATGTCCGGATCCGATTTAGCTTCTTATATCGATCATACTATACTCAGACCTGAGGCAACCGCCGAGCAGGTAGAGCAGCTGTGCCAGGAAGCCAGTTTTTATGGTTTTGCGGCAGTGTGTGTAGCGCCCTGTTATGTGCAGTTGGCACAGAAGCAGCTTGGCCCGGGAAGTTTGGTGAAGGTGGCTACCGTGGTAGGCTTTCCACTGGGTTACCAGCACCACAAGGTAAAGCTCCTTGAAACACACCAGGCCATTGAGGACGGTGCCAATGAAATAGATGTGGTCATGAACCTGTCTGCTTTCAAATCAGGAAATTACCAGGAAGTGCAAAATGAATTGGAGGACCTGGCCAAGTTCTGCCATCTGAAGGGAGCTGAGCTAAAAGTAATTATAGAAACCGCTCTGCTCACAAACGAAGAAATTGTAAAAGCCTGCGAACTTTGTGCAGCAGCCGAAGCAGATTATGTAAAAACATCGACTGGTTTTGCGGCAGCCGGTGCTAAAGTAGAGCATCTAGAACTTATGCGGCGTTCGTTGCCGCAGCATATCAAGATTAAGGCGTCTGGCGGCATCAAAACATTTGCCGATGCCGAAGCGTTAGTCAATGCAGGAGCGGACCGCTTAGGTTGCTCTGCCAGTATTCAAATTGTAAAGCATGAATAAAGTAAGTAACCTGCTGTATGCGCTGCTCTTTTTGCTGTTAACAGCATGTGGCGCCAGTTCCCGTACCAGCACCAGCGATGCTGGCAAAGTAACAGGCAAAACCAGAGTAGCCGAAGACCTGAGCGAGTACCGCCCAACTTACCCTGAGGCAGATATGGCAGGCGGTGGCGGTGCTGCTCCTTTAACGCCCACCAGCCATGTCAATAATAAGGTAGCCGCCCTGATGGATACAGTGGCCAGCGTTAACAGAAGTGTGAAATATGCCCAAGGCTATCGCATTCTGGCATACAATGGCTCAGAACGTCAAACTGTTATGGATCTTCGAAAAGCTATAATAGCCCGTGTTCCGCACGAAAAGGATTACCTGACATACCAACAACCCAACTTTAGATTAAAAATTGGCGATTACTTTTCTCGCATAGAGGCCCAACAAACTCTTAATCAGATCAGAGACTTGCTTCCCAATGCACAGATTGTTACAGATCAGATTAATATTAATAAATAAAGTAATCAGAAGCAGGTTTTGTTTTGAATATTATAAAAACGTTGTGATTTATCGTATGGATAACACAACGTTTTTTTATTTTGCAGTAAATGCTTAAATATATACTTTCAAGACTAGGCGAAGGGCGATAAAGGCAAATTTTTCTAATAGAATTGCCCTTCCAGAGGCAAAAATGCCCGTATCGGATCCAAGCCTTGAGTAAAGTAAATAACTAAGCACCTGAAGGCAGTAGCCTCATTAGCTCTAAGCCGGAATAGATGTGGCTCTTCCGGATCACTTACAAATTTCACCAACCCCTATGTCATTGTTAGCAGAAAAAATAAAGGAACTTGCCCGCACTTACGCCCCCCATACAATAAACCAACGACGGCACTTGCATGCCAACCCGGAGCTGTCTTTTCAGGAGCACAACACAGCAGCTTATGTAGAGCAGGAACTTAATAGCTTAGGCATCGCTACAACCCGGCTGGCCGAAACAGGTGTGGTAGCTGTAATCGAAGGAAAAAATCCTGCCAGTAAAATTGTCGCCCTACGCGCCGATCTGGATGCACTGCCAATAGTGGAGCAGAATGAGGTGGAGTACAAATCTAAAAATGAAGGAATAATGCATGCCTGTGGCCACGACGTGCATACGGCATCGTTGTTGGGAGCAGCCCGTATTTTGCAGCAAGTGCGGGAGGAGTTTGAAGGAAGTATCAAATTAATCTTTCAGCCGGGTGAGGAGAAGTTTCCGGGTGGGGCATCTGTTATGATAAAAGAAGGCGTGTTGCAGCAGCCTGCTCCGGAGAGTATTATGGGGCAGCATGTATTCCCGATGCTACCAGCCGGTAAAGTCGGGTTTCGCTCCGGCATGTACATGGCCAGTGCCGACGAAATTTATATCACCGTAAAAGGCAAAGGAGGCCATGCCGCCATGCCCGAACAAAACATAGACACCGTGCTCATGTCAGCGCACCTGATTGTAGCGTTGCAGCAGATTGTAAGCCGCCACGCCAGCCCTAAAATTCCAACGGTACTATCTTTTGGGAAAGTGGAGGCAATGGGCGCAACCAATGTAATCCCGAATGAAGTAAAGATACAAGGCACTTTCCGCACCATGGATGAAACTTGGCGGAAGGAAGCACATAAGCGAATTAAAAAGCTGGCAGAGGGCTTATGCGAGAGCATGGGCGGCAGCTGCGACATCGATATTAAAAACGGATATCCTTACCTGAAAAACGACCCGGAGCTTACTGGTCGTGCCCGTGGGGCGGCAGAGGCTTACCTTGGAGAAAGTAATGTAGTGGACCTGGACCTGTGGATGGGGGCAGAGGATTTTGCCTATTACTCGCAGGAAGTGGCTGCCTGCTTCTATCGCCTTGGCACCCGTAGCGATGAACGCGGAATTACTTCATCTGTTCACACCCCCACCTTTGATATTGCCGAAGAAGCCTTGGAAACAAGTATTGGTTTAATGGCTTGGCTGGCTCTGCAGGAATTAGAAAGTTAGTTGTAACCATCGTTTTTGATCTCTAAACTAGAACTTCTTGAGCACGTCCGAAGTCTTAGAATATCAACTGCCTTCTGGCTTGCTGGGTCGCAAGCACACATTGCGCCTTACACCGGAATACGTGGCGTATGAGGCTGGCAACAAAAAGTCGGGTCTTTTCACTAAGGTAGAGAAAGACAGCATTGCAGATATCAGGCAGGATATGAACTGGATTATCTGGTATAGGTTTTATGTGGGGTGTGAGTTCAAGATCGATATTAAGACCAACGACGACAACGTGCTGAAGATTAACTTTACCAGCTATTTTAATAAGACAGGAACTTATATTCAGTTATACAACGAAATCACAGATCACCTTCTCAAGTATTTTCTAAATGAGAAGGTGATGCTGCATGTGCAACAGCTTCAAAAAGGCAAGGTAGTGGAGTTGCAGGAGGCACGGTTATCGAAACAGGGAATTGCACTAGCTGCGGAGGAAACACTGCTAACCTGGGAAGAGGTGCGAGTAAAGCTTTATCCTAACTTCTTTGTCATTTATAAGCACGATAATCCTGAGATATACAAACAAGTGTATTACTATGCCTGGGAAAGCGAAGTATTGCTGGGCGTTATAGAGCATATAATAAACGACGAGGAAGCATCTATAATAGCAGAATGAAAAAGCTGATACACCTTATTATCCTGAGCCTTCTTCCTTCTTTCGCCTTTTCCCAGAGCAAGGTTACAAGCTCTTCAGCTTTTTGGCCGGAATGGCAGCTAACGTCTAGTGTAGGCGAGGCCGGTATTTTATTTTTCCGGAACCATTACCGCATTAACGCCGATGCCCGCTTTAACGACCTGGCTAGTGCCGGCCCCTTCACTAGCTTTGAGCGGGTGCAGTTAACTCTTGGTTACGAACATGCTTTTACAGATCACTGGCGCGGTGGTGCCTTAGTGAGGTATGCTATTGAAAATTATCCGAAATCTTTGTTTTATACGGCCTTTCTGAGGCACTATGGCAGCATAGGCAGTTTGTTCTTTAACAAGCAGGGCATGTTCGAGTATGTCGCACAGGAAAGTCAGGACCCTTTTGGCCGTTACTCGTTAGCCGCAGAACTTGGCAAACGAATAGCAGTAGGAAAAAAATACCTGACTCCGGCTTTATCTTATGAGTTGCTGCTGCGGAGAGAATTTGGTGAGCAGGCAACTACGGCAGATGAACGCACCATCGACCGCACCAGGCTTCGGCTGAGTATAACCTATGAGCTTACCGAACAGCTGCGCTTCACGCCCTTCCTGATGCGCCAAACAGATTATTATTATGTACTAGTTCCTCCTAAATACGATGAAAACAACCAGTTGATAGAAAACGGCTATACCACCAAGCGTAATAGGATTTCTCCGATAATTGGTCTGGAAGTGAAATACAATATCAACAGCCCCGCAAATCCTGCCAGTTTTACTTATTAATGCATTATAAAGCTGAAAGTAAGTCAGCTGCTTACCTAAAATTTATGCAAAGTTATGACATTATTTCATGAATTTATAAGATAATTAGAATGGCATGTTTTTTACTGTATGTTGAGTGTTAACAATGTAAAACACAACATAAAATATAGGAGGTAATATTATGGCACTTACAAGAAACAGTGGCCTTCAATATGATATGCCACAATCATTCAGCTCAATGTTAGACAGATTCTTTAATGAATCTTTGAACACAAGAAGCGTTTCAGCTTTTACTCCTTATGTAGATGCCTGCGAAACCGACAAAGGCTTCGAATTGGAGTTAGCGCTGCCAGGATTACGTAAAGAGGATATCTCCATAGATTTTCAGGAAGGTAAACTCACCATTTCAGGGGAGCGCAAGCTGGAGAAAAAAGAAGACAATCGCCGTTACCATATGATCGAGACACAGTATGGCTCTTTTACAAGAACATTCTACCTGCCAGATAATGTGAATCCCGATCAGATTAAGGCGCAGTTAACAGACGGTATTCTGCATGTGTCTGTTCCGAAAGACGAGCAGAAAACCATGAAACGGCAGATTAAAATCAGTGCCGAAACTGACTCTAAAAGCACCCAGAAGCAGAAAAGAGTAGCAGAGGTCTCTGAAAATGGTGCTGCTGTTAACTCATAATTCAAACTGAATAAAAGAGGGGTCGAAATTTCTGGCCCCTTTTTTGTTTAGTTTAAATTACGTATACTAGTAGTTAGTAGAAGGCGCGCAGTAGGGTTTACAGCAGTAAAAGTCTCCGGAAGGCCTTTTTTATTAGAATAATTGCTGAAGAACCCAACCTGTTAATCTTTCTGAAAAACAGCAGCATAAGTGCCCTATACTATCGTATAAGATAGAAGCGTTATAGATTTTATAATATAGGCCATTTTCAATATTAATAACCAATAAAGTATTTTAAGATATTCATGAAGACGAAACAGTTTATTGTTGGCTTAACGCTTTCTGCCATGATGGGTGGCGGTGTTGCCGTTGGCAGCTACAAGCTGCTCGAGAACAACACGGCTCAGACTGCAGGGCAGAAAGAGGAGGTGCAATACCCCAATGTACGCTACACCAGTAGCATGCGCAGCAGCGAAATAGCCGTTCCCGAAGGACTTAATTTTATAAAGGCTGCCCAGGTTTCTACTCCGGCAGTAGTACATATTATGACAGAGTATAAAACACGTACTGCCGACCGTTATAATAGTCCTATGGAGCCGTTCCTTCGCGAGTTCTTTGGCGATGGGTTTGGTGAGCGTGCGCCCCGCTCGCCACAAATGGGTTCTGGCTCAGGAGTTATTATTGCCTCCAACGGGTACATTGTTACGAACAACCACGTTATCGACAGAGCCGATAAAATACAAGTGGTATTAGACGACAAGCGTACTTTCGAGGCTAAATTGGTGGGCACAGACCCTACCACTGACATTGCGTTGCTCAAAATTGAAGAAGACAAATTGCCAGTGGTGCGTTATGGCAACTCCGATGAACTGCAGGTAGGAGAGTGGGTGCTGGCAGTAGGTAACCCTATGAACCTGACCTCTACCGTTACAGCCGGTATTGTGAGTGCGAAAGGGCGTAACATTAACATTTTGCGGACCAGCGCCAACAAAGACATGAGCATTGAGTCTTTTATTCAGACAGATGCTGCTGTAAACCCAGGTAACTCCGGTGGTGCGCTAGTAAACCTGAACGGTGACTTGGTAGGTATTAACACAGCCATTGCTTCGCAAACAGGTTCTTTTGCTGGTTATTCTTTTGCTGTGCCATCTGCTATCGTGAGCAAAGTGGTAGATGATCTCCTGAAGTATGGCGAAGTGCAACGTGCCTTATTAGGTGCATCTATTCAGGAAATAGATGCTAATTTGGCGAAAGAAAAAGGCTTGAAAACATTGAATGGTGTTTACATTGCTGAAGTACAGGAAAACAGTGGCGCTAAAGAAGCCGGCTTAAAATCTGGTGACGTGGTAACAGCTGTAAACGATGTTAAAGTTAGTAAATCGTCGCAGCTGCTGGAGCAGGTTGCCCGTTACCGCCCTGGCGACAAAGTAAAGGTAACCTACTTGCGCGATGGTAAAGAACGCTCCGCCAATGTAACGCTCAAAAACCTAAACAACAGCACCGAACTGGTAAAACGCAGCAATGCTAAAGCGGTTACCTTCGATGGTGCCAGCTTTGAGCCTGTGAGCAAGCAGGAAATGAGCAAACTAGGCATAGACGGTGGTGCTAAAATTTCAGGCATCAGCAATAGCAAGTTCCGCGATACAGGTATGAAAGATGGCTTTATCATCACTAAAATTGGCGATAGCATCGTAAACGTACCAGAAGACGTTGAAAAGCACTTGAAGAACTTCCAAAGTGGCGTAGTTTACATAGAGGGTGTTTATCCGGATGGCCTGAAAGCCTTCTACCCAATAGGTAAATAGCAGCTTGCGTTATGTAGTATAATAGAAAGCTTCCGCGTAATTGTGGAAGCTTTCTTGTTTTTATAGCTTTGTAAAGGACCTCATCTCAAAAGTAAAACTTATGAAACAGACCATAGATGCCCTCCCGATTACCAAAACCATGACCGACGTGCTGGAACAGCTGGGAGTAAAGGAAAAGAACCCTGCCTACAGCACAGGTTTGGTATGGGGCGGCCACAACGGAAAACAAACCAGGGAAATCTATTCGCCTGCCGACGGCAACCTGATTGCTGCTGTAACCATGGCAGATGCCGAAGCTTATGAGCAAGTGGTGAAGCAGGCGCAGGAGGCCTTTGCTTACTGGCGAAAGCAGCCTGCTCCCAAACGAGGTGAGGTTGTACGCCAGATCGGTAACAAGCTCCGCGAAAACAAGGAGGCCTTAGGTAAACTGGTAAGCTACGAAATGGGCAAGATTTTGCAGGAAGGCTTGGGCGAGGTGCAGGAGATGATCGATATCTGCGATTTTGCCGTGGGACTATCGCGGCAGTTGCACGGTTATACCATGCATTCTGAGCGGCCTGAGCACCGCATGTACGAGCAATATCACCCGATTGGTATTGTGGGCGTAATTTCGGCCTTTAACTTTCCGGTAGCTGTCTGGAGCTGGAATGCCATGCTTGCCGCCGTATGTGGCGATGTCATTATCTGGAAGCCATCGGAGAAAACACCGCTCACAGCCATTGCCTGCCAACATATAATTAAAGAGGTGCTGGCAGAGAATGAGTTGCCTGAAGGAATATTTAACCTGATTATCGGTGATGCGGAAATAGGAAGCCTGATGGCGCATGATACACGAATTCCGCTGGTGTCGGCTACAGGTTCTACGCGTATGGGCAAGAAAGTAGGAGAGGCGGTAGGAGCCCGTTTAGGTAAATCGCTTCTTGAGCTTGGGGGCAACAACGCGATTATTCTTACTGAGCATGCCGACCTTGAAATGGCGCTGCGAGCCGTGGTGTTTGGAGCCGTAGGTACCTGTGGCCAGCGCTGCACCTCTACCCGCCGGCTTATCATTCACGAGAAGATTTATGATCAGGTAAAAGAGCGGCTTTTAAAAATTTACCCTAACCTGCCTATCGGCCACTCTCTCGATAATACCACATTGGTAGGACCTATGATCGATAAAGATGCCGTACAAGCCTTTTTAAAGGCGCTGGAAGCAGTGCAGCAGGAGGGAGGCAAACTTATTGCCGGAGGCAAAGTTCTTGCCGGTAAGGGCTACGAAAACGGCACCTATGTAACACCTGCCATTGTAGAAGCAGAGAACCACTATGCCACGGTGCAAGAAGAAACCTTTGCACCAATATTGTACCTGATCCAATACAGCGGCGAGGTAGAAAATGCCATCGAGCTCCAGAATGGCGTACGGCAGGGGCTGTCGTCGGCCATATTCTCCACTAACCTGCTGGAGACAGAAGCCTTCCTCAGCCATTGGGGCTCCGACTGCGGCATTGCTAACGTGAACATAGGTACATCAGGTGCTGAGATAGGTGGCGCCTTTGGCGGTGAAAAAGATACAGGTGGTGGCCGCGAGTCCGGTTCCGATGCCTGGCGTGTGTATATGCGTCGCCAAACTAATACTATTAACTTTGGCAGGCAGCTGCCTTTGGCGCAGGGAATCAAATTCAATATAATGGATTAAATGGAATGGGCTGATTCGTTAATGTACTGATGTGCTAATTGGGAATTTCATCAGCAATACCTGGCAGTATAGTAACTACTATTTATGTTGTTCTAAAAAGGGCAAATTATGCTAATGAAAACGCCCTTCCATAGCGTTATTTGTGTGTTGAGGCCTTAGGGTGCATCAAGCTGATTTATAGTACCGACAGGAAAAGCTGGCTGAGAAGTCAGCTTTTCCTGTTTTTGTGCCTGTAGGCTTATACTGTAATTAGATGAAGTGGGCTGTAGAAACAGTAAAAAAGGCGGGTTCAAAAAAACACGGTAAATTTTTGCAACTTGATGCAACTTCTGGTCAATCTCTTTGTCTTTAGTGTGAATGTGGGAAAGAAGGAGGAAGAAGCGATAGAAAAACTGAACTGTCACCTGTAGAAGTGTAAAAGAATAATCCGGACAATCTTGGAAACACTCCGCTATCAAGATGTAAACACGCCCGTAATTGAGCGATGCAAGGCAGGTGATAACCGTGCGCAATATGAGCTGTATAAACTCTATGCCAAGGCTATGTTCAACGTAAGTATGCGCATTACAAACGATTATGCCGAAGCGGAAGATGCCTTGCAGGAGGCCTTTATCAGTGCTTTTAAAAACATGCACACTTATAAAGCGGAAGCCTCTTTTGGGAGCTGGCTAAAAAAGATTGTTGTAAATGCGGCCATTAATACCATCAGGAAGAGGAGGGAAGAAGTCGTGCCACTAGATGAAAGAATAGTGGGAGAGGTAGCCGACGAAGTGCACGAAGACGAAACAGTGTGGCAGGTGGAAAAAGTGCGCAGGGCCATACAACACCTGCCAGATGGCTACCGTGTGGTGCTGAGCCTGTATCTGCTAGAGGGGTACGACCACGCCGAAATAGGAGAAATACTCGGTATCACAGAGTCTACTTCGAAATCGCAATACAGCAGAGCCCGAAAGAAATTATTAGAGATTATGCAAGAGCCGCAACTAATGGCACACTAAGCATTTAAGTAAGACAATGTTATAAACATGAAAGATAGCCTCAAAGATTTTGTAAAGCAGAACCGGGAGGAATTCGATGTATTTGAACCCCGGCCTGAGCTATGGCAGGAGATATGCAAAGAACTGCCGGCAACCCAAAAAGAAGCCAAAATGATCCGGTTCACTTTTGGGGAGAACACCAGCTTTAGCACCGATTTTGCTTTTATGCGTATTGCGGCCGCCGTGCTGCTGCTGCTGGGCTGTGGCCTTACTTTGTTGCTCACCAAGCAGAATATGGGCACGAATGCTCGCACCGTGGCGGCGACAGAACAAGTGCCTATAAGCCGAATTGCTCCTGAACTGATAGAAGTAGAAGCTTACTACACCAGCCTGATCAATAGTAAGAAAAACGAACTGAGCGCCTACGACCTCAAAGTGCTGGGCCTGGACGAAGAACAGAGTATAGACCGTGAGCTGCAACGCCTCGACAGCAACTACAAAGAACTTAAAAACCAATTATACACTACTCCAAACACCGAAAAAGTAATGGGTGCCATGATCCAGAATCTGCAGATACGGATTGAGGTATTGAATCGCCAACTAGAGGTGCTGGAGAAAATTGAACAATTGCAACAAACGCAGCGAATAAATACCCAAAGCAATGGAACCACGAATCTATAAAATGTTTAAATTTTTCACTCTCCCGCTGTTGCTCATGCCTGGCCTGATGGTGGCACAACCAGCTTCGACCTGCGATCAGCTTACCAAATTGCAGGAATCAGTGGAGCCTCTCATAGCAAGCCTGAGCGACCTGCAGCACTTATCGGAGTTGTCGGAATTGAAGCACCTGGGCAACCTGTCTAAGCTGAGCGAACTACAGGCACTGAGCAATCTGGAGCATTTGGATGTTATCGTAAACAACCCGGAAGGTCCGATTCTGAGCGGGGCAGCAGCAGCAAATTTTGATTCCGAAAAACAGAGAACGGTTGAAAAAACGTACAAGGTTAGTAACTCCGATATGCTCTCTATTCAGAACAAGTTCGGCAAAGTACATGTAAACACCTGGAATCGGAAAGAAATACGTGTGGTTGTAACCATAATCAGCCGGGCCAGCAACGAGCAGAAAGCACAGGAAACTCTGGATAACATAAGAGTAACAGAAAGTCGGGATGGCAAAACCATAGCCTGGAAAACCGAACTCGCTCCAGTAAAAGTACAGGGCAACAACCAACGCAGCTTCGAAATAAACTATGTTGTTTCTATGCCCGCCGATAATCCATTAACAGTAACGAATAGTTTTGGCGATGTGTACCTGGCATCTTTTAAGGGAAAAGCAGATATAACTGTAAAATATGGATCTCTTAAAACAGGACAGTTGAGTAATGCATCTAACAGCGTAAAAGTGGCTTATGGATCTGCTAATTGCGGGTTTATTAACGGAGGAGCTGTAGACATTGCCTATTCTTCCATGGATTTGGAGGGCACAAACGGCTTGCAGGGTTCTTCTAAATTCAGCAGCATGAAAATTGGCAGCCTGCACCAAGACCTGGACATTAGTTTAAAGCACGGTTCATTGCGCGTAGATAATATCAGCAAAAGTGTAAATAGAATTAGCGTAGACGGAGGTTTCAGCCCTATTGCACTTAACTTCGATGACAATTCCTCTTTCAACTTCGATGTGAATGTGCAGTTTGGTAATTTTAATTTTGATAAAAACCTGGTCAATGTTTCTTCGCTCGAAAAAAGCCATACCTCTGCCGCCTACAAAGGCAAATATGGTAACGCAGCATCTAAAGCATCTGTTAACATTGTGTCGAAATACGGCGATGTGAAGTTCACAAAATAGATCGACCGCGTTACTTAAAACAACAAAGCCAGCCTCGTGTTGGCTTTGTTGTTTTAAGCCCTATACATATACATTTCAGCCCTCAGCAGGTTAGGCCTTCTTTTGTCTCCGGAAGGCCAATTTCATTAGAAGAATTGGTTGCTAATTGTTGATTGTTAAATGGCTGACCAATGATAGCTCAAAGAACTCGCAGCCTGCGAGTGTCTGGAAAAGCTGAAAAAATCAAACATATAAAGTCTAGCATCTAAAATCTCCAGAAACCCTCCAGAAGTCTGTTTTCATTAGAAGAATTTGTGAAGCCCCCTCGCATGCTGTCTGATTTTAAGCCAGAGATTAATTTTCAGCGTAATTGTTATCCCAAGATGTACTAAGAGATACTCACCGAAAGTTATATATTTGGCTATGGCATCAGATAAAACCGCTTTTAACTCTTCTAAAGCGCCGGAACCTGTCGGGCTTTACCCGCATGCACGCCGGGCAGGTAACCTGCTGTTCTTATCTGGCGTGGGGCCCAGACAGCGCGGCTCAAGCCAAATACCAGGCGTGGAACTCGACGAGGAAGGGAATATTTTAGCTTACGACATAGAAAAGCAGTGCCACGCGGTTTTTCAGAACGTGCGTTATATTCTCGAAGATGCTGGCTCAGACTGGAACAGCCTAGTAGACGTAACAGTTTTTCTGACAAACATGAAGGCAGACTTTGCGATCTACAACCGAATTTATGCTGAGTACTTTCAGGATAATCGTCCGTGCCGCACCACTGTAGAAGTAAGTAAATTGCCTACACCTATTGCCATTGAATTAAAGTGCATTGCGATTATTAATACTGCATAGGTGGGCAAGCATATGTGCTTTTAATAATATCGTACTATTTTTTAGCTAGTTAAAAATCTCATTAGTGAATCAAAAGAAGATCGAATATTTTACCGAACGCGCAAAAAGTTTAGAAGAGCAGGAACGCAAAGCAGCTTCTAAATTGGGGCTGGTATCGTGGCTGCGGGTGGCTGTATTTGTGGCAGGCGCTTTATTGGCCTGGTATTTTTTCAGCGCAGATCAGAATACAGCAGGTGCCATTAGCCTAGTGGTTGCTTATGTGCTGTTTGTTGTGGTTTTACGATGGCACACGCGCCTCGATTATACTTATAAGCAATACATGTTGCTGCGCCAGCTTAATGAGGAAGAGGCGGAACGTTTGGGAGGTAACCTTCAGAAGTTCGATGGTGGGGCCGCTTATATCAACGATCAGCACCCCTACACCTCCGATCTCGATATTTTTGGTCATAACTCTCTTTTTCAGTTAATAAATCGCTCTGTTTCGGGCATAGGCAAAAATAAGCTGGCGAACTGGATGCAAAAGGCAGCGCCGGTAAACGAAATACTAAAGAGGCAGTCTGCTGTTGGTGCACTGGCACAACCTGCGCAACTCGACTGGCTACAAAACTTTATAGCCAAATCGCGACACTATAAGCATACAGAGGCAGCAGCAGCTCATTTTATAGAGTGGCTACGGAAAAGTAATTTCTATAAAGAGCACCCTATCCTAAAGCTGCTCCTTTTTGTGCTGCCGGTGCTTACGCTGGGGGCCATCGTGGCCTGGTTTATGGGTTACTCAGGTTACATAGCAGCCAGCTTTCTGGCTGTGCAGTACCTGGTGAGCTTCAAATATACGGCCGCGCGCGATGAGTATTATGATAAAAGCATTGGCATGTACGAGGCTATCCGCAGCTACAAAGACCAGTTGCAACATATAGAGCCTGAGAAATTTAAAGATCCCTACCTGGAGGAGCTTAGAGGGCAGCTCTTCCACGATGGGGCCATGGTATCGGGCTGTATCAGCAAGTTGTCTACTATCATCGATTACTTTTCGTGGCGATTGAGCACACTTATGAGTTTTTTCCTGAATACTATCCTCATGTGGGATTTTTTCTGGATGTATAGACTAGAAAGCTGGAAACAGAACCGTCTGGACCAGGTAGAGCATTCTTTTGAGGTGCTGGCTACCTTTGAGGCGTTGGCAAGTATTGCTTCGTTTCAGGTGGCTAACCCCGATTATGCAGTGCCGGAGTTAAGCAGTGTGCCCTTCAAGTTCAAAGCAGAGGAGTTGGCGCACCCACTCATCTTTACGGTGAGCCGGGTGGCAAATAACTTCGAGATGCAGGGTGCCGGTAAAACGATGGTGGTAACAGGGTCTAATATGTCGGGCAAAACCACCTTTCTGCGTACGGTAGGCATCAACATCGTACTGGCATTAATGGGCGCACCAGCCTGTGCCGATAAGCTTAAAGTAGCGCCTGTGCAGGTGTACACTGCCATGCGCACTGCCGACAACCTGGCCGAAAACACGTCTTCTTTTTATGCGGAACTCAAGCGGTTGCGTATTCTCCTGCAAATGACGGAAGAGGAGCAGGAGCCTGTGTTTTATTTGCTGGACGAAATTTTGAAAGGTACTAATTCCCGCGACCGACACGCCGGCGCTATGGCCCTGATCCGGCAATTGCACCAGCGGAATACCTCCGGCCTCATCTCCACCCACGACTTGGAATTGGGAGCTATGGAGCAGGAGCTAACAGGAAGCGTAGAAAATTACAGCTTTAACAGCACTATTGAAGGCGATAAAATAATTTTTGATTATACCTTGCAGCGCGGTATTTGCCGTAGTTTCAACGCCAGCAAGCTCATGCAACTTATGGGCATTGCCATTGAGGAAGAAACAATATAAGCCTAAATAGGGCGACTATACAATTTAGAGGCACCATATAACAACTGATATAACAATGAGAGTAGTAGCAGATATTCCGCACCCTGATCTAAAAATTACCCTGCTGGCCTGGAACAGCAAATACTTAATTAAGTTTGAAAAAGGAGACTTTGAACAGACTTACAAAGTGAGAGAGATGGATGTAGTTGGAGATGAGGGAGCCAAAGCCCTGATAGACGAGGATTTTATAGAAGCAGTTGAACACCGGTTTTTAGCTATGCGCGATGCCTTTGTTTCTACTATGCGTAGGCATAATTGATTAAACGATATTAGTGTATGGTGCCAGCACCAGCCATGACATTAAATAAAAAAGGCCCGCTTTTGGCGGGCCTTTTTTATTGCAATTGTATAAGAAATTAACCGATAGCAACGCGCTTAAAATCAGTTACTTTCAGGCCTTTGCTAGTTTTCTCCAGTAACTGAGAAATGCTCAGAGATGAGTCTTTTACGAACTCCTGGTTCAACAGCGTATTTTCTTTGTAGAATTTGTTCAGCTTGCCTTGTGCAATTTTCTCTAACATAGCTTCTGGCTTGCCTTCAGCACGAGCTTGCTCTTTACCGATTTCTATTTCACGCTCAATGGTAGCAGCATCAACACCGTCTTTGTCAAGAGCGATAGGCTTCATGGCTGCAATCTGCATGGCAATGTCTTTACCAACTTCAGTTACATCAGTGCCGCTGGTGCTGTCAAGAGCTACTAATACCCCTAATTTACCATTAGAGTGGTTGTAAGCAACTACTTTCTCAGCAGAAACAGACTCGTAAGCTACTACGTCAATTTTCTCACCGATTTTACCCATCAGGTCAGTCAGGTGGTCTTGCAGCGAACGGCCATCAGCCTGAGGAGCAGCAAGTAGTTCTTCTTTAGTAGCAGCGTTAGTAGAAACAGCTGTTTCCAGAACTGTTTGTGCTAATGTCTGAAAGTCAGCTACTTTAGATACAGGCTCAGTTTCGCAGGCAACAGCTACTACTTTACCAGTAGAACCATCTTCGCTTACTTGCGTCAGCACGATACCTTCTGAGGTAGCGTTATCAGCACGTTTGCTGGCAATTTTCTGGCCTTGCTTTCTTAAAATATCTTTAGCCGCTTCAAAGTCGCCGTTTGCTTCTGTCAGCGCTTTTTTGCAATCCATCATACCGGCTCCGGTTTCCTGGCGGAGTCTGTTTACGTCTTGTGCTGTAATAGCCATGCTTTCTTATAATTAGAAATTAAAAATTATAAATTAGAAATTCTTTTGGTGAGAGAGACAGTATGTTAAATGATTTTTATCTTTTGAAATTCTACCATTTAATGACTTCTAAATCCCCTAAAACAAACTGAACATTGAAGCAGGTTCGCTCAATGTTCAGTTTGTTGTAATGGTGCAATAGGAGCGATTGACTATTGTTCGTCTGCTTCCTGCTTGGCTTTGATGCCTTCTTCTTCAGAACGCTTGCGCTCAGTCTCTTCTTTGTCTACTTTCCGCTCAGACAAACCTTCTTCAATAGCCTTACCCATGATAGACACGATAAGAGAGATTGATTTAGAAGCATCGTCATTTGCAGGAATAGGGAAGTCAACCAGCTCAGGGTTTGAGTTTGTATCGCAAACTGCAAACACTGGTAAGTTCAGCTTTTGTGCTTCTTTAACAGCAATGTGCTCACGCTTTACGTCTACTACAAACAGGGCTGCAGGTAGTCTGGAAAGGTCAGCGATACCACCCAGAACACGGTCAAGCTTCTCACGCTCACGAGAAAGCATCAGCTTTTCGCGTTTCGCCAGAGCAGCAGACTGGATAGGGTCTTTCATCATTTTGTCGATAGTCGACATTTTCTTTAAAGACTTACGAACAGTGGCAAAGTTGGTAAGCATACCACCTAACCAACGCTCTGTAACGTAAGGCATTTTAAGTCTTTTTGCTTCGTCTGATACGATTTCCTGTGCCTGCTTTTTAGTAGCCACAAACATAATCTTACGGCCAGACTTGGCGATGTTCTTGATCGCATTCGTAGCTTCCTCAAGAGAGGCTAACGTTTTGTTCAAGTCAATAATGTGGATTCCGTTCTTCTCCATGAAGATGTACGGAGCCATTTTCGGATCCCACTTGCGGGTAAGGTGGCCAAAGTGAACACCTGCCTCAAGTAATTCTTTATAATTAGTACTTGCCATCTTGTTGATACACCTTTAATATTAACGTTTACTGAACTGGAATGAACGACGCGCTTTGCGTTTACCGAACTTCTTACGCTCTACCATGCGAGGATCTCTGGTGATAAATCCTTCTTTACGGAGAGCTGACTTAGTCTCGGCATTCTCTACTACCAGTGCTTTAGATATAGCAAGTCTGAGTGCTTCAGCCTGGCCGCTTACACCACCACCTTTTAGATTGGCTTTTACATCGTATTTGCCAATTGAATCTAAGGTTTGAAACGGCTGATTCACAATAGTCTGTAATACTTCGTTAGGGAAGTACTGCTTTATATCTTTACCGTTAATAGTGATATTCCCTTGCCCAGGCGTCAGGTATATGCGCGCCACCGAGGTTTTTCTTCTACCAGATGTATTGATAACTTCCATTAATATTAGATGTTGAAGGTTAATTCTTTAGGCTGCTGAGCTGCAAATGGATGCTCGCTTCCTGCAAAAACATGAAGATTTCTGAATAGCTCACTGCCTAGTCTGTTCTTTGGTAACATGCCTCTAACAGCACGCTCTACCAAAAGAGTAGAAGATTTAGCCTTAAGCTCACGAGGAGAAGTTTTTCTCTGACCGCCTGGGTAACCAGTGTGTGTCAGGTAATACTTCTGATCCCATTTGCGACCTGAGAAACGAACCGCATCAGAATTGATAACGATTACGTTGTCACCGCAGTCAACGTGAGGAGTGTAAGAGGGTTTGTGTTTCCCCTTCAGGATCTTGGCAATTTCAGATGCCACACGACCCAAGTTTCCTTGCCCTGCGTCTACAATCACCCAGCCTTTGTTGGCTGTTTTCTTGTTAACGTACTGGGTTCTATAACTTAAATGATCCATTAATAGTGGTTGTAAGCGATTTATTAAAAATTATTATTATATTCTTCGGTTCCTGAAAAATGGTCACAAAGATACAAGTAGTTTTTTTGATATGCAATAGTACTCCTGAAATATACTGTGTAACAGGCAAATACTGCCTGAACCTTGGACCTCCGGAGACAAAAAACTCTTTGGAAGGCTGTTTTTATTAGAATAATCTGGTTGATTGCTGATTGGTAGGTGTTAGTTGCTATATGAACGATTGGCCGATTGAAGATTTAGAAATGGAGAGCGTAGGATTCTGCATGAGTGACCAAGCGAAGGACATCTACATACTAATATAGGTCAAGCGTTTGAAACCTGCCAAAACCCCTTGGAAGGCCTTTTTCATTAGAATAATTGCAATCCGGTGCTAGGCCACTGCCTTAGTAACTACCACCAACCGGTCGGTTATTCAGGTTTGCCTTTGTAGAAAATTTTGGTAGCCTGGTAGGGGCAGAAGAGGCTGCCGAGGTATCGGTGAGGGCTTGCATAAACGCTATCAGGTCCTGCTTTTCCGGCTCTGTTAAATGGAGTGGGTCGCCGGGCAGCGTTTGGTTTGGTACATTTAGCCCAAGTCCAATGCCTCCACCTAAATCATAAAACTCCACCACTTCTTCTAAGGTAGCAAAAGCACCATTGTGCATATACGGCGCTGTAAGAGCAGCATTCCGAACGGTTGGTGTTTTAAAGGAATGTTTCCAGGCATCTGCTGGTATTACGCCAGCTTTTCCTATGTCGCTGTCGAGGCTTGGGTGTGCAAAGTCGGCGGTGGCAGGTACACCTAACACTTCCGTTTCACTTTCGGTAAACCTGGGCGGTACGGTGCCATTAAACACCGGGGCAAAGTGGCATGTGCCACAGGCGGCTTTGCCCATAAACAGGTTAAAGCCACGTTTGGCAGAAGCCGAAAGCTGTTCCGTTTCATGCCGCATGTACCTGTCGAAAGGCGCGTTCAGCGCCACCAGACTTTGCACATAGGCGGCAATGGCGCGGTTAATGGTGGTTACGGTAAGCGGGTTACCAGACTGTTCAGAAAAAGCCTGCTTAAACAATTGCTTGTATGCTGGGCTTTGCTGAAGCTTTTTCTCTACCTCTTTATAATCGCCATGTAGCTCATCTGAGTTAGCCACTACACCCGGCACCTGGTCCTGCAAAAACTGGGCGCGGCCATCCCAGAAATAAGCTGTACTGAAAACAGAATTGAGCAAGGTCGGGGAGTTCCGTTTTACATTCCCTTTAAAATCGAAGGCTATGCTACGGGCAAGGCCATCGGCGAAGCCTTTCTGCGGGGAATGGCAACTGGCACAGGAACGCTGGTTATTTGCCGAGAGCACCGGGTCGAAGAAAAGCAGTTTGCCTAGCGCTGCCAGTTCCGGCTTCTGCTCTCTCCGGTCTTGCTTGGCATAATAGCCTGCCTGCAAAAAACTCTCGCTGAAGAGGCTGGTGGCAAGGTCATTTACAGGTTTAGTTGTAGAAGCTTGCTGTTGTAGGAGTTCCTGTTGCAAGGCAGTGAGCGCGGCATAGGCAGGATCGGCTAGTTCTCTTACAAAGTGTAAGCGGTCGAAGGACTCGAAGTGGGGGTGTTGCTGCAGGTAAGCGATGGCCTGTTGCAGTTTGTCGGAGGCTGTGTTGCTATGTGCTCTGGCTGCACCGGTGGTAGTTTGTCCGTATCCCTGCACCACCGCCAGCACTGGTTGCAGCGCAGTGGCAGTGTTTTCAAGAGCCTTGTCAGCGGCAGGTTCATCAAAGCCTGTAATGCCCATGGCCATTGCCCGTACCAGTTCCTCCTTCAGGCTTTCCAGAAGCTGTTTGTCGATTAGCGATAGCTTGGGCAGGCTAGTCGAAAACAGCAGAATGTTTTCTTCAAGGGTAAAGGCCAGCACCAGGGCTTCTTCTGCTGTTTCTTCCGTTAGGTCTTCTGCAAAAATTAATTCTTCCAGTACCTGTAATCCTTCTGGCGGAAAAGTTCTGAAAACCGGCTCGGCAAACTGCAATGTCTGATAATGCTGCTGTTCTACCACCACTCGTGGCAGCGGCGCACCGTTCAGGTTTTTGGCAATGTGGGGGTCCAGGTACTCCAGCAAATACTCTACTTGTTTATAGGCGGTTTCGGTCATGGCAAAGGCTGCCTGCACAGCTTGTACAGTTGCCTGTTTTTTCTGCAGAAGTTGCAGCGTGGCGGTGAGTTGCTTTGCCTGCTGCTGCAGCTGGCTTACATCTGCTACAAATGTCTGCTTTACCGTGCCTGCTACTTTACTGTAGGGCGATGGCTGGGTGGTGAAAGAACTGATGGCGGCGCAGAAGAACATGCCGACACTAAAAAGTAAAAGAGAAGACTTCAGGTTGGTTCTTTTAGTAAGTCTCTTGTTCATTGAAGCCAGGCTGAATTGGGTGAAATGCCAAAGAAAGCAGCTGCCTGTTACCTGAACATGATGCTAGGATTATGATGGTGTTACCACGACTCTCCGTATTTCATTTCTCAGTTATTCCCGCCCTGGCGAACTACGCAATAAATGCTGCCAATGTTACAGGAGTGTCAAGAAAAAGTTAATTAATCGTTACTTACATAAAATTAATGTGGTGTATAGCTAAATAACAATAAGATAAGGTGGTGCTAACCTGCAGGTAATGCATCCATGGTTGTTTTGGGAAATCAAAATAGTATGATAAACTAATACAGCTATGAACAAATTCTACAAAGGCTTGCTGTTAGCTGCTCTTGTTTCGGCAGGAACGTTCGGCAACCACACGGTACTGGCGCAAATGCAGTCCTACACCTACTCCGCGCGTATTGCTTCGAGCTCCGACGATGCAGAAGAGGCTGAATCGGGCCAGATGTACCTTAACAGCTCAGACCTGGAACTGGTGTACGACGATTACCAGAATGCAGGAAACCAGACAGTTGGTCTCCGGTTCCAGGGTGTTAACATTCCGGCCAATGCGGTTATTACAAGAGCCTATGTGCAATTTGCAGTAGATGAGTTACACTCAGCGGCTGCCAACCTGCTTATTAAAGGCCAGGCTGCCGATAATGCCGCTGATTTTACAACATCCAGCCATAACATTTCATCGCGCGCCTTAACGACTGCCGGTGTTACTTGGGCACCTGCTGCCTGGACAACTGTAAACCAGGCTGGTGCGGCTCAGGCAACTCCAGAGCTTAAAACTGTTGTGCAGGAGATCGTTAGCAGACCAGGCTGGCAATTCGGAAATGCTCTATCGCTGATTATTACAGGCACTGGCCGCCGTAACGCACACGCTTTTGATGGTTCTGCTGGCATGGCTCCACAACTGGTTGTTGAATTTCAGTCTGATAACATGCCCAAACCGGTTACTAATGTTACCTGCGACCCCGCCTCTTCCAGCACCATTGGTTGCTTTACTTCGGTAAAACCAACGGGCCAGACTCAGTTGATGACCATCCCGACAGAGACGCACACGTTTCAGTTGATCGCTAAAACAGGCCAGACCCAGTATACAGCTGGTGGTACCGGCACTATACCCGGCAACAACGACTTTACGGCGTATGTGGGTAAAAACGGAAGCAGCAAAGAAGGCTACCTCTCTATAAATCACGAAAACTCTCCCGGAGGCGTATCTATGCTGGATCTTAGCCTGAATGAGAAGACCATGTTGTGGGAGGTGAACGAAGTAAAGAAAGTAGATTTCTCACCGCTGGTACGTACAGTTCGGAACTGCTCCGGTGGTATTACACCGTGGGGTACTGTTATCACTTCTGAAGAAACAACAAGCTCAGGCAATGCGAACGGGGATGGCTACCAGGATGTGGGCTGGCAGGTAGAAATAGACCCTGCAACAGGAGAAATTGTTGATTACGATGGCGACGGTAAACCAGATAAGCTTTGGGCGCTTGGCCGAATGAACCACGAAAATGCCGCGATTGGCACCGATAGCGTAACAGTGTACCAGGCCGAGGACGGCGGAAGCAGCTGTGTGTATAAGTACATAGCCAACAAAAAAGGCAACCTGTCAGAAGGTACGCTTTATGTGCTTAAACGCGATAATGCTGCTGCCACTACAGGTACCTGGGTAGTAGTACCTAACACAACCAAGGCAGAGCGCAATAACACCGGTAGTCTGGCTGCCTCGGTAGGTGGCACCAACTGGAGTGGTCCGGAAGACATTGAATTTGGCCCTGATGGCAAGATGTACTTTACAGCAAAAGGAACCGGTATTATCTGGCGCTTTAAAGATAACGGTACATCTGTTTCAGAAATAGAAGCCTGGGTAACGCCTAAAATGTACCCAGTAACTCACAAAGACGGTGTGCAGAACGAGAACTGGGGAACTGGTATCGATAACCTGACTTTCGATGGCGAAGGAAACCTGTGGGCGCTCCAGGATGGCGGTCGTAACAACCTTTGGGTAGTGTACCCCGACCACACACCAGAGAAACCAAGCCTGAAATTGTTCATGACTACGCCAGCTGGCTCAGAGTCTACTGGTCTTACTTTCTCTCCTGATTTCCGTTATGGCTTTATCTCGTTGCAGCACCCTAGCAGTGGCAACACAGCTACCCTTACAGATGCTGCCGGAAACCCAGTGCAGTTTAACCGCGACGTTACGCTGGTGTTTGCCCGCAAAGAATTTTTAGGAGCCGAAGCTGTGGTGCCAACCTTTGAGTTAGGCGAAGACCTGACACTTTGCCAAGGCGACTCTGCTGTACTTACGGCTTATGAAGGAACCGATGCCGTTGTAAAATGGACAGGTGCTGCTTTGGCTGAAGAAATAGAAGGAGCTAGCTTAACGGTAAAAGCACCTGGTATGTATTACGCTACTGCCTATGCCAACAATGGCCGCACCTACACCGATAGCCTGGAAGTTTCCGTGGAGGAACTGGCAGTAGACCTGGGATACAGAATTCCGCTTTGCAATAAGTGCACCGTTACCCTCGATGCAGGCGCAGATTACAGCAGCTACCTGTGGAGCAACGGTGCAACCACACAGACACTCACTGTAGATACTCCGGGTACATACTCGGTAGAAGTAACCAGCGCCAATGGTTGCAAAGCTACAGGCTCTGTAGAGGTTATCAAGAAAAATGGAAATGGCAACGACCTGGTGCCAGTTAAACTGATACAAGTGTACCCAAGCCCGTTTGTAGATGGCACCAACATCAAAATCAGTATGCCGGAGCAGGCAACAGTGGTACTGGAAGTGCACGACATGAAAGGCAAACTGGTGCAGACCCTGTTCAAAGGTATCATGAAGGTAGGTGATCATAGCTTCGAGTTTACACCAACAACTCCATCTGAAAATGGTATTTACCTGGTGCGTTTCCAGGTGAACAACCAGAAATCTACAACTAAAATAGTGCAGGCTGAAAAGTAATCTCACATAACTATTTTAGAACCGAAGGCTACGGAATTTGTCCGTAGCCTTCTTTTAGTTAAAATCAGGTGCTGGAAATAAGTGAAGAATAGCGTATGAAAACATTTTTGAAAGCAGGCTTACTGGCCCTAGGACTAGCTTTTTGCCAAGCTCAGCCGGTGCAGGCGCAAAACAGGCTGCTGCCTCAGTCAGAGCTGGCTTCTGCCAAAATTTATTTTAATGTAGAAGAAGCGCTCCAGGAAAAGCAGCAGGTGTATGTACTCAACATCAGGCAGCAACAGTACTACAGCTTTACCCCCGACCTCTGCGACCTGGTGAACCTGCAGTTCGTTAATGCCATGAAAAACAAGATAGCAGAGCTGTCGCCGGAGGTAGGCAACCTACAGAACCTGCAGGAGGTGAACTTTAGGGAGAATGAGCTGCGGGAATTGCCTGCATCTTTCTTCGAACTCCGAAACCTGAAAACCATTGATTTTGGCTACAACCATTTCTCAGAGATGAGTGCAGGGTTCGGAAAACTTCGGAACCTGCAGGTGCTGCAGCTCAACCAGAACAAAATCGGGACAGTAACGCCAGAAGTAAAGCACATGCGCGCGCTCCAGATGCTCGACCTGAGCTATAACCACCTTGAGGCGCTTCCTGCAGAAATCGGGAAAGTCCGCAGCCTAAAGGAGCTGACACTAACGCAGAACCAGTTACGGCAACTGCCAGCCACTATTGGCCAACTGAAGACGGTGCAAAGCCTGGTGCTCGACTTTAACCAATTGTCTGAACTGCCAAAGCAGATTGGTAATCTTAAAACTCTGCAAAGTCTGTTGCTCGGCCATAATCAGCTGAAGGAGCTGCCGGAGTCGATAACGAAGCTGGAGAACCTGCAGTTGCTGGACCTGAGCTATAACCAGCTTACAACTATGCCCGCCAACCTCAGCAAATTAAAAAGCCTGCAAACCTTGCTGCTGGCAGAGAACAATTTTTCTGATGCTGAGAAAGAACGGATACGGCAGGCGCTACCAAACACCTTTATCCATTTCTAACAAAATAAATCTATGAACAAAAGCCGGAGCGGCTGCCCATCTCAAAGGCAGTCGCTCCGGCTTTCTTAATTTTAGACGCTAAACTTTTATTAGTTAAGAGTTTAAGGTTATGAGTTAAAAGTTAGGCAAAGTTTGAATACGTGCTCATCTTCTCCACTTCAATACTTTAAAATGCAGGACTAACCTACATCTCCACATTTCCAAATCTCCAAATTTTCTAATCTCCTAATCAGCAACTAACAATCAGCAATTAAATTATTCTAATGAAAACAGCCTTCCAGAGGTTTTATTGGAAAAATGTGCTAAGGGTTTAAGCCGTTTCTTACAACCTTCTGCTTTTGCCATCGTCTGTTTAATTTCAGCGAAGACTTAAAAACGAAGCCATGCAAGCCATACTTGTTAAAACACCCGGAGGACCGGAGCAACTGCAGCTAGGGGAATACCCAAAGCCGGAGCCAAAGCCGCACGAACTGTTGGTAAAAGTACATGCCACCGCTCTGAACCGCGCCGACACCTTACAGCGGCAGGGCAAATATCCGCCACCGGCAGGAGCCAGTCCGTTGCTGGGACTCGAGCTAGCAGGTGAGGTCGTGGCAGTAGGAGAGGAGTGTAAAACTTTTAAACCGGGCGATAAGGTATTTGGCTTGCTTCCGGGAGGTGGGTATGCTGCGTATGCTGTTATAGATGAAGCTATGGCCATGCCTGTGCCGGCAAACCTGTCTATGGAAGAGGCTGCGGCTATACCAGAAGTGTTCCTGACGGCTTTTCAGGCGCTGGTGTGGCTAGGCAAGCTGCAGGCCGGTGAGCGGGTGCTGCTACATGCCGGCGCGAGTGGTGTGGGTACAGCTGCCATTCAGCTGGCAAAAGCCATGGGCGCAACCGTGCTTGTAACGGCCTCAGCTGAAAAGCACCAGGTTTGCCTGGAGCTCGGAGCCGACAAAGCCATAGACTATAAAAACAGCTCTTTTAAAGAAGAAGTACTCCGCTACACCCAAAACGAAGGAGTAGATGTCATTGTGGATTTTATTGCCGGACCCTACTTCTCCGATAACCTCGATTGCCTTCGCACCGATGGGCGGCTGGTGATGCTGGCGACCTTAGGTGGCGGTAAAGTAGAAAACCTGGATGTGCGGAAGATTCTGGCAAAGCGCCTGCAGGTAACCGGCTCCACCCTCCGTTCCCGCTCACGTGCCTACCAGGTGCAGCTCACGCAGGAGCTAAGCGCCTTTGCTTTAGAAAAATTTAAGACCGGCGAGCTAAAGCCAGTTATCGATTCGGTTTACAGCTGGCAACAAGCAGCAGAGGCACACCGGCACATGGAAGGAAACAAGAACACCGGCAAAATTGTGCTCAAAGTGCTGGAGAATTCTGAATGAGAGGCTGAATTTTTAATTCCTAACGACATGAAGGCGAATTCCATCCTGCTGCTAGCATAGATGCTTCTATGATGTTTATATACTTAATGGTTTGTTTTTGTATAAGTTTGGTTAGTACGCACGAATTGGCACACGTTTAGATATCATACCTAACTTAGGTTAATGGTTTTTAGCCTGAGTTACAAATGTGCGCCATTGACTTTGTGTACATTATTAGCGGGCGTTACTTTATTTAAATTCAGGACTTTTTATATATATTTTTTTTTCAAGGTGATTAATGGTTGCTCCCTTTTCTATATGCAACTCTACTACTTCACCATTGGGTTGCTTTACTATAACAGCAACTTTTGCCCACTTCATAAGAATTGTTTCTTTGATCAAACCACTTGTAAGGATTTCTGTAGAAGTTTTTAAAATTAAATCTGGATTGATTATTATTTCATACTCATTAAGGTGATACGGCCACTTTGTATCCACAACATTCCAATTTTCATCAAATATGTAATAAGAAATTACGCCTTCTGCTTGTTCATGCTCTACATGTAGGAATTTCCCATGTAAATAAAATCTAACTTTATAGCCTTGTAAGATTTTTTCATAATAGCCATTGGGTTTGACTGTTTCAAAATCTTCTTTTTCTATGAAAATAGCTCCAGTACTCAATTGCTTATTAAGTTTCTTACCTGCTTCAGTTTCAGCATTGGTTTTCCAAGTCTGAAGAATGTCACTAGTATATTTTTGAGTATCTCGATCTATTAATCTTGAACAGCTTTGGCAAAGCCATATACCATTATCAATATCTTGTCTTTCTTGAGAGGTTAAACTCAAATTAAAACGTGGACCACCTTCAGCGGCCGCCGAAATATGTGCAGCCACTCCAATACTTGTAATATTATTCTTTTCAGAATTTGGACCAATCGTTGACATTCTACAATCAGGGTTAGAACATATAAAGCCAACTCTTTTAGCTAGTATATCTCTGGTTTTAGGTGAAAAATCATCTCTCATTAAGCTATTGATTTATAAAATGTGCTTCCTTTCTACTAGTTATGTCAAAAATAAAAATTATATTAATTTATTATCTTAATTATAAACTGCGATAAGATTTTGTCTTAAATCCTTGATTGTAATATATGGCAGGATAAACAATCTTGTTATGTTTATCCTGCTATATAGGGAGTGTACCTGTTAAAAGGTTTATTTATGTAAGCGTGATATGATATTTAAATATTTGTTATGGCTTATCCTCATTAGTTGATACTCATAAATCTCAAGTGCTAGTAAATGATAAGGTATGTTTTCAGAACCAATCTTATCAGGTCTCTACTGGTTACAAATCAGAAGAAATGATGCTAGCCAAACTTATATTAGATAAAGGCACCATCGCAATACCGTTATTCAAATTAAAAACACCCTATCCTGTAACAGCTGCTCCAACCAAAGCAGCTGTTACAGGATAGGGTGTTTTGTTATAGCAACTAATTCTAGACCTTAGCTATAAGCCTGCAGCTGCTTTACCAGCACGGCAAAATCTTTTGGGTAAGGCGCTTCGATCTTGATTTTTTCGTCGTTCAGGAGCGTGAAGCCGATGTTGAAGGAATGCAGGGCAAACCGTTTGATAAGTGGTTGCTCCTCTGTTTGCTGCTTTAAGTTAAATTTGCGCTTGAGGCTGCTCAGGTACAAAGGTTCTCCGCCGTACAACTCGTCCTGCACAATAGGCGCTTTTAAATAAGCTAGGTGCACACGTATCTGGTGCAGGCGCCCCGTTACCGGCACGCACTCCACGAGCGTATGGCGACTAAAGTTTTCGATAGTGGTAAAGTAAGTATCAGCTGGTTTGCCTTGCGGGGCGAGTTTAGCGACCCCTTTTGCACTTGGCATAATGTTTCGGCTTACAAGCTGGTCTTCGAACTTGTGCTGCCCCCACACCACCGCATGGTACACTTTATAAACCTCGCGCGCCTCAAACTGCATAGACAGGTGCCGGTATGCTTCCGGGTTTTTGGCCAACACCAGACAGCCCGAGGTGTCTTTGTCGAGGCGGTGGCAGGCCTGCAGGTCAGGGTTGTACTGCCGGGCAATTTTTAGAAGGTTAGTGGTGTTGGGCGTTCTGTCTTCTAGGGTAGCCAGAAAAGGTGGTTTGTTTACAACCACAAAATCTTCGTCTTCGTGTATAATCAGGTCTTTAAAAACCGGGTATTTCATCTTTTCTACTATAAAACCAGGCACAGCCTACAAACATGCTGTGCATTCCTGCAAAGATACGTAAATTTCAGATGCCCGATATTTTGTAATTGCTGAGTACTGGGCCGGTTACAACTACAGGTGTAAGGTTATCCCCTTCATTTGAAGCAAGTCCTCTCTACTAGTAGCTCCTGAAATATCTGTTTCACCTGTTTGGTCACATCTTTTTAAGGGTTTGTCACATTTATTTTCTTACCACAAAACTTACCTGTAAGATTGTAGCAAGAGAAACAGAAAACATGATGCAATACAGAAAAACAGAGTTTTGGGTAGTAACTGCCATTATCATCTTCCTTATTTTCAGCTTTGTGCAGGAGGCAGCGGCCGTGCTAAACGAATACGACTACAACGACATTCCTCACTATTATGGGTACCGTTTCTTTGAAAACGGATTGAGGTTCGACATGCTGCAACACCGGACTTACCCATTAATATCTTATTGCTTCATTATTTACTTCTCTTTCCTGCTCATCAACTTTTACATTTACCCTAAGCTGTACTCCAAAAAGGACATCACGCTAACCCTAGTGCTCGCCCTACTGTTGTACACCGCCGCTGTATTTTTGTTTTCTGTTACCGACACGTGGTACAAAGGGTATATGCAAGTGGGCTTCTGGTACTTTTTTTTGAAGAACCTGGTGCTGGTTGTGGTGTTGTTTGGCGGCATTGCGCTGTATATTTATTTAAAAGATACTGTTTTACGCACTTATACCATTCATACTGCCGGTAGCAAAACATTTGCTTCGGCCATAAAGCAGGAGGTGCGGGTGGTAGGAGGCATTTGGTTTGGTATTCTGCTGCTCTTTGTGATCTCTTTTGATGATAGTGAGGCACGTACTTTGGGAGCATTTTGGTTTGCTATGGTGCCTTATGCTTATTTGCTGTATGCGCTAAACAGGTACTGGCTCCTGCCGGAGTATGAGAAAGACAAAAAGCAGTTCTGGAGTTATTTTACCAAGCTGCTCTCTTACTCGCTACTGCTGTTCCTGCCCTTTGTACTGGTTTTCAGCGCGCTGATATATGAATTTGAGCCAGGTATGTTTGTGGCAAATTGGGTTGGGCAGCTGCTGGTAATGGGTACTCTTTCGTGGCTGGTGTACAGGCGCAATAGGCACGATGTGAACCAGCTAATTACCCTTAAAAAGGAACTAGGGCAAACCACGGCCGATCTGCAATTTCTGCGGTCTCAGATTAACCCGCACTTTTTGTTTAATTCCCTCAACACCCTTTACGGCACTGCCCTGCAGGAAAACAGCGAGCGTACAGCCCAGGGCATACAAATGCTTGGCGACATGATGCGCTTTATGCTGCACGAGAACCACCAGCACAAAATATTGCTCACCCGCGAGCTCGAGTACATGCGCAACTACATCGAGCTACAGTCGCTGCGGGTTTCTACTACCCCCGATATTGTGATCCAGACAAGAATAGAAGATGTGCTGGATGAGAAGTTTATTGCTCCTATGCTGCTTATCCCGTTTGTGGAGAACGCTTTTAAACACGGCATCAGCCTGAAGCAAAAGTCGTGGATTAAGGTAACGCTGCGTTACGACCAGGGCAAGCTGTACTTCGATGTTTATAACAGCACGCACAGCAGGCTGGAGCAGGACCCCGAAAAAGACAAATCGGGTGTGGGGCTGGAGAACGTGAAACAGCGCCTGGCCCTGCTGTACCCCGATCAGCACGAACTTGTAATAAGAGAGACTGCCGAAGAATTTTTTGTGCACCTTACCATCCAACTGTAGCGGCATGAAACTGTTGGCAACAAGAATAATTTAAACTGTATAGCATGAAAAGAATAAGTCAACTATTGATCCTCCTTGTGTCTTTAGTGGCAGGGAGTGTACTTGCAGGAAATTATAGTAGTGCAGGTACTCAAAATCATTCTTCCGCAGCATACGAAGCCGGTTTGGGTAGTAAGCTTTTTCAGTCAATTCTGATTCGGCCAAGGGTGTTTTCGGTTGCCTATGCGCAACTTCATGCTTTTTACATAGAATATAAAAACAGACTTAGCTTAACTGATGTATACTATAATGAGCTAAAAGGCGATGTTAGCAGTATTGCACAGCAGCATGTGTCGAGCTCACCTCAGGTGCTGCATACATCGGCTGCCGATGATGCTGTTCAGGATTTTGTGGTAGGTGCGAGCATCAAAACGTATCAGCTGCTTAGGGCCACCGCTCAAATAGTTTTTTTAGAAACCCGCAACTAAAAGAAGCGAAATAACAGGCAAACATGAAGGCAATTGCAATAGACGACGAGCCGATGGCGCTGGAGGTAGTGCGTTCGCATGCAGCCAAAGTTCCTTTCCTGGAGCTGGAGGCTTGTTTTACAGATGCTTTTAAGGCGCTGGAGTATCTGCAGAATGAGCCTGTAGACCTGCTGTTTCTGGATATTAAAATGCCCGATATTACCGGGTTAGAATTTGTGACCAGTCTGCAGAAAAAGCCGCTGGTAATTTTTACCACGGCCTACTCCGAACATGCCGTTATCAGTTTTGAACTCGACGCTATTGATTACCTCCTCAAGCCTTTCTCGCTGGCCAGGTTCGTGAAAGCTTGTAATAAAGCTCAGGAGCTGCTGCTGTTGCGGAGCCATACGGCCACTCCCAAAGATTATCTCTTTCTTAAAATCGGCTACGAACAGGTAAAGGTGCATTACAATGAAATATTGTATATGGAGGCCGCTGGTAACTATATTACGTTTGTGCTGGAGAGCAAGCGGCTGCTATCGCGCATGACCATAGCCGAACTAACCGAGATGCTGCCTGCCGATAAGTTTACCCGTGTTCACCGTTCTTACATTGTCGCCAAAGACAAAATCGACAAAATAGAACGCCACCAGGTTTGCCTCCAAGGCAACTATGTGCCTGTAGGGGCATCTTATCTGCAGCAACTGCAGGTATAGCGTTAACTCAATTCTTCTAATGAAAACGGCCTTCCGGAGGCTTTTCAGAGATTTTAGATAGCAGATGTTAGATACTAGACTTTTTTCTCCAACTGTTTACCTTCTAACTGCTTTGCCCAGACCCTCGCAGTAACTGCGCACGGTGGGAGGTATAATAGGTTATGCTAAATCAATTATTTAAAATTGTAACCTTCAAGCCATCAAACAACCAGCAACCAAATTCTTCTAATAAAGAAGGCCTTCCAGAGGTGTTTTATGCCGGATTTAGGTTTGGCTAGCTTATCAGGTTTTTGCTTTCAGGAGTTTAAAGCGGAGGGTGGTGCCTTTTTCTATTTCGCTTTTTACGGCGATAAAGGAGCGGTGTGCCTCTACAATGTGTTTGCAGATGGCCAAGCCTAGCCCTGTGCTGGTGGTATCGCGGGCGCGGCTTTTGTCGATGCGGTAAAAGCGTTCAAAAATCCGGTTTATGTGCTCTTCTGCTATGCCTGTGCCATCGTCTTTCACGGTGATGGTGTATCTTTTGCGATTCTCTGTAAAGGAGATCCAGATGTTTCCGTCTTGCCTGCCGTATTTTATGGCATTGTCTACGAGGTTTACAAAAACCTGGCAAATGCGGTTCCGGTCGGCATAGAGCATAATCTTTTCTCCCGGGTCAGCTTCCAGGTGAAGGGTAATGTTACGCGATGCTGCTTTTTGCTCCAGCTGCTCAAACACTTCCTGTACCAGCTCCACTGCATCGAAATTCTTTTTCTGCATTTTCACCACGCCCTTTTCGAACTGCGAAATACTGATCAGGTCCTGCACCAGGGTGTCGAGGCCATCAAGGCTTTTCGCTGCTTTCTGCAGAAACTTGTCGCGTACTTTCGGGTCGTCTACAGCGCCATCCATAAGGGTGTGAATAAAGCCTTGTGCGGCAAAAATAGGTGTTTTCAGCTCATGAGATACATCGGCCAGAAATTCGCGGCGCATGGCCTGCAGTTGCTTTAGCTCGTCTATCTCCTGCTGCTTGCCTTCAGCGAGTTGATAAATCTCGTCTTTTATTTTTTTGAGCGGATCGGCGGTGAAAGTGGAGCGGGTTTCTACTTTTTTAAAATCCTGTTTGCGGAGTTTTTCGAGACTGGTGTACAGATTTTTTATTTCGCGGAACACCAGCGCCTCGTACGACAGGTAAAATAGGAAAAAGGCCGAAATGCAAAAGCCAACCAGAGCTACCACTACTCCCTCTGCCGATAAGTATTCGACAAAAGCAAGAAAGGCGGTGAGCATTGCTGCTACCGCCAGTGAAATAAGAATGGCAAGCGTACGTGAGTTTAAATTCATGTAATTATTAGCGTAGCACAGTAACCCTGAAGATACTTATGTTACGCCAGAATAAAAAGTAAATTCAGAATAGATTAATAAAGCTTTCCCCTTATCGGAATAGGCCATTCCCATATGAATTATTCTAATGGAAATGGCCTTCCGGAGGTATTTTAAAGCTTTTTAGCTAAGGCTGCTGTATGGCAATCAGTCAGTGTTGAACTTGTAGCCTACACCTTTTATAGTTCTGATATTGTCTTCGCCTATTTTTTCGCGCACTTTCCGGATGTGCACATCTACGGTGCGGGCAATTACGTACACATCGCTGCCCCAGATGTTGTTGAGCAGCTCTTCGCGGGTAAACACTTTGTTGGGTGTGGCAGCTAAGAAAGCGAGGAGTTCAAACTCTTTTTTAGGAAGTGTTATTTTGGTGTCGCCTTTGTAAACGGCAAAAGAGGTGCGGTCTATGCGCATGCCACCAATTTCTATTACCTGGTCTTGTTCCTCCTGCTGGGCATCGCGGCGGGCAAAAGCAGCCAGGCGGCTAAGCAAGGCGCGGGGCTTAATGGGTTTGGTAATAAAGTCGTCGGCACCGGCATCAAACGCAGCTACTTCCGAAAATTCTTCGGAGCGGGCTGTTAGAAAGATAATATGCGTCTGACGGAAATCTGGCATTTCGCGGAGGAGTCGGCAGGCGGCAATGCCATCCATTACAGGCATCATCACGTCCATCAATATTACATCCGGTTTAAAAACGACGGCTTTGTCGATAGCTTTTTGTCCGTTTTCGGCTTGCTGAACTTCGTAGCCTTCTTTTGTTAAGTTATACTCCAGGAGTTCCACGATGTCAGGGTCATCGTCTACTACTAAGATCTTATAGTTTAATGCTGTTTGCACACTAACGCGTTGTTGTGGATGTTGCATGTTTAGTCTGGCTGTCTCCATCGCTTTTTTCTGTTTAGTAGAACAGTGGGATGTACTGCTTCTGTAACAAAGATACAGCAGTGTTAGCCAGAATATGATAGGTTTACCAAATCTTAATATTTTCTTAACATAGCGCCTTCGGGGCCTATTTTAAGATGTATAAAAAAGCCAGCCGCATGTGGCTGGCTTCGTTTAGTTTTTGGCCAGGTAAATTTTATGCTTCAGGTTTTTGTATTCGTATAGATCTACTTTAACGGACCCTACAAACATGTTGGCTTGGATAAGTACCGGTATTTTGTTGTTGTCGTCGGAGAGGTAAACCGAAATGGCGTCTTCGCCCTGGAACAGTTTGTTATTAGGCATTTTGGGTACCAGCTTTATGGCCTTTATGTTGCCTACTTTGGTGCTCACAGTCTCGCGCCCTTTGTAAGTAACAACCATGTCAAATACTTCTTCGTCAAAAAAGCCTTTCACACTAATTTTATCGCCTACGCGTAGTTTGTCGTAGTTCTGGGTGCGCAGAAAGTAAAAGCCGCTCACAATGTCCTGCACATTATCGGGTATTTTATGCGTACCAGTGTGCTTGTCTTTGTTGCGCTTCTTCATTTCCACCGATGCCGTTTTGGTGTGGTGGTTAAAGTCTACGGTTTCTTTTTTGCGGTAATTGCCTTCTTCTATGTTGCGGAATGAGCGTTGTGGCAATATAGCAGCTGTATCTATGTATGATTGCCAGGTGTCGCGTATCCTGATAAAGAAATCGAAGGAGTTAGTTGTTTTGCCATAAACGGTTGCCTTGTAGCACGGCCTGCCATTGATATATTGTATGGTAGGAGAGGTGTCTATTACAGCCTCTGCTGCCGTTATGGGGCCATAATGCACTTTGTACTTCAGTACTTCCCCTGTCGAGAAACTCTCGTTAGGAACGTGGCGTAAGGTATCGCTCATCACGAAGCCTGACAGCACAAGAAGAAGTAAAGCCATAACCAGGGGAATCTTATTCATACTTCGTGTTTTAAGGACGTTATATATCACAGAATCAACTATTATACCAAATGCTTTTTCCTTATTAACTAAAATAAGCACTTTTATTCTGCTATTCAACACCCACTAACGCAAAAAGGTGCTATGGGAGTAGCACCTTTTAATTTTTATTCTAATGTTGCGTCTGTAATTACTCGGCAGAAGTATCTTCCAGGGCAGCAGCTACTTTAGCTGGCTCGCCTTTTACAATAGCTCTGATTTTGCCTTCAATCTCATCCATCAGTTCTGGGTTGTCGAGCAAAATCTGCTTCACGCCATCTCGTCCCTGGCCTAATTTGCTGCCATTGTATGAGAACCAAGATCCTGATTTCTGCACAATTTCCAACTCCACGCCCAAGTCCAGAATCTCACCTACTTTAGAGATACCTTCGCCGTACATAATATCAAACTCTACTACTTTGAATGGAGGTGCCACTTTGTTTTTTACTACTTTAACCTTAGTACGGTTACCTGTAATGTTGTCGGCACCTTCTTTAATCTGACCTATACGGCGGATATCGAGGCGCACGGAGGCGTAGAATTTAAGCGCGTTACCACCGGTAGTTGTTTCCGGGTTACCGAACATCACACCGATCTTCTCGCGAAGCTGGTTGATGAAGATACAGCAGCAGCCGGTTTTGTTGATAGTACCGGTAAGCTTACGAAGTGCCTGCGACATCAGGCGGGCCTGCAAGCCCATTTTGCTGTCGCCCATGTCGCCTTCGAGTTCGCCTTTCGGTACGAGAGCTGCCACGGAGTCAATTACAATAATATCGATAGCGCCTGACCGGATCAGGTGATCTGCGATTTCAAGTGCCTGCTCGCCATTGTCTGGCTGAGAGATTAGCAGGTTTTCAGTATCTATACCGAGTTTTTCAGCGTAAACTTTGTCGAATGCGTGCTCTGCATCGATAAATGCTGCCAGACCGCCTGCTCTTTGTGCTTCTGCAATGGCGTGCATGGTAAGCGTTGTTTTACCAGAAGACTCTGGTCCGTATATTTCAATGACACGGCCACGCGGCAAACCGCCAATACCTAAAGCGATATCAAGCCCAAGCGAACCTGTAGAGATGGCAGGAATGTCCTCTACTTTGTTGTCGCTCAACTTCATTACGGTTCCTTTTCCGTATGTTTTATCGAGCTTGTCTATGGTTAGCTGCAGGGCTTTAAGTTTTTCGTTGCTTACGCTCATGTGTGTTTGATTAAATAGCTTTATATTGATGTGAAATTACGACTTTTGAAGTCAATTTACAAAAAAGCAAACAAGTAATTTGCTAATTATTTTAGCTGACCTTTGCTGCTAGTTCTTAACAAAAGCAGACAGTGTTTTGTCCCCGATTTACTAAATATTTATGCACTTTTTCAGGCTGGTTTTAACCATAATAGTATTGTTTAGTAGTAAGTTAGTTTTTGCCCAGCTAAATAACGATGCGCTGTTACAGAAAATGCCCGTAAACCCCGATAATGCTAATCATATTAGGATTAATGTGTTTGCTCAGGGCTACAACAAGAACAATGAGTACTTCAATAAAATTGCCGACGGCTACACTTTGATTGGCTATCACCTTAATCCCAAAATCTCCTATCAGCCTGCCTCTTTTGTGCGCATAGATGCCGGCCTACTCGCCTGGAAAGATTTTGGCAGCTCTGGCTATCAAAGCGTTCAGCCTACTTTTACGGTTAAAATACAGAAAGAGAACTGGGCTTTTTTATTTGGTACCTTAGAAGGTAACCTGAGCCATGGCTACATAGAGCCCCTCTACGATTTTGAAAAGGTTATTTTAGATAGAGTTGAGAATGGTTTGCAGTACCTACTTCATACCGATCGGTTTAAAATGGATGCCTGGCTCAACTGGAACAAAATGATTTATGTAGCCGACCCCGACCGGGAAGAAATAGAAGGTGGCATTAGCTCTGCTCTTACACTGCTAAACAAAGAAGGTAAATGGGGGCCAGGTCACACTTTTAATATTAGCCTGCCCATGCAGTTTACGGCGCAGCATAAGGGAGGGCAGATTGATAATAACAACCTGCCTTTGCTTACGGTAGCAAACGCTGCCGTGGGAATAGACCTGGAACAAAATTACCCTTTTGAGTTTTTAACGCGCCTGTACACCAAGAACTACCTGGTAGGCTTCAAAGATTTTTCAAATGAAGTGCTGCTGCCATACGAGAGTGGCACCGGTCTTTACCTGAACATTGGCGCCGACACCAAATACCAGGATGTAATGCTGAGCTACTGGCAGGGGAGTGGCTATGTAGCTGACTTGGGTGGAAGGCTCTACCAATCGGCCTCTACTACTTATAAAAACCCTGACTATCTGCAGCAAGAGCGCCGCCTGCTCATTCTACGGCTCATGAAAGACATTGAGATTCTGGAGAACCTGCACCTGACTTTGCGGCTGGAGCCTGTGCTGGACCTGGACTACCCGAAGTTGGAATTCTCCAACAGCCTGTTCCTAACCTTCGACACCGATTTTTTTGTAACAAAGAAGAAGTAAACCTTGCAAGCTATAACATCCTAAACCCTCTGGAAGGCTATTTTCATTAGAAGAATTGGTTGCTGATTATTGGTTGATGAATAGCTTAATTCGATTATGAGCAGGATAAAGACCTCGCAGCGTCTGCAGTTCCTGCGAGGGTATGGGCAAAGCAGTTAGAAGGTAGAGCAGTAGGAGAAAAAAGTCTAGTATCTAACATCTGGCATCTAAAGCCTCTGAAAAGCCTCCGGAAGGCCTTTTCAATTAGAATAATTCAGACGCTGGCAGTAGACTTGGCCTCTAGTAATTGCTGCTGGTTTTCGAAGTCGGGGAGGGTCATGCCGTAGTAGCTTAGGTCCAGCAACTCATTTGAGGTGGTTCCACGGTAGTCGTCGCGCAGCATGCCCTCCAGCCTGAAGCCTGCCTCTTCTGCCAACTCACCCATAAAAGCATTGGTCTCAGTGCAGCGTAAATACACTTTCTGCAACGTCAGGTTTTTAAAGGCGAAGGTGGTGATGGCCTGAAGTGCCTGGAGGGCATAATTTCTGGTGTCGGGCCACTCTGTAAAATACAGCCCTAGTTCGGCCTTTGGTGTTTTATAATCCAAGTTTAGTAACGTAACGTCGCCAATATAGGTATCGTGCTCTTTCAGCCACACACCAAAATCGAATACCTTGCGATTGTCCCAGTCGGTGCGTAGCTGGCGCATTTGTATACGGGCATCTTCCAGCACCTTTACCCGCGCCAGCCGGTTGCCAAAAGCCGGATTCAGTACCGCAGCATTCTCGATCAGCACCCGCAAAAAGTCCGGCTCGTCGCCTTCCTCATACGGCCGCAGCACGAGCTGGCTCGTTTCTATTCGTTCGTTAAATGGCTCCGATAGAATATTGTATAAATAGCTCATGGTGTTATTCCCCTAATTTATGTACAGACAGGCTTTTTAATTATTACGCTATTCAGCCTAAAAACGATAAGAACAGTGCAGCTTATTCGGGTTTTCTAACAAAGGAAATGGCTTGTCGTAAACTTAAAATGTGCCTTTTGCAATAAGCACACGAATAAACCTCAAGCTAGAAAACAAATGAAAAAAAGACTCGAAAACCAAGTGGCCATTGTAACAGGTGGGGGTAGTGGCATAGGTGAAGCCATTTGTAAAAAATTCGCTAACGAAGGTGCCAAGGTCGTAGTGGCAGGCTTCCCCGAAGACCCAGTAGAGGAAGTAGCAAAAGAAATTACTAAGGCCGGCGGTACGGCCGTAGCCTTTACCGGAGACCTATCGGTAGAAGCCAACGCTAAAAAATGTGTAGAGCTCACTGTAAAAGAATACGGCAAGCTGGATATACTCATTAACAATGCCGGTGTTTTTCCGGAAGTGAACCTGGTAACAGACTATACCGAAGAAGCCTTTGATTACATGTTCCGGAACAATAATAAATCTACTTTTTTAATGTCGAAGGCGGCGCTGCCGGAGCTCCAGAAGACGAAAGGCAACATTGTAATAGCCGGATCTGAGGCCGGTATGGTAGGAATACCGCAGAACGCAGCCTATGGTGCCACCAAAGCTTTTAACCATGCCTTTATGCGCGGCATGGCGGTAGAGCAGGCGCAGTTTGGTGTGCGATGCAACTGTGTAGGCCCCGGCCCTATAGATACCGCCTGGACCCATGCCAGCACCGGCCCCATGAACAAAGAAATGGAGAAAACGAACAAAATAGCCACACCCATTGGCAGGCGAGGAACTCCGGAAGAGGTAGCCAATGTGTACCTGTTCCTGGCATCTGACGAGGCTTCTTATGTAACCGGAGCCGTGTATATGGTAGATGGTGGAATTACCCTTGGCAAAGGGCCGATAGGCGAGAAAGCAGACGCATCTATGCAAAAGGAGCCGGAAGGGGAGCTTAACCTGAAGCATAAAATGGATGGCCACACTTCCATCAGAAAAGATCAGGAGTAGGACTTGACTAAAAATAAGTAAGGCCAGCGATGTGTACGTCGCTGGCCTTACTTATTTTATAGCTCCTGATTAGTTCAGGTATGGGTAAATATGGTGTTTTGGGCTTTTTAGCTGCTGCTGCTGCATCATGACCATGAGCGTGTGGGCAGTTTCGTTAAAGAACTCCAGCCTCCTGATCAGCATCTCCTTCTGTAGCACAGTGCCTTGCGGTGTTTTGATATAGGCTCTTTTATCTTCGAGTACATGGTGCATTACCTCCATGGCCTGGTCCTCGTGCTGCAGAAACCACTGCTGAAAATCTTCGAGGCGTTTAGCTCCGGTTGTAGCCGATGTGAAATTTAAGCCATGCAAACGCAGCACACCAGCCAGCATATCTACCTCCAGCGGAATAGAAACGTTGTAAGGCATGGTGCGGGTTTCGAGCTTGCTGTTAAACGCACCTATGATCTTGTTGATATTGTCTTTCAGACTAAAAAGTAATGCAGCCGCTTCCATACAGAGAAGTAAATTGTTTTCTTGATCAGAATTTCTGTTACAAAAATACACAGATAAATGAAGTAGCCAACATTAAAGATGCATGCGAGTATGATTACCTGTAGGCAACCCTTCTGTGATTCTAAGTATGAAGTGCTCTGGAAGGGGTATTTGATTAGAATAATTGGGAGAATACTCTAGCTTGTTGTTGTAAAGAATGCTTTACCTGCCTGCCCACAGAAAATAATTAAAGCTTACATCCAACGTTCTGTTGTTTTTAATCACATCAGCTTCTATTTGGCGACCAGTATGATCTATATAATTCAGGAACAGAACGTTGGTAAAGCCCTGATTATACCGGAAGTCAACACTTGCCTTTGCAGATAATTTATAATTTATTCCTGCTCCTGCTCCTGCATCAAAAGTATTATAACCATTGGCTTTTTTTACATTTCTGCTTCTCTTGCTGTTCTTATCATTAAAATAAACAGGCCCTAGAACTCCTACCTGTGGACCGAGATAAAAAGAAACTTTAGGAGATAAATTATAGCCAAACAATACCGGCAGATTTACATAGTAGAAACTTCCGGTTGTTCGTGGGGCATCGTTTAGCTTATATCCTTTTACGGAGAGAAATAATTCCGGCCTTACATAAAACTTTTCATTGAGGTTCCGTTGCGTAATCAGGCCAAGTATGTATCCTAATTTTGGTTCCGTTTTAGTGTTTGCAGGAATTATGTAGTCTTTATTTATGGTAGTGGTTGCCAGATTAGCACCTGCTTTTATACTGAAAAGAGTTTGGCCGAAACCAGTTTGTATGGCCAGAAAAGACAAAAGCATGAGTATAACGACCTTCTTCATGTTGTACTATGATCTTTGATATTCTGATGCCAACCTTACTGGCGCAAACTCAAATTGGCAGATCTTTTACAGCAAGTCCTGGATCAGCTGCTCCACAGTTACGCCTTCTGCCTCAGCTTTAAAGTTGCGGACAATCCGGTGGCGCAGAATTGGCAAAGCCACAGCCTGCACATCTTCTATATCGGGAGAGTATTTTCCATTGAGAAGGGCGTTGCACTTGGCACCAACAATAAGATGCTGCGATGCACGCGGGCCTGCGCCCCACTCCAGGTATTGGTTAGCCTTAGGAGAGGCATGAGGTGTGTTAGGGCGTGTTTGGTGCACCAGTTTTACTGCATACTCTACTACGTTATCTACTACCGGTACGCGGCGCACCAGCTGCTGGAATGCCAGAATTTCATCGGCATGTAGAATTTTGTTGAGTGATGTTCTAAGTGCGCCAGTGGTATTTTTTACAATTTGCAGCTCCGACTCGTAACTTGGGTAGCCAAGTGTAATGTTAAACATAAAACGGTCTAGCTGCGCTTCTGGCAGGGGATAGGTTCCTTCCTGCTCAATAGGGTTTTGCGTTGCCAGCACGAAGAAAGGCCTTGGCAGGTGATAGCGTTTGCCTGCTACGGTTACGGAGTACTCCTGCATCGACTCCAGCAGGGCGGCTTGTGTTTTGGGAGGCGTACGGTTAATTTCATCGGCCAGTACGATGTTGGCGAACACCGGGCCTGTTACAAATTTAAAGTTGCGGTCCTTGTCCAGTGTTTCGGCACCTACAATGTCGGTAGGCATCAGGTCTGGCGTAAACTGCACCCGGTTAAAGGTCATGTCTAACGACGAGGCAATTGTCTGTATCAAGAGTGTTTTTGCCAGCCCCGGCACGCCTACCAGCAGGCAATGCCCCTGACAAAAAACAGCGGTAAGCACCAGCCGCACTACCTCATCCTGCCCTACAATTACTTTTGAAATCTCAGATGTAAGCTCCCGGTAAGAGCTGTATAGTGCATCGGCTGCTTCTTTGTCAGAAGAGTATTGCTTCATGTGATTATGGCTAAGTAAAGGTACAAAAATTGGTTGCCAGATCCGGAGGTGGAGCTAGTACAGCAGCTTTGCCAAGCCTAATGCACTTGTGCGTTTTTACCGAGACCTACTGGTTTACGGATTGTAATATCTGGCAGCTCTGGAATTCCGGATCGATTTGGATGTATACGGTATCTAAATTCTTTTTGAACCAGGAATCTACAGCTTTTCCTCTTTTTTCTTGTATGGCCGCATTCGATATCTTCTGATAGTCGTCGCGGAGGTTTGCCAAATGGGGAACAGTTTTAGATTTTAGATAAATAATCCGTACCGCGTCTACGCCTTCCGGGGTTTTGTAAGCAATTGGCTTAGATATCTCGCCTACCTGCATTGTATCTATCACAAAGAAAATAGCGGGGTCTACCTGCTCCATCGGAAAATATGTGTCGCCGGTAGAACGGTTCGACATCATGCCGCCATTGTCTTTGGTGTTTTTATCGTCAGAGAACTCTTTAGCGGCTTTGGCAAAGGTCATGCTGTCGTTTACGATCAGCGTACGGATACTGTCCATTTCGGCCATGGCTTCCTCTACGTTAATAGTGGCAGTAGCCGGTTTAATAAGGATATGCCGCGTATTAAACTCTTGGCCTCTTTTCTCGATGAGCTGTATCAGGTGAAATCCGAACTGCGACTCCACCACGTTAGACAGCTGCCCTGGCTCCAGTTTTAAAGCTGTAGCCTCGTACTCCGGTACAAGTTCTTTTCTCTTAAAAAAGCCAAGTTCTCCACCTTCTTGTGCCGATCCTACGTCGTCGGAGAATTGTTTGGCTAGTGTTGCAAAATCTTCGCCGGCCACAATACGGGCTTTTATTTCTTCCAGCTTCTGCCTTGCGATGGCTTTTTGCTGCTTACTTACCTGCGCATACTTCACGATCTGGCCTATTTCTACCTCACTCGAAAAGTAGGGTAGGCTGTCGCGAGGAATTGCGTTAAAGTAATTGCGGATTTCTTTGGGAGTAACTGTTATTTTCTCGTAGATCTGGCGTTGCATTTTGGCCACCACCAGCTGGTCGCGGATACTGCGACGCAGGTCGTCTTTAAGTTGCTTTAGGGTTTTGTTGTAGTACTGCTCTACCCGCTCTACACCACCTGCCTGTTGCACAATGTAATTTACCCGCTCGTTCAGTTCACCGTTTACCTGCGATTCTTCAACTGTAACAGAGTCTATTTCAGCTCGGGCCAGCAGCAGTTTGTCCTGGACCATCGACTCGAGTAGTTCGCATTTCAGCCCTGGCGCATCTTGTTGCTTAGACTGGGCCAGGTATTGCAGATAAGTAAACTCCAGCTCTGACCTAAGTATAATGTGGTTATCTATTTTGGCAACAATGCCATCTATTTTCTTCTGCACCGGCGATTGGGCAAAGATAGTGGCAGGAGCCAGCAGGCAACAAATCAGCACAAAGGCAAATCCGGCTGCTACATGTTTTAATTTCTGGATATAAATCATTTTGTGCAATGCGCTTCTAAAATAAACGCAAAATTTACTCTTTTATTCTGTGTTTCGGAAATATAGATAAGCTTATTCCGTAATCAGCTTGCTTATTTCTGCCTGGTTAACAGATACGGGGTATTTCTCACGCAACTGTTTTATCCATTCCTGCTCCAGGTAATTCTGGTAATCAGATGTTACCACGCCTCTTACTTCGCTTAGCTGCTTGGGCTCCGGCGCCAATATGTTATTTATGATAATCAGGTATTCGCGGCCGTTCTGCTGGGTGGTATAAGTCCCTTTTTCCCACTTCACCTGGTCCAGCGCTTTGTTCTCACCTTTCTGGAACTTCTTCTCCGTAATCTGCACGCTCAGTGGGTTTTCTTTGTTGAAGTTTTCTGCCAGTACGTTCAGGTCTGAGGAGTAAAGCGTAAACGAAGCGCGTCTGTTACGACGACGGCCTGTTTCTGTATTATCAGGGCCGGCCTGTTTTGTTTTGCCGAGTGCCAGGGTGCTAACTTGTGCTGCCGGCACACCTTTACCTGCCAGGTAGGTGCTTACCGCCTGGGCACGCTTCTGTGCCAGGTCTTTACTGGCAGCATCTTCGCGGGAATCGGCATGGCCGTTTACTACCAAGCTTAAGCGCGGGTTGTTCTGTAGGCGTGTGGCCAGTTCATCTAGTGCAGCAGTGCCTTCTTTTGCCAACTCCGCTTTGTTAGCAGCGAAAAGTACATCGGCTGGTTTGTTGCCTACTTCATATTTTCGGTCTGCCAGCTGTTTTTGAACAGCAGCTAAAATTTCTTTGCTGGCCGCGCTTACTACAGTTGCCTCTGCACGTTGCCCCCATTGGTATTTTTCTTTGTTCTGCTCAAAATATGCCTTCAGGCCGGTTGTGTCTTCTACTGCCTTAGACCATACTTTTTCGTCCATGAGTTGGAACAGCAGAATACCGTCGTGGTACTCCTGCACCAGCATGCGGTAATCGGTGTGCTTGTTCTCAAGATTAGCTTTTTCGTAGTCTATCAGGCTTTTATTAACAAAGGCTTCGTAAAGCAGGTTCATGTGGTGAGCAGCAGTGCCTTTTGTGCGCGGGCGTTGTTCTGTTTTTACATAATCGTAAAAGTCTCTTATTTTGTAGGGTTTGCCTTGAATGGTAAACAAGGTGGTATTTACTGCTTTGTCGGCTGCATCAAATGTCCAGGTGGCTTGCAGCAGGTCGTCGTTTGCTTTACTAAGGGCTATGTCTTTTGCTGCTGCATCTTCCGTGAAATTGTTTTCTGTTCTAATGCGCTTCAGGAAAGCTGCCTTGTTTAACTCAGATCGGGAATCTTTCGCTACTCTGTTTCGCAGCGATTGCTCCATATCTTCATAAGGGGGTAAACCTTTTTTCTCTATTAGCTTAATGATGTGCCAGCCATACGGAGTAGCTACCGGAGGAGCAATTTCTCCTTCTTTTTTCAGTTTGAAGGCTACATCCTCAAAAGTCGGAATCATACGGCCGGTCCCGAACCATGGTAGTTCACCTCCGTTCGCTGCTGAATTGGCATCCTCAGAAAACTCGGCTACCAGTTTATCCCAGTTCTCGTTGCGTTGCACGCGTTTATAAATGGCATCTATGCGTTGCTTGGCTGCAAGGGAGTCTGCTTTAGGCATGCCAGGAGTAGAGCGCACCATAATGTGTGCTACTTTTACCTCGCCCTGTGCCGGACGTACCTCATTTACTTTAATAATGTGGTAGCCAAAGCGGGTGCGCACTGGCTGCGAGATTTGGCCAGGTGCTGTTTTGTAGGCAGCATCTTCAAAGGGATACACCATTTGCATGGCTGTAAAATAACCCAGGTTGCCACCGTTTTCAGCGGCAGAGGGATCTTGAGAGTGCTCTCGGGCCAGCTTGCTGAAATCTTCGCCGGCTGTTGCTCTTTTGTGTAATTCTAAAATCTGGTTGTATGTTGCCAGCGTATCCTGCGGGTCAGCGTCTGCTGCTACCGACAGAAGAATATGGGAGGCGTTTATTTCTTTCTTCAGGCGCTCGTATGCTTCCCGCACCAGATTGTCTGTTACGCTTTTTTCTGTTAGGTAGGGCTGTGCGAGTTGCTCTTTGTAGCCTTCCAGCTCTTTTTTGAAAGCAGTGGTTGTGTCGAGCCCACGGCTCTCTGCTTCCATCACCTTCAGCTTAAAATTAGAATATAGCTCCAGGTATTCGCTTATACTCTCTTTGCTGTAAGCATCGTCGTTGCCGCTGTTGTTTTTGTCGTAAACGTACCTGAACTCCGACGCATAAATAGGTTGGTTGCCTATAGTTGCAATAACAGGTTCTTTGGTGTCGATCTTCTTAGATGCGGTACAACCGGCCAAAAGCAGGGCTGCCACCGCAACAAGTAGGGAATTGCTGCGCATAGAAAGATTTAATACAAACTTTAAAGTTAATTCCTGATTCAAGGAATGCAATTTTAGTTATTTTTTCTGACAGATGGACTAAAATCTGTCAGCATAATCAACTTGCACTTGAATTTGTTCCGAATAACGCCTAAAGGTTTGTAAAAGTGTGGCAGGCAGTACTATTTAATTTTTTTGTAAAGCAGGCAAGTGTTCTGATCACCTATGGTTTTGAACTCTACTTTATCCATGATGCGGTTTACAAGGGCAAGGCCAACCCCGCCCTTTTTCCCAACCCGAACATGCTCCTGAAGGTCCGGTTCCTTGTATTCTGCGCGTTTAAAAGCTAGGCCTCTATCTGTAATCTCGAACCGCACCACATTTCGCTGCTCCGAAATAGCCAGAGAAATGAATTTGGATGGGTCTTCGCTATTAGCATGGATGATCAGGTTGGCGCATATTTCATCTACGGCCAGCACGATCTGGTTCATCTGGATATCTGTTAGCTGTAGCGTAAGCAGATGCTCCATGACAAAATCACGGATAAGCTTCAGGTTTTTTTTTGTGCAGTTTACGCGGATTGAATTATTCATCTGCAATCGTCATTGCTTCCTCATAATTAGATACAATGGTCATTAAAAGATCCAGACCGAGTATCTCAAAAACATTACGCACTTTGTCCTGCATGTTAAAGAAAATAAGCTTTATTTGAGCGTCTTCGAAGCGTTGCAGGTGTGAGATAAATACACCAAGACCGGCAGAAGAAATATAATGAAGGTTCTCGCAATTAACCAGAATCTTGCTGAACTTCATTATTTCGGGGTTAGAGAGCTCCTCATCTAAAATAACAGAAGAGCTGGCATCTAATTCACCATCGAGGGTGATGATAATTGTGGAGTCTTTGATTTCGTTTGTAATTTTCATCGCATTCTGTACGTCTCAGTTAAACTGTTTGTTGGTCAGCCTTAAATTTAATAACAAGTAAGGTCTGGTCGTCATATATCGTATTAGGACCAGTAAAGTTCTGTAAATCGTTAATTATGGCGCATTTGATGTCGTCGGCTTCCATATGGTAACATTGCTCCAGCATGTAGCGAAGCCGTTCTTCGCCATACTCATCGTTGCTGTTTTCGGCTCGCGCCTCTATAATGCCATCGGTGTAAATGACCATTACATCACCAGGGTTATAGTCGTAAAACATCTCCCGGATGTGGTTTTTGTAACTCTGGTCGCGTATGATGCCTAGACCCAGACCGTCTGTCTGGAAATAAAAGGTGTCCTGCATCATGGCGTTATAATAGAGCGTATGGCAGTGGCCGGCACGGGCAAACACAAAGCCCTTCATACGGTAATCTATAATGTAGAGCGACGAGGTTATAAATGAAGTTCGCTCCAGGCAACGACTCAGGGCACTATTGGCTTGCCGCATAAACTCGCTGGGTGCCATATCCTGCTGCATCAGGCCATGGAATATACCTTTCATCTGAGCCATATGGAAGGCTGCGGTAATTCCTTTGCCCGAAACGTCGCCGATTATAATGGCTATTCTTGATTCGCTTAGTTGCAGGAAGTCGTAAAAGTCGCCTCCTACCTCTTTTGCAGCCAGCGCGTGGGTACTAATTTCAAACCAACTATCGCTTGGGAACGTCTTTGGTATCAGATTTTCCTGTACGGTGCTGGCTATTTTAAGTTCCTCCTTGTAACGCTCATTTTGTAGCGATTCAGCTACCAGGCGAAGGTTTTCGATGGTAAGCGTGGTCTGATTGGTGAAGGTTTGTAACACGTTCACCGTTTCCCTATCAAAGCCGTTTTCAATGTCTTTGAGCAGGTACAGCGTGCCAAACTGGTGTTTCAGCGATTTAATGGGGAGCACCACCATAGACTGCCAAGGTAGCTCCAGTTCTTTAAAGCCAGGGTTGCGGTCGAGGTTGTTGTTGAGGTGGTCGGCGTCGTAGTTGTAAGCAGCCAGCAAGTGACGGAGGCGCTGAATTTGGTCATCTGTAATGTTAAGCATATGCGAGATCTGCTTCTCGCTACCTTTTTCCAACTCCAGCCAGCCGGCTGTGGCAGCGGAGGCTTTAATGGTGCTATCGAAAAGGGTGTCGTACACCTGCTGTTCACTTTGCCCTTGTTGTATACTTTGGCTCAGCCGCTGGAAATTAAGGAGGTCTTCGCTCTTCTGCTCAAAAACGCTGGAGGTAGGCAGGCTGAAAAGCGCAACCAGAAAGGCCGCCAACCCATACAAGCCAACAAACAGCATGACTAGCACCAAAAAGCCTACTGCTGTGTAATCGGCGGCAAGTTCGGGGCTGTTCTTAAATTCATAGAAGAACCACTGAAAGATATAGCAGCTCAGCAGAATTGCGCCCAGTAGCACCAGCGACCGGCTTTTCTTGTTAAAATTAAGATAGGCTACCCACTTCAGGTTGGTACATAGAAACAAAATGTAAAATACCAGCAGTGCCAGCAAGGGCAGAAAAATATAGCTGGTATAGTCGAAGTTGAGAAGCGTGAGCAGTAGAGTGCCATACAACAAGAGTTCAAACCAATCCCAGGCTATTTGCAGAAACCTGTTTTTGTGGTAGAGCAGCAACTGACGCCATACATACAAGCCTTTGCCCAGGAAAATGACAAGTAAACCAAAAAAGGTATGGTAGACCAGGTGAAGCAGCAGGTTAGACCGTAGGTTTATGAAATCGGTAGAGAGCACATAGCCTATATAAATAGCCATAGCAATATAAGCACCTATGGCGGCCCTCATAAAGAAGTTCCAGAGGTAAGCCACAAAGTCGGCCTTTTTCAGGCTCAGAACACTTATGCGCTGGCAAAAGAAAACAGAAACGATAAAGATTACTACCAGTATGTTATGAATAAAAGGTAGCAATGGCTCTGTTATCTCCTGTTGTTGCCGGCTTTCGGCCGAGAGCAACAGGTTAGCCAATAGCAGCACCCAACTTATTATAGCTGTGGTAATCAGTAAAAATCTCGTATTTGTTTTATTTAGCATAAAACGGAAACCCGTGTTTTGTTTTAGCTGCGACAGAGTTTAGTTATTAGGAGTCTTAGAATCTGGGAAAGGTAAGAAAAATTTTCTCTCTTTAGCCAAGGTGTCTGGATGAGTTTTTATAACACCTTGCATAACGTATTATTACTGCCAGAGGTTAGTCCTTACCTCTAAATATTGTAGTTGGAGCTAAATAGGCCTAAAAACAACTCCTGAAGCCATTTTAGAATTAAATAAAATTGCCTGGCACGCTCTTAGCGCAACCGGAAGAGTTGCAGGAGTATGCCAGGCAATTAAAAAAATATTTAGGGGAGGCGGACTGGCTTGTGTTGCTGTACGCCTTCCGGTATCAATTAGCGGCTGTAGTTAGGAGCCTCGCGCATAATCTGTACGTCGTGCGGATGGCTTTCGCGCAGACCTGCTCCAGTTATTTTTACCATTTTGGCCTTTTGCAAATCCTCTATAGAACCTGTGCCACAGTAACCCATACCGGCTCGTATACCACCCACCAACTGGTAAAGCACTTCAGATACATGTCCTTTGAACGGCACCTGCCCTACAATACCTTCTGGTACCAGTTTTTTAACATCTACTTCGCTGCTCTGGAAATAGCGGTCTTTTGAACCTTCTTCCATAGCCTCAACAGAACCCATGCCGCGGTAAGTCTTAAACTTACGACCTTCGTAAATAATCATCTCGCCAGGGGCCTCTTCGGTGCCAGCCAGTAAAGAGCCGATCATAACGGTGCTTGCGCCACCTGCCAGTGCCTTTACAATATCTCCGGAAAACTTAATGCCACCGTCGGCAATTACAGGTACGTCAGTTCCCTGCAGGCCTTTTACTGCTTCCATTACAGCCGATAGCTGCGGAACACCAATACCGGCAATTACACGGGTAGTACAGATACTGCCTGGGCCTACACCCACCTTAACGGCATCGGCACCGGCGTCGGCCAGGGCTCTGGCTCCTTCGGCTGTTGCTACGTTTCCGGCAATCAGCTCCAGGTCGGGGAACTGAGTTTTTATTTCGCGTACTTTATCGAGCACTCCTTTGGAATGACCGTGTGCAGTGTCTATGCTGATCACATCTACGCCAGCCTCAGCCAACGCTTTAATGCGGTCCATCACATCGGGGGTTACACCCACGGCAGCGCCCACGCGCAAACGACCAAATTCGTCTTTGCAGGCGAAAGGGCGGTCTTTTTTCTTCAGGATGTCTTTGTAGGTTATCAGGCCAACAAGTTTGCCGTTTTCATCTACCACAGGCAGTTTTTCGATCTTGTACTGCTGTAGTATATCTTCGGCTTTGGCCAGGTCGGTGCCTTTTTCGGCTGTTACCAGGTTTTCGGTGGTCATAATGCCGGCCACAGACTGTGTCAGGTCTTTCTCGAAGCGCAGATCACGATTCGTGATAATGCCAGTCAGTTTGCCGTCGCCATCAACGATTGGGATGCCACCAATTTTGTTTTCGTTCATTATGCGAACGGCATCGCCCAGTGTAGCAGTTTGCTCTAGTGTAATGGGGTCCAGAATCATGCCGCTTTCAGAGCGCTTTACTTTGCGCACTTGTGCTGCCTGTTTCTTTATAGACATGTTTTTGTGTATGAAACCAATGCCGCCTTCCTGCGCCATAGCTATGGCCAGATCCGCTTCGGTAACCGTGTCCATAGCGGCCGAAAGAAGCGGAATGTTTATCCTGATGTTGCGCGTCAGGCGGGTAGAAGTGTCAGTATCTTTGGGGAGCACCTCGGAGTAAGCCGGGAGCAAAAGCACGTCATCGTAGGTGAGTGCTTCGAATAAAATTTTAGACTGATCAGAGATCATGGCAAATAATTTAGGGGTCCTTATTTGCCGCGTAAAACTACGAAATGTTTTTGACTATAGAAAGGCTTTTGAATTAAAAAGCTGAAGAGGTTTAATGGCACCTGCAATCACAAGAGGTCAACCCAAGGCCTAACATGAGTAATTTAGCCTCTGGAAGGCCTTTTTCATTAGAAGAATTGGTTGTTTTCGCCATTCCCTGCTTTATCACCTTCACCTTTTAACTTTCTAATTCTAACCTCTCTAACTTTATACCTTTAATACACTTTCATGGTAGCGTCTATTTCGGTAGCCCAGGCATGGATGCCGCCTTTCAGGTTCAGGAGGTTCTCGTAGCCGTAGCGCTGGCTAAGGTAGTTTATAGCTTGGGCGCTCCTAAACCCATGATGACAGATCACCACCACCGGTACGTCCTGTGGAATTCTGCTTACCTGCTTTGGAAGCTCCCCAAGAGGTATCAGTTCGCCGCCGAGGTTGCAGATCTGGAATTCAGCTGGCTCTCGCACATCTACCAGTTGCAGCTTACCCTGGTGTGCCATTCTCGCCTTCAGCTCCTGTACAGTTATTTCGTTCATAAATAGTAATCGTGCTCGATTTAGAATAACGTAATTTTGGCTCTTAAAATTGGATTCGCAAACTTAGCATCTGATATTTTTGTTTTCCGCGTTATTCATTATTTAATGGATTTTTCATTTCTCTTCCCTTCTGCTACCCAAGCTGCTTTAGCGCAACCTTTGCTCTTTGCCTCTGCCGATCCGGGTTTTGCCCAAATCTGGATTCAATTTGTGGAAGGGATACAACAAACCTCCCTGTTAGAATACGTGGCAGTGGTGGCAGGTATTGCCAGTGTATGGTTTTCTAAGAAAGAAAACATCTGGGTATTTCCGGTAGGTCTCGTTAGCACGCTTATCTATATTTACCTCAGTTTTAAATATGATTTAATAGGGGAAGCCAGCGTAAACATCTATTATTCTGTTCTCAGTATTTACGGCTGGATTTTGTGGGCCAGACGGAACAATACCGATGAGCATGTGCTGCACATTACTTTCTCCTCCAGAAAGCAATGGCTGCAGCAGCTAGGCTTTTTTGTGTTGCTGTACTGCCTTATTTATTTCTGCCTGGTGTACCTGCGCGATGCCTTTTACCCGGGCGTAATTCCGTGGGCCGATGCGCTGGCCAGTGCCACCGCCTATACCGGCATGTGGTTAATGGCAAGGAAAAAAGTGGAAAGCTGGTGCTGGTGGATTGGGACTAATATAGCCTCTGTGCCCCTTTATTTTGTAAAGGGGCTGGTGTTTACGTCGGTGTTCTATTTTATTTTGCTCCTGATGGCCTTTGCCGGGCTTGCCGCCTGGAAAAAGAAAGCGCTTGTGCCGGAGCCAAACCTTACGGGTGCTTAATATGGTGTTTCTGCGCCACTGGGTACAGCTGACTACCTGTATACTACCCTGATCGGTTCCTGGTCTATTTAGACTTGGCGACGGCAACAAACGCGAGAAGTCTATCAGATCTTGTACCCCTCTAGCTTCTTCTGATCTGGCGTAGCATAGGTAGCCTAAAGAAAAATGTAATCTTCTTATTTTCCTGTCTGTGGTGCGCTTTCTGTTACTCGAAAGTGCGGTGCAAACTTTCTTGTTTTTTCCTGATTCCAACAGAGATAAAACATATTTTCTATCTTTCTTATCTTTAACTAGTTATATTTTTAAAAATGCTTTTTTATTGTTGATACCGGTTAAATGAATTGAGAAAACAGGCCTACAGGGAGCTATGCCAAAGAAGTGTTGGTAAATTTTTTGCGATTGTTCAACCAGAATTTATTATATTTAGGAAAGTCAATCCATACGGCCTTAGCTTACGTACATGTGGTATAGGCTCAAAAGGAAGAGATTCTTTTAGAACTCGCATTACAACTTGTGGAACCCCTAAACATGCAAAAAAATGAAGCAGCGGAAATTAGAATTGCCCGAAGAGTTGAAGTATGTGAATCGGCTTAAATGGGGATATGAGTCGCCCGATGAAAGCCCTAAGCGAGTGTATTTTAGGCAGTATGGCGATAAAAGGCCTAAAGAATTGAATGTTTATAATTTCTATGGATACAGTTTTTCCGAAAATTAAAAGTTTTACTTACTAAGTGGCAGCGAAGCTGTAAATCTGTTAGGATTTACAGCTTTTTTTATACGCGCCTTAGAACTACCACAGAGCTTCGCTATATGTTAAATTCTATGTGCCGCGTATTACTCTGAAGCAGCATGTGTTAATTTTTATACTTTTGTCCTGATCTTCCATTTAATTTTATTTAAATAATGCTCCGGCATGCTCAAAATTTCAGTTACCGGTCCTGAGTCTACAGGAAAGTCTACTATATCCGAAAAGCTGGCGCAGCATTACAATACCGTGTGGGTGCCGGAGTATGCCCGTACTTACATAGGTAACTTAAACCGCCCCTACACCCTAACCGATCTCGAAGCCATTGCCAGGGAGCAACTGGCGCAGGAGGCGCAACTGGAGCGGCAGGCTAACCATAACTTGCTGTTTGCCGATACCGACCTGTTGGTGCTGAAAATCTGGAGCGAGAATGCCTTTGGCCAATGCCCCGCCTGGATCCTGGACCAACTGCAGCAGCACAAGTACAACCTTTACCTGCTCATGGGCGTTGATTTGCCGTGGGAGCCGGATCCGCAGCGGGAGCACCCACACCTGCGGCAGCATTTCTACGATCTGTATAAAAAAGAGCTGCAGCAATTGCAGGTGCCTTTTGTAGAGATCAGCGGATTGCAGGAGGAGCGTTTCCTGATGGCCCGGCAGTACATAGATAAATTAATCAGAAACGCAGAGATGAAAATCTAACCTGATTGTACCTGGATTACTTACCGCGTCTTAAAATTTAGCTTATGTTACATTATATTCAGAACGATAACTACAGCGTTGGCATCGATAGCGAAGGTGCTGAGCTAACCCATTTTATCAAGCTTGATGAGCAACTGGAGCTGATCTGGCAAGGCAATCCTGCTATCTGGGCTGGCCGTGCCCCTAATCTTTTCCCTATTATTGGGGAACTGCCAAACAACGGGTTTGAGGCCAAAGGTAAACGTTTCCACATGAAACGACACGGCTTTGCCCGGAACAGCGAGTTTGAGCTTGTGGAGGAGCACACCGACAAGCTGGTTTTTGAACTGAAGCAGAATGAGGACACGCTGGCGCAGTATCCGTATAAGTTCAGCCTCCTGATCGCCTACAAACTGATGGGCAGCAAGCTTGAGGTCACTTACCTGGTCCGCAACGACGACGGCGAGGCGCTTTACTTTTCGGTAGGTGGCCACCCTGGATTTAATGTGCCGCTTTACCCGCAGGAGCAGTACACCGATTACTTTATTGAATTTGAGCAGGAAGAAACTCTAAGCCGTTACCTGCTAAACGAGCAGGGCCTGCTAACCAACGATACGGAGCGTGTGCTGGAGCAGGAGCGCGTGCTGCCCCTTCACCACGACTTGTTTCAGAAAGATGCCTTGGTGTTTAAAAACACAAAGTCGCAGCGGTTGCAACTGGCCAGCCGCACCAACCCGCTGCGCCTCGAAATCTCTTTTGAAGGATTCCCTTACCTGGGCATTTGGGCAAAAGCAAACGGAGCTCCGTTTGTGTGCATAGAGCCCTGGTGCGGCGTTGCAAGCAGCGAAGGCGACACAGGTAAACTCGAAGAGAAAGAAGGAATAGAGCACATTGCCCCCAAACAGGCCTTCGAAAGAACTTTCAGCATTGAAGTGCTCTAGATAGCCCATGTCATTCCAAAGCCCTCAGAGCCTCTGGAAGGGCATTTTCATTAGAAGAATTTGATTGGTTGTGAGATGGCTTAATGGTTAAATTGTTAAATGGTTGACCAAAGGTCTCTGGCAGAAGCAGAAGGAAGGTTGAAGTCCAGCCTCAGAAATAAAATTTGTTTATCTGGTATCTGAAATCTCTAAAATTTGCCTTAAAAAGAATCCCCGGTTGATGCTGATCAGCCGGGGATTTAAGTTTGTAGTCACTGTAATGAAGGCTCCGGAAACTTGGGGACCTTAATTCTTCTGAGGTCATATTCAGGTTCAAAATCATTGATAGGTAATGATATGCCTGGTGGGAGGTCCAAATCTGGTAAGTCATCGCCAATTGGTTCGCCCCCATCATCGTCGTTATCGGTAGATGGCGGCACGTCGAATTTTTTGTGTGGCGAGAATGCGTAATACGCCAGTATAGATAGTAAGGCAAACGTATAAAGTAGACTGATCATCATCACATTTCAACTTAAAAAATAAAAAATCGAAAACCGACACGTGTTGCCTCAAGCTCTTAAGAAGCTGAGGACTAAGTGTCTGTTTATGATTTAGAACGTACTTTTGGGGTAAGTGGTTTTTATCTTTACTTAAAAAAAATAGCTGCTGCCCCCTTGCTGTAGTCATAGCTCCTTGAATTGCTGCTGAAGCACCTTTGCATTAACCAGAATAAGGAAGTACTTTTGTGGCAGTTTAGGGGTGCCTTTAGAATTACGGGCTGAGATCATACCCATTGAACCTGATCCGGGTAATGCCGGCGAAGGGAAAACGGAGGAAAACTATAATACAGGTGGCTAACCCCTGGCCAACCTCAGTGTTTTACCTATTTCTTTTATTTTACCTCATGAAGTATTTTTTAATTGCGATGGCTGCTATGCTGTTGCCATTGCAGTTGTTTGCCCAGGCTAACCTGAGCGGGCACATTACCAATGCCGTTCAGAGCGAAGCCTTACCAGGCGCCACTGTGCTTATAAAAGAAGCAAATAGCCTGGCCACCACTACCGACCAAAACGGCTACTACGAGTTCAGCAATTTGCCAGTTGGGGCAACGTACACTGTGCAGGTTACTTTTGTGGGCTTCGACTCCGAGGAGCGGCAGGTAAGCCTTAACGCCAGCCGCCGCCTCGATATTGGGCTGAACCCCAGGAGCGTGCACACCTCCGAAGTAGTGGTAACAGCTACCAGAGCTACCGAGAAAACAGCCACAACCTACACCAACGTAAGCAAAGAGGAAATTGCAGAGCGCAATTTCGGGCAAGACATCCCGTACCTGCTTGACCAGACACCATCTGTTGTGGTGAACTCAGATGCAGGGGCGGGAGTGGGGTACACAGGTATCCGGATACGGGGTTCCGACATTACCCGCATCAATGTAACCGTAAATGGCATCCCGATAAACGATGCGGAGAGCCATGGCGCCTTTTTTGTGAACATGCCGGACCTAGGTTCCTCGGTGCAGGATATACAGGTGCAGCGAGGTGTAGGAACATCAACCAATGGAGCAGCCGCTTTCGGAGCCAGCATCAACATGAGTACACTGGGGTTGAACAGAGAGGCTTATGCGGAGGCGCTTAACACATACGGCTCCTATAACACCAGGCGCCATAGCCTCTCGTTTGGCTCCGGTCTCCTCAACGATAAGTTTACCGTAGATGCGCGCCTTTCTAAAATCTCTTCGGATGGCTACGTAGACCGTGCCTTCTCCGACCTGAAATCGTATTACCTGGCAGTAGGCTACCACGGCAAAACCAGCACCCTGAAGTTTGTGACCTTTTCGGGGGTAGAGCAGACCTACCAGGCCTGGAACGGCGTTCCGGAGGAGATGCTGGCTACCAACCGCACCTACAACTCCCTCACTTACGATAACGAAACGGATAATTACCAGCAGGACCACTACCAGTTGCACTACTCCAAAACCTTCGGCAGCAACTTCGACTTTGGCGGGGCGCTGCACTTTACCAGGGGCAAAGGCTACTACGAACAATACCGGACCAACCGCAAATTCTCAGACTATAACATTGCACCAGTTGTCATTGGCGACACCACCATTACCCGATCAGACCTGATCCAGCGCAAATGGCTCGATAATTATTTCTATGGAGCCACTTACGCCTTTAACTACTACTCCAACGACCGCAGGCTGGTAACAACAGTTGGCGGAGGAATAAACCAGTACGACGGCGACCACTTTGGCGAAGTGATATGGGCGCAATATGCCTCCAGCAGCAGCATCAGGCACCGGTACTACGATAACAATGCCGTTAAAACAGATTTCAACATCTACACAAAAGCCACTTACCAACTAAGTCAGAAGCTGGGGCTGTTTGGGGACCTGCAGTTCCGTACCATCGGCTACAGCGTTGAGGGCCTTGACGACGACAGGCGTGACGTAAGCCAGGAGGCAGATTTCGCTTTCTTTAACCCGAAGGCGGGGGTTACCTATGCCCTCACCGACAACCAAACCTTCTATACCTCGCTTGCAGTCGGAAACCGCGAGCCGGTACGCTCCGACTTTACAGACCAATCGGATGTAGACAGGGAGCGTGGCATCAGGCCGCAGGCCGAACGGATGTACAACCTCGAAGCTGGTTATCGGCTACGTGGTACTACAGGCGGAGTAATGGAGTCTACGCCAGGCTACCGGTACTCCCTCGATGCCAACGTGTATTACATGGATTACCAGAACCAGCTGGTGCTGACCGGGCAGCTAAATGATGTGGGCAACGGCCTTCGCACCAACATCAAAGACAGCTACAGAGCAGGCGTTGAGCTGGCTGGTGCTGTAAGCCTTGGCGAGTTTATTGAAGTACGCAGCAACCTGACCCTAAGCCGCAACAAGATCCGCAACTACACCGAAACAGTGTATATCTACGACGAAGACTATAATGTAGAAGGTATTGTGGAGAATGAGTACAAGGAAACAGATATTTCCTTTTCACCGGCCGTTATCTCTGGCCATTCGGTAGAGGTGCAGCCGGTGCGTGGGTTCAAAGCGGCATTGCTTTACAAAACAGTAGGCAAGCAGTACCTAGACAATACCTCCAGCAACGACCGTAGCATAGCTGCTTACCAGGTGCTGGACCTGCGCCTACGCTACACACTAAAGCCTCAGTTTATGCGCGAAGTGGAGCTGGCCCTGCTGGTAAACAACCTGCTCAATAAAAAGCACGAAGCCAATGGGTACACCTGGAGCGAGATGTATGCCGGCGACCCTGGCCGCTACGACTACAACCACTACTACCCGCAGGCCACCCGCAATTTCCTGCTTTCGCTGGGCCTGAAGTTTTAGAATCACCCATTTTTGAAGAAGAGCCTCATCAAGTTATTGGTGAGGCTTTTTTTTATGGATTATATGTCTGAATTCTTAATTTGTTGCTATTGCTCATTCGCATTTTACGTACTGTTATAAAGGAAGAAACAGCAATTGCCAACGATCAATCAACAACTACAGCATGGCCTACCAATCTACAGGAGCACCCGATTATTTCAACATAGATGATTTGCTAACCGAAGAGCACAAGCTCATACGGCAAACCATGCGCGATTTTGTGAAGCGGGAAATTTCGCCTAACATAGAACAATGGGCCCAGGAGGCGCATTTTCCATCAGAAATTGTGCAGAAGTTCGGCGAAGTAGGCGCTTTCGGTCCTACCATCCCGGAAGAGTATGGCGGCGGTGGCCTGGACTACATCAGCTATGGGTTAATAATGCAGGAGATAGAACGTGGCGACTCCGGCATGCGCTCTACCGCCTCGGTGCAGGGCTCGCTGGTGATGTACCCCATTTACGCCTACGGCTCAGAAGAACAGCGAAAAAAATACCTGCCCAAGCTGGCGAGTGGCGAGTGGCTGGGCTGCTTCGGTCTCACCGAACCAGACTTTGGCTCGAACCCAGGCGGCATGAAAACCAACATAAAAGACATGGGCGACCACTACCTGCTGAATGGAGCCAAAATGTGGATATCTAACTCACCGGAGTGCCAGGTGGCGGTGGTATGGGCCAGAAACGAACAAGGTCGCATAAAAGGTCTTCTTGTGGAGCGTGGCATGGAAGGTTTTTCCACACCCGAAATACACAACAAATGGAGCTTGCGAGCCAGCTGCACCGGCGAGCTGGTGTTCGATAACGTGAAGGTGCCAAAAGAGAACGTGTTTCCGAATGTAGATGGTTTACGAGGCCCGCTCGGCTGCCTCGACTCCGCCCGCTATGGCATTGCCTGGGGAACCATAGGAGCTGCGATAGATTGTTACGAATCAGCCAGGAAGTATGCACTGGAGCGGGTGCAGTTCGACAAGCCAATTGCCAGTTTTCAGCTTATCCAGAAAAAGCTGGCCGAGATGCTCACCGAGATCACCAAAGCACAGCTGCTGGCCTGGCGCCTCGGCACACTTAAAAACGAAGGAAAAGCTACAACACAGCAAATCTCTATGGCCAAACGCAATAACGTAGACATGGCCCTGCAGGTGGCGCGGGAGGCAAGGCAGATACACGGTGGCATGGGCATTATAGGCGAGTACCCCATTATGCGCCACATGATGAACCTCGAATCGGTGATTACTTATGAAGGCACGCACGACATTCACCTGCTCATAACCGGAGCCGATATTACCGGCATCCAGGCATTTAAATAAAGCCATTTTTGGCACAGATGATAGTGCTTTAACCTAAGCCTGATCTTATTCTTTTTTCACTGGAAGGCTGTTTCCATTAGAATAATTGTAGCCTGTGGGAATCCTCATGTATGGAGACCCTGTGAGAAGAGGCAGAAGCTATGGAGCGAGTAATAAACTTGTTTAGTTAGTGTGCATCTTATACTCTTGACGGGCAAAACTCAATTTATATTTTGCTAATCATATTAGATTTATGGTTAAAATGTATAAAATTATTAGCAAAATTAGTTAAATTCGTACTCAGATATGGAGCGAAAGCAACGCCTAAACTGTTACCTTTAAGTACAGCCATAGCTGCTTAACAAGAATAGAGTAAACGATGAGAGAAGATTATATCACTGGTGATAAAGAAAGCCTAACGCCAGCTGAACGTGATATAGACAAGGCACTGCGCCCGCTCAGTTTCCGCGACTTTACCGGTCAGGCAAAAATTGTGGAAAACCTGAGAATATTTGTGCAGGCTGCGAAGCGTAGGGGAGAGGCATTAGACCACGTGTTGCTGCACGGCCCTCCTGGTTTAGGTAAAACCACACTGTCGCATATTATCGCTTCTGAGCTGGATGCCAACATCAAAATGACTTCTGGTCCGGTACTCGATAAACCAAGCGACCTGGCAGGTCTGCTCACCAACCTGGAACAGAACGATGTGCTTTTTATAGATGAAATACACCGCCTCAACCCGATTGTGGAAGAGTACCTGTATTCAGCTATGGAAGATTACAAGATCGACATAATGCTCGACTCCGGGCCCAATGCACGTTCTGTTCAGATTAGCCTGAACCCGTTTACCCTGATTGGCGCTACTACACGTTCGGGCTTGCTTACTGCCCCTTTGCGCGCGCGTTTCAGCATTAACTCCCGGCTGGAGTACTACGATGCGGAGCTCCTTACTACCATTGTAAAGCGATCTGCAGCTTTGCTTGGTGCTCCTATACATGCTGAAGCGGCCTTTGAGATTGCACGTCGTAGCCGCGGTACGCCTCGTATTGCCAACAACCTGCTGCGCCGTACCCGCGACTTTGCCCAGGTAAAAGGCGATGGCACTATTACCGTAGATATTGCCAAGTTTGCCCTTAACGCCTTGGATGTGGACCATAATGGCCTCGATGAAATGGACAACCGTATTCTGCTCTGCATTATAGATAAGTACAAAGGTGGCCCGGTGGGTATTTCGACTATTGCCACTGCTTGTGGCGAAGAGGCCGAAACAATTGAAGAAGTTTACGAACCTTTCCTCATTCAGGAGGGGTATATTAAGAGGACTGCGCGCGGCCGTGAAACTACCGAACTTGCGTATAAGCATTTAGGTAAAATTCCGCCGCAGCAGGTAACAGGGGGTAGCCTTTTTAGCCAACCAGAAGTTTAAGTAAACTGTTTGTAATAAGTGTTAAGAAGCAGGCTTTGTGGCCTGCTTTTTTGTTTTATATAAGCTGGTGCAGTTCAAGTTTTCAGTACTTCGGTAGTAAAATGTTTCAATAACATGAAAGCAAACGTTTAGCTATCAGTTGAAGTAAGTAACTTATAGGAAGTATACCCTTGGCAGTAAAATGTCAATATTTCTTCTGAAGGGGTTTTCCATTAGAAAAATTGCTGATTGTACTGTAGCTGACAAAAATTCATTTTTACATGTACCACCTCCCCTTTTTGTCATCCTGAAAGGATCTTGTAGGCAAGGTCCATTAGCTGTAGCTACTGGCTTTTTGGTCTAAGTTAGCATTGCTGCTGTTCTCTCTTTTACTGCAGCAGGTTACTATTTCATAGCCTGAGTCTTTGTTCTTTTTGTCTTGATACAAAAAGAACCAAAAGAATCAAGACGCGGAATACTCGCTGAACGCTCTTTAAAGAGGGCCCCTACCCCCAACAGTTTAGCGTCAAAGGGTGGACCTGGCACAGGTGTTCACTCTGTAGCTTACCGCCGCAAAACATTGTTTTTGGTTAGTTTTCGGTGAATTATTCAAATGAAAATGGCCTTCCAAAGGATTTTAAGACAAATAATGACCCAGGGTAATTTACGCTGACATATTAGTTGGTGTAGATTAGCTGCAGCAGGTAGCAAAGTACAAATGTGTAAACGGATTTATTTTAGCTTAATTTTGTTCATATAACATCCTACAACTAAAGCAGGAGCGGTAATCAATTGACAAAAGACCAACAGACATACCTTATAAAGCAAAAGGCGCAGGAACTGGGCTTTATGTATTGTGGCGTATCTAAAGCAGAGTTTCTGGAGGAGGAGGCGCCGCGGCTGGAGCGCTGGCTCAACCAGAACATGCACGGCCAGATGGGCTACATGGAAAACCATTTCGATAAGCGCCTGGACCCGCGTCTGCTCGTAGATGGCGCTAAATCGGTGGTATCATTGCTGCTCAATTATTTTCCTGAAGAAAAGCAGCCGGAAGAGGACAATTACAAAATATCGAAGTACGCTTACGGCACCGACTACCATTTTGTAATTAAAGACAAACTAAAGGAGCTGCTGCACTACATCAACGAAGAGATAGGAGAGGTAGGAGGCCGGTGCTTTGTAGATTCTGCACCGGTTATGGACAAAGCCTGGGCCAAAAAAAGCGGCTTGGGCTGGGTAGGCAAAAACAGCAACCTGATTACACCGCAGGTTGGCAGTTTCTATTTTATAGCTGAGCTTATCATAGATCTGGAGCTCGCTTACGATGGTCCTATTAAAGATTACTGCGGCTCGTGCACCCGGTGTTTAGATGCCTGCCCCACCAATGCCATTGTAGCACCTTATGTAGTAGATGGCAGCAAGTGCATCTCCTATTTTACTATAGAGCTGAAAGACCAGCTGCCGCAGGAAATGAACGGCAAGTTCGGCAACTGGGTGTTTGGCTGCGATATTTGCCAGGATGTGTGCCCCTGGAACCGATTCAGCAAACCACACCAGGAGCCAGCTTTTGCACCGCATCCGGAGCTGAAAAATTTAAAAAAGGCCGATTGGCAGGAGCTGACGCAGGAGGTATTTTCGCAGTTGTTCAAAAAGTCTGCCATAAAAAGAGCAGGCTTTAAAGGCCTGCTCCGGAATATTAAATTTGTACAAGGTACGACCAATGAGGAGAGCTAAATTTTAGCTTTAGCAAAAACACGGTTCAGGATGCGCAGATACATTCCTGAGAATTTTTCGTAACACCATTGCTTTAATTGCTTAATCTCCTCTACTACTAGAACTTTAAAAGCTTTTCGCAGTTCTTTTTCAAACAGCGACTTATCGAAACTGACTTTCAATAAGATGGTTTTAACGTATTCTAACATTGCATTTGTAGATATATGAATTGTATTACCAAATACGTGTTTTTACCTAAAAAGTACGACTTTTATTAGGCGATTTCATTGAGGTAAAGATATAAAAAGAAGATTAAAAGTTCAAGACAAACTAACTAATAGTTGTAAGTTTCGAGTTTACAGTCTATTACTGTTTGCTTTAGGGCGAACAAAAGGATGAGAACTATGTGAAAATTCAGAGGCAGCAAGGCAAAGATAATTTTAGTGCTGCTAGCTGTAGCTCCTGTGCCTGTAGATATGTGTAAAAGTGAGCTGTGCATTAGCTACAAAAATCAAAAAATCAGTCTTGAAAAGCTTACCACAAGCGCCTCGCTGTGTCCTGAAAGTACAGCAGCAAAATACCTTATAAGCAAGAGGAGCAACAGGAGCTGGCTGAAGAGTGCAATAAGTTTTTATCTTTGCTGTTCTTATTTTTATTTACAGGTACTTATTTTTGCCAACTAAGGAATTCATGCGCTTTATCATCCTCTTTACTATGTTTCTACTAGCCATTGTGTTGCCTGTTGCAGCACAGCAGGTTAGCATTGAGCTAGGTAAAAGCAAGTTGCCAATAAACCAGTACTTTACCATTTCGGTTAGCCTGCAGGACCAGGAGTTGAAAGATATTTCTGCTTTTCCTGATATTGAAGGGTTTAAAAAAAGCACAAAGTTCTCGTCTACCAAAACGATTATAGTGGGAGGTAAGACTACGGTTATACTTAGCATTACCCAAAACTATGCGGCATTTGAGGAGGGAGAGTTTGAGCTGAAGCCATTCAGTATGAAAGTAAACGGGCAGACAGAGCAATCGAAGGGAACCGTTATACAGGTATTGCCCATGGCAGCCACAGGTCTACAAAACCCGCTGCTACCCGACCCCGCCGCCGATGCCGACGAAGAAATAGAGGCTGAGCAGGAGTTTGTGGATATGGAGGATAATGCTTTTTTGACACTTTACACCAGTAAGAAAGAGGTTTTTGTAGGCGAAGCAGTAGGTGTGGTGCTTTATTTCTATCTGGCTAACGAAGACCAGCGCCTCCTCGATTTCCATGATTTTGCCAACCAACTCACCACTATTCTAAAGCAGCTCAAGCAGCCAAACGTGTGGGAAGAGACATTTGAAATAGGAGAGATTACGCCAGAGCAGGTTACAATTTCAGACAAACCGTTTCTGCGCTTTAAACTCTACGAGGCTGTGCTGTACCCGCTCAACAAGGAGCCACTGGTATTTCCGCAGCTGTATCTAAAAATGATTAAATATAAAGTAGCCAAAAACCCTAACCTGTTGGCCGAAGACAGACTGGAAGGCTACAAGAACTTCAGAGCCCGGGAGCGCGTCGTGCACGTAAAGGAGCTGCCTCCACACCCTCTCCGCGATGTAGTGCCGGTTGGCGTTTATGCTTTAACGGAAGGTGTTTCTAAGAGTACCTTATCGGTGAATAAGAGTATGAAGTACCAGTTCGAAATTACGGGTGAAGGAAACCTGGCCGCTATTATGGCGCCTAAGCCAGAGCAGGGAGGTGGCCTGGAGTTTTACCCACCGGACCTTAACCAGAGTATTACCAAGCGCGATGGGCGTATTACAGGTGCTGCCACATTCACTTATCCGGCTCTGGCTAAGCAACCTGGATATTACAGCCTTAGCGATGCCTTTGAGTGGGTGTTTTTTAACCCCGAAAAAGCTGTGTACGATACTTTGCGTTCTCAAATGGTAGTGCGTGTAACCGGCGAGAGCGACAGCGACGATTTAATTTTGTCAAGAAATTTGGGCCCGTTTTACAATATCATTGAGAATGAAGAAAATACTTTGGTAAGTTTACATTATGTAGACGAGATTAAGCGCTACACCAACATTATTCTGCTGGTGCTACTGGTGGTATCGGCATTTGTATTTTTTAAGAAATAAGCAGAAATGAGCAATTCTTACGGAAAGCTTTTCCGGATAACTACATTCGGAGAATCGCATGGTGCCGCAGTAGGCGTAATAGTAGATGGCTGCCCTGCAGGTATTGATATTACCGTCGAAGAGATTCAGCATGCCCTGGATCGCCGCCGCCCTGGCCAGTCTAACATCACCACTCCCCGCAAGGAAGAAGACAAGGTGACTATCTTATCTGGTATTTTCCAGGGTAAAACACAGGGTACACCAATTGCCATGGTCGTAAACAACAAAGACCAGGCTAGCCACGACTATTCGCACATAGAGCATGCCTTCCGGCCTTCGCACGCCGATTATACTTACACAGCAAAATATGGCACCCGCGACTACAGAGGCGGCGGCCGCAGTTCTGCCCGCGAAACGGTTGCCCGCGTTGCTGCTGGCGCCCTTGCTGCCAAAATGCTGCAGCACTATGGCATTACGGTAGCGGCTTACGTGTCGCAGGTAGGTAGCATAAAAGTGCAGCAGGAATACACAGACCTTGACCTGGGCCAGATCGACTCCAACATTGTGCGCTGCCCCCACAGCGACACCGCCTCCGAAATGATTAAGCTCATAGAAGATGCCCGCGACAGCCTCGATACCATTGGAGGTGTAGTGAGCTGTGTTATAAAAGGAGTGCCTGCCGGTTTAGGAGAACCTGTGTTCGATAAATTGCATGCAGAACTTGGCAAAGCTATGCTCAGCATTAATGCCGTAAAAGGATTTGAGTACGGCAGTGGCTTTGAAGGCGTAAAGATGAGAGGCTCGCAGCACAACGACCAGTTTTTTACCGATGAGGCCGGAAACGTGCGTACTAAGACAAACCGCTCCGGCGGCATACAAGGCGGTATTTCAAACGGACAAGACATTTACTTTAACGTTGCCTTTAAGCCGGTAGCTACCATCCTGCAGCCTCAGCAAACCATAAACGACGAGGGAGAAGAAATAACATTGAAAGGCAAAGGCCGCCACGACCCTTGTGTTTTGCCAAGAGCTGTACCTATTGTAGATGCTATGGCTGCCCTTGTTATAGCAGATTTCTTGATGCGCCAAAAAGCAAATAAGCTTTAGTGCATCAGGAGCTTCTTTTGGATGGAAAAGGTGCGGGCTTAGCGAAAAGGTTTTAACCCATAAATTCCAAGTTAAGCCTCTGGAAGGACATTTTATTAGAAAAATCATTTTCGCTTGCCGAGCGAGCATCTTTTGAAAGATAGTAATGCCTGTAAAAGAAGAAGGGCCGGGTTCTGTTAAGAACCCGGCCCTTCTTCTTTTACAGAATAATATTAAAATAACCGCAGATGCACCACCAGGAACCAAACCAGAATAAGCACTGGCAGCAGGAACGGAATAGAGAACCGGAGGATATAGGCAAAGAAAGAAGGCATTTTAATGCCAGCACTTTCTGCAATGGCTTTCACCATAAAGTTAGGGCCGTTACCGATGTAGGTGAAGGCGCCAAACAGTACCGCCGAAAGCGAGATAGCTTCTAACAGAATAAGGGTAGAAGGATCAGCTCCGGTACCCGTGGCAAACTGCCTAACCTCCACCACACTGTTCTGTGCCATGTCGTATTTAGCCATTGCCAGCGACAGGAAGTTGGCATAAGTCGGAGCATTGTCAAGGAAGCCAGATAAGGAACCAGTAGCCCAATATAAGAACGTTGGTGTAATGTATTGCGCGAACTGTGGCGATGAGGCAATCTCTGCCGAAAGCTGCAAGGCTGGCATCATGGAGAAGAAGATACCAAAGAACAAGAACACTACCTCCAAGATCGGGTGAAAGTTGAATTTGTTTCCGGCCAGTGCTGTTTTGTTGGAGTAACGATAGCAAAAGAAGGCAGCTCCCAGCTGTATAATTTCACGCAGGTAAGAGAACCTGTTGCCATCATAGTAGATGTGCGGAATGTCTTCGATCACATTTGGGTCAAGGAAAATAGCCCCAATGATAATGGCGAGCCATACCAGGTTACGCTTGCCACTGATGTAGAACTCCGTTTTAGCCTCGTTTTTAGCCACTACTTCGGGGCGAGGTACAAAAGCCTCTTTATTGCGTCTGTCGATAAGGAAGAACACGAGGCAAAGCAGGGCAATAGATAGAATCCAAGGCACAAAGAGGTGTTGCAGTGTCCAGAAGAACGGCACCCCTTTCAGGAAACCGATGAACAGGGGCGGGTCACCTAGCGGCGTAAGCAAACCACCCGCGTTACTTACAATAAAGATAAAGAACACGATCTGGTAGGGCTTGATGCGGTGCACATTCAGGCGAATAAATGGCCTGATAAGCAGCAACGATGCTCCTGTGGTACCAACAATGTTAGCTAGAGCCGCTCCTATTGCCACCAGTACCACGTTCATGAGCGGGGTGGCATTGGCATTGATATTGATGTAAATACCGCCTGCGGCTATATAAAGCGCACTGAGTAGAACGGCAAAAGCAAAGTACTCAAAGAAGGTGTGAATGGGCATGTGCACGTCGTGCAGCACAAACAGGTAATAGGCCAAAACAGTAAGACCGAGTGTTACGGCCACTTTTTTGTAGTTGTGTTCCCAGAAATGACCAAATAGAATTGGTCCGCTGGCAATCATCGCGATCAGGATAAGAAACGGGATAATTAGAAAACCTGGCACCGCTGGATGCGCCTGAGCCAGTATTGTGAAGTTTTGGAGCATGTTAAATATGCGGTCTTATGGCTGAACAAAAAATTTAACAGTTGCGCAAAGTTACATTTTCTGGTCTAAATAGCTACGGTTAAACCTACATAATACAATTGATATGCTGCTTAATCTTTGGAAAGAGGGTAGGTCTCGGACTTCTCATAAATAATAAGTAATTTTGGAAACTTTAAAACAAGTACAAAAGTTTTAATATTAAATAGCGTATTCTATGACAGAAAATAAAGAAAAGGTAGTTTCAGTATACGCTGAAGCTAACCCTAACCCAGAATCAATGAAGTTTGTGATGAATGTAGCGTTTTTGCCTGACGGCCAAAGCGTAGATTATCCAAACCTCGAGAGTGCCTTAAACTCGCCATTAGCACAGGAGCTTTTTAACTTCGATTATGTGTCGCGCGTGTTTATTGCCAGCAACTTTGTTACCATTACCAAAAGCACTTCTATAGAGTGGGTAAAGCTTATTCCTGAGTTGCGTGCCTTCCTGAAGTCTTATGTAGAGGCAGGCGGCCCAATTTTTACGGAAATGCCGGTTGCTAGAACAGAAAACACCGCCGGAGCCGATACAACCCCTGAAGATGCTGAGTTATCGCAGAAAATCATTGACCTGCTTGAGAACTATGTGCGTCCGGCTGTTGAGCAGGATGGTGGTAATATTACTTTTAAATCGTATCATGATGGTGTGGTAACTGTTTACCTGCAAGGCTCATGCAGCGGCTGCCCATCTGCTACCGTTACCTTAAAGGCTGGCATCGAGAACCTGCTGAAGCGTATGGTTCCTGAGGTTAGAGAAGTTGTAGCTGACGGAATTACGATCTAATCATACACTTTTGTCAAACAGAAAAGTCCTGCTTTCATCCGAAGGCAGGACTTTTCTGTTTATTGTGCTAATGTAGGTGCTGCCCAGTTGCAGACTACTATTTGTTGTCTTTCCTTATTTCGTTCAGCTTTTACCTCATCCCTTTCTTATCTTGTAGGGTAGAGGCAGTAGCTATTGCTGTCTAATTTTGCATAGTTGCGGCTATTGCTGTAACAGCGGGGTGAAGCTATTTCATAGCTGAAGTTCTTGTTCTTTTTGTCTTGATACAAAAAGAACCAAAAAAATCAAGACAATTTTGAACTCGCTGAACGCTCAAACAAAAAATTGTCAATTTGTGCACCTAGCAAATACACTTACCCGGTAGCTTCTTGCTGTATTATTTTTTGAGCAATTGCCTGTATAACTCGAATTCTTCTAATGGAATTGACCTTCCAGAGGCTTTTTGATTCATTTTGGATATGGAATTTAACCTTTTTCCTGATGCTGACTTTCGTTACTTCATACGATTCGCTCCAACTTTCACAGGAGCTGTACATTCTTTAGTGATCCTGGTCATCTTCAAATTTCAAAATTCTCAAATTACCACATTAAATAGATTCTTCTAATCAAAATGGCCTTCCGGAGGGGTTTATTGCTTTTGGATTGCCTGGGCAATGGGCTAAAAGCAAAACCGGCTACCCTGTATGAGTAGCCGGTTTTGCTTTTAGTAAGGTTAAGCTGCTGTTAAGGCAGTAATTCAGATTAACGAGCTGTTTGTGCCTGTGGCGTTGATTTTAGTGAGGCAGCTGGTTCTTTTTTCTCTTTCATAGTATCTACTACTACTGGTGTAGCAATGAACAAGGAAGAGTACGTACCAAACAGCACTCCAATAATCATGGCCAGTGAGAAGCCGCGCAGTACTTCACCACCGAAGATAAACAGTACCAATACTACCAGGAATACAGTAGATGAGGTAATGATGGTACGGCTGAAGGTGCTGATCAGGGCTGGGTTTACCAAATCTTTCAGCGGGCTACGTGGGTTGTCGTTCATGTATTCACGAACACGGTCAAAGATTACCACGGTATCGTTAATAGAGAAACCAATGATAGTCAGAACCGCTGCAATAAACACTTGGTCCATTTCATAAGAAATGCCAAACATATCTAAGATCGCAAATACAGCAATAATCATAAGGGCATCGTGCAGCAAAGCTATTACACCGCCCAAGCTGAACTGCCACTTTCTGAAACGAAGCATCACGTACAGGAAGATACCCACCAGCGCCAGCAGCACTGCTACTAAAGCCGTTTTCTGAATGTCGTCTGCCATAGTAGCACCTACTTTAGAAGAGCTCAGAATCTCAGGGTTCAGGTTGTTGTATTGCTCTAAGCCTTGTACCAGCGCTGTTTTTACTTTCTCGTCAGCTTCAATGCTTTCGTCGTCGGCAAGCCAGCTGGTAATTATTTTAACGCGGTTAGTAGCTCCGAAAGTTTTTACCTCGGTTCCAGCCGATTGGAAATCGTCTACAAGAGAAGAACGGATCTCAGATGCCGGAACAGCCGAGTCGAACTCAACTACATACGAGCGGCCACCTTTAAAGTCAACACCTAGGTTCGGGCCACCATTTACTACGAGTGCAACAATACCTAAAAGCAACACGGCAATAGAAAAAGAGTAAGCCGCTTTTCTGTATTTCATCACATCAAACTTGATGTTGCTGAACAGCTTGTCGGTAAGAGCAGTGGAGAATGCCAGTTTTCCGCCCTTTTTGAAGGTAGCTTCCACAAACAGTCTAGAAATAAATACTGCTGTGAAGAACGATGTTACGATACCAATCATCAGGGTGATAGCGAAACCTTTTACCGGGCCGGAACCGAAGTAATACAGAATAAAGCCAACCAGGAAGGTTGTAACGTTCGCATCCAAAATGGTCATAAATGCCTTGTCGTAGCCTTTGTTGATTACCTCGCGCATGCTCAGGCCTTTGCGGGCTTCTTCGCGCATACGTTCAAAGATCAGTACGTTCGCATCTACGGCCATACCCAGGGTAAGCACAATACCAGCAATACCAGGCAGTGTAAGGGCTGCATTAAACTGCGCCAGCACACCTAGAATAAAGAAGATGTTGAACACCAGGGCAAGGTCGGCAATAAGACCACCACGGCTGTAGTAAGCCACCATAAAAATAACTACCAGCAGCAAACCTGCCAAAGTAGAAATCAAGCCTTGGTTAATAGCTTCCTGACCCAGCGAAGGACCTACAATAGCCTCTTCCACGATGCGGGTAGGAGCTGGCATTTTACCGGCTTTCAGAATGTTAGCTAAATCTTGTGCTTCTTCTACCGTAAAGTTACCGCTGATAGAAGAGTTGCCTCCTGTAATTTCACCTTTAACAACAGGTGCAGAATATACGTTGTCGTCGAGTACGATGGCGATCTGGCGCTCTACGTTAGCAGCTGTCAGACGAGCCCATTGCTTGGCACCCGCCGGGTTCATGTTCATGGTAATCTCAGGGCGACCAGATTGGTCGAAATCCTGACGGGCATCGTTAATGGCATCGCCACCAAGAGGTGCTTTTCCGCCACGTCCTTTCTTAACGGCGTAGAACTCTACAAACTCCTGGCGGTTGTCGCCTGTAATTGGCTTCACGCTCCACAGGAACTTCATGTTAGAAGGGAAGATAGAGCGAACTTCTGGGCTTGTCAGGATATCGTTTATTTTGGCTGTATCGCGGACGTTGGCACCTAAGCCACTTGGCATCATGGTGAACAGGCGAGCCAGCACGCTGCTTTGCTCAGCAGCCAATGAATCAAGGCCATCGGCGGCAGGAGTAGTCTGGGCCAGGGCAGTAGTATCGGTCGTGCCAGTTGTAGTGTCAGTGGCGGCTGCCTGAGCCAGCACATCTTCTGTTTGTGGAGCTACTGTAGCTGCCGGGGCTGCAGCTTTGTTAAGCGCATCTTGCTGTGCAGCAGCTGTAGTGCCTAAATTTAACTTGCCGGCTTTCTCCTGCGCTGTTAAGTAGTCGTTGAGTTTTGCAAAGTAAGGAGAGAATTCTTCCGGAGTCCATACTTCCCAGAACTCCAGGTTAGCCATGCCAGATAGTAATTTACGTACACGGTCAGGGTTATCTACACCTGGTAATTCGATCTGAATACGGCCGCTGCCTTTCAGGCGCTGGATGTTAGGCTGGTTTACACCAAATTTGTCGATACGGGTACGCAGGATGTTAAAAGAACGGTCAATAGCGTCTTCTACCTCACCATCTATCACGTTTAGTACTTCGGCGTTAGACGATTCGTAGCTGATACGGCCACGGTTAGAGGAGTTAGAGAAGATGCGGCTTAATCGGCCGGTAGGATCTACTTCGCGGTAAGCTTCGCCGAACAGAGTGGTAAAGCTCTCCTGGCTGTTTTTCTGCAACTCCTGCGCGCGGGCAAGGGCCTTTAAAAAGTTAGGGTCTTTGCTGTTGCCAGATAAAGATTTGATGATTTCTACAGGAGATACCTCCAGCACCACGTGCATACCGCCTTTAAGGTCTAGACCGAGGCCAAGCTCCTTGCTGCTCACCTGCTCGTAGGTGTAGTTCATAAAAACGGGCTCTCTCCAGATCGAGTCCAGATAAGTCTGTTGTTTCGCCAGGTCTACGTTGCCTTGTGCATCAGTAGCATAAGCAGCTGCGTCTTTCTGCACATTGCGCGAGATCAGCGAAAATGACAGGTAGTAAAGGCAAAGCGCCGATACCAGAATTGTCAGGACAATGATTAAATTTTTGTTCCGCATTGGTGAATGATAAATTTAAGTATAGGTAAGTATAAGATTATAAACAGATAACCAAGCCTCTTGCTGCTTTCATAAACTACAAACAGGGGCATAGTTGTTCCGCAGTGCACGGAAAATCAGGAAAATAGAAAGGAAGGATAGCCTGGCTAAGGAGCGTTAGGCTGAATAGTAACAGGAAAAAGTTGCGCCACAAAACCATTGCCGGGAGGGGCAAGGCCGGAAGATTTCATTTCTTCATCGGCAGGAAGCACAAACGACTGCGCCGGAGCTGGTATAATAGCCTGGTGCAGGTTAAGTGCTACAAAAGAAGTAGTAGCCTCTAAAGATACCTTCTGCTTCACCACTGTTTTAGACTCTTTATCAGGAGCAGTGGCCAGCTTGGCAGTGGCTGCAGGTGTAGTTGCCTTTGCCGAAGCACTATACGCTATCACTTCCTGCCCGTTGAGCATAAGCGCCCAGAGCAGTGTAAGAGACATCAGCAGATGCCTTACATGACAGCAAATAGTTTTAGGTTTAGACATATAGTTACAAATGTAAGTAAAACCACACAAGTATCATGATATCAGCATCAAGTTTTTTATCTTTTGCAGGAGACAGGTGAGTGATGAGTGTTTTTGCTAAGCTATAGACACATCTTTGGTGTTTTTTGTGCCCGTGTGTAGCTGGTTTTTATATGGTTTCAGATAACCAAAGGTATCAAGTCTATTCTGCTAAGTTTAATCTTGTTAAGCTATGAAGCAGGTTTCTCAGGATTTTTTTGTCTACGTTCGCATCGTTGCTTTTGCTGCTGTGACCTCAGAGTGAAGTTGTCGTCTTGATTTTTTTGGTTCTTTTTGTCTTGATACAAAAAGAACCAAAAAAATCAAGACGATTTTGTCTAAAGGTGGCCCTTGAACCCCCACTCGCTGAACCCTCTTTAAAGAGGGCCCCTTCCCCAACTAAAATCGTCAAGGGTGCACCTGGCAAAGGTGTACGCGCTGTAGCTTCTTGCTGTACTTCTATTATGAGAGCAGCTACCTCAAAAATTAATTCTTCTAATGAAAACAGCCTTCTAGAGGTTAAAATAGCTTTTTAGTGCTAAGGGGTGGTAGGGTTGCTGTATCTGCTGGTTTTACCTGTTTACCTCAATAAACCGTTTGATGTCGTGTTTTTTTCCTATCAGAATCAGGATGTCGGAGGGATAGATGATGGTTTCGGCTTTGGGTACGCCTATGATGTGCTCTACCTGGGTTGCCTTTCCGTCCAGAATCTCTTCGAAGGCACGCTTGATGGTGATCAGGTTGAGGTTGTATTTCTCGCGAAGAGATATTTTGGCAATGCTTCGGTTAGCAATGCCACGTGGTGTGTTAATTTCCACGATTTCGTAGTTGTCGGGGAGGGGAAGGAAGGTGCGGATGCTGGGTTGCAGCAAGCGTTCTGCCACTGTTTTGCCTACCTCACCCTCTGGGGAAAGTATTTCCTGCACGCCCATTTTTTCCAATATACGGCGCTGCTGCTTGTTAGAGGCTCTGGTTATAACCCGTTTAATATTTAGCTCCTGCAGGTTAGCCGTGGTAATAAGCAAAGCCTCAAAGTCTTCGCCAATAGCTACCACCACGGCATCCATGTCCTGCACGTTTTGGGCTTCGAGGGCACGGATGTCGGTAGAGTCGAGGGTTACAGCGTAGGCTACATCGTCTTTTATATCCTGCACATGGTCCTCGTTATTGTCTATGGCCAGCACTTCTGCGCCGCGCTCTGCGAGTGTGCGGGCAATAGAGTTGCCAAAAATACCTAAACCGATTACTGCGAACTTATGCCTCATGGCTGTATTTTAGAATTCAGAAAAGTAGTAAGTACTTGCAGTCCTTTTTCGAACTGGTTATTATTGGGAACGATGATGTCGGCATCGTGTTTATACGGCTTAATGTACTTTTCGTAGGTAGGCGCCACGTGATTGGTGTAGCGGTAGAGCACATCGTCGAGGTCGTATCCGCGTTCAATGCGGTCGCGGGTAATGCGGCGCTGAAGCTTAATATACTCTTTGGCATCGATGTACACTTTCAGGTCCATCAGCTTGGCTACTTCTTCAAAGTAAAAAACAAATATGCCTTCTACTACCACAATAGGGGCTGGTTTAAACTCCAGCTGCCTCGGTACCACACCGGGATTGTTAAAGGTGTATTCGGTGCGGTAAACGGTTTCGCCCTGGCTCACCTTACGTACATCTTCGGCATAGGCATCGTCGTCTATGCAGGAGGGGAGGTCGAAGTTGATAACACCGTTTTGGTCTTTTGTCTGGTACTCGCGGGGTTTATAATAATTGTCCTGTGATATCAGACTGATGTGTTCCGGCGAGAACGATGACAGTAGCTTGTTCAAAAAAGTCGTTTTTCCTGAAGCACTACCTCCTGTAATCCCGACGATATATGGCTTTTGCATAGGAAGCTTTAGTTTCAGGAAGCAAAATTAAGATTTTACTTAGAAACAGGCTACAGACACAGCTTATAATTTTAGTTCGCCTGTTGCTGTTTTTTCAGAAACTCCACGAGCTTGGCAATGGCCCTGCCTCTGTGGCTGATGCTGTTCTTTTGAGCGGTACTCATGTGGAAAAATGTTTGTGTGTATCCCTCCGGCACAAAAACAGGATCGTAGCCAAAGCTGGTCTCACCGTTCCAGTCTTCTGTTATACGGCCTTCCACTATGCCTTCGAACTGGTGCTCCTGCCCGTTCAGGTACAGCGTAATAAATGTACGGAAGCGGGCTTTGCGGTTTTCTTGCCCCTGCAGTTGCTGGAGCAGGTGTTGCATATTGTCGGTGTCGCTGCGTTGCGGACCGGCATATCGGGCAGAGTATACACCTGGAGCGCCGCCTAGTGCTTCCACTTCCAGGCCAGTGTCGTCGGCAAAGCAATCTATCTGGTAATTTTCCCACACATAAGCTGCCTTTTGCCGCGAGTTTCCTTCCAGTGTGTCCTGGTCCTCTGCCAACTCTTCCAGGCAACCAATGTCCTGTAGCGTGAGCAGGTGGTAACTCCCCTCCAGCATATGACTCACCTCATGCAGTTTTTTAAGATTGTTGGTGGCAAAGCAAAGTTTTTTCATGTTTTAAAGGCTAGGTTGTAGATAGTAGATAGTAAATTATCAATATTAGACTTTTTCTAAAGCTGGTGTGTTTCTTTTTATTTGTTCTACTCAAATGCTTGCAGAAGCTGCGCGCTCGGCAAACTCTTCTCAATTAGCCATTTAATTTTCCAACACTCGGCAACTAACAAGTTGCAGCCTGAATTCTGCTAATGAAAATGGCCTTCCAGAGGCTTTTTTGAAATTTTTTGGGCAGGGCTATTTAAAAAAGGTCTAGAGGGTTAGAACGTTAAAAGAACTGCTGTTGGTTTTGTTTCTCTTTCCCTCCATCACTCCTTAAACAGCTAAGCTAGCCGATCTGGTTTTAATGGGTTTCTGTTGCTCCTGCTGCCCAGCATTTCATACCTACACAACTTTCTAAATTAACCTCTCTAACTTTAAATTAAATACGCTGCTACTTCGTCTTCTTGCAGCACCACGCTAATGTGGTTGCGGAGTGTGGTGGCCAGAGAGTAGCCGGTGTAGGTGGCGGCTACAGGAAAAAGGGTGTGGCTGCGGTTTACGAGCGTGGCGATTTCTATTTTGCGCGGGTTGTATTGCAGAAAAGCAGCCAGGGCATAAGTCAGAATCCTGCCGGTGTTCAGCACATCGTCTACAAGCACAATAGGCTTGTCTTTCAGGTCGATGCTCTCGGGCTGCAGCTGCACCGGTGTAGTGGCCGGAGCCGCCTTGTTTATGGAGGCGCGTATAAGTGTAACAGCTATGGGCGAAATCTTTTGCAGCTCCCTGGTGAGCATTTCGGCAAGTGTGTAGCCTGTCTGGTCGATGCCGGCCAACACGAGCTCCTGCTCCTCAAAGTTCTGCTCGTAAATCTCATAGGCCATCCGGATGATCTTTTGCTCGATCTGAGATTTGTTCAGTATCTGGTTTTGTTGCGGGTGTGTCATCTTTTTTAGGGCTGTTGGTTAGGTGGCTTAGGCCAGGCTAGCTTTGGCAAAATTAAAATAATATTCGCAGTAGGCACATGTTTTAGGTAAACAACAAAATAATTTGGTTAATAGCGTATTACTTTAAAAAATTCTTGTTAATTTTGCAGTCCGATTCAGAATTAAGGTTAATAAACGTTTATAATAATGAGAAAAGGCATTCACCCAGAATACAGAAAGGTGGTTTTCCAGGATACTTCCAGTGATTTCAAGTTTATCACTCGTTCTACTATGAGTTCAAACGAAACCATCACCATGGAAGACGGTGTTGAATATCCGGTTATCAAAGTGGAGGTTTCTTCTGCCTCTCACCCTTTTTACACTGGTAAAAACATCTTCGTGGACACTGCAGGTCGCGTTGAGAAATTCAACAAGCGTTACAAGAAATAAGCGTTTTTTTAACAGAACGTTTAAAAGCAAAGTCTTTTCGATAATATCGGAAAGACTTTTTTATTTTTGTGCTTATGAATGTTGTTCTCTTCGATGATCCAGGCATACGGCAGTCGCTGTTGCCGCTTACTTTTACCAGACCTGTAGCCGACATACGCATAGGAATCTTAACGATTGCTGAAAAATGGCGCACCTACATGGGGGACGAGGTTTCTTACCTCACGCAGCCATACCTGCAAACCAAGTTTAAGCGACAAACAGCATCTAACCAACTGTTCCTAAACGGGGCCGTGTGCCCTCATGTGGAGCTGGTACGGCTCATCAGGCAGCTAAACGTGGGAGAGGGGCTGTCTTACCGAGGCATGCTGGTTGCGTTACACACCCATGGGGAGCAGGTGCAGCAGGCAGATGACCTGCAACTCTTGGCCCGATCAGTAACGGAAGTGGAAAACTGCACCCTTATAAAGGAGGTGTGGGATATTTTTCTGCAGAACCCAGAACAGATTGAGCAGGATTTTGCATTGGTTACCGCGGGCCGCCAAAGCCGACCTGTGCACGATGTACATACAGCTGTGTACTGCGAGAGAAACATATTTATAGAAGAAGGTGCCAAAATTAGAGCAGCCGTGCTGAATGCCGAAACCGGGCCTATCTATATCGGTAAAAATGCGCAGGTGCAGGAGGGGGCACTTATTGCCGGGCCCTTTGCGCTATGCGAAGGCAGTGTGGTAGCCATGGGAGCCAAAATGCGTGGCAAAACCACGGTAGGACCTTTCTCTAAAGTAGGTGGCGAGGTAAGCAACTCGGTTGTTTTTGGTTATTCAAACAAAGGGCACGATGGCTATATGGGCAATTCGGTGCTGGGAGAGTGGTGCAACCTGGGAGCCGATACCAATACCTCGAACCTCAAAAACAACTACGCCGAAGTAAAACTCTGGAACTACCCCAGCAACAGTTTTAAAGGCACAGGCCAGCAATTTTGTGGACTTATTATGGGCGACCATTCCAAAAGCAGCATCAATACCATGTTTAACACGGGCACAGTGGTAGGCGTAAGTGCTAATGTGTTCGGGCCGGGTTTTCCGCCAAACTTTGTGCCGTCATTCTCGTGGGGAGGGGCAGCCGGTTTAGAGACCTACCGGTTAGATAAAGCCCTGGAAGTAGCAGAAAGAGTTATGGCGCGCCGTGGTATTGCTCTTGACGAAACCGAGCAATCTATTTTTTCAGAAGTTTTTGAACATACAAAACAATACCGGTAGCCCTAGCCTCCAGATGGCTAAAAATACCTCTGGAAGGGCTATTTTATTTAAATAATTTGGTTATTTATTGTAAAATGGATGTCTTGTTAAATGGTTATTTAACCGAAAGAATAAATTCTGGTTTCATAAACCAACCATAAAACAGGTAAACCATTAGGCAACAAATAACCAGCAACTAACAACCAAAAGAAAGTGCAGTTTTCGCAGATTATAGGGCAAGAGGAAACCAAGCAGATGCTGCTGAACTCGGTGCAGCAAAACCATGTGGCGCACGCGCAGCTGTTTCTGGGGCAGGAGGGAAGCGCGAATCTGGCACTGGCGCTGGCGTATGCCACCTATATTAACTGCGAAAACAAGCAAGCCCATGATTCATGTGGAACATGTGGCAGCTGCACTAAAATGAACAAGCTCGTGCACCCCGATTTTAATTTCGTGATGCCCGTAACCAGCACCAGAACCGTTACCAAAGATGTGCTGAGCCAGAAGTTCCTGACGGAGTGGCGCCAGTTTGTGCTCGCTAACCCCTACCAGGGGCTAAACGAGTGGATGCAGTTTATAGGTGCCGAAAACAAGCAAGGCATTATTTCGAAGGAAGAAAGCCGCCAACTGGTAAAGCTGGTGTCGCTGAAGGCATTTGAAGGCGACTACAAAATTGTGCTTATCTGGCTTCCGGAGCTTATGCACACCACCGCCGCCAACGCCTTACTGAAGTTGCTGGAGGAGCCACCCGTAAAAACACTCTTTTTGCTGGTGTCGCAGTCGGCCGAGAAGCTGCTAGCCACCATTACCTCCCGCACTCAGATTGTGCAGGTGCGTACTTACTCAGAAGAAGACGTAATCGCTTACCTGCAGCAGACCTTCAATACCGAACCTGCCGCCGCTTACCAGATTGCACAACTGGCCGAAGGCAGTTTAAATGCCGCCACTAAGCTTACCACCGAAATCAGCAGCGACTATTTCGTATTTTTCCAAGAGTGGATGCGCTCCTGCTATGGCTACAAATTTGCAGAGATAGTGGAGCGTATGAGCGAAGAGTTTCAGAAGCTGGGCCGCGAGAACCAAAAGAACTTTCTGCTCTATGCACTGAACCTGTTCCGGAAGGTGATGCTCTATGGCATAGATACCGCGCTGGTGACCTACATGCCACCCGCTGAGCAAGACTTTTTAGAGAAATTTTCAAAGCTGATAACACCACGTAATGCCGAGCTGCTGACGAAAGAGCTAAACGAGGCGCATTATCATATCGAGCGAAACGCGAACCCTAAAATGGTGTTTGTAGACAGCTCTATACAAATTGCAGGTTTCCTGCGAAACTAACATTTAAGCACATGCAAACTATTCCCATATCTAAAACCATACGTATCGGCACAAGAGGCAGCAAACTGGCCTTATGGCAAGCTAACGCCACCGCCGATAAACTTACAGCCGCAGGTTTTGCCACCGAACTGGTTATCATCAGTACCAAAGGAGACCAGGTGCTGGATAAGTCGCTCGACAAAATTGGCTCTAAGGGTGTATTTACCGAAGAGTTGGAAGTAGGCCTGCGCGATGGCTCCATCGATATTGCCGTGCACAGCGCCAAAGATGTGCAGTCTTCTATTCCGGAAGACCTGGAATTGCTGGCATTTATGGAGCGTGAGCAGGTAAACGATGTGCTGCTGTCGTTCGACCCTGATTTTAAACTCACATCCGAAAGCAAGGTATTGATTGGCACTTCCTCTACTCGCCGAAAAGCGCTCCTGAAGAAGTATTACCCACAGGTAAGTACTGCCGAATCGAGGGGTAACCTGCAAACACGCCTGCAGAAGCTCGAAAACAAGCAGTTCGACGTGTTGCTGCTGGCCTACGCCGGTGTGTACCGCATGGGTTACGATAACCTGATCGTGCACACCTTCCCCGAAACGCAGTTTGTGCCAGCCGCCGGTCAGGGAAGTGTGGCTATAGAGTGCGCCAGGAGCTTAGAGCCGGAGGTGAAAGAGCAGCTGAAAGCCGCACTCGACCACGCCGATACCCATGTGTGTCTGTTGGCAGAACGTGCTTTTTTGCGTACCATGGAAGGCGGCTGCAGTATTCCGTCGTTTGCACTGGCTACTCTCACAGCCGATGGCCTGCAGATAGAAGGCGGCCTTGTAAGCCTCGACGGCCAAACCCTGCTGCAGGAAACCATGACGGCTACTCCTTCTCAAGCCGAGGAACTGGGCGTGCAACTGGCAACCTCTATCCTGAGCCAGGGCGGCAAAGAGATCTTAGAGAGCATTAAAGCAGAGCGAAAAGATTAATTTGGTCTGGTTTATAGCCTAAAAAGCGGTGCCCTAATAAGCATCGCTTTTTTTATGCCCGGCAATAAAGCTAAAAGGTGTTAAATCTCTTCTTGAGGGCCATTTTTATTAGAAGAATTTCCTGACCAAGACCCTGTACCCCTGATTTAATAGTATAACTTCAGTGATATATAGCATAATTTTAAGTGCTATTCTGTTTATATGGTTATATTGGACAGACAAGCGAATTATATAGGTTTAGTGGGTAGTTGTATGCAGGCATTAAGTTTAATTTCAATAAAAAGGATATGAACTTTGACTTTGCAGAGTAAATAAATCCTTCCTTAGAAAACATGACTTCTCTAGAGCAATAAGAATAGCAGAGACAGCATTGTAAAATATGCAAACAACTAAATTTTAGTCAATATTTGGTGCAATCTCAGGTCTCATTACGCTTAGAACTTAACTGTATAATCCGTTGTGCTACGATATATAAATTGCTATGACAGTAAAAGAATCACTATTAATAACCTTACCTATAATGATTTCGGTTGTGACATTTGGTCAGAGTACCGAAAAGCATCCGATTGATGTTAGAAGCGAAGCCTGTCATGATAAAGCTGAAAACCAAACAACCATGGGCATGACAAAATGCGAGCAAATAGCAGCAGAAGAATGGGATGCAGAGTTAAACAAAGTTTATAAGATGCTGATGGGCATTCTCGGTAAGGGAGAAAAAGAAAAGCTTAAAGCCTCTCAACTCAAATGGATCGAGTATCGAGATAGGGAACTTGACTTTTCAGGAACTTTATATAAAAACTTGCAAGGAACAATGTGGATAACTGCTGCTGCAGGTAGACGTCGTGAACTAATACGTGAGAGGGTTCTTGCGCTGAAAGATTACTATGACACAATTTCTACTGATCATTAAAAAATATGAAAACAAAGTTACTGGGGCCGACGATTTGAAGAGCAGGAACTTGTAAAGCTGGAGCAATGATTTGTATTCCGTATTGCCTCAGAACGCTATAAACAATTGCTTCACGATAAGCCCGATTTAGTTCAGCGAGTACAGTTGGCTCATATTGCTTCTTACCTGGTAATAAACCAAGTAAGCTTAAGGAGCATCAGGTCAGGAATCAGACAGTAGTCACACATTATTTAAATTTGTTAAATGTTCCTCCTCTTCACTCCCAGACCTTTGTAAAGAAGGAAAGAAATGAACTGGATTCTGTTAATTTTAGCAGGATTATTTGAGGTAACTTTTGCTACTTGCTTAGGCAATGCCAAAGAAACGACAGGCAATGAAATGTATTTGTGGTACATAGGGTTTCTTATTGCATTAACAGTAAGTATGTGGCTGCTTATAAGAGCAATTCTTTACCTGCCGATTAGAACAGCCTATGCCGTCTGAACAGGTATCGGAGCGGTAGGAACAGCTTTGGTGGGCATTTTGTATTTAAAGGTCCCGCAAGCTTCCGGAGAGTCTTCTTTCTCATAACACTGGTAGGTTCTATCATCGGACTTAAAACAGTATCTCATTCAAAATAAAGCTCAACAACATGCTCAAAAAAGGTAAAATGAATTAAATTAAATCCTGCCCAGCATTAGAAACTTTTATTCTTTCCGGAAATGGAAGGACGATGAGCAGGACAGGCAGTAGGGAAGAATTTTTGCTGACGGATGGCTCAGGCATCGTTATAAATTTAGGTAAGCCTGATAAACCAATAATGGCTTAGGACACGGTAAAACATATTGGTAAGTCAAAGAGCTTACTGGAACCCTTTCATACACGACAAAATGAAAAAAGTGATTTTAGATTTGGCAGTAACCTTAGACGGTTTTATTGAAGGTCCGAATGGAGAAATTGACTGGTGCATTCTGGATGATGATATGGATTTTGAAGGTTTTATTGCAAGCGTTGATACCATATTTTACGGCAGAGTAAGCTATGACGCTTGGGGCAATTTTCAACCAGGCTCAAATGCCAGCCAAACAGAACAACTGCTCTGGCAGGAAGTGCATGCAAAAAAGAAAGTTGTTTTTTCCAGCCAGAATAGGCAAGATGAAAAAGCCACCTATATCAGTTCTGACATAGCAAATAAGGTAGCAGAAATTAAAAATCAGGGTGGTAAAGATATTTGGCTCTATGGAGGCGCAAGTCTCATTAAAACCTTTATCAGTTTGAGCCTGATTGACATATACAGAATATCAGTACACCCCATTGCCTTAGGAAGCGGAAAACCCTTAGTTGATAACCTGAAAGAACGACTAGAACTGAAATTGATCAAATCCAACAAGTTCAAATCGGGGGTGGTACAACTTATCTACGAACCGGCAAAAACTACAAAAGGTTAGCTGCAGCTACCATTTAATGAGTAGCTGCAGCCATTGTGGCTAACGGCATTCATATCTAAGCGAAAGGGCAAAAGCAAGCACACCAGGAGCTGTGCTTATAACTTGCAGTGTAAATAGCTGAGTTACCTGGTAGTGCTACAAGTGCAGGATAGAGAAGCAGCACCTTGTCTCATATACTTTTATGTTTTTATTTTTGCGCATTGTCCCAAATTAATACTTGCTTTGGTCCATCACCTTTTTAGTACAGATAACTCTACCTTCTACATGATTAAAATAATAAGAACAGATTCTACGAACCAGGATTTTATAGAGCTGGTAAAGCACTTGGACGCTGATTTAGCGATTAGAGATGGCGAAGACCATTCGTTTTACGACCAGTTTAATAAGATAGATAACATAAAGCATGCGGTAGTTTTGTACCAGCACGAGAAACCAGTTGGCTGTGGCGCCATAAAAGAGTATGCTCCCAACATTATGGAAGTAAAACGAATGTACACGCTGCCCGAGAGCAGAGGCAAAGGCCTGGCTACTTCCGTGCTGGCAGAGTTAGAAAAATGGGCTACTGAGCTGGGTTATCAGAAATGCATTTTAGAAACAGGTAAAAAACAACCAGAAGCCATTGCGCTTTACCACAAGAGCAGCTACAGACTTATACCCAATTACGGACAGTATGCTGAAGTTGAAGACAGCGTGTGTTTCGAAAAAGAGCTGATGTAGTAAACTATGTAGCCAGTGCCAACTTTAAAATTATTCTAATGAAAATGCCCTTCCGGAGGCTTTAAGGCGCAAAAAGTCTTAAGGACTTATCTGATTATGACCTTGTGCGTGGTTGTGTTTTTACCTTGCTCTACCTGCAGCACGTATATGCCGGCGGCTAAGCCCCTGACGTCCAGGCGCACCTGCTCCGATGCCAGGTTACTGCGCTGCTGCACTACCTGCCCTAGCGCATTTAATAACCTGAGTTGAGTACCACTGGCGGTAACTCCGGGTTTTAGTTCTACAGTTAAGTAGCCCGATGCCGGATTAGGGTAGAAAGTAAATGGTTGCTCCTGCGCATTGGGCAGGCTGGCGGTTTGGTCAGTTAATTTCGCAATGCTGGTGTTGCTGCCATACAAAATAACAAACAATTCACCACTGCGACTCTCCGCAAAACCCGACACGGAAGCAGGTGCTGTTAGCAGCAGCTCATTTTCGCCGGCAGTGCCGTCTTCGTTTAAGGTGAGAGCCCAGATGCGGTTTGTAACGTAGTCGCCGTACACATATTTACCCTGCAAGCTGGGCGCTTCTTCGCCACGATACACAAAGCCACCTGTTATAGACCGGCCTATACTGTTATCGCTGTTATACTCGTAAATGGGAGCTGTAAGGCCTTCCATGGAACACTCCGCAGTGGTGGGGTAGCAAAGTGTGCCTTCCATGATATTCCAGCCATAATTGCCGCCACTGGTAATCAGGTTAATTTCTTCCCGCTCACTCTGGCCCACATCGGCCGCATACAAAAATCCGGTTTCGCGGTCGAAACTGAATTTCCAGGGGTTGCGGAGGCCATACGCGAAAATCTCCTGCCTGTAACCTTCGGTGTTACCTGCAAACGGGTTGTCTTCCGGTATGCTATACCCCATTTCGCCGCTGGCGCTGTTTACATCGATGCGCAAAATTTTGCCGAGCAGGCTGGCCCTGTTCTGGGCGTTGTTCTGCGGATCACCGGCACTGCCACCGTCGCCAGTTGCTATATAGAGGTAGCCATCAGGGCCAAAAGCCAGTTTACCACCATTGTGGTTGTTGAAAGGCTGATCGAAGGTGAGCAGCACCCTTTCAGAGGCAGGGTCAGCTACCATAGGGTTTTGGGTGCTGCGGGAGAAGCGGGAGATGCGGCTTTCCAAATCGCCGGTGGTGTAGTTTACATAAAAGAAGCCATTGTCGGGGTAGTCCGGGTGAAACGCCAGGCCCAGCAAACCACGTTCGCCGCCTGAGGTTACACGCTGGGTTATGTCCAATAAAACAGTGCTGGCTGTGGCTTGTGCCGGGTCTTCCGGGAAAGCGTAAATAACACCAGCCTGCGTTACAGCATAAAGCTGGTCTCCATCCGGGTGATCAGGGACTAGCTCCACCAGATTTGTGAAAGACAAGGCAGGATAAACATCTTCCTGAAGTTGATACTGCGCGCTGGCAGTGAAGGTGAGCAAGAGCAGTATACAAAATGTAAAAGTATTTTTCATAGTAAAGATTTGAGGTGGATTATAGAAATTATATACTAAAAACTATACGTATAAAAAATCGCAATAGCTTGACTATGAGTGAATGATAAAGAATGTATTAGAACAATCCCAATTACTGTACCCGGGAAATTACCTCCGGAAGGACCATTTCATTAGAAGAATTTGCATGTGCGGTAGCTATTCATAAATAATGTATTGCGGCAGGAGGCAACGATGAGAACACCTGAGTCAGGTGCACAAGTTGATGATTTTTTGTTGGGGGAAGGGGCCCTCTTTAAAGAGCGTTCAGCGAGTGGGGGTGCAGGGGCCTCCTTTAGACAAAATCGTCTTGATTTTTTGTTCTTTTTGTATCAAGACAAAAAGAACAAAGACTCCAGCAATGTAATAACTCCAAGCTGCTGTCACAGCTGGTAAAGCTACTATGCCAACTTAGACTAAAAGCCTCTACTCACTGCTTTCGCCTCTCCTCCACAAGATCCTTTCAGTAACTGAACAGAATAACATTACGATATGGCAAAAAGAGGGGAGAGAGTAGCTATAACTTTACTAGCATAAAACAGAAGTAGTAGCCTAGGCCAGAGCTGCAGCTTATGCGCCAATAGATGAGAGAAAAGAACTTAAAATGCAGGGTTAGGACCTGTCTTCCGCCTAAAATTTGGATTAGAGCAAAAAAAGGTAAAACTTAAAGTTTCTTTTACAATAGTTTATAGCAGTATGTTCGGAAACAGAAGATTGAAACAACTCCTATTCCTCGTTCTGATGTTGGCAACAGGGCCTGCCACGGTACTGGCCCAGAAAAACCTAAAAGGCAAAGACCAGCTCATTACCATTACCACACCCCAAGGCGAAATGAAACTGGTGCTCTTCGACGACACCCCGCTACACAAAGCAAACTTCCTGAAGCTGGCAAAAGAGGGCTTCTATACCGGCACCACCTTTCACCGCATTGTACAAGGCTTTATGATACAGGGCGGAGACCCTAACTCCAAAAGCGGCGATCGCAACAACATTGGTACCGGCAACCCCGGCTACACCATTCCCGCCGAAATTCTACCTAAATACAAACATGTTCGTGGGGCTGTGGCAGCTGCCCGTATGGGCGACCACCTAAACCCTAAAAAAGAATCGAGCGGCTCGCAATTTTACATTGTAGAAAACCACCGCGGCACACCCATGCTCGACGAGGCCTACACAGTTTTCGGGCAGGTAATAGATGGCTTGGATGTAATCGATAAAATTGCAGCACAACCCAAAGGAGCCCGCGACAGACCTATTTCAGACATCACCATGGAAGTGAAAGTGGAGGAAGTAAAAAAGAAAAAGATCGCTAAAAAATATAAGTATTCTTATTAGGGCTTCTTCTATCTAAAAATTAGAAATGGCTGGCATGCCTGGAGTACCCTGGAACTTTGGCAGCGCTCCATTGCCAGAATATATACATTCTGTAGATAAATCATTTAGCCATTAAACAATTAAGCAATTAAAATGAAGAAAATACTGATCACAGGCTCTAACGGACTGCTAGGCCAAAAGCTGGCAGAACTACTGTTAAACCGAACTGATGTGGAACTGCTGGCCACCAGCCGTGGCGAGAACAAACTGGCTACTCTTTTTCCAGCGCTGCCCTTTGCCTCTATGGATGTAAGTGTGCAGGAGCAGGTAGAGCAGGTGGTGAGCGAGTTCCGGCCAACCCACATCATTCATACTGCCGCCATGACCAACGTAGATCAGTGCGAAACCGACCGCGATGGTGCTATGCAACTTAACTACCATGCAGTGCAGTATCTGGTAGCAGCCAGCGAGAAATACAACGTACACCTGATACACCTCTCCACCGATTTTATTTTTGACGGCGAGGCTGGCCCATACACCGAAGAGGCAGAAGCAAATCCGATCTCCTTTTACGGTGAAACCAAGCGGCTTGCAGAAGAGGCCGTTAAACAGGCTAAATGTAAATGGGCTATTTTACGCACTGTGCTTGTATATGGCGTAGTGCACGACTACGGCCGCACCAACATTGTGCTCTGGGTGCGCGATAGCCTGCGAGCCGGCAAGCAAATTAAAGTAGTAAACGACCAGTTCCGTACGCCCACTCTGGCAGAAGACCTGGCCATGGGATGTTGGCTGGCTGCCCAACACGATGCCGAGGGCATCTACAATATTTCTGGAAAAGAACTGCTCACTCCATACGACATGGCGCTGATGGTCGCCGACTATTTCAGCCTCGACAAAAGCCTGATAGAAAAAGCCGATGCCACCACTTTCACACAAACAGCCAAACGCCCGCCTCGCACAGGTTTCGACATAACCAAGGCCGAGAAAGACCTAGGATACAAGCCACACTCATTTGAAGAAGGCATTCGGATGGTGGCGGAACAGGCAGAAGTATAGCGTATTTTTTTGCTGTTTTTCTAAGATACTCCCTTTAAATAATGCGTCAGGCTTGCTGAAGCTGTAAAACATTGCTTAAATTGGAATCTTTGAAATACCTGTACTTCACTAAACGCAACTAATCTTAACAACATCTACCTTTTTATATGAGTGCTAACAAAGAGTCGTGGGGGTCACGAGTGGGTCTCATTTTAGCCATGGCCGGAAATGCGGTGGGTCTCGGTAACTTTCTTCGGTTTCCGGTGCAGGCCGTACAAAACGGAGGTGGCGCCTTTATTATTCCCTATCTGGTATGCTTTCTGGTAATGGGCATCCCACTTCTCTGGATCGAATGGTCGATGGGCCGCTTTGGTGGCAAATCCGGACACCACTCCACGCCTTTTATTGTAGATACCATGGGCAAAAACCGCCTATGGAAATACATTGGTGTATTCGGTATCTGGACTAATATTGCCGTTGCCGCTTACTACTGCTACCTCGAGTCCTGGACACTTTCCTACGTTTTCCACTCCGTTATAGGCACGTTCAGCGATCTGGACCAGGAGGGAGTCTCAAACTTCTTTAATGAGTACGTAACCTTAGGCGTTTCTACATTGGGTGTGCCCTTCGAACCTATTGTTTTCTTCGTGATCTGCCTGCTGCTCAACACCTGGATTCTGTCGCAGGGGCTGGCATCGGGCGTAGAGCGTGTAGCTAAAATTGGCATGCCCATGCTTATTTTGTTCGGCGTTTTCCTGGCGTATAAGGGTTTTACCATAACAGCAGGCGAGAACGGTGCCATAAACGACAGCTCCGTTGGCCTTAACTTCCTCTGGACACCTAACTTCGATAAGCTCTGGTCGCCTTCGGTGTGGCTGGCAGCGGCAGGGCAAATCTTTTTTACACTTTCGGTTGGTATGGGCACAGTCCAATGCTACGCCTCTTACGTGCGCCCTAAAGACGATATTGCACTCAATGCTATGTCGGCCGGTTGGATGAACGAGTTTGTGGAAGTGGTGCTTGGTGGCGCCATTCTGATTCCTATTTCCATTGGTTACCTGGGCATAGACCGGGTAACGGAACTGGTGCAGAACGGTGGTCTTGGGCTTGGTTTTCGAACGCTGCCTTACCTGTTTTACCAGTGGGGCGATGTGTTGGGAGCCGTGGCTGGTGTTATGTGGTTTGGCCTGTTGTTCTTTGCTGGCATTACCTCGTCGCTGGCTATGGGTACTCCCTGGATTGGTTTTCTGCAGGACGAATTTAACTGGCGGCGCAAATCAGCTGCCTGGTCGTTTGGATTTATTGTGTTGGTGCTGGGTATGCCAACAGTTTTGTTCTTTGAGTATGGTGTGTTCGATGAATACGATTACTGGGCCGGCACGGTATCGCTGGTTGTTTTTGCCTTATTCGAGTCTATTCTTTTTGCCTGGATTTTCGGGATGGACAAGGGCTGGCGCGAAATTACATCAGGATCCGATATTAAAGTGCCGGGCATCTATCGGTTCATCATTAAGTTCATAACCCCTCTTTTGTTGCTGTGGGTGTTCCTGGGGTCTTTATTTACGCCAAAGGGTGGCGATTGGGCAGAAGCACTGAGCGGTAATTGGGTGCTGGACAATAGCTCTATTGTAAACAAAATAAAAAACAGTGGCCTGAAAGAGCAGATTGCGGCAGCCACCGATCCGGCACAGATAGAACAGCTGCAAGACACTATGTTTTTTGTAAATGCCTCGCGTATTCTATTGCTGGTTGTATGGCTTACACTGGCCCTGCTGGTGTACATTGCGTATAAAAAAAGAGTTAGAGAAGGAAGAATATAAACAGCCATGAATACATCTGCCCTAATTGTAATGCTATCAACCATAATTCTGGTGTCTAGCATGATGATTTATTTCTTTACAAGAGTGCTTACTGCGCCACCCCGGCCAGAACCAGATTCTTACCTCGCTAACGACGATGAACCAGGTCGCGAACCTGCTCCGGTAAAAAAGTAAACGGTCTAGATGAAGAAACTAAAGCGCCTGATCCGCCGCCACTTGGGCTTTTCGCAGGGAGAAGTAAACGGATTTTTGTTGCTGATAAGTTTACTGGTGCTGTTTACGGCAGCAACCATATTGTACGATACATTTCTTTTTCCTGCACCTGCTGCTGCCGACCTAAACAGAGAGCAGCAGGTGCTTGATAGCCTGGTGGCCCAGCTGGAGCTCCGGGATGAAACACGCCGCAACACGTCACAGTTTAAACCACCGGCTGTTGCCTTAAAACCGTTTAATCCCAATACCTTGTCGGCGGAGCAGTGGCAGGAACTGGGGCTCCCAAAGTTTCTGGCGCAACGTATTCTCAACTATCGCCAGAAGGTTGGCGATTTCACACATAAGGCGGAAGTACAGAAAATTTATGGTTTACCCGACTCGGTGTACCAGCAGCTTCGCCCGTACATACAACTGCCAGACGAGCGGCCCAGTAAGTACGGCAACCGCAGCCGCGATATGGCGGCCACACCCGATCGTCCTGCTGCAGGTTTCAACCGCGAGTACCCTCGCCGCGAAAAATTCGTGCTGGCTCCCTTCAACATCAACACTGCCGATACTACGCAGCTGAAGCAGATCAGAGGTATTGGCAGCAAACTCTCAGCCCGTATTGTAAAATACCGCGATGGCCTGGGCGGCTTCCGCGACATGGGGCAGCTGCGGGAGGTATTTGGCTTGTCGCCGGAGGTGGTGGATAGCCTGCAAAAGTACAGTTACGTGCAGCAGGGATACATGCCTCACAAGACAGTGGAGCTCAACACCGCTACTGCCGACCAGCTACGTGTGCACCCTTACATTTCGCCTAACCTGGCGCGAGCAATAGTTGCATACCGCGAACAGCATGGACCCTACAAGCAGGTAGAAGATATTCAGAAGATAAAAATTGTAAACCCGGAGCTGTACGAGAAGCTGCGGCCATATCTTACTTTGTAAGTACTAACCTCGCTGTATGCGCAGATCATGCGAGCATTCTTCGGATTAGCAGGAGCTGTTGAACGGGAATTCTTCTAATGAAAATAGCCTTCCAGAGGGTTTTTCTGCCGTAGTTACTCAGACCTCATAGGAACTGCACGCGCTGCGAAACCGAAACTTTACTTTTTCTCCTCCCTCAGAAAAACCCGGTACACCGCCGACAAGTCTTCTTCACCGAAACCCTGCTCTTTTGCCTGTGCATACAGCTCTTTGGTGGCATGCAGCGAAGGGAGCGCCACGTTCTGCTCATAGGCGGTAACGCCAGCCAGGTGCAGGTCTTTGTGCGCCCACTCCAGCGGAAACTGCGGCGAAAATTCCCGGTTCAGGAGTTTCTGTTGTTTTAGCTTGAGGAAGGGGGCAGCAGCCGGGCCATCCAGCAGTGTCTGGCAGAGCATTTCTTCTGAAATACCAAGTGCAGTACCTAGCCGGAGAGCTTCGGCAAAAGAAGCCATGGCTTGTGCCAGCATCATGTTGTTCACCATTTTCATGCTGGAGCCTTGTCCGTGGCTACCTACATGCACCACTTCTTTGCCCATCAGATTCAGCAGTTCCCGCACCTGCTCTACATCGGCCGCATCGCCTCCTATCAAAAAAATCAGTTCTCCTTTTTCAGCAGGCACCAGAGAGCCAGACACAGGAGCGTCTAAAAAGCGCTGTCCCATTTTTTTTGCATGGTGCGCCATTTTCATGGTGAAGGAGGGATTAACGGTGCTGCAGTTCACCCACAGTGAATTGCCCGGCAAGGCCTTCAGGAAACCATCGGGTCCAATGGCTACTTCTTCTACTGCCTCCGGTGTAGAGAGCATGGTAAATACCAGCCGGCACTGCTGTGCCACCTCCTCTGGTGTTGTGGCACGGGTAGCACCTTTTGCCACGAGCTCATCTGCACACGACTGGGTGCGGTTATACACTACCAGTTCGTGCCCTGCCTGCTGTAGATGCGCCGCCATCCGGCTTCCCATAATGCCAAGTCCTATAAATCCGATTTTCATGTAATGTTCCAAAATGATTTGTTGTTTGTACGCAATTTGCTTCACCAGGCTCAATTATTCTAATAAAACGGGTCTTCCGGAGGCTTCCTAAAGGAATCCTGTGCTAGGGTTGGAGCTGATTAGATAGCTGGTTTTTGTTGGTTCTATTCCGTTTATCTGGCTATATTGGATGGATAAACGGAATAGTTCCGTTTATACCGTAGTTACCTGTAAGTTGAATAAATGAAAAAGTGGATTGCAATCTTACTTTTAGGGTTGATTTCGTGCAAGCCAACAGAAAATACGCTGATCGGCAAGTATGAAAGGTATTGGGATTTTGAAAATTACTCTTCTTTGCAGCTGAATCCAGATAACTCGTTTGTACTTAAGGGGCAGGAAGGACTGATTTGGATGAAAACTGCAGGTACCTGGAGAGTGGAAGACAAGTACCTGTACTTAAACAGTTATCCTGCCACTACATTAAACCAACCTTCTACCGTTGTGTCAGAAGAGTTTGTCAAAGGTGACTCTATACTAATTACCGTAGTTGACGATGAAAACAATTTCCTGCCCGGTGTTCCAATTTTGACATATCGTGCAGGCGACACAGTAGGGGCTGATTATACTAAAGCTGACGGAAGGGCTGTCATTGTAAATCAGCCATTTGATAGTATAACTGTTAGCTATATTAGCTTTTCTCCCTTCACTTATACTGGTGAAAGTAATCAACTGGAGATCAAGATGGGGAAAGATGAAATAGCACCTTTTAGGATTGAAAATGAGAAGTGGCTAATAAGAGGTAGTTCGATTCTCGACCCAAGATTTGAAGGTGAGCAAAGGAAGAACAAGTACAAAAAGAAAACCAGCAGGTAACAAGGTATAGCAGTAATGCTTCGGCTTCACCACATCATCTGCTATACAAGCCGTTGCCAGTAATAGGAACTATAAAAAGATGAAAATAAATAATCTAAAGTGACTTGGTATAATCTGATATTCTTCCACGTCTTCAAACGCTACTATAAAAGCGGAAGGTATAGGAACGATATTCCTTGGCTTACTGCCTCTGCAATAGTGGGTATGCCCAGCCTACTTTATCTCTTTACGATTACTGCCTTAGCTTACTACTTTGCTAAAGGAGAAATGCCTGAAGTTGATAAGAAGTATGCTTTGCCTTTAGGCTTTGCTTTTTTAGCTCTTAATTGGCTTTGGTTTATTGGTGGTAACAAATACCTGGAAATATTTCACAATTTCAATGAAAGGTATTTAAGGGATAAGTTCACAGAAACACTATCATGGGTTTATGTCTTCGGGGCTTACTTCGTGTTTATTCTGATGATTCTTAGTTTAAAGATTTACTAGTAAGATGGGTTATAGATTTAATCTTTAGAAAAACAAAAAACTCCTTCTGGAAACAAAGTTCATAATATAGGCTTCAGCTACGCCTTGCCCACATTATGCACAAGTAACGTTATGCGCAAATTTTGAAAGACAGCTATACCAAAAGTAAACTTAAATGAAAAGTCGAAGTCCAAAAAATCATAAAAGCTTCCAATATAACTATGACAAGAAGAGGATAACGGAAGTTGACTTTGACATTCTTGAAGAGAATGGAAAGAAAGTAGTAAAAAATATTATCTTGACATCTAACTGGCGTGTTTATTACCCTAAGAATCCAAAAATAAGAATTTCTGCTCAAGGTGAATATGGCTTTTTTGAAGACGGTATTTTGAGCACTAATGGCGACATTCAACAAATCATAAAACGAATTCATCAGATGGTTGAAGAAGCCACAGATTAAGAAAACGATAAAAACTTGTTAAAGACTTACCTTGACTTAGAGACTCTATTTTTGAGAAAATTTAAAAAATCAGCGCATAACGTTAGCAGGCATTCCCCCCATATTAACTATTAACTTCTTCCGCTAACGTTGCTACGTATCCCTATTGTATCCCTTGCAAGACCGGATTTCAATTGACGCTCTAAAGCTCGTGGTGCATTCTGGTTGGAATGTAGAGAGCCCTTCTCCAGCAGGAGGGCTTTGAGGTGACTTCAGTGGTGGCTCTACGGAGACCCCGATCTGGATACTTTCAAGACCTAAAGTACATTCCCCTGGGATCATTTTTCTTTCACTTCATTCCTCACAGCTATGAAAAAAAGAAGCACGCCTATGGAGATTGTCAACCAACATGCTGCCGGTATTGATGTGGGCAGCCGCTCGCACTTTGTGGCCGTGGGCCAGGAGCCAAGTGATGTGCGGGAGTTTGGCGTTTATGAATCTGACCTGCGGGAACTGACCAGGTGGTTGCACTCGCAAAAAATAACCACCGTGGCCATGGAGAGCACGGGCACCTACTGGCAGAACCTGTTCACGGCCCTGCAGCAGGCAGGCCTGGAGGTGCTGCTCTGCAGCGGCAAGTTCACCAAGAACATCAAGGGCCGCAAAACAGACGTGCAGGACTGCCAGTGGATCCAGCGGCTGCACTCTTTGGGGCTGCTCTCAGGCAGCTTTTTGCCTAACCAGGCCACCGAGGAGCTCAGAACCTACTGTCGCCACCGCGCCTCGCTGCTGGAGACGGCCGCTGTCACCACGCAGAAGATGCAGAAGTACCTGCGCCTTTTGAACCTGCGGCTCGACGTGGTGGTGCGGGACGTGACGGGGCAGACAGGCATGGCCACTATCGAGGCCGTCTGCCGGGGGGAGACGGATCCCGACAAGCTGGCCTGCTTCCGCCACGGGAACTGCCGCAAGTCAAAAGAAGAGATTGCCCAGGCTTTGCACGGCAATGGTCGCCGGGACCTGCTCTTCGCTCTGTCCCAGGAGCTAGACATGTATAAGGTGCTGCAGGAAAAAATAGTTAGCTGTGACCAGGCCATTGAGCAACTGCTTAAGGTGCAGATAGACTCTGTTGAGGGAAAGCGGGAGCTGAAGACAGATCCCAAGCCCTACAAGCGGGTCAACAAGAACGCCCCGCAGCAGATGGACCTCAACCAGCTGGCCTTCCAGTACTATGCCGGGGTGGACCTGCTCCGAATAGAGGGGGTGAGCCACGCGACGGTGATGGCGCTCATGAGTGAGGTGGGCGCTGAGGGAATAAGAAAGTTTCCCACGGCCAAGCAGTTCACCAACTGGCTCAAGCTCTGCCCCAACACCAAGGTGAGCGGCGGGCGGGTGCTCAGCTCTCATATTCCTAAGGGCAGCAACCGGTTGAAGATCGCCCTGCGGAACGCGGCCAATGTGATCGGCAACCTAAAGGAGACGCACCTGTCGGACTTCTTCAGACGGGTGTCCTTCCGGAAGGGCAGGCAGGCGGCCGTGAGCGCCACGGCCCGCAAGCTGGCCGTCATCATCTGGCACATGCTCACTTACCGCGTGCCCTACAACCCGCCCACCCAGTACCTGTTTCTCGATGAGAAAAGAAAGCTTAAGCTCGTGCAGCGGATAAAGAAAAACATCGCTAAATTAGACCTCAAACCTGAAGTATTGGGCTTCGCAACTGCCTGAAAAATAAACGTTAGTCAGGATTTGAAATGAATAAACTCAAAGAAATAGTTGAATCCCTTGCAAGGAAAATCAATGCTCCTGACTATGTTTTGCCGACATACAGCAAATCAGAGGACTTTGCCCGACCACACATAGAGAAGCACGGAAGTGAATATCATTGGGTAGTAGTTGAAAGGGGGCAAGAATTTGAAAGAAGAAAAACTGCAAATTTGAAAGAACTTCTTTTTTGGATATTTGACTCTGTAACTTTTGTAATGGCGACAAAGAAAGAAGTCGAAAATAGAATAGATAATGAGGATTTCAGAATTCAGTTATTTAAAATTCAGGAAGAATTAATAAGAGAAATCGATTCTGACTACGAAAAAAGATTAGAAGAGAAGCACTCCAAGCTTCTAAGAATGAATAATTAAAACAGCACGCCAACAAAGTTTAGCAGTACGGCTTGCTGACGCTGCACCATTCTGCTACACGAGCACGTGAGCGGTCAGACTAGAAAGCCCTAATTGAATATTTTGATACAGATAAAATTGTGTAAGCTCCCCCATATATTGAGCCATTCTAAAGTTGCTTTTTCAATTTACAATTTCTTCCAATAAATAAGCAAGAGCTCTGAAGTTGAGGGCCTGATGTGGCCGGTGGCAGTTGTAATCCAGCCTTCATTCCTCTGCTTTTTCTCTCACCTCAGTTAAAGTTCTGAACACGTAGGCCTTGAGCAGCTCTCTTCTGATACTGCCGTTGCAGCGTTCCACATAAGCGTTCTGCATCGGTTTTCCGGGCTGAATGAAGACCAGGCAAACCTTGTTTTCCCTGCACCAGCACTCCAACTTGTTTGGGATGAACTCCGGCCCGTTGTTGATACGTATTATTTCCGGTAGCCCCCTGAACTCCTTCAGATACTCCAGCACTCGAATCAGGCGCAGAGCAGGAATAGACAAGTCAGCATCTATAGTGAGGATTTCCCTGTTGTAGGCATCAACAATGATCAAGAGGCGGAGTCTCCTGCCGTCCCAGAAACTATCTGACATGAAGTCAATTGACCACTCCTGACTGATCCTCTCTGGCTGGAACAGCGCCTGTTTTACCTGGGCCGGAAGCCTTTTCCTGTGCCTTCTCCTGCTATTGAGCCTGAGCTGACTGTAGACCCTGTACACCCGCTTATGGTTCCAGCCATGGCCCATCTTGCGCAGCCTGTAGAAGCACTGCCAGGAACCATTGGAAAGTGGCAGAACTTCAGGTAAGCCTACATATGTCTAACCCCCAAATCGAATAAATGATCCGATCGATCCCATATTGGCTAGGGCAGGAGCACTTAGCGCCAAGAAAATTTGTGCCGACAATGCTGGTCTGGAAAACCCAATGATTTCACCGATAAATGGACGCTTTGATGGAATTCCAAGCACAGTACCATTTATTGCCGAAAATGACATAACTTACCCCGACCAGTTATTGCTCATTCAAAAATTAAGGGAGGCGAAAGTTGACGTTCGTACATTTATCGGTTGCAACATGCCTCATATTTGGCCATTTCTTCCGGTAATGAAAGAAGCAAAAGTAGCTTTGAGAGAAATAAAATACCAACTAAAAAACTAACCACATTGTATTCCTGTGAACGCCTACCTTGCAAATCGTGCTTGAAGAGCAGCAGGTTTCTATGCGCTGTGATGAGCGTTAGCAAATGTAAAAAATGAACAGGTTGATAGTAGCAACAAGCATTCGGAATTAACACATATAAATAAACGCCCCAGTATGAAGTACTTTTTCAACCTTCTCATTTTATTTTTTACAGTTTTGGGTGCGACGGCGCAATCGCATATGAAGTTCAACTTAGGTTTTGCAGACAGCGTCAAGTCCACTGTACTGAATGAGCAACGGCATTTGCTGGTATACACGCCCTATGCGGGCAAACAGATAAGAGCTACCTCCACCCAGACCTACCCTGTTCTGTATGTGTTAGACGGGGAAAGCAATTTCCGCTCTGTTGCAGTAACCGTTGAGCGTTTGGCACAACTGGGCCTTTGTCCGCCTATGATAGTGGTGGGCATAGCTAATACCAATAGAAGCCGGGATCTGACGCCAACGGCTGTGGCAAATAATACAAGCGGTGTGCATAATTCTGGAGGCGGCGAGAAATTTCTTTCTTTTATAGCAAAAGAGTTAATTCCGCACATAGACTCAAATTACCCAACTGCACCTTATAAACTCTTATGGGGACATTCTCTGGGCGGATTAATGGTAATGCAGACAATGGTTCATCATAAGGACATGTTCAACGGCTACATTGCCATAGATGCAGCTATCTGGTGGGACAAGCATCGGGTTCTGGATGAAAGCAAGGCAGCGCTTGGGAAGGATGGATACGAGGGCAAAACGCTGTTCCTTGCCATGGCGAATCGTATGGAGAAGGGGGTAGACACCACGACGGTGCAATCGGATACCACCGAGCAGACTGAACTTATCCGGTATAACCTTGACCTGGTCCGCCATATTCGCAGACACCCAGGGAATAAACTAAGGTTCAGGCACGCGTATTACGAGAATGAATCCCACAACACAGTCCCGTTCATTGCCTCCTATGATGCGATCCGCTTCCTCTTTGATTACTATGCTTTCCCAACAGGGGAGTTCCAGATTAACCACCCCAATCTGCCATCGCTGATCACGGAACATTACCGGAGGGTATCCAAAGAAATAGGTTACCAGATACTCCCCGGTGCCACCTTGGTCAACAACCTGGGATACTATGCTTTGGGCCAGAAGAAATATGATGTTGCGCGGCAACTGTTTAGCATGAACGTACTCAATTATCCTAAGGATGCGAACCTCCAGGACTCTTTTGGGGATTATTACAAGGCTATAGGAGATAAAAAGAACGCTGTTGCCTACTATAAAAAAGCACTGTCTATCACAGAGATACCAGAAACCAGAGCTAAGCTGAACGAATTAACAAAGAAGAAATAATTTTATACGCTCTTTCAATAACGCTTAAAATTTGAATGCCTCAAAAAATAATAAGCAACTAGAAGAACGGTTAATTGATACTACTTATGCCAATGTTTCAATGTGTAATTCTTATAGCTTAAATAAAACGTTTGTTTGCTAACGGCCTCCGCCGCAGTTTACACGAGGCTGTTGTGCAATATTTGTATAAAGCTGAAGCATTGAAGATTAATAATACATAAAAATTAAAATATTAAGGGAATAAGACTTTACACCTCAACACCTAAAGGATTAAAGCCATACTACGAAACTGAAGTTGCTAATTACCGAAAGGAGTACATTAACGGAAACTTAAAAAGTGCCTGGAATCACTTGGAACGAGCCCATATACTTGGGTAGAAGTATCCTAATTCCCATAGTTATGTTCATTGGAAGATGCTTCAACTCGGATTTAAAACAAAAAGTGCAAAAGAAATAATCGGACAAATACTAAAATTAATTTTTGGCGGAGTAAAATCATTTATTGGAATAATTCCTGTTGGAAATCCAGGAGGGGCTAATGTCCAACCATTGAAACCATTTCCAATAGAAAAGGATGTACAAGAAATTTTTATCAAGACAGGCGTAACAATAGAGATAGCTCATGGCATGTAAAACAATAATTTTAGGATTTTCGCCCGTTAGTCAAGTCCTTCTCAGGTTGAAAGGAAAGTACTTCAGGAATTGTCACAAGCCAGATGCTAGCCCGTTACTAAAGATTACTTCTATAGTAAGTGTGAGATTGTAGGTGGCCAGATCATATTTCTTGATAAGCGGTAAAGCAAGACTATTTTCCAGATACGATAACCATAGTTGTTGATAAAATACTATCAGGGTTAGATAATGGCAAGCCAGTAGCAGACTTTGTGTCATTCTTTGATATTAAGAAGAATGAAATATAAACGAATTACAACACAGCAGATATGTAAAGATTTGGCTTGGCCTCGCATACATTATGTACTAACACGATGGTGGTAATAATTTAAAAGAATGGTTGATACTAAGCTCAGATTTACCTGGAATAGGTTAATACAATTCAATTGGGTATTCGGATTGATATTGTTATTAGCCATTTGTGTGCCTAGGTTTTGGTTGGTACTGAATGCGAATATGACTGGAAACTATGGTAACATAAGTGCTGTTATGGCCATTTCTGCCCTAATTCCTTTCATTTTTTTGTCCAAAGAGGGAAGAAAACAAATAGGGGTGACTAAGCCGAAGAATTATGCTTGGATTTTGTATTCGTTCCTGGCAGGCATTACAATCAGCACGATAATTTTTGTGTTGGGATATCTGTTATACACAAATACGCTGAATAATTGGTACGTGTATATCGGAAGGTCCTATAATATAGCTACTGACTTAACTGCTCAGGACAAGCTAATTTATTTTATAGTTTTTGCTGTTACCGGGATGTGCGTTAGCCCAATTGGGGAGGAGTTGTTTTTTAGAGGAATTGTGCATTCAAGTTTCAGCACAAGTTTAGGAGAAAAGAAAGCCACTATAATAGATAGCCTCTCATTTGCCTTAACACATCTAGCTCATTTTGGCATTGTCTACATTTCTGGCAGCTGGAAATTCCTCTTTATTCCATCCATACTGTGGGTGTTAGGAATGTTCATAACAAGCTTAGTTTTTATTCAGTGTAAAAAAGAGACAGGCTCTATAATAGGAGCTATTGCTGGTCATGCAGGTTTTAATCTGTCTATGATATATTTCATCTTTTATCAGCTATAAAAAATACAGCTACCAAAATTGTGTAACCGTTATCCTTCGGCCTTGGACGTAGTTTATATTAACTGTTGGTAGTATTTATAAAGCTCAGCACCTGATGGCACGAGAAGCACTATTTTTAGCAGGATTTATCATTATGAAATTTCTGTTGCAGTATATCCTGGTCAGCCCTGAATATGATCTGCAACGCGATGAATACCTCCACCTTGACCAGGCAAACTATCTGGCGTGGGGTTATTTATCCATCCCTCCCATGACTGCCTGGATAGCCTTCCTCATCAAGCTACTGGGCAACGGCGTGTTTTGGGTTAAGTTTTTTCCTGCCCTGTTTGGTGCCTTAACTATTCTCATCGTTTGGAAAGCGATAAAAGAGCTTAACGGCAATTTAGTTGCGCTGATTTTAGGGGCAACCGGCGTTTTGTTTTCCGCTCTGCTAAGGCTCAATACACTCTATCAACCTAACTCATTGGACGTGCTCTGCTGGACGACGCTTTACTTTGTTGCTATTAAGTATATAAATACAAATAAGCCAAAGTGGCTATATATTGGGGCGATTGTATTTGCCATTGGTTTTCTGAACAAGTACAACATCTTCTTCCTACTGCTAGGCCTTTTCCCGGCAATCGTAGTGACCGAACAACGTGAGGTGCTGGGCAAGAAGCACCTCTACCTGGCCATGCTATTGGGACTGTTGCTTATCCTGCCAAACCTCTTATGGCAATACCTTAATGGGTTTCCGGTTATGCATCATCTGAAGGAACTGGCTGAAACACAGTTAGTAAATGTGGATACGTGGTTTTTTTTGAAATCGCAGCTGCTTTTCTATGTAGGCTCTTTGTACGTTATCGTGGCAGCCCTGTATGCCTTATTGTTTTACAAGCCTTTCAGTGAGTATAAAGCCTTTTTCTGGGCTATTGTTTTTACACTCGCAATTTTTATCTATTTCAGAGCCAAGGATTATTACGCCATCGGACTGTATCCCATTTACATCGCTTTCGGTTCAGTTTTTCTTGCCGACATATTGAAAACGGGCTGGAAAAGATATTTGCAGCCCGTTGCCATTGCCACTCCAGTCCTGTTCTTTATTCCGATGTACAATTTTGCGTTTCCCAATAAAAGCCCGGAGTACATCCTGCAGCATCAAAAGCAGTACAAGGATCTGGGAATGCTTCGGTGGGAGGACGGTAAAGACCATGCACTGCCCCAGGACTTTGCCGACATGCTCGGGTGGAAAGAGCTGGCTCACAAAGTGGATAAGATTTATTCAGGTCTTCCTGAACCAGGTAAAACACTGGTGCTCTGCGACAATTACGGGCAGGCCGGAGCCATCAATTACTACACCAACAAGAATATCAGGGCTGTCTCTTTCAATGCTGACTATGTCAACTGGTTTGACCTCGACCAGCCTTATGAACATCTGATAAGAGTTAAAAGCTATACAGGCAGGGACAGCGAATTAGAAGAAACCAGTCCGTATTTCCATACTTCACTCGTGTCGGACTCCATAGAAAACTCATTTTCGAGGGAATACCGAACCACCATTTACACTTTCATAGGGGCTAAAGTAAACATCAACAAAAGAATACAAGCAGAAATTGATGAAACAAAAAACTACCGCTGACCGCCTGTAGAAGAAGAGAAATTAAAGATCGGTGCCTTCTAGGCATTTATGTATAACCGGAGATAAAGGGCTTTTGATCTGCAGATACCCATAGAATCATCTAATATTTAAAAATATACTACAAAATATTTAATGTTTATGATGCCGTATTAAGTATAAATAATTTAATCACTACTACCAACCACACCTAAACTTTAGCTGTGCCACAGTTTAGCCCAACAGTTATGTGGTATGTTAAAAGTTTCAATCCAATCAAGTTGACAATCTATGACTCCAACTGAAGCAAAAAGAATAGGAAGCCGACAAGGATTGATTGCGGTTGGGCTGGGAGTTGCAATTGCTCAGCTCATTATGACTTTGATGATTTCTGCCGATAAAGGTATTGTTAAAGCATACTCTTGGTTTACGGATACTAATTACTGGGTGAACATTTTGATAGGAGTATTCATCATGTTCGCCTGTGGCCATTTATATGGACAACTTGCAGGGAAGTTAATTCTAATAAAGAAATGAAATTACATTCTGACAGATACTTTTGTTGGGCCTGCAGTCATACTAACCACCACATTCTTTGCAAGTTGGACAGGGTTTATTCGGAAGGTATTGATAACATTGGAACACAAGGCAACCCATTCTTCGATTATATATTTAAGCCGATGTATTCGGTGTTAATATTCGGGCTACTTCCAGTATTGTTGGTCGGAATTTGGTTTGGAAGACAGATAAAAAATAGAGAAAATAAAAACACGGCACCCAACAACGTGTAACCGTCAGCTACTGCCGACGGCCCAGCCATCATTTACACAAGTCCATGAGGGTTCAGGATAAAAAAGAACACAGCGAAAAAAGTCAAATAACAACGTAATAATGAGCCAAATCAAAACTCCCCCTTATGATAAATTTCCGTTTGTTTCCAGTGACAAAATATCGTTACGACAGATTCTGGATTCAGATATTAGCGATCTTATAGAAATTTCATTTTATGACTCTGTTCAAGCCACAACGTTGGAAGAAGCATTAGAAATGAACTCGAGAATCAATAGGGACTATGAAGACGGCAATTCAATTCATTGGGGTATTGTAGAAAATATAACCAACAAGATGGTTGGAACCTGCGGATACTATCGTGGTTTTGACAAAGGAAAAGGCGAACTTGGTTGTGTTTTATTGCCTCAATTCCGTGGACAGGGGTTGATGACTTCTGCTATGTTATTAGCAATTGAATTTGGAATAAGGAATATTGGGTTAAATCGAATCTGGGCGCTAACAAGTCAGGGTAACGAGAAGGCAATAAAACTTCTTGAAAGACTCGATTTTAAAAAAAATGAAGTTCTGGATAAGAATGAAGTGGAATTTGAATTAATAACACAATCAAGGTAATATGAAATGTAAGCCCGAACCGCTAACAGCCGTTTCTCAAAAGCGAGAGCGTCCATTTATGACAGTGAAGTGCTAAATTCAGGCTCTGTATAGCTAATTGAGTTCTGTGCTGAAAGCCCCGCCTTTGCAAAGCGGTAAAATGCTAGCGGAAATTTTAAAACCTTTGTGTTTAATGTAAAATGAATTTTCAAAACATCATTCCCGACACATCGATTTCACTGTTTGTGAAGAATATATGGGTGTTTGAAAATGAAGATAGAAACATAAAAACCAATTTACCATTCTTTGCAGATGGCTACCCCGGATTGATGTTTCAGAAAACTGATAACGGATTAGCCGTAAATCCACACAACAAGAGAATGCCAGAGATTTTTCTTTATGGGCAAACTCTTAAACCTATTGAACTGGAGATATCTGGAGCCTATATCATTATCATTTTTTAGCTTTATCCTTTCGTTATAAGAACTTTTTTCAATGTAATTCCACAAAGCATCAACGATAGCTGTTATTATTTAGATGATGCTATGGGAGTCAACATTGCCGATCTTACCAATAAGTTATTATCCAGCAAAACCACGGAACAAAAAATTGAGATTATTTCTAAGCTACTTCTATTGTATTTTGAAAAGAAAAAGCAAAACCTTGACTTTGAAATACGTCAAGCCTTAGAGAGTATTATTCAAGCAAGAGGGCAGGAGAGCATGCGTTTGGTTGCCGAAAAGTTAAACCTTAACATCCGTACTTTTGAACGTAGGTTTCTTCATGAAACAGGACTTTCTCCTAAACAATTTGCCAAAATCATTCAATTTCAGGCCTCGCTGGAACAACTTACAATAAAGGATTATACCAAGCTTACCGATATCGTTTATCAAAACGGCTTCTCTGACCAATCCCATTTTATAAGAGTATTCAAAGCCTTTACGGGCAAAACACCAAAAATATTTAAGAAATAAAAAGACTGTCGCTTTTATTCTATTTCATCAGGTTTGCCTTTTGCAATTTTGTATCATAAACTTTAAAAATAGAATAAAATGAAAGCAATAATTTTTGGTGCCACAGGCACTGTTGGTATTGAAATCGTAAAGCAAGCATTAGTAAAAGGTTATGAAGTAACAGCCTTTGTCCGCGATCCCGAAAAAATAAGAAATCTCCAACACGCCCATCTTTCTATTCGCAAAGGTGATGTAATGAACCTAAGCGAGGTAGAAAATGCTGTACAAAATCATGATGTAGTCTTGTGTGCACTAGGTGATGGAAAAGTAGGCAAAGTACGAGCATTGGGAACACGAAACATAATTGATGCAATGAATAAAGCAGGTCTTAAAAGGTTAATTTGCCAATCAACGCTTGGTATGGGCGAAAGCTATGGAAACCTGAACTTCATCTGGAAGCATATTATGTTTGGGATGTTGCTAAAAAAAGCATTTCAAGACCACCAGTTGCAGGAACAATACATACTGCGCAGTAACCTGGATTATACAATCGTTAGACCAAGTGCATTAACAGACGGTGTAATTACAAACGGGTATAAAATTGGCTTTGATGGAGATTTCAAAAAGCTCAACCTCAAAATAGCACGGGCTGATGTTGCGGAATTCATGTTACGGCAACTACAAACAAATGAATTTCAAAAGAAAGCAGTTAGTATATCTAATTAAACATCAAAGAAGTAAGGTCTCAAGCAGCATAATTATCATAACAGCATTAATGGCAATTCTTTCCTTACCTATTTTATTGCTGCTTCAGCAAAATGGCAGCTTTTTGCAGCACGTCGCGTTCGCTCCTAAAGGCCAGCATCGTTTTAGCCTGATCTAGCGGTACCCACCGCGCCTCATTTACCTCCCAGTCATGGTCTTCTGTTTTACCTGAAAGGTACTGTAGCAGAAAGAAGTGCACAAATTTATGAAAGCGGACCTTCTTCCCGCCCTTGCTGCCTACGTACCAGTACTCGATCGTATGAATTTTTTGAATCAGTTTGGTGGCAATACCAGCCTCTTCCTGCACTTCGCGTACAGCGGTTGCTTCGGGTGTTTCGCGTGAGTCAACCAGACCTTTGGGGAGTTGCCAACGTTTTCCCGAGCCAACAGAGATAAGGGCGACCTCTGTGCCCGCGTTAGTTGTACGGTAGGCTACACCGCCAGCCGATACCTGTTCGTGCGTTGGCAGCTTCGGACCAGCAGGGAATAAATTTAGCTGTTGGGTAGGCACCTTCTTTGCCATATTGTTTCCAAATAAATAAGCTTCTTTAGAAGAGAATAAGTGTCTTTCTGGTACGAAGGAAACAGCCTGAAGGTAGCAGCCAGAGGATTAATTAAGAATTGCTTAAATTATGAGATAAGGTAAGCTTCTGCAGAATCAGCAACTGCAGAAGCTATTAAAAGATTATTTCAGTTGAACTAAACTGCCTGTTGTTGCTGCACCTATGTTTGCTGAACTATTTTGAACAAATGACAAACAACTAACAACTTACTTCACACCTCCAAAAGCAGCAAAGCAAAGATTCTTATGGAGCACCTCTGTTCTGGTAAAGCCAACCTGCTTCATCAGTTCCAGCTGGTAACTAACTGGCCGCGGCGAGTCTTCCTTTTCAATATAAGCCAATACATGCTCCCGGTAAGCAGCTCCACCTACTGTTTCCAGGTAGTCGCCATACTTGCTCCAGAACATGCCATCCACTTCCTCCACCTCATGGCTTACCAGATCCGAAATCCAGAAGCTGCCGCCAGGTTTCAGGGCTTTATATAGCTTAGTAAATACCATTTCCCAATCGACATCGTCGCGGAGGTGGTGCAGTGCCGCTCCGGCTAGAATAATGTCATAGTGTTCTGCTGCTAAATTGAGGTCACGCATATCTGCCTGAATAATCCTGACTTCTCCTGTAGTTTCCGTAGCCACACGTTCCTGTGCTTTCTGCAGCATCGGCAGGCTAAGGTCTACCAACGTGCAGCTCAGGTTTGGGATTTTGCTTAGTATTTTGAGGGTATAGTTGCCGGCACCGCAGCCCAGGTCGAGCATAGCAGTGGCTTTGGGGTTTACACTTTGCGCAGCCGATGTAATCAGCTCCAGCGTCAGCGGCGCATCCAGCGTAGACTGTTGGCCCGTGTCGAGGTTAGCGAAACGTTCCACATCATGATCGAACCGTTTCCTTATTTCTTCTACAGTCGATTTGTTTGCATAACCTGTTGCCATTGCTTTTGGTTTTAGTTGGTTAAATTACAGGTACAAGTATAGGTGCTGCTGCGAAAGGTGCTAAATCATTTTTGAGAATATTTACAAAAGCTAAAGGAGTGGGAATTGTGTTTAAATTATAACCTAAAGGTGGTTTAAATAAAACTTCAGGCTGTTAAGCTGCCATATGGCAGGGCTTAGGCATTAGTGAGTAAGCCTAAAAGTCTAGAAATATATAATTCATTGTGCTATCCTTACCAATTGTTATCTATCTTCTGTTTAATGAGAGGTACTTCTGCTTTTTCAAGCAGGTGTTTTACAATGGCCTCGTACGTTGTGTCGGCAGCTGTATTTAAAGATGTGTGTGTATGCCAGGTTTTCCCATTGCTAAAAACAATGGCATAATGAGGACGTTCAACTTCCTCATTTTTTGAGTTTAATATTTTGTTGTAGTGCGTAATCGACTGAATGTCCTGTACCTGATATTGGTCTGGCTGAAGCTGAAAGAAGTCATTTAGTATAATGCTGTTCTCTTTTACTTCAACATACCAGTTCAAGCCCAAGAATGAAAAGCATATACCAGCTGCTGTACACAAAGCACATAAAGGCCGCAAAATGGCAAAGCCATCATAACCATGTTTTCTATTAGTATACTCAAGGTAAGCTTCATATTCATCCTGTAACAGGATGCGATATAGTAAATTCATTGGTGGTATTATCAAGCCACAGCCAAAGCACAAGCCAATCACTAACCAGAAATCATTTGATGGGTAAATTCCAAAATCGACTATTCTATCCTTCGTAAAGAAATGCTGTATATCATTTCCTAGTAAATAGACAAAGTAGCAGATCCAGCTTACAAATAGGAAGAGGGGGATAAGTGAGAAAACTTCAAGAATATTGTACTTGTACCTATTTACAAGAATAAGTTTATCATAATTTGTTATGGGCTTGGCCTTGTGAGGTGCAATTAGTTGTATTATAAAAAATACAACTGCCGAAAGTAATGTAGTAAGCATGATGTGCTGTGAAGTACGTTTCTTGATCCTGACAAATGCAAGGATATATTGAATTTATAAGTTTTGAGTTATAATTCCTTCTTCCAACTCAATCATTTTCCTGCTATCTTGCTTACACCCTCTCCTGCTGCTAGTATGTAATGCAGAGCGGTAATTTATAGCATGCAACATATCCTTAAAAACTATCGTCGCCGCCTCTTAAACCTGAGCTCCAGCAACCGGGCACTGGTGTTGTTGCGCCTATCCAAAGAACAGCACCTCGATGTGCAGGAATTGGATTTTCTGAATAGCCAACCTGCCTTCCATATTATTCAAAGTTTGCTGAGTGGCAAAAAGAAAATGACGCTCTGCCCTTATGCCGACAGCCGCTACGCCCCTGTGGCACCGGTTAGCAGGAGGCTGCGCAACATCAGGCGTAAAGCAGAGATGATTTTTGAGGAGCGCGGCAGCAAAGAGTTGTATGTCGGCTGGCCCTTCGTGCACGGTCAGTTCCCTGATGGCACCGTGGTGCGATGTCCGTTGCTGTTCTTCCCGGTGCGGCTGCAGGTAAATGCAGCGCAGGATTGGGAACTGCAACCTGACGAAACACAGCAGGCGCAACTGAACCAGAGCTTTCTGCTAGCTTACGCGCACTACATGGGCACCCCGCTGGTAGAACCGCTCACCGAGCTCGACCTGGATACCTTGCCACAGGAGCCACTGGCCTTCCGTACGGCTATCTACGAGCTGCTGAAAGAGCACCAACTAAAAGTATATACCGGCCGCGAGTTCTTCACCGATAAACTTATTCCTTTCAGAGACTTCAAAAAAGCAGATTTTGAGGAAACACTGAAGCCGGGGCAACTGTACTTGGAGCAGGAGGCGGTGCTGGGTGTTTTCCCGCAGGCAGCCTCCTTTCTGCTGGCCGATTACGATGCCATGCTGGAGCAGGAGCAATGGCAGGAGATGGAAGATTTATTTGTGGCCTCAGAGGATGTCAGAAGCACCAGCACACAGGCGCAGCATACGTTTACCATGTTCGAGATGGATGCCTCGCAAGAGGCGGCCCTGCAGCGCGTAAAAAGTGGCGACTCGGTGGTGGTGCAGGGGCCGCCGGGAACAGGTAAATCGCAACTTATCTGCAACCTGGTGTCGGATTTTACGGCGCGGGGCAAAAAGGTGCTGGTGGTGAGCCAGAAGCGGGCGGCGCTCGATGTGGTGCACCAGCGGCTAAGTACTGGTGGTATGGGGCATTTTGCCGCCCTCGTACACGACATCAACACCGACAGGCGCAGCATTTACAACCAGCTGGCGCAGCAGACAGAGCAGCTGGAGGAATATAAAAAACAAAACCTTGCCCTCAACAGCATCTACACCGACCGCGCTTTTCTGGAAGTGGGCCGGAGTATAAATCAAAGCATGCAAAAGCTGGAGGCATTTAAAGAGGCGCTGTTCGATGTGAGTCGCTGTGGCTGGTCGGCCAAAGAACTGTATTTGAAAAGCAGCCTCAGCAAGCCGCACCTCTCGCTGGGGGCCCATTTTAAAAGCTTTACAGCTGCCACCATGCCCGATTTTCTTCCTCGCCTGAAGCAGTACCTGCAGCAGGCGCAGGTGTTCGAGCAGCCAGATTTTGTGCTGAAGGAGCGGCACAGCATGCAAGGCTGGGGATGGCCGCAGCGGCAGGAGCTGGAGCAACACATCTCATCCTTTACAGAAAATTACCGGCAACTACAGCAGGAGATTGGCCAAAGCAGCGGCTATGCCTTTTCTTTACACGACCTCCCTAAGCTTAACCAGGCGCTCCCAACTATTACGGCGCTCCGCGAGCTGCTGAAAGAGCCTGATGCCATTTTGCCGCTGTTGCACCCGCTGCTTACCGCTAAGCTGAACACAAAAGAACTGAAGCGCCAGGCGCAGCAGCTCTACGAAATGTATCAGGTATGTCCGGCACCCGATGCCACCATTCCTGCCGATCAGTTGGAGACGGTGCAGGCAGCGATAAAGACATATGAGGCGCAACAGGGGCAGCTGCTGAAAAGCATCGGTTGGGTCTTTTCCCCAGATAAAAAAACACTGAAGCAGGCGCTGGCGCGGTATAACTGGGAGCTGAACGAGGCGCATATAGCTCAATTGCAGGAGCGCCTGACCCAACGACAAAAGGCTGAACACCTGATGCATCAGCTCAATAACCAGGTGCCGGTTTTGCTTAAAATAGAGGAACATCCTACGCCAGTGCTGCGGAAACTAGAGGCACTGGAACAGGCATTAGATGTATATAACTTACTGCAGGAGTTGCAGGAAGAAGTGGTGCTGCACCAGCGTATTTGGCAGGAGGTAAGCCTGTCGGAGCACCTGGAGGTGCTGGCGCAGCTCATCAACAAAGTGAACAAAAGCTACAAAACCTGGCTGAAATGGCTGCCGGAGCCGCAGGTGCAAAAGCTGGCGGCGCAGGAGGCTTATGCCGGGCAGTTATTGCAGGCACTACAGCAGCATTTCGAGCAGCTGGTGTCTTACGATACCTTGTGGGCTGGGTTTTCGGAAGAGGAGCAGGCGGTGATAAAGCTGCTGGTGGCGCACAAGGTGCCTGCTGGCGCAGCAGGAGAAGAGCTCTTTCTGAATAGCCTCTACCTGGCCTGGCTGCACGAACTGGAGCAACAGCAGCCGGAGTTGCGAATGCCTTCTAATGGGGAGCTACAGTGGCTGGAAGAGGAACTCCAACGCCAGCTAGCCGAGAAAGCCCGCCTCACGCAGGAAATCGTGCTGTCGAAGCTGCGGGAACAGACCTACCAACACATGGAGTATAACCGCCTCGGCAATGCCGTAACTTACCGTCGGCTGCAGGCGCAGGTAAACAAAAAACGGAGCCTGTACCCGATCCGGAAGCTGTTTGAGCAGTTTGGGGAGGAGATGCTGAATTTAATGCCTTGCTGGCTGGCCTCGCCCGAAACGGTGTCTGCTGTGTTGCCGCTGCAGCCGCTCTTCGATTTGGTTATTTTTGATGAAGCGTCGCAGTGCTTTGCCGAAACAGGTATCCCGGCTATCAGAAGGGGGCTGCAGGTGGTGGTTGCTGGCGATGAGCAGCAGCTAAAACCATCGGATCTGTACCGTGCCCGCTGGAACCCCGAAGAGGAGGAAGCTGAAGAACTGACTGCCGAATCGCTGCTGCAGCTTTGCGGCCTGTACCTGCCCCAGACTATGCTCACCCAGCACTACCGCAGCCGCTACCCCGAACTGATTGAGTTTTCGAACCGTCATTTTTACAAGCAGAAACTGGAACTGGTGCCGCACTTTGCCGACATGGTAGCCGCACCGCCGGCAGTCGAGTTCCGGCATGTGCCGGGCGTGTGGCAAGACAACGCTAACCTGCCCGAGGCGGAGGAGGTCGTGCGCCTGGTGCTGGACTACCTGCAGATGGGACAGCAGGAGGTAGGCGTTATCACGTTTAACTACGCGCAGCAGATGCTGGTGCAGGATCTGTTAGAAGATACGGCTTATCAGAAGGGGCTGGTGGTACCTCCATCAGTCCTGGTAAAGAACATCGAAAATATTCAGGGCGATGAAAAGGATGTAATTATTTTGTCGGTGGGATACGCCCCGGATGCGCAGGGTAAGGTGGCGATGCAGTTTGGCAGCCTGAACCAGGCCGGTGGCGAAAACCGATTAAATGTGGCGGTAACAAGGGCGCGGCAGAAAATCGTGCTGCTCAGCAGCCTTCTGCCCGAGCAACTGCAGGTGGAGCAAACACTGCACCCGGGGCCGAAGCTGCTGAAAGCGTACCTAATTTATGCCCGGCAGGTGAGCCAGGGGCAGTTCCGATATGAGCCTAAGCAAGCTTTTGTACCGTATCATACGGTCTTGCTCAAAAATATTTTGCAGCAAGCGGTAGGGGTGGAGCAGCAGGGCAAAACAATCCAAAGCAACTTTCCTTTCGCAGACCTTACAGTATTGCAGCAGTCGCAGCTAAAAGGCCTCATCCTCACCGATGATGACCTGTACTACGGCCAACTTTCGGTGCGGCAGAGCCATGCCGATGTGCCCCGGCTGCTGCAGGCACGCGCCTGGCCTTACCAAAAGGTGTATAGCCGGGAGTATTGGGCAGCTCCGCAGGCGGTGGTAGAACGGCTGGGGGAGTGGTAGCTGCCATTGTGTTTTTGGAAATACTGCTGCCTTTCATGCAAAGTACTCCGGAAGGCTATTTTCATTACAATAATTTTAATCTGACCTGTTGGTTCTAAAGGCTCGGTTTCGGTTATAGAAAGCAATTATTCAAATGAAAAAGGCCTTCCAGAGCATTTGTAGTTCGACTGAGCACTAGGGCGATTCTAGCTATTTCAGCCTGCATGGGGCTAATACACCGCAGGAATCTTTATATTTGGGGATAGCAGCGAAAGAGCTACCAGATCTTAGTTAGTCCTCATGAAAGAAGTCATTATTGTAAAGCTCTTTGCGATTTACGTATATGTGCAGAGTCTTTTTTGTGGCTGCGTGCCCGATAAAGTAAATAATGATTTTGTGCGGCTTCGGAAGGATTATAAAGTAAAAGTGCAACGGGTTGGCCGGCTCGACAAAAGTATTTCGGAGAGTTCCGGATTTGCCCGCGCCTCCGACTCCACTTTTTGGACCCACTCCGATGCCGGCGGACCTGGTGAACTCTACCGGTTTAACCTGACTGGCGAGCTGTTACAAACTATACAACTGCCGCTCCGCAACCAGGACTGGGAGGAGCTGGCGCAGGATAAAGAGGGCAATCTGTTTATAGGCGACTTCGGCAATAACAACAACACCAGGCGAAACCTGCGCATATACCGGGTGCAGCCAGAAGCAGAGCAGCAGCCAGATACCATTCAAATTAGTTTTGCAGATCAGTTAGAATTTCCGCCCCCGCGAGGGCAGCGCCACTTCGACATGGAAGCCTTTTTTTATCACAACGATTCGCTGCATCTCTTTTCTAAAAGCTGGCCTGTGAGTTCTAAAAAGCAAACCAGGTTATATCAAATGCCAGCTCAAAGCGGCACTTATAGCCTGCAGCCACAGCAGGCATTACGGTTACATTCTTCTATAACGGCAGCAGATATAGAGGAAGAAACGCAGGAAAGTTTTGCTTTGTTTGGCTACGGTCGCCTGTACCTGTTTCGGTTAGAAAGCGGAGGCAAAATATCTTTGGATGGTCAGCGATATTGTCTTCCGCTCGGCCGCACTGGCCAGGCTGAAGCTTTGCTATACTTGTCGCGGGAGCAGGTGCTGGTAGGCAATGAAAAAGGAAAATTATGGGTTGTTTCCTTCAAGAAGAGAGAATAGCAGAAACTTTGGCTATGAGTTTATTTGTATTTCTGGGTTAGAACCTGGAAAGGGTCTGTACCCGTGTATTTCTCTAGATGCTAGTTTATATTTATAAGCTTTCAATTATTCTAATGAAAATGGCCTTCCAGAGTCTTAAACGCATGTTTAAGCCTTGGGAGCCAAGTTGAGGCAATTAAAAAGCCTCCTCCTGTAGCAGGAGGAGGCTTTTTAAATATATGACTAACAACAGTGCTTGTTAGTCCATGTCAGGGTTTCTGTAGCGATCGCTGCGTCTGCTCAGGAAATTGCCAGAGTCGTTGCTGTTGCGGGTACGATCTTGATTACCTTGGCTACCCTGGCCGCCCTGCTGGCTGCCTCGATAGTTCTCACGCGACGAGGATCCCTGGTTGTCGCTATAATAGGAAGTGCGGCTGTCCATTGAGCCATAACGGCTTTGGTCGCCACCGCGGCCACCTTGGTTGTAGCCCCCTTCGCTATAGTCGCTCTGTCCATAGTTGTTTCTGGAACCGCCGTAGCCTGAGCCAGAACCAGACGATCCTGATCCGGAACCATAGCCGGAAGAGCCATAGCCTGATGAACCTGATCCGGAGCCGTAACCAGAAGTTGAACCGTAGCCGGAGCCTGAGCTACCGTAGCCTGAGCCGCCGCTCATGCCACCATGGTTTCTGCCTTCGTTAGAGCCTGAGAATCTGGAACCAGAACCGTAGTCTGGCTGGCCGTAGTCGCTGCCTTGCGAGCCATAGCGCGAAGAACGGTACTCATCGTTATAAGAGCCGCCTCTTGAGCCTTGGCCACCCTGGCTACCATAGCCACCCTGCATGTTGCGCTGAGAGTTATAACCTCTTGATGATCCAAAATCGTCATCGTCATATTCTCTCATGCCTCTGGAAGAAGAGTTTCTGCTATAATCGCCTAAAGAGTCGAAATTGCTGTTGTTGTTGCCATAGCCTCTCTGGCCCGAGCCACCATAGTTAGAGTGGCCGTAGCTGGAGCCACCGCCACCATAGCTACCACCTTCGCCATAGCGGCTACCCTGGCTGTAATCGCCGGTTGCGCCTGCGCTAAAGTTACCGGAAGATCCGTATCGGCTGCCGGAAGAGGAGCCATATTCATCTTGTTGCTGACCACGTCGGGAGCCGTAGTTGCCTTGGTCATAGCTATCGTTGCTGTGCGACCTGCCGGCATAACCGCCGCCACTCATGCCGCCGCTGTTAAAGCCTTGACCGCTTCGGCCGCTGTCGTAGCTACCGTAACCGCCTTGGCCTGAGCTGCCTTGTGTACCGAAAGCACCGGAAGCTCCGCCATAGATGTTGCCACCCTGGCGGTCGCCTTCTCTGTCCTGGTCGCCACCTTGCATGCCTCCTCTGGATGCACCGAAATCCTGATCTTGGTAGCGTACGCGGTTGCCTTCCATGCCGCCCTGGTTGCCATAATTAAAGCCGCCTTCAGACCCATAATCTTCTTGTGAGCTGCCGCTGTTGTAGCCACCCCTCGAAGAGGAGCCAAAGTTATCGTTGCTGCTGTTTCTGAAATTACTGCCTGAGCCGTATCCACCGCCATAAGAGCTTCTGTTCTCTTCGGAACGATAATTGCCCTGGCTGCCATAGTTGCCTTGGTCTCCACTGCTACTGTAGCCACTGCTGTTGCCGTAGCCACGTTGCATGCCACCACCTTGCGATGAGGAACCATAGTCGCCCTGATAGCCGTAGCCACTCTGGCCGCCATAGTTGCTGTTTTGCGAACCATAGCCATAGCCTCCCTGACTACCATAGCCGCTTCTGCCGCCCTGGTTGCTGCTGCTGTTGTAGTCCTGGTCCGAATCTCTGTTCTGCGAGCCTCTGCCTTCCTGGCCGTATTGCTGAGAGCCACTGTTTTGCCCACTGCTACTCATTGAGCCATAGCTGGTTCGGGATTGATCGTCGCTGCTGTTTTCGCTGTCGTTGTTTATATTAGATGAAGACGATGAACCGCCCGACGATTTAGAAGAAGACGCACCAGATGAGGTAGCTTTGCCGCTTTTATTGTCGGATGTTTTAGCATCTTTAGATGAGCCTGATTTTGCTTTAGTCGAGGATGATTTAGAACCTGACGAATTAGAGCCCGATGCATTTGAACCAGATGCATTAGAGCTTGGTGAAGAAGATTTGCTGCTTCCGCTTTTATTTGCAGACGACGATCCGGAAGATGTGCCTGAAAGTGAAGAAGTGCTTTGGTCTGATAAGCCGGAGCCGGTAGTGGATGAAGGGTTTCCTCCTCCCATGCTACTGCCTGATATATTTAAGTCTGTTTTTGAAGAAGAAGTCCCCTGATTGGAATCGCTTCCCGATTCAGTGGATGAAGGGTTTTGATTCTGGTTTTTTTCGTTGTCTTTCATAGTGCTGATCTCCTCAGTTTTTGGTTTGTAAGAATTGTGTTTGTTTATAGTAGGTGTTTTTCCAAATGTGATATTGGGTTTACTTCTTAATCAGTGTAGAACAATCCTTAAAAGGGGCTTATTGTTATTTTTTAAGGATAACAGACCACTATTGCTATACGAACTACAAATTAGAGGGTTTTTAATCTGCAGGTGCGCCTTGGTTATAGGATCCGAAAATTGAGGAATGGATGGGGACTGTAAGTTATTAAAACACCCAATATTTGTTGATGGAACAAATGTTAGCTATTTTTTTTGTTTAAATACCTTTGTAAGGGGTTGATTTACTTGTAGATGTGAAAAAATGAGGAATGTACGAAATAGCAATATAGGTCTAATTTATTTTATTTCATATACTAAGAAATTCGAAAGTTATTTTTACCTTTGATTCATTATTTAATTAATTTATTATCATGAAAACAGGTAAAGTTAAATTTTACAACGTGTCTAAAGGATTTGGATTCATCGTATCAGACGAAAACAACCAAGACATCTTCGTTCACCAAACAGGTTTGATCCACGAAATCCGTGAGAATGACCGTGTTTCTTTTGAGTTGAAAGAAGGCAAAAAAGGACTGAATGCAATTAACGTAGAGAAAATCTAATTTCTCCAGTTAAAGATATATACTGCCCTTTCTGGGCAACATTCACCTATTTTAACCCGCTCTATGTATAGAGCGGGTTTTTTTATGTCTTATCCGGATCGCTTTTCTCCTGGTTTAGTTCTTCGCCTTTTTCCAGCCCTTCCTTAATCAGTTCGCTTGCTTCCTCATGTTCTTCCGGAGCAGCCACAGGGTGTTCCTGCTCTGCCTCTTCCTGTGGCTCATAGTTGAGGGTAATCAAAATTGGGAAATGGTCAGAGCCGAATTTACTCAGCCTCTTTAGATCTATCAACCGGAAGGTGGGGTCGTAAAAAATATGGTCGAGCGGGTAGCGGAATAAGGGAATAAAGGCGTTGTAGGTATTATAAAATCCACGTCCTACCCGAGGGTCAAGCATGCCACTTATGTTCTTGAAGAGCTTAGTGGTGCCAGACCAGGCAACATCGTTTAGGTCGCCGGCAACTATAGAGGGGTAGGAGGTCGCTTTAGCTTGCTTTGCCACAATAAGTAGTTCAGCCTCTCTGGTTTCGGTGTTTTTCATCAGGCGCGGGGGCTGTGGGTGCACCGTAAAAAAGTCGAACTTAGGACCGCCCGGCAGTTCCACCACTGTATAAAAAGAAGGAATACTGTCTTCTACTAAGTACCTGACTTCACTGTCGTGCAGTTTAAGTTTACTGTAGAGCATCATGCCATAGGTATTCTCGAGCGGTTTTTTTATAGAGTATGCATATTTGGTCTCTAAGTCCTTTTGCATATAGTCGTGCCAAGCAGCATTTGGTTCATTAATTACCACTATATCCGGGTCGTTGGCCAGTACCAGATCCAGAAACTTTTGGTATTTGGTATTGGTCATGCGCACGTTGGCAATCATAATGTTGAAGCTGTGGCGCGGCTGCTTTTCCTCAGACTTAAGAGCTTCTATAGAAGCCAGGGGCGTGAAAGGAAATATATACCTGGCTTCGTTTAAGATGGCTACTCCCCACAGTGCCACCAGGACAATTTCTGGAGTGTTGCTAACGCCATAGCACACCAGAAACAAAACCGTAGTGATGGTTAGAAACAAGGCAACGTGTACTCTCGGGAAATCCAGCACCCTTATCCACCATAAAGGAGAATTTATAAGCGGTAAAAAGGAAAAGAGTGTTAAAATAGATCCTGCAATAAGTAGAGTCTGTTTCATACAAAGGGTGTTTAAAAAATTTAATGCAGCATCATATGCTGACATGCAGGTGCAGTTCTAATTATTCAAATGAAAAAGGCCTTCCGAAGCATTTTTGCCACGGATGGCACTTAGGGTTTTGTTTGGTTTACTGCAACTCGGTTTTTCCAGGCATAGCCACTTCTGCACATAAAAGTGACCAATTTGGTAACTCTCTCCGTCCACTTTTCTTGTAAAAAAATAGGAACGTAACATGCTTGTGTTAACCCGGCCTGGTTGTGCCGAATGTTTTTTAGTTTGTTTAATATGACCCTTGTACGTGCAGGTTGTATTTGAGATGTGGAGAGTTAAGGTGATTTTTTTTAATTCAGAAGGGCCGCAGAAAACAAGGCTTCAGCAGCAGGATTATTACTCTTAATAGCATAAAAATAGCTTGAAAAAGGAAAGATAAAAGCGCTGCACCTTCTGCAAAAGAGAAGGCGCAGCGCTTTTATGGAGTGGATTTTAATTACCAGTAAGTATGAAACAAGACCGACAACAAATTTAGACAAAAGACAATTTCTGTCTAACGGCTTCTGTCTACTTGCTTTTTTGAGCTACCCGAACACCAACGGCCAGTATGTTAGCCAAAGGATCTCGGCGCATATATTGAGTGAGCTTTAATTTGTAAGTTCCCACTTTACGAAACGACACATCCTTTATGGCCAAAGCCTGCAGATCGAATATGTTGCTAGAGCCTTTGCCTAGTGGTTTGCCTGTTTTGGGGTCTAACAATTTTAGCTCATGTAGTGCCGCTGAGTGCTGGAGACTATCTGGCCCCAGAAGTTGGTGTTGCATATAGAGGTTATAAAACTCATACGACAACGAGTACCGCACATTAAAATATATATCGTAACGCTGCGTAGTATCCTGGATTTGAAATTCAAAATCCTGGTGATTGTCTACATACCAGTTGCCTTCCGGCAAATCTACGTTCTGCTCATATACACGTGCCGGGTCGCAGCTCGCCAGCGAAAAAAACAGAAGAGCCGCCATCCATAAAGCAAGTTTATGCATTGGTGCCTGGTTTTGGTTGATCAGGTTTTTTGCCTTTATTAAATGGTCTTCGCGGCTTTTGCTTGCGCGGCTGTTGTGAAGCATCGCCGGAGGCAGTTTGGGCCGGTTGCGCATTCTGAACAGGCTGAGCGGCTTGTTTTGGAGCGTTACCACCTTCAGTTTTGTTTCTGTTTTTCTGATGAAACGGTTTCTGCTTACGGTGTTGTGGTTGCTCGCCGGCTGCTCTGGGCTCTGCTGCGGAGGCAGGAGCCGGTTTAGCCGTAACAGCACCATCCGGATTCGTTTTCTTTTTCTTCTTTTTCTTCTTTTTACCTGATTTAAATTTGTCGTCAAGACGCTCCAGGTTACCTTCTACCTGCGTTACAAATTCGTTTTGCTTTGGTTCTGGAGGTGCTTCCTGTAGCAGGAATTCTACCACGGTGCCTTTTGCATTCAGCTCCTGAATTTCTTGTACTCGTGAAGCCGGCACCGGATACCAGTTATTGTCGCCCCTGAAGCCAAACCACATCATCTTTTTGAATATGTCAGTTTTCTGCAAGATTGCATCGCCTTGCTTTGTCTGAAGTGGCCGGGAAACAGTAGGTATGTCTTTTAAGGCTACCATATAAGTTTCCAACTCATAATTCAGGCAGCATTTCAGGCGGCCACATTGCCCCGAGAGTTTGCTTGGGTTAAGCGAAAGGTTTTGGTAACGAGCAGCTGTGGTAGACACGCTTTTAAAGTCGGTGAGCCAGGTAGAGCAGCAAAGCTCGCGGCCACAGGAGCCTATTCCTCCCAGTCGGCCCGCTTCGTGGCGCAGGCTAATCTGGCGCATCTCAATCCGGATCTTAAACTCCTCAGCTAGTTTTTTAATCAAGTCCCTGAAGTCTACACGGTCGTCGGCAGAATAATAGAAGGTAGCCTTAGACTTATCGGCCTGGTACTCGACATCTGAGAGCTTCATTTTGAGGCGCAGGTCCTGAATGATTTCACGGGCACGGTACATGGTAGTGCCTTCGAGGTCGCGCACTTCATTAAACTTCTCCATGTCGCGCTCGTTGGCTACCCGGTAAATGCTTCGGATTTCCTCGTTATTATCGACCTTCTTCTTCAGCATTTGCAATCGCACCAACTCGCCTTTCAAAGACACATGGCCTATGTGGTGCCCGTTTGGCACATCTACCACTACGGGGTCGCCTGTAATGAGCTCTACCCGATTCGGATTCCTGAAAAAGTCTTTGCGACCACCTTTAAAGCGTACTTCTACAATATCAAACTCCTCAAATGCTGTTGGTAAGTCCATATCACTTAGCCAATCAAACACGTTTAGCCGGTTGCAACCTCCTGTGCTGCAACCTCCGTTACTTTTGCAGCCGGCTGGGCTGCTATCAGCGGTGCTGCTCTTGGAGCCGCATCCGCCACTAGAACATGAACTACATCCCACAATTATATCTCCTATATATTAGCCAGGCTAACGGTTGTTTTCTTTTTTTGATAATTAACAAATATACTAAAATTTTGAGCTTTTGATTTCTCACTTACTTTTTCTGCTCCCGAAAGCAACAGTGTTCAATACAAATTGGTGCAATTTTTTTCGATAGCTATGAATATCGCACAAGGAGAATGTGGATATTTTTTTGTACAGTCACCAAAATTATAGTTTAATTTTAGGCGATGCTTCGAAAATTACTATCAGATGCGGCCATTTATGGCTTGGCGGCCCAAGTGCCCAGGTTAGCGGGGGTGCTTACACTGCCAATTGTTACGCCGCATTTAACCACTGAAGATTATGGTATTGCAGGAGTAGTGGTAGCTTTAGTAGCGGGTTTAGGGTTTTTACAATATTTAGGACTGGCCGTGGTTATGGTCAATTCATTTGTGAATCATCCCTTACGATACAAATGGATTTGGCGGCAGTTGCATGGATTTATTTCTATCTGGACCTTACTCTACGGTTTGCTTTTGGCTTTAGTCATTTATTTAGTGGTGCCCGTTGGGGCAGTAGGCAACAAAATACAGATAGCGCTACTTTTTGCAGTGCCAGTCATGTTTTTCTCAGCTACAGAAGTACAATCGAATGTATTTTTCCAACTTTCGCAAAGACCATTACCTATTGCTATTCGCTCGTTCGTTGTAGGCTTTGTTGTACTGGCTGTTAATGTTTACAGCATAAGCTACTTAAAATTAGGCTATCTAGGTTGGTTCTACGGACAGTTTTTCGGCACAGTGGTAGGCTTTCTCTTCAATGCCTATTTTGTTTATGCTTCGGAGCACTTATGGCCAATCTTTAATTTTAAATGGAACAGGATCAAAAAATCGTTACGAATTTCTATTCCTGTTATTCCCCATCATATGTCTTTTTTTCTATTAGATACTTCTGATAAACTTGTAATGGGGATGCTCCGGGTGGCACTGCCAAAGATTGGATTGTATAATGTCGCCTCCAATTTCGGTAGCTACTTTGCCTCTGCCAGCAGTGCTGTTGTGCAGGCGGCAACGCCTATTTACATGCAGTACTATTCCCGCAAAGGAGATAAAGAGGCTGCACACCAGGTTCGACGTATTACCTTTTCATTACAAACACTTTTTATGGTGGTTACATCTTTAGCTTGTATTTGGATGAAAGAGGTGTTTAAAGTTTTAATAAAAAATGATTCGCTACAGCAGGCATATCCGATAGCAATTGTTATTCTGATGGGGTACAATTTTAGGCCTTTGTACTTAGCAGTTATCAATCATTTAAATTACCTGGAGCATACTGATAAATTTTGGAAAATATCAACTGTGGCGGGAGTCGTAAACGTAATATTAAACTTTTTACTAGTCCCTATTTACGGATATAAAGCTGCAGCTTTTACCACTTTTGCATGTTTAATGTATATGGGGTATGGAGGGTTTTACCTTAAAGAATATAAAAAAAGTGCTTTGATCAATTTCTATCCGATGCTATGGTTAAGCCTTAATATATTGTTGTTGGTAATGGTGTACTATTTAGTGACGGTTGCATTTCTTTATAAAGTTTTAGTGACAATAGCTATTTCTGTTGTTGGTATAACAAGTATCTATGTATTGCAGAGGAGAACAAATGCAGTATGAAACACCTATTTTATATACATAGTTATATAACTTATTATGTAAGTCTGGAGATTGTTAAGTATAAAGAAATTCCTTTTCCTGATTGTGTATTTATGTATGGAAGAGGTTTTGAGCCTTCTACCAATTCAAAAGCGGGCACTGAAGTTCATCTTCCCTATCATCATTATCCTCACAATACATTTTTTTTAGAAAGGCAATTTTGGAAAAGTTGGAGTAAACTAAGAAAATTTGATGCCTTCCTCTTTAAGTTGAATAATGGAGACAAATTTCATCTTTATACTAATCAGACTGGTTTGGATTTCATAAAGCTGATTCTTAGTCACGCGAAGTGCCAAGGCTACTCCTTGATAGAGGAAGGACTTTATTCTTACTATACTTTTGATATCATCAACAAGGTAATATGCCCCCCGGTTGGCCGCCGAAGTATGTTTTATGAATTGTTGATCCGTGCGAATTTTGGCCGGAGGCTAAAACAAAAAAGATACTTCATGGAATCGGGATATGAAGCTGTATACGGTATTCACCCAAAAGCTTTTCCTGGATTCAGGAACAGACATATACTTCCTTTCCCATTTGGCACAGTAGCCGATGAGTCATCTACAAATAAGCAAGCAGTATTGATACTTGATTCTTTATTAGATTATGGTGTGATTCGTGAGAAAGTTTTTTTAAATGCGTTGCAGAAGGCATTAGATTACTTCGCGAAGTATGGAATTGAAAGGCTATATATTAAGTTTCATCCCAAGCAATATCGGAATCCAGATCGTTTAGCACAGCTAAAAAAGGTCCTTTCTACATCAAAGAAGGCAATAGCTATTTCTGAAATAGGTCAGAAACAGAGCTTGGAACTTTTGGCCGCGGATGCCTCAATAAAGAACCTAGACTTTTATGTCTTCTTAAGTTCAGCAGCCCTATATGCCACTCTTTGTGGCAGAAATGCGTATTCTTTTGCTTATTTTATTGCAGAAGAAGATCCTGGATTTCTCGATCGCATAAACACAGTGCCACAGATTTTTAAAGATTTGGTCAACTTTATAGGTAAGCCAAAAGATTAGTACTGTTAGAGGAATCCTAGGTTAAACCGCATAGAGCTGCACTCTCGTGAGCCATTCTCTACCAGCATGATCTAAAAAGTGACACCGCTTGTCCCTTCATGAATGGAGCGGATGAAGCCGGGGGAGAGATCTTGTGTGCCGAAAATTCAGAATAATAACAAATACACTCATCTGATACCCTTTTCTAGATCTGTCGTGTAAAAGCAAAAGCTTAGGATATAAAACCTGCTGTTATATCCTAAGGAGGGGCTATAATTAAGTATCTTTTTTATACCTGTTTTAGGCGTTTTGTGCCGCGAGAATGCCGAACATGTATGATTTTCGAATAGAGTTTAGTGCCATGCAGGACACAGCAGGATATTCATTAAAAGATAGTTATTACATTTGTTGTATATAAAATAACAAATGTAAGTTAGCATAAAAAAGTACGGCTAACTTCATCAGGCTCCTTTTAACCCCAGTCCTCCACAGGACCAAATCACCAGGAAAGTTTCATTTTCTGAATCAGCCTTCCAATACTTCCTGCCACTAATTCTTCAATATACACTTAACCCATTCTTGCATGAAAACAATTTACTTAAATGTTCGAAACATGCTTTTTCTGCATGTTCTGCTGGCGCTCTTTCTGCTTCAGCACTCATCCATTCAGGCGCAAACACTCGCTTTTCCGGGGGCAGATGGTTTTGGGCGTTATGCGCCCGGAGCGAGAGGGGCAGCCTCTCAGGAAGTGTATGTGGTCAGTAATCTCAACGACAGCGGCCCCGGCTCTTTTAGAGAGGCAGTGAGCCAGCCAGGCCGGTTCGTAGTATTTTCTGTTGGCGGCATTATCCGCTTAAACTCACCCGTAGTTGTTTCTCCTAATACCACCATTGCAGGCCAGACAGCACCCGGTGATGGGGTTGTAATTTATGGCCGCCGGGTAAGCTTTTCGGGTGCTGATAACACGATTGCCCGTTATTTAAGAATCAGATTAGGTAACAATGCCGGAGCTGGTCGCAACGAAGATGCCTCTGGTATTGCCAATGGCGCTAACATGATTTTTGACCATATGTCTTTTTCCTGGGGCTTAGACGAAGTGTTTTCTATAAACTGGGACGGAAAAGGAAACGAGCCTACTAATATTACCATACAAAACACCATTATTGGGCAGGGGCTACACCGCCACAACCACTCGGCCGGCGGCTTAATGGAAACGCCCAATGGAAAAATCAGCCTGCTGAAAAATTTGTATATCAGCAACAAAACGCGTAACCCTAAAGTGAAGGGCGTAAACGAGTTTGTGAACAATATCGTGTACAATTACGGCAACGATAATAATCCGATGGGCCATACCATTAGTGGCGATGGCTATATTATGGGAGGTTCGGGCGCTGTGTCTGAAGTTAATATTATCAATAATTACTTTGTAGGTGGCCCGCTTACACCAACTAGCAGGAGCACACCTTTTTCGAGAGGAACCGGTACGTTTAACCTGTATGGGGCAGGCAATTATTTCGACAATAATAAGAACGGTGTACTGGATGGTACTTTGGTGCCTTACAATGAATCAGGCTATCCGGGTATAAGCGAAGATGGCTTCAGAACACAACCTTATGCCTACCCCATGGCAACCCCTACATTTACCGCAGAAGAGGCGTATGAGTGGGTGATTAACACCGTTGGGGCTACCTACCCTTACCGCGACCAGGTAGATGCATTGATGGTAGACGAAGTGGCATCACGTGGAACAAAAGGACTGTACGTGTACCTGGAGAGCGACTTGCCACTTGCAAACGGAGGATTGGGGGAAGTTTTTGGCGCACCTGCCCCACTCGATACAGATGGTGACGGCATACCTGATGCCTGGGAAGATGCACATGGCCTTGATAAAAATAACAAGGAAGATGCAGTGGCTTATAGCACCGAAAGCCCAGGTTACTTAAACATAGAAGTTTATATCAACTCTTTAATAGACTCACCTGCCCCGGTGTTTCTGAAACCACCAACAGAGGTAACACTTACAGCCACTTCCGTAGAAGAACCTGCCTCCAGCACGGTGGTCATCAACTGGAAAGACAACTCAGAGGACGAAGTTAATTTTGTAATTGAGCGCTCCTCCGATGGTAGCAACTTTACTGTGGTGGCCGAACTGGCTGCCAACACCACCTCTTATACTGATACCGAAGGACTGATTCCGAATACCACCTATTATTACCGCCTGAAAGCTGTAAACGAGGAGGAGGTTTCAGATTATAGTGTGGTGGCCACCGTGCAGACACCGCCCATACCTACGGCTCCGGCAGTTGCCTCAGCCCCGGCCCCGGCCAATAACTATCAATACGCCAGCCTTAGCAATGCGGCACTTACCTTAACATGGGCCGGAAGCGACAATACGACCACCTATGATGTGTACTTCGGCACTACCGCAGAAAACCTTACCAAACAAGGTGAAGTAGCCTACACAGCAAACCCGATCTTTACCTTAACAGACCTTGCCGAGAATACAACTTACTTTTGGCGCATAGACGCCCGCAATGAAAAAGGTACTACGGCGGGCACAGTATGGACATTCCGAACTGCCAGAACCATTCCAACTGGAGTAGTGGGGCATTGGGCATTCGACGAAACAACATCAGAAAACGATCAGATTCTGGATTCATCGCCTTATGAGAACCATGGCGTGCTGGGGCTTGATGGAGAGGACCAGAATATACGGGTAGCAGGCAAAGTAAACACCGCCCTCGACTTTTCCACTGCTGCCGCCGATATGTATGCAGTAAGCATACCAAATGAAGATCAGTTGTTTCTGGACCAAAGCTCTTTCTCGCTTTCTTTCTGGATGAAAGCAAAAGCAGACATGCTGCCGCAAAACAATAATTCCAGCGCCTATCTGCTGGCTAAAGGCTCCTTCACCAGAAACGAAACAACAGGCGCGACCGGCAAGCGCTTTAACATCGAATTCAAAAACAAGCAGTTCCGATTTGCTATAGACGATGACAACGATGCCAACGGAGGAGGTAAAGATGAGTTGCAGACAGATGGCACACCTTTCTTTACTGAGGAATGGGTGCATGTGGTGGCTATCAGAAACGTAGAAACTCAGCAACTGCAGCTATACCGCAACGGCACGTTTGTGAGCGAAGTAGGCATTACCAAAGCGCTTTCGGGTATTGGCGAGGCAAGTGCACTCATCCTTGGGAATATAGGGGAACTGGAGTTTGAGGCAACTTCCGCTACGCCTGCTCCCTACAAAGGGATGCTCGATGAGCTGAAGATTTTCAACTACGCCCTGTCGCCGATGCAGGTAATGGAGCAGTACCACATAAGTCCGCTTCCTTTGCAGACCTTATCGCCGACTCCTGCACATGAAAGCCGTATAACTAGTGCCAACAGCACTACCTTAGCTTGGGAAGGTGGCTTAAACACCACTGGTTATAAACTCTACTTTGGCACAGACAACACCAACCTGACTTTCTTGGCAGATGTACATGTAGATAATAATGGCTACCAGGTAGATGATCTTACAGCTAATACTGTTTACTATTGGCGTGTAGATGCAGTAGGAGACGGAGGCACAACCACCGGTACAGTTTGGTCTTTTACAACAGCTGCCTTCGAAACTGGTCTGGTTGGCCACTGGAAACTGGATGAGACAAGTGGCATTGAGGCGGCAGATGCCAGCATCTACCAGGCTACCGGTATCCTCACCGGCATGGACGATGCTACCTGGACCACGGGCAAGCATCAGGGTGCATTACAGTTTGGCAACCCAGCCAGTACAGGTGGTATTGTGGTGCCGGACGCCGAGCAGTTCAGGTTCGACGAGAATGCCTTCTCCATCTCCATGTGGGTGAAAATTCCGGCCAACACCTATGTGTATTCAGCCACAGACGGCAAAGACACTTACCTTATTCATAAAGGAACATTTGAGCCAGGCACCGGTAAATGGTACGGCATCCAGTTAAGAGATGGAAAGCTGACATTTGCCATAGACGATGGCAGAACTAAAACAAACATCGATGTAAATGTAGCTGGCGACCCTTACAACTTCTTTAACAACGAGTGGCGGCATGTAGTAGCAGTAAGAGACATAGAAGCTAAGCAGATCAGGTTATACATAGATGATGTACTGGCAGGTTCCAAGAGCTACACCACGCAAGGCATAGGAAAGGCCGATCCGCTCCTCATCGGGAATTCTACAGAGAACAAACCTTATCGCGATGTAATGGATGATGTTCGCTTGTACAATTATGCTTTATCAGAAACTGAAATAACTGCTCTGTTCAGTCAGGTACTTAGCTCCAGCCTACAAAGCTCCGTTTCCGGAAGCAATTTGAATACTTACCCGAACCCGCTTTCCGGCAAAGCAACAATAGAATTTAAGCTGATGCAGCAAGGCGACTATACTCTTGAAATTTACGACTTAAAAGGTGCTTTGGTGGAGCGAGTTGCTGCGGGCAAAGCAGAGGCCAACAAGCCGTTTGCTCATGAGTTTAATGCCAGCAACTACAACTCCGGTGTGTATGTGGTAAAACTGACAACTGAGAAGGAAGTGGTAGCTAGAAAAATTGTAGTGCAGAAATAAAAAGCAGGCACTTATTTTTTAGTTGCAAAAGCAGAGATAGCAAAAGCCAGCTGTTGACAGAAAGCCCCGATGTTTTACGGGGCTTTCTGCTCTCTCTGCCAGCAACACAATTAAAATCCCAGGTACTACGCTGGTTTTATAGAACAGCAAATGCAGGCAATACTTGTTGTACCTGTTAAGGAAGCACCCCTTACCGGATACAGCAGGATACTTATTAAGCTAACAATCAGTAGTTTTAAATGGGGCAGGAAAAGGCCTCTTTTGTAGTACAACCTGCATTTGAGTACCAAATTACTATGGATAGAAGAAAATTTCTGGGTGTCGCTGCTGCGTCGCCATTCTTATTTTCATTTGCTCACTTGGCAGAACAACATGCTGCTGTGGCAAGTCATGGAGGTAAAGCCTCGGACTTTAGCAAGAGGCTGAAGCCAGTAGGTCGCGTGCTCGAAATGGAAGGCTATTATGTGTGGGGCACCAGTCCGATTATTGGGCCCGATGGCAAAACACATGTCTTCTTCTCGAGGTGGGCGGCAGAAAAAGGGATGGGTGGCTGGATTAACAGCTCAGAAATTGCACACGCCGTAGCCGATACGCCTGAGTCTCCGTTCAAGTTTGTTTCTACAGTGCTGGCTCCGAGAGGAGAGGGCTTCTGGGATGGCACCACCTGCCACAATCCACACATCAAGTTCGTAGATGGCAAATATTGCCTGTTTTACATGGGCAACTCCAACCGCAGAACCAATACCAAACGTGTTGGCTTGGCCATAGCAGATTCGCCTTATGGACCCTGGCAGCGCCCCGATAAACCGCTTGTAGAAGCAGGACCCGAAGGAGCCTGGGACGACCACTGCTCCTCTAACCCCAGCTTTGTGAAACATCCCGATGGCAGGTATTTTCTGTACTACAAATCGTGGAACACATACGAATATGAAAACTATACCGATCCCAAAATAAGAGGTAACCGCAAATATGGGCTTGCCATTGCCAAAAGCCTGCAGGGCCCTTACACCAAATACAAAGGCAACCCGATAATAGATTACTCCGGTCATGGCAACAACATTCAGGCAGAAGATGGCTATGTGTGGCAGGAAGATGGGAAGTTTAAAATGGTGATGCGCGACATGGGCATCTTTAACCACCAGTACGGCCTGTACCAGGAGTCGCCGGATGGTATAAAATGGAGTGAGCCTGAAATTGCCTACTACAACACCGATCACTACTTTAAACAACCACCGGCCCAAAAGCACCTCTCGAAGTATGGGCGTTTCGAAAGACCGCAATTGCTGCTGCAAAACGACCGGCCCACGCACCTGTTCTTAGCCTCCCAGGGAGGAAAATATATGACATCGAGTGCTTTTGTATTTCAAATAGAGCCAAAGTAACTACCAGCATGTACAGCAGGCAGAACTACGCTATTTAAAATTTTAGAGGATGGCCCTAGAGGCTCGGAAGGCTTTTTTGCATCCGGAAGGCCCCTTTTATTAGAATAATTTGAGGAGTAGGGGCAAATAAAAATTAGAAAAAACGAATGGCTCGCCAAAGAAGCGAACACAGGAAAGGCCAGGTGACTTAGGCCCTGTGCCATATGTCTCATTTATGCCTCGGGAAGGGGTATTTCATTAGAACAATTTGATAAAAGATAAACAAACCTTATTATACAAACCTGATATGAGAAAAGGCTCGGCCAATACCATTAAGTTTGCTGTGGTTTCAGCCATGGCAATTCTTTGGGGATGCAGCGTTTCGGATAACACCACCGGTGCTGACCCTGGTAAAATAGACCGGCAGGCACTAGTGACCCGCCATAACGTGACGCTCACTCAACCAGATACACTGGCATCGCTCTCAGTAGGCAATGGCGATTTTGCATACACCGTTGACGTATCGGGGCTGCAGAGTTTCTACCAGGACTACGACAACGGCGTGTCGCTGGGAACACAGTCGCAGTGGGGCTGGCACTCGGTGCCAACCGACCAGAACTACACGCTCGAAGATGTAGCCCGCTACGACACGGCTGCAGACGGCCGGGTAATTCCGTTTCCGGTGCAGCACAAAGGCACAGGCCGCAAGGTAGATGCCATGAACTACCTGCGCACCAACCCGCACCGCCTGCACCTGGGTATTGTAGGGCTGGTGCTGCTAAAAGAAAACGGAGAGCAGGCCGCCATGCACGAGCTCCAGAACATCAACCAAAACCTGAACCTCTGGACCGGTAAAATAGAAAGCAAGTACGAAATTGAAGGCGTGCCGGTAACGGTGGAGTTGTTCGGGCACCAGGAGAAAGACGAGATTTCGGCGCGTGTTACTTCGCCGCTTATAGCCAAAGAGCGCCTGAAGGTGTTCTTTAAATTCCCGTACGGTGCCGACTGTCATGTGTGCCCCGGTTACGACTGGGAAAAACAGGACAAGCACACCACCACCCTGGCCATGTCGGAATCTGGCGCTAACCAGGTGCAGCTAAAGCGGCAGCTTGATACCACAGTGTACTACACCAACGTGCGCTGGGACAAGAAAGGCCAGTTCACCGAGAAGGAAAAACACCATTTTGAGTTGATCCCGGCCAGTAACAACGAAAGCCTGGAGTTCAGCGTGCTTTTTAGCCAAAAGCAGACAAAAAATTTGGCTGACTTTAAGGAGACACAAGCCAGCAGCGAGAAAGAATGGAAGCGGTTCTGGACAGAAGGCGGCGCGATAGACTTTGCAGGCTCTACCGACCCACGGGCGCATGAGTTGGAGCGGCGGGTTATCTTGTCGCAGTACCTCACCAAACTGCAGTGCACCGGCGACTTGCCCCCACAGGAAACCGGCCTTACCTTTAACAGCTGGTACGGCAAACCGCACCTCGAAATGCACTGGTGGCATGGCGTGCACTTCGCCCTCTGGGACCGCCTGCCTTTGCTCGAGAAGAGCCTTCCCTGGTACACCAAAGTGCTGCCGAAAGCCCGTAAAACAGCGCAATGGCAAGGTTATGAAGGCGTGAGGTGGCAGAAAATGACTGACCCTTACGGTGCCGAAAGTCCATCGAGCGTAGGCCCATACCTGATCTGGCAGCAGCCGCACATTATTTACTTTTCAGAACTGATTTACCGGCAGAACCCAACAAAAGAAACACTCGAAAAATACAAAGAGCTGGTGTTCGAGACCGCCAAGTTTATGGCCTCTTTTCCCACTTACAGCGAAAAAGACCAGAAGTATCATTTAGCTGCCCCCATTATTCCTGCACAGGAATTGTTCCCGGCTAAGGAAACCAATGACCCGCCGTTTGAGCTGGCGTACTGGCACTTTGGGCTGTCGGTGGCGCAGGAGTGGCGCAAGCGTTTGGGCATGCCCGAAGACAAAAAGTGGCAGGACATCATCAACAAGCTTGCTCCGCTGGCTATAAAAGATGGCCTATACCTGCCAAGTGCTACGCATCCGCAAGCCTACACCGACGATTTCTACCGCCGCGACCACCCGGTAGTAGTAGGCGCTTATGGTTATCTGCCTTTGAGCGCCAAAATCGACACGGCCATAATGATGAACACCTACAAAGAGATAGAGCAGAAGTGGCAGTGGGAAACTACCTGGGGCTGGGATTACCCCATGATGGCGATGAGTGCCGCCAGATTAGGCGCTCCTGAAAAAGCCATAGATGCCCTGTTCATGGATACCCAGAAAAATACCTACCTGCCAAACGGCCATAATTTCCAGGACGAGCGACTGCGTATTTATCTGCCTGGCAATGGTGGCCTGTTAACAGCCGTAGCCATGATGGCAGCAGGCTGGGACGGTGCTCCCGACAAAGTAAACCCCGGCTTCCCGGACGATGGAACCTGGAAAGTAAGGTGGGAAGGACTGCACAAAATGCCGTAGGCTGCAGCAGGGCTGTGCCAAATTAGAAATTCAAAATTAAAAATCAGGAATTAATTATGAATTAGGATGGCACGAGCGTCTTCGCTGGCGCTATGAACAGATAAAGAATGCTAACCAAAAACAACCTACTTCTGCTATGGCTACTGCTGTTAACGGCAGGATTCGCCAAAGCCCAGCAGCCAAACACTGGCAAAATCTCCACAAACCTGAAGTGGTCGGAGCGGATGGCACTGTCTATCATCAAAAATAACCCGGAGCCCTGGATGATCGAGTTTTCGAAGCAACCGGTCTGGAGCTATCCGCAGGGGCTTGTGCTGCACGGGTTTGAGAAAATCTGGCGGCAGGACCAAAAGCAGCACCAGCATTACTTCGACTACATAAAAGCTTACGCCGATAAACTGATTGATGAGAAAGGAAATATCAAGACCTATGATGCCACCAACTTCAACATAGACATGATGAACTCCGGCAAAATTCTTTTTAACCTCTATGAAGTAACCAAAGACGAGAAGTATAAGATAGCCATTGAAACGTTACGGGAGCAGATGAAGTGGCAGCCACGCACCACCGAAGGCGGCTACTGGCACAAACTGCGCTACCCCTGGCAGCTGTGGCTCGATGGTGCCTACATGGGGTCTCCGTTCCTGGCGCAGTACGGAAAAACTTTCGGCGATAAAACCGCCTTTGATGATGTGGCTAACCAACTGCTGCTAATGGAGAAGCATCTCCGCGACTCCAAAACCGGCCTGCTGTACCATGGCTGGGACGAGAGCAAACTTCAGCCCTGGGCCGATCAGCAAACTGGTCGTTCACCAAACTTCTGGGGCCGTGCCATAGGCTGGTATGCCATGGCTATTGTAGATGTACTGGACTTCCTGCCACAGGACCACCCGAAACGCAAAGATGTTATCGGCATACTACAGCGGCTGGCACCGGCGCTGCAAAAATACCAGGATGTCAAAACTGGCTTGTGGTACCAGGTGGTGGACCAGGGGAACCGCGAAGGCAATTACCTCGAAGCCTCTGCCTCTAGCATGTTTGTGTACGCACTGGCAAAAGGGGCTAACAAAGGCTATCTCGATAAAAGCTTCAGACAAGTAGCTGAAAAAGGTTTTAAAGGCCTTACCGAACAGCTGATAAAAGTGCAGCCAAACGGCGAAGTAAACCTGACGCAGGTGTGTGCTGTGGCTGGTCTAGGGGCAGGTCGCGATGGCTCCTACGAGTACTACGTGAACGAAAAAATACGCACCGACGACCCAAAAGGCACCGGCCCCTTTGTACTGGCAAGTCTGGAGCTGAACAAATAAGGTATTATAAAGACAAATGAAGTGGGATACAGCACCTTAGGTTTTTTACAGATCATTCTTTTCGTTTCCTCTTACAGGGAACTAACAATATGTTTGGTATGATCATTTTCTAAAGGTTAACAAATTTAAAGATCCTGGATTTTGGAGCAAACTTCTTTCAGAAACAAATTAACCAAATAAAACCGGCTCTCTAAAGAAGTATGCTTCTATTGGTGCTGCTGCTTCTAAGTGCGATTTATAACTTCAATGATGTAAGTATAATAGAGTATCAAAAATTTTTCTATAACTAATGTTAGTTATTTAAATAGGTGTTATAAGGCACATTACATTATAAGTATCAAAATCATAAGAAAGTATGAAACAAAAAAACTCCTTCACTAAAACATTCGGCACTCTGACACGTGCTGCCTTACTTTCATCAGCCATTTTTATCTCAAATGATCTGGCGGCACAGCAACTGGCATTTCCGGGAGCCGAAGGGTTTGGGCGGTTTGCTACAGGCGGCAGGGGCGGGGAGGTGTACCGTGTCACCAATCTGAACGACAGCGGCCCAGGATCTTTTCGTGATGCGGTGAGTAAACCTAATAGAACGATTGTGTTTGATGTGGGTGGTGTAATCCGGATAAAGGAGCGCATCATTGTTTCTTCTGATATTACCATTGCCGGGCAAACGGCTCCCGGAGACGGCATTACCATTTATGGCAACGGCCTATCTTACTCCAACGCCAACAATTCTATTACCCGCTACATCCGAATCCGGATGGGTAAAGTAGGCGATGATGGCAAAGACGCCATCGCAATTGCATCGGGGCACGATATCATTTTTGACCATGTGTCGGTATCGTGGGGCAGAGACGGCACATTTGACCTGAACGGTGACGTTAGCAATGTGACGCTGCAAAACTCCATTATTAGCCAGGGCCTGCAAACGCACTCTACCGGCGGCTTAGTGCAGTCTACTGGTGGGGTTTCTATCCTGCGTTGCCTCTACATCGATAACCATACCCGTAACCCTAAGGTAAAGGGCATTAACCAGTTTGTGAACAATGTTGTTTATAACTGGGAGGTTGGTGCCTATATTCTGGGAGGCTCTGCAGGTCGATCTGATGCGAATATTGAGGGAAATTACTTTATCAGTGGACCAGGATCTAAAACTTCCCCACCATTTTCCAGAGCAACCGAAACGTTCCATCTTTTTGCAAAAGACAACTACTACGATGCCAACGTAAATGGCAAACTCGATGGAGCGGCAGTCGCTAAAGCTGACTACGGCCCCGTTACCTGGAAAGAAAAACCATTTGATTTTCCGAAAGTAACTACCCTCACGCCGCCGCAGGCCTACCACAGAATTATAGCTGATGTAGGCGCATCGTTGCAACGCGACGAAGTAGATAAGTTTTTGATAGATGAGTTGCAATCGCTCGGCACCAAAGGCAAAACTATTAGCGATGAAATGAGCCTGCCTACCGCAGGTCCGGGTGTGGTAAAAGGCGGCAAATCCCTGACAGACTCAGATGGCGATGGGATACCCGATGCCTTGGAGAAGAAAAACAAACTAAATCCTAAAGATCCCACCGACGGCAGCATCATAAATAAAGACGGTTACTCTAACCTCGATAAGTACCTCAATAGCCTCGCAGGGAAAGATGCCGTGTAACCCCAAGCTGTAAAAGTATTAAAATAGCTCCGGAAGGCCATTTTCATTAGAATAATTTGAATGATTAGAAGGTATGAAATTTCAGAAATGTAAAGCTGAATAGAGCTTTGCGTTGGCTGTGCATTCTGAAGAAATATGAGAGAGAGGTGCCTGATGCACCGGCAGTTTATCTTGTCATACCTCAGACACAATTTTTGATAAACCCAGAATAACAATATTCGGCATCTATTGCCTATCCCCAAAAAAGCCGAAAAACCCTCCGGAAGGCCCTTTTCATTAGAATAATTCTGATTGCCAATCCTATAAATTCTAAAAACAAACTTAAACCCATGAAAGCATGAGAAAATTCGACCCAGAAAATGTATCCGCTTCAGGTAAACCAGTAGGTGTTGGAACGAGCAGTTCCGTTCGCTTCCGCTATGTTTTTGCCTCTAGTATGTTCGCCTTTTTATTGTTGCTGGTGCAGTTGTCTTACGCCCAGAAGCGGTATGTAGAAAAGCTAAACCGCGGCGTAGTTGCCGTTCGGACAAGTCCTGAATCTGTGTTTGTGAGTTGGCGTATGCTGGGCACCGACCCAGGAAGTGTAGCCTTTAACGTGTATCGTGGCGAGACCAAACTAAACGATGAACCCCTTACTACCTCCACCAATTACGTAGACAATACCTCCGACAATGGCTCTTACCATGTGCGTGCCGTAATAAAAGGAGAGGAGCAGGCTCCCTCTGAGGCGGTTACTGCCTGGGCTGGCGAGTACATGAGCGTGCCGCTGCAGCGCCCCGAAGGTGGCACCGTAAATGGCAGTAGCTATACCTACTCCCCTAACGATATATCGGTAGGAGACCTCGATGGCGACGGCGAGTACGAGCTGATTGTGAAGTGGGACCCTTCCAATTCTAAAGACAATTCGCAGAACGGCCATACAGGCAAAGTTTTTCTCGATGCTTATAAAATGAACGGAACGCACCTGTGGCGCATCGATTTGGGCTGGAACATACGTGCCGGAGCACACTACACGCAGTTCCTGGTATACGATTTCGACAGCGATGGCAAAGCCGAGGTAGTATGCAAAACTGCAGATGGCACCATAGACGGTGCCGGTATTGTAATTGGAGATGCAGCGGCAGATCACCGGAACGCGAATGGCTATATTCTGACCGGCCCGGAATTCCTGACCGTTTTTAATGGCGAAACAGGTGCCGCCATGGCTACCACAGATTATTTGCCGGGCAGAGGCAACGTGTCGGCCTGGGGCGACAACTACGGCAACCGCGTAGATCGGTTTCTGGCTGGCGTAGGCTACTTCGATGGCGAAAAACCAAGCATACTGATGACACGCGGCTACTACACCCGCAGCGTACTTGTGGCCTGGGACTGGCGCGGTGGCCAACTGACCCAGCGCTGGACTTTTGATAGCGACACCCCCGGCAACAGCGCCTATGCCGGGCAAGGCAACCACAGCCTCAGCATTGCCGATGTAGACGGCGATGGCAAGGACGAAGTAATATACGGCGCGATGGCAGTAAACCACGATGGCACCGGCATGTATTCTACCGGGCATAAACACGGCGATGCAGCACACGTTTCGGACTTGGACCCTGACCGGCCTGGTCTGGAGGTATATTCAATTCACGAAACAGCGGCTACGCCTGGAGCCTCTATGTGGGATGCCCGCACCGGTGAAATTCTCTGGAAAACAGCCAACGCCGATGTAGGCAGAGGCGTGGCAGCCGATATTTCGGCGGAGCACAGAGGAGCAGAGGCCTGGGGCTTTGGAGGAGTGCGCAATGCGAAAGGCGAGGTAATTTCAACCAGCAACCCTGCCTCCACAAATTTTGCCATTTGGTGGGACGGCGATTTGCTCCGAGAGTTGCTGAATGACAACCGGATAGACAAATATGGTGTGGGCCGACTTCTAACAGCCACAGGAGCAGCCTCCAACAATGGCACCAAAGCAACGCCTAACCTGCAGGCCGACCTTTTTGGCGACTGGCGCGAAGAATTTATTTTGCGCGATGAGAGCAATACCAGCCTCCGCATTTACACCACCACTATTCCTTCCAAATACCGTCTTTACACGCACATGCACAACCCGCAGTACCGTGTGGCTATTGCCTGGCAAAATGTAGGTTATAACCAGCCCCCGCACGTAGATTACTTTCTGGGTGATGGCATGAACCTGCCGCCTCAGCCGGAAATACGACTGGCCGGTACCTCCGAGGTGCCCGAAAACACCAATAGCCTGCTGCCGCCCTCGCACCTGCGAGCCACAGAGATTGCTTTCGAATCTATAAACCTGTCGTGGCAGGATAATGCCGAGAACGAAACCAGCGTGCTGCTCTACCGTTCGCTCGACGAAGAAACCTTTACGCTGCTGGCTACCTTGCCTGCCAATACCACCACTTACCTTGATGAGGAACTCACTCCTGATACCCGGTATTATTACCGCTTGCAGGCCACTACCGCTGACGAAAGCTCTGCTTTTAGCATACCAGTAGCTTTTAGCACCAGGGCGGTGCCAACGCCTCCGGCTGCACCATCTGCACCGTCGCCGGCTGATGGCTCTACCTACGCCGAAACCGACAGGTTAAACCTGCGCTGGACCGGAAGCGACAACACCGACACTTATAAAATTTATTTCGGCACAACCGCCGATAACCTGCAACACCTGGGCGATGTAACAGCTACTGCTTCCGAAATTATAACAGTGGCCAGTAACACCACCTACTACTGGCGCATAGATGCTGTAAACGAAGTAACTACCACCGCTGGACCTGTCTGGTCTTTTACGACACAGGAGCTGAACCAAACCGGTATCCGCGGCGATTGGCGTTTCGATGCAACCAGCGGCACCGAAGTGACCGATGAAAGTGAGTATGCCAACCACGGCGAAGTGAAGAACATAGAGAACCATGCATGGGTAGAAGGCCGACTGGGCAATGCCATCGACCTGGCCAATGCGGAGGCAACAAGTCATGTGCACGTACCACACCAGCAGCACCTGTTCTTCGATGTTAACTCCTTTACCGTATCGCTTTGGGTGAAAGCTCCTGCACAAACGGAGCAGTCTTACCTGTTTCATAAAGGTACCTTCGCCCGAGACGAGGCAGCAGGTGCCACCGGGCAATGGTTCGGGTTGGAGGTAAAAGACAACCTGATCAGATTTGCCGTTGACGACGATATTACCAAAAGCGAAGTAGGGACTAACAATGCCACTTTCTTCAACAACGAGTGGGTGCATGTGGTAACCGTGCGTGATGTAGAGAACAAAAAACTGCGCATCTACCGCAATGGGGTTCTGGCGCAGGAGGTTAACGATAATACTAACACCGGCATTGGTCAGACAGAACCACTTATCATCGGCAACAACAGTAACCTGGAAACGCCATTTAAGGGAATGCTCGATGAATTTAAGATCTTTAACTACAGTTTGTCGGAGGCTGAAATTATGGCGCTTTATAACAACACCGTAACAAGCACAGCGACAGAGGCAGCCAATGCACACATGCTCCAGCTGTACCCGAACCCCGCCACCGACAAGCTTAACCTAGCCTTTACCCTGGATAAGCAGGAGGAGGTAACCATTACGGTGTATGACCAACTACATGGCCGTAAAGTGCAGCAACTGGTAAGTTCCACTATGGCAGCCGGAAGCTACAGCCTGCAGCTCAGTGCCAACGATGCACGTTTCAGTAAACTTGCTGCTGGTGTGTACCTGGTAGTGCTGCAAACTCCTACCCACCGCGTTGTGAAGCGTCTGGTGAAGCAGTAGAACTTATAGTATAAAAAAAGAGGCAGGTCGTTTATGATGGCCTGCCTCTTTTTTGTTTTGTGAGTAGTGGAGCATATATATGAAGTATGTTCGGTAGTCCGCTTATAGTTATCTGTTAAATTGCCTTTCTGAAAGATAATTTGAACGAAAATTTACGTTTGCTACTGGTTTATACTTGAATTGAGTTCAAAAAATGTCCGGTTTGAATATGCTCTGCGATACATGGTATTAATAAATTACCAGTTATTAACAGAGTCGGCTTCTGCACTGAGAAATTTATTCATGACTTTAAATAATTGCAGGAGATGGCCCTGCTGTATTTAGAGGTTTTGCAAAGCTGTGAGTAGGCAACTGAAAAGTTAAACAGAAGTTTACACGTGTTGTTAGGTATTTACAAATATTGAGGCGTATTCTTGTTTATTATTACGTCTTCAAGTAAATACTGTAACGAACCCTTCTCCATATGAATTTTCGGCTTCTACAAATAGCGTGGACTCTAATTATTCTATTTTTACCTGCCGTTACGGTGTATGCTCAATCCAAAAGCTCCCAGGCTTCTATCCTGGATACGGCTCGATTGTCGTCCAGCAATTATACATTGCTGTTTGGGCAGGGATTCCTAACGTTACTTAACCCTACAAACGGAGAGCACATTTGGAAAGGCGAATGGAAAGGCAGCGACATACCGGAATACATAATATGTAGTTCGGATGGGAAATGGCTTATTATGAGTTCTTGTGAATCAGGATCTACTATAGTATATCCTCTTTACTCAACTGAATATCTGCCAATAGAATTACCCTTATCAACCTACCATGTGACCTTTAGTACAGACGGTAGCCAGGCATATTTTTTACACGACAAAACCTTTTGGAACTCCACACTGTCCTTGTACTCTACTGCTGGCTGGGAGCTTTTAAGGGAGAGAAAGGTGACTGACTACACCCTGGAGCTCGCCATAAACCGTAATGATAACATTCTGATCGCTTCTACCCAAAACAAGCTCATCAAGACCATGGATCCCCACTCCCTGGAGGTGCTGCATGTAGAATGGGAGTTGGAAGCGCTGGATAATTTGATTTTCCATCCCGTTTCCCCTACCATATATGCGGGCATCACTTCTGAAAAAGGTATACAGGTTAGGGATTTAGCTACAGGCGAGGTGATGCTATCGCTACCACCCATGGTCATTCCATTTGCAGACATTCACTTTACAAAAGATGGTAGTTATCTTTTAGCCTTTAATGTGGCTGGGCAATTGCTTGCCTGGAATTTAGAAAACAACGAGATAGGCTATACAATTGATATACTTGGGCATTGGGTGGCCGAAGGAAAAAACGATGTAAAAATTATACACGACGAAAGTATATTTGGATTAACTGATGCGGCCAGTATTCACCAACTTAGCAGAAAGTCAATAAATATGACACATCCTGACTTTGTGGTTAGCTCCAAAAAGAAAAACCGTATTGCTCCCCTTCCGATTGTAGGTTATTCGGCAGAAACCCGACTTTTTTTGGGCCTCACCTTAGATATAGTTCTGGACAACCCAAATCACATCACACCCACTTCCAGGTTTTCGAGGCCTTCTACGGTAATGCCTATCTTTTTTTACGGGTTCAGTGGTATCTGGTCTGCAGGGGTTAAAAGTGAGTTTTACCATATTGATAAATGGTATTTCTACAACCACCTCAATTATGTTCGTAACAATCAATCTGCCTATTTTGGCATGAGAAACCAGGTTACTGATATAGATGCTATCCGCTACAGCAACAACTTAGCCAACTGGCAAGGAGCAGTATCCAAACTAATAATGGACCAATTTCTTGTCGGGCTGAGGTACGAGATACGCAAAGAGAGTCCTTTACAGCTGCGCGACACTCCTAATTCTCCGATCCGGGATTTAGAAGGCGGTTTTATGGCCGGAATTGGTCCGGTCGTTAGGTGGGACACCCGCAACAGTATTATCTTCCCATCTTCAGGACAATCCTTGGAGGTGTCCTATATGCACTACGGGAACTGGTTGGGTGCCGATTATTCCTTTAATAGCTTTATGCTGGACTTCCGGCAGTATGTACCCCTGTCCGGTATTTCGTCGGGTAGCGCATTGGCCTTGCAGCTGCATTATCATAATGTGTATGGGGGAGAAACGCCATTTTTTATGCTTCCGTACTTGGGCGGAGATCGGCTGATCAGAGGAGCCTGGCGCAATCTGTACCTGGAAAAGCAGTCTATTATGCTGCAGACAGAACTGCGTTCCGATTTCAGTCGGGCGGATCCTCGGTATGGTTATGTCGTATTTGCCGGGATTGGTGATGTGGCAGCAAATTTCTTTAGAAGTTATAATCCTGAAATCATCGGTGTAGGAGGAGTAGGTCTAAGGCAGCAACTGGTTCCCAAGCTTAAACTGCAGAGCCGGTTGGATTTTAGCTATAGCACCCGGGGAGACTGGGGCATACTTGGTGGCATTGGGGTGTCTTTTTGACCTGAATAAGAAAGAGTGCTCCAATTTAATTTTTAGAGATATATGGCCTCTGCAAAAGGAGCACGAATTTGCCTCTTCTTCACCTGCCGCTCCTGGTCTTCAGAACTTTCAGTGGGAGTAATCCTGGCTTTGTTAACTCAAATTCCAGAGCAACTTGCTACCTCAACATGAAGGGTGTATTTTGCAGGCATAGTAGTGTTTGCCGCTACAAATAGATAAAACCATTTTCTCACAACCAAACCATACCTTATGAACCCCCAGGTTACAGAATACATCAACAGCGCGTCAGCCGAGCAGAAAGAGATGATGGAAGTGCTGCGGCAGCTGATTCAGGAGAGTGTGGCTGGCGTAACAGAAGAGTTTAAGTGGAGCCGACCTGTGTTCAGAACCAGCAAAGACTTTACTTATTTCAAAACAACAAAAGCGTACCTGACCTTAGGGTTTTTCGATTTTACAAAGCTGAACGACAAACACAATAAACTACAAGGCACAGGCAAAGATATGCGGCACATAAAACTCAAAAAAATGAGCGACATAGACCGCGAGGAACTGCAGGAGTGGTTTAGAACTGTAGCGGTGTAGCAGCTGTTTTTGCTTTTTCATCTCCCTTCCCACAGGATATAGCAGGATGCAAAGGTTGGATGGTTAAGCTATCTTCGGAATAACAAACATTTGTACATGTTTTGCATCCGTGTTAGAACCTTATTTTCTGAAATATCTTCCCATTAGAAGCATGAATACATTTCTCCAACGTTTTACCTTGCTGTTAATACTATTGAGTTTGCCTCTTATCAGCCAGGCGCAACAAACGGATGCAGGTAAAATCACCTCAAAATTAAATCAGCAGCAAGACACCTTTACCTTCTCGACCGATAAGGCTGATGTAATGCTGGAGTTCTGCACCGCCGACATGATCAGGGTGCGCACCAGTTGGGACAGGGAGTTCGAGAACGAAGAGTCTTACATGCTGACGGGGACTAATTGGGGGCCGATAAAAGTAGATGTAAAGAAGAAATCGAAATTTTTTGAACTGAGCACCGATAAGTTGCTGGTCCGCCTGAACAAGTCGCCGTACAGCATCGAGATATTTAACAAGCAGGGCGATTTGCTTTCTTCGGAAGTGGTGGCAGAGGCGGCAGGAGGTGCTTACAAGGCCGATAAAGTAGTAGGCACACGCAAAAAGCTAATGCCCGATGAACACTTTTTCGGCTTTGGTGAGCGCATGGACTTTACAGACCAGCTCGGTAAAGAAGTGAATCTGAATGTAGGCCGTGGCACCAAAAGGCCGCATATTATTGGGGCCTACAACGTAATGGAAGCAAATTACGCGCCGGTGCCGTTTTTTATGAGTACCAGAGGCTACGGCATTTTTCTGCACAACCCCTACGCCACCCGCTGGGACATGGGCAACTCCCGCTCCGACTCCTATGCCTTTGAGGCCGCTAACGGTGAACTCGACTACTACTTTATCTACGGCCCGGACTTCCCGGCTATTCTGAACCATTACACCAACCTTACCGGCAAAGCACCGCTGTTGCCACGCTTTGCTCACGGGCTGCACGTGGGCACCTACAGCGGCGGCACCTGGGGGCATACTGAGCATTCGTCTACCGAGTATGTGGTGGAGCTGGCCCGCAAGTACAGAGCCATGGGCATTCCTGTTGATATTCTGCATCTCGACTCTACCTGGCGTATGTTCGGCAAGAGTGGGGGCAATGGTGCCACCTCTTATGAGTGGCGCGAAACCATGAAGAACCCGAAAAGCATGTTCGACCAGCTATACGCCATGAACCTGAACATGGTGGGCCTGCATATTCGGAGTCGCTTCGACAACGGTATGGAAATTAACCTGCTCGACCAGGCCCGCGAAAAAGGGTTTGTATACCCCGAAGAGAACAAGCCAGGGGAGATTGTGAACTTCTTCGATGAGAATGCCATAGACTGGTGGTGGGATAATGCCGTGATGCGGATTGCCTCTATTGGTGCCAAATTCCTGAAAACCGACGAAGGCAGCGCCTTTGGCCGCGTAGCCAACGAAAGCGACAAAGTAGGCCCGACCGGCGAACGGGCGCAGCGCCTGCACAACATCTTCCCGCTGGTGTACGCCAAGGCTCCTTACGAGCGCTTCAGCAAGTACAACAACATGCGTGGCATGAACCACACCCGCGAAGGCTATGCCGGAATTCAGCGTTACCCTTTTATCTGGGCAGGCGACTGGCCAAGCGAGTGGCAGTACTTTGGACCTGTTATGAAAGCAGGTATCAACATGGGCCTCTCCGGCGTAAGTTACTGGACCCACAACATGGGCGGTTTTGAGCACAAAGCCGATCCGGAGCTGTATATCCGGTGGGTGCAGTTCGGCATGTTCAGCCCAGTGGCGCACGTGTTCGGCATGGACCACCCCGGCTACAAAGAGCCCTGGAACTACGGCGACGAAGCTCTGGCTAACTTTACCAAATACGACAAACTGCGCTACCGCCTGATCCCGTACATCTACAGCAGCGCCTTTAAAACGTATCAGACGGGCGTGCCGATAATGCGGGCGCTGGTGATGGAGCATCAGCAGGATGTAAACACCTATGCCGTAGAAGATCAGTATATGTTCGGCGACAACATGCTCATTTGCCCTGTTACCACCAAGGAAGCCAAAACCCGTGTGGTGTACCTGCCGGAAGGGGAGTGGGTGGAGTACTGGACCGGCAACAGGTTCCAAGGCAAAAAGCATTACAACATCGTAACGCCACTCGACCAATTGCCTATTTTCGTAAAGGCAGGTTCTATTATCCCGATGCAGGACGAGGTGCAGTTCGACGACCGTAACCCCTGGGGCGACATCACGTTCGATATATATCCCGGAGCGGCGGCTTCTTTCGATCTTTTTGAGGATGATGGTTTAAGTGAGGAATACAAGCAGGGCAACTACAGCATCACCACCGTTAGCGCCAACACCTCCGGCAACAGCACCGCCATAAAAGTAGGAGCCGCTACAGGCAAATACCAGGTGCCGAATAGAAACTATATCCTGAAAATACATCAGGAGAAAGCGCCAACAAACTTGCAAGCCGGATTAAAAAAGCTGGCTACTACCACTGCTGCCAAGTTTGGCGAGGCAGGAGCCGAAGGCTGGTATTACGACCAGGAGGCGAAGCTGCTGTGGGTGAAGTCGAAGAAAGCGGCAAACGAAGAGCTGGTGGTTACTGTTTCTCACTAAAAGCCTTGAGCCTGAAAGAGCAGAAAACGACTTGGAAGGCCATTTTCATTTAAATAATTTCAGTTGGTTAGTTATTGTATCTAAGAAACCAATGAAATCAAAAGAGCCTGTGATTCAGAGAAATTTCCATAAACAAAGAAATCTACCATCTATATGAAAAACATAAAATTCATGCCTGCTGCTATAAAGGCATTTTGCGCAGCTGCTATGTTGGCAGTTGTAGGCGGTTATTCGGCGCAGGCCCAGCAGGCGCAGAACAGCACGGCCGAAGACGAAAAAGTAATTCGGAAAGTAGCCGATTACATTCTGAGTGAGGCGAGCTTTCAGTTTGTGGGGGAGAAGGACAACAAAGTGTATGCGACTACTGCTGCTATTCCGAAAGATGTGGAGGTGAAGTTCAGCAGCAAGTATGGTGAATGGCACTACACCAACGGCGTAATAAATATGGCCATGATGAACATGACTGATTTTACAGGAGATAAAAAGTACGCCGATTTTGCAGCAAAGCACGTAGCTTTTGGGTTCGACAACTATAAGTTCTTCCAGAAACGCTTCAAGAACGACCGGCGCCACTACCAGTACCCCTTCGGGCAACTCTGGACTATGGAAGAGCTCGACGATTGTGGTGCCATGGGAGCCAGCATTATTGAGGTGTATGGCAACGTGAAGCGCAAAGAATACAAAGAATACATCGACAACACCGCCCGCCACATTACCGAGCGGCAGGAACGGCTGGCTGACAAAACGCTGGTGCGCAAGTTTCCGCAGCAGATGACGCTGTGGGCCGATGACCTGTACATGAGTGTGCCGTTTCTGGCGCGCATGGGCAACCTGACCGGCGACCGCAAGTACTTCGACGATGCCGTGCACCAGATCCTAAGCTTCGATAAGTACCTCTGGCTCGAAGAAAAGGGCCTTTACTACCACTGCTACTATTCTGACTCTAAGAAAAACGGCGTAGCGCACTGGGGCCGCAGCAATGGCTGGTTGGTGCTGGCGCAGGTGCACCTGTTAGAGTACCTCCCGAAAGATCATCCTAAACGCCAGGAGGTAATCAATAACCTCGAAAAGCAACTGATCGGACTCTCACGCTACCAGGACCAGAACGGCCTCTGGCACCAGCTCCTCGACAAGCACGACTCATACGCTGAAACCTCTGCCTCGGCTATGTTTGTGCAAGGGGTTGCCGCCGCCATCAACAACGGCTGGCTCGATAAAAGATTCGCTACCATTGCCATTACCGGTTGGGAAGGTTTGAAGAAAGAAATGATCGAAGAAGACGGGCAGGTGAAAGACATCTGCGTAGGCACCGGCATCCGCAACGACCTTGTTTTCTACTACACCCGCCCCGCCCGCCCGAACGAGAAGCATGGCGTAGGTTCTGTTATAGATGCCGGTATAGAAGTAATTAAGCTTAAAAAAATGCTGGCGCAAGCCAATTAAGGTCTAGGCATAAAATTACAAAAAAGCCTCCGGAAGGGGATTTTCATTAGAAGAATTTGCATGAGGCCTCCAACCCACCCCAATCAGCGAAATATCAAAAGAAAAGTACAGCAGCCATGGCTGTAGTATAAATAAATCTGCCCTTTTAGCTGGTTCCAAACTTTATATAAGAACCAGCTAAAAGGGCAGATAATAAGCGTTTTAAGTAATAGAAAGCTAGAGTACCTTTATGGCATTGAACAAGTCGGTACCAGCTTTTTCCTGTCCTTTGGCTGTAGCATGAAGCCTGTCTTGCGGAATGCGCTCGTAGCTTTTGGTTTCGATAAGGGAAATAGTGCGTTTATCGGTGGAGGCACGTTTTGCTTTCGCTGTATTTACGACACGGCCATGTGGCATATCCTCTACGTCTTCAAACACTTTAAAAATGACTCTTTTGGTATTTGCCAAGTATTCTATCTCGTCCAGCGCAGCAAAGAAAGCAGTTTCATTCTCTTCATATACTCTTGCCTTTTCAGAGTAAGTACCGTCGGCTTCGCCTTGCCACCAGCTCAAGGTTTTAAAATTGGGAGATTTGCCCATCGCTACCATTGCTTTCCGAGCCCTTTCTATTTCTGCGGTGGCTTTCGGGAGCAACTCCTTCGATTCAGGGTGCCAGTCTTGTATTTCAGGATCGTTGGATTTAAAAAGTTGGGAGTTGCCGTAGCCTACGACTACAAAATAAACCTCCTTCTTCTTATAGTCCTTAAGCAATTTGGCTGCGTTCACAACTGGCCCAAACATGCCCTCAGCTGATTGCGTGTTTACACCAGCTGTAATGATCTCGAACCTGCCGCTTGCTTTGTTAAAAATGAAACAGCTATCTAAGGGTGCCCGCAGTTCTTTTGGCAACTGGTAAGCATGAGCAACACCTAAACTGTTCGATTGACCCATAATAATATGTACATCTACCGATTCTCCAGGTGTGGAGTCTTCGTCTTTGCAGGAGGTAAATAAAATAAAGGTAAAAAGCAGCAGTAACTGGTAAGCACTATAATTTTTCATTTCAGTTTGAGTGTTAGATTAGAAAACGCTTATAGTATTAAATTTGCTTTTGCAGGGGGAGGATCAGGGGTACTTGGCACTTTAAATTCAGTGCTTTCTATACTAAAACTAGTTCTATATAGAAAGCAAGGTATATAACGCTTTTTTTATAAATAGGTTGTAGGTGGGCGATGTAGAAATTTTTAATATTTTGGCTTCCGCTTTATATGCCATTGTTATGAAAAACTATTGTTTGTTAGCCTTTAATAAATAAATTCTTCCTAGAAGATTCTTTTAGTTTGGATAACAACTATTCTGGTATATTACAATCTCATACTAAGGGCAAAGATGCTTGAACCGGTTTCTGGCACGATATTTTAGCTGATGCCATTGCTTTATCAATATTTGATTTATGAAATATATTTTAACTAAGAGTCTGTTTTTGCTGCTAATGGGAGCGGCCATTGCTTCTTGTTCTTCCGCCAGGAAACAAACCGGAAGTAACGGAAAAGTTATTATTCTGGAAGATGGAAGAAATGCACGTGTGGGCGGCGTTAAAAAAGATAACGGCTTGCATAAAGGTTGGTACAAAAATCCTAACAATCCGCACCACCCGCGTACAACTAACCCAGGGCATACCAAGAAAAATGCGCCTGGAAAATCTAAAAACCATGCTGGTAACGGAAAAGGTAAAAAAGGAAAGTAAGTTTAAAAGGGGGGGCAACAAAGGCCTCCCTTTTTAGTGACACACTAAGCCTTTGCTGCTGAGGCTCGTATAATGGCGTATGACTGAGCTCAACACACGATATACACGCACGCCTCACTCCGAAAAACTGAAGTGGGTAGACCGCATTACCAAAGTTATGGATAACCAGTTTCGGTTTCCGGGTACGAACTGGCGGTTTGGCCTCGACCCTCTGCTGGGCTTGTTTCCGGGGGTGGGCGACCTGGCTTCTTTTTCAGTATCGGCTATGCTGATCGTGACCATGGCCCGGCATGGTGCCAGTGGCAAACTGGTTACGCTGATGCTACTCAACAGCGCCCTCGATGCCTTAATAGGAAGCATTCCGCTGCTTGGTAGTATTTTTGACTTTGCTTTTAAGGCCAACGAGCGTAATGTGCGCATGCTCCGTAACCATTATGAGCAGGGTAAGTATCAGGGCAGTGGCAAAGGCGTTGTAATGGGAGTGCTGGTGGCGGTGCTGGTGCTCATTATGCTTATGATCTGGCTGATGTGGCAAATTATTTCCTGGTTTTATCAGCTGTTGGCAACTTACCTTTAAGCTGCTACAGACGGCCCATGGCTTTGGCTACTTCCAGTGCCTTAAGGGCACTAGCTTCTTTGTCTTTTATTTCCAGCATCAGGTCCATGTCCAGGCCTTCGGTTTCTGATAGAAAATCGTGGAAAAGTTGCTCCTCAATGTGCTGCACATGTTTGCCTTTACGCTCACCGTGAGCCTGGGAACTGTAGTCCATCATCAGCAGCCCGTCTTTCTCCTGCCAGGTGCTTGCCGCCATCTGTACGGCTTCGGCCATAGGTTCGCCATTACTCAGGCATTCATGATGAAAATTGTCAAATATAATGGGCATACCGGTTAGCTCGTGCAGGTACATACAGTCCTGGAGGCTGTAAGTGCGGTCATCATTTTCTACACAAAGACGTGCTTTTACTGCATCTGGCAGCATGGTATGGTACACCTCTGCAAAGCGGCTCAACGCCGATGGTTTATCACCATAAGCACCTCCTCCATGTATCTGGAGTTTAGCAGTAGTATCGAGGCCCATCAGGTCCATTATACTCCCTTGGTACTCCAGTTCGGCAATGCTGTTGCGCACAGTCTGTTCATTAGGCGAATTTAGCACCACAAACTGGTCGGGGTGCATAGAAATACGCATTTGGTTATTTTTAATGTACTCGCCCAGGCGCCGGAAGGTCATCTGGAAATGCTCCTGCCAGTTATAAGAGTTAACTGCATGAGAGGCAAATGGTACTAGGCCGGAGCTTAGTCTGAAAAACAGCAGGCCGTTTGCTACATTATACTCCAGAATGCGGCGGAGGCAAGCCAGGTTCTGCTCTACTAGCGTAATCAGACGCTCTTCTGAGTAAGAAGCCAGCCGGAAAGTCTTGGAAGAGGTGCAATCGAGCTGCTGGTTTATGCAAGGGTAACCGATTTTCATAAGGATGTTGGTTGCTAAACCTTTTACTTTACGATATCGGTGGCTGATTTGATGGAAAAAGAGCGCTATTTGTAGCCCGTATTATCTTTAAATAAGCGGTTATATTCTTCTTTTTCTTCCTGCGCCTCCTTCAGTATCCTTTCCATTTCGAGTTGCAGAAGCATTTCTTGTAGTTTGGCACGTTCTTTTCCTTCTTTCGAAAACATTTCGTAAAGCATAGAAATAGGACTGTTAACAGACGGTGGAGCGGCTGGTGCTGCTGGCGGGATATCTACAGGTGGCTTGTAAGAAGGATTTTTAACGTAATTCGGGTCGGGCCGCTTCATATTTCGGATAGCACGCTCAATCATTTCCTGCGAGGGCCGGTTGGTTACTTCTACTTCGCCAAGCATTACACTGTCTTCCTGCATTACAATTGTAACCCGCATCTCCGACACAGGCAGGTTGCGCGGCAGGTACAAAATCGTTTTATAACCGATAGCCCGTATCAGCAAAGTATCCTGCGATTCAATATCAATCAGAAAAGTGCCTTCATCATCAGATACAACGCCGGTAGTGCTGCCTACGCGTTGCACACTGGCGCCTGGTATGGGAGTGGTTTTGTCTGGCTGCAGGATGGTGCCGCTAACCCTTACAGTTTTCTGAGCAGAGGCACTCAGGCTACAAAGTAGCAGCAAAATGCAAAACAAGTAAAGGAAAGGGTGTCGGAACATGAACTTTTAAATGGACTTGCTTTCTAAAACGTTCTCACTATCATTCAATACGCCAAAAATAACAAAAAAGTATTTCCTCTCTAAACTATTCTGTACAATGGTTACCTGCTGTTAGGCCGTATTGACACATAGTAGCACTCAAAAAAAGCCTGTAGCAATAATGCTACAGGCTTTCCATGGAAAAAGTAGAATGAAACTGTTTTAATCTTTTTGTTTCACTTCTGTTTTATCTCCTATATCTTTTGTTTTCACTTTGTCATCGCTCACACTGGCTGCATCTGATTTGTGCGAAATATGATCATACTTAGAGCGGTTCTGCTCAAATTTCTTAAACTGCTGATCAGTTAAAACCGCTCTTAAGTCTTTGTCAGCATCTTCAATAATGGTGCTGCGCATTTCGGTTAGTTGAGCTTCGTTCTCCCCGGCTTCTGGAGCATTGGCCGTATTGGTGTTTTGCATTGGGTCAGTCATAGATCCGTCTACCTCGCTTTCAGCCTGACCACCCATACGGTTGGTGGCGCTTACGTTATAAGACTCATCTATGTCACCAAGCATTTTGTCTCGCTCCAGAAAAATAGCGGCTACTTTTTCCTTTGTAGTTTTATCCAGTTTTAAGTCAGCAGCCATTTTAGAAGAAATCTCCTGGGAGCGCTCCATATGAGCCTCTTCCGTGTTTGCTTCCAGTCCACCAGTACTGGTTATGCCATTATCCTCAAAATCATTAACATGATTAGGGTTAACATATTCTTTATCGTTAGCATCTGCTACTTCCTGAGTAGTTCCACGGTCTTCGGTACAAGATGCAAATAGTATAGAACTTGCAAAGCAGATAGAATACAATGTCTTTTTCATATCTTCTAATGTTTTTGTCTTTAAATAAAAGCAACACGAACTGTGGTAATTGCAATAAATTAATTTGTGTTGCTGATGATTTTTACGAACGCAGAAGCATTAGGTTTAACAGGCGGTGTATCTGTAAAGATGATGGGAATAGGAATATTTCAATCTGGTTGGTGATTTTCGTTTGTTTATGCTGTACTTATATGGTCTGGTGGCTTAGGGTAAACTATGCATTTGCTTTGGTGTAAAGGGCTTTTAAGGAAGTGTTGATGAAATTTATTAATTGTACTTTAAACGAGCAGAGGCAGCCGTTTGGCTGCCTCTGCTAATCATTATAATCAGGAAAAATTAAGCTCGTTTCAATTCAAAGACGGTTATCTCTGGTAAAAAACCTACTCGGCCTGGGTATCCCAGAAAGCCAAGTCCGGTATTAACATAGAGATATTGTTTTCCTTTCTGGTATAAACCAGCCCATTGCTTATATACATACTGCACAGGGCTCCATTTCCAACCCGGAATGTTTACGCCAAACTGCATACCGTGCGTGTGGCCAGACAAGGTAAGGTCAATATCAGGAAAGCCTTGGTTTATCTGACCGTCCCAGTGCGAAGGGTCGTGTGAGAGCAATACTTTGAAAGGAACATGTTCAGTACCCCGGTAAGCTTTGCTTAAGTCTCCGTATTTAGGGAAGCCTGCCCGATTGCCCCAGTTCTCCACACCCAGCACCGCTATATGCTCCCCGTTTTTTTCTATGAGGCGGTTTTCGTTGAGCAGCATTTGCCAACCCATTTGGCGTTGTGCTGAGATCAGGGTTTGGAGATTACGCTTTTTTGTTTCAGGACTATCCCATTGCACATAGTCGCCATAGTCGTGGTTACCCAGCACTGAGAAGACACCCGATTTTGCACGTATGTTCTTAAGCGTGTCGAGGTGGCTTTCCAATTCCACGGCCATGTTGTTTACCAGATCACCAGTAAAAAACACAAGATCGGCTTCCTGCTTGTTTATAATATTTACAGCTTCTTTCAGGGGTTCTGTAGTTACAAAACTGCCCGTGTGCAGATCCGATATCTGCAGCATTTTGTAACCATCGAAAGCAGCAGGCAGATTAGGGAATTTCAGCGTGATACGCTTTACCCGGTAATCATAAGCTCCTTTTACCATGCCATACACAAAAGCAGAGAAAGGCAGTGCCGCTATAACCAAACCCATCTGGCTCAAAAATTTACTACGAGAGGCGTCAAACGGCACGTCGCTGCTGGCGGTGTTCCAGACAATTTTTCCGATTCGCACGGCATCGTCAGTGAGCAGAAAAAGTACCACTACCAGTTTAGAAGCAAAAATGCCAAACAAGGTGCTGGCCAGGTACATTTTAGTTGGGCTTATGCTGGAGCGAGGGGTGTTAGTGGCCAATAAAATAGTAACAACCGTAATGGCAAAAACCGACCAGTAAATAATGTATATAATTTTCTGTGTAGTGGGTGCAAGTGCCTGCGAGACCGTTTTTATAGCCTGAAAAACGTACAAATCAACTAATAACAGAAGTAAAATAATTATTCCTAATGAGAACATGCGTTGCATAATATGTATGTAGATAACCAGTTTTCAGAATACGTCTGGCTATTTCTTGAGTAATAAAATGTTAAGTAATTAGAGCGATAATTTTACCTACTGAACAACTTAACGTACAAAAGGCAAAAAGTCTAAGCTCTACGATCAAAATGTGTACCGATTATGGATAAACATGCCGAAATAGCAGACAATTCGACTTACCAGCCATCGCTCAACATAAAAGGATGGGCCGAAGAAGACAGGCCCCGCGAAAAGCTATTGTTAAAAGGCAAAGCAGCCCTGAGCGATGCCGAATTAATTGCCATCCTGATCGGGTCTGGTACGCCCAAGCTCACTGCCGTAGATGTTGCCAAGCTTATTTTAGCTGCTGTTAACAACGACCTCAACGAGCTGGCGAAGCTATCGGTTAACGACCTGAAAAAGCACAAAGGAATTGGCGAGGCAAAGGCTATTGCCATAGTAAGTGCCCTGGAGCTGGGCCGCAGACGAAAAGAAACCCTGGCTACTGCCAAAACCAGAATTACCTGCTCCACCGACATCTACAACTACATAAAACCACAGTTGCTCGACCTGCCGCACGAAGAATTTTGGGTTATTCTGCTGAACCGCGCCAACATTGTAATGCGAAAAGAAGCAATCAGCACAGGAGGGGTGGCAGGCACGGTGGCAGATCCAAAAATTATTTTTAAAAAGGCGTTGGACCAGCTGGCCAGTTCTGTTATTCTGGTGCACAACCACCCATCCGGCAACCTGAAGCCCAGCGCAGCCGATATTTCCCTCACCAAAAAAATGAAAGAAGCTGGCACACTGCTCGACCTGCCCATTCTCGACCACATCATCTTTACCGACAACGACTACTACAGCTTTGCGGATGAAGGCCTGCTTTAGCAACCTATGGCCGAGATGGGATAGAATACCTATGGAAGGCCATTTTCATTAGAAGAATTGAGTTGAAAGCTTTCCTTGGTTATTGTATTGCGGCAGGAGGCAACGAAGCGAACACCTCTGCCAGGTGCACAAAATGAGACGCCACTGTTTGAGCGTTCAGCGAGTTTGGCGGGTCTCGATTTTTTTGGTTCTTTTTGTATCAAGACAAAAAGAACAAAGACTCCTGCAATGAAATAGCTGTAGGCAACTATGGCAGCAACACCTGCAGCTATGCGAACTTAGGCTACAAAGCCAGTGGCAAAAGCTGATGCCTCTCGCCCACAAGATCCTTTCAGGATGACAAAAGGAGAAAGAAGTAATTAATAGAGAGTTATGTGCGACCGCACTAATGAGTTAGCATCATAGTAACTTCCTGAATTGCCACCATTTGTGCTGGATAGACTCTGGAGATGCTACTAATCCTCCTCCTCCAGAATCTCCTTTACACGACCCACTTCACCTGTTTCCAGTCTTACTTTTATGCCATGCGGGTGTTGGCTGGAGTTGGTTAAAATGTCTTTAACATAACCTTCGGTTAAGTCACCGGTTCGTTGGTCCTGCTTCATGACAATGGCTACAAATAAACCGGGCTTAATGTCAGCTCTTCTTGTTCCGTCCATAGGGGCAAATGCTAGTTTGTTGTACTGATACAGTTTCTGGAAGCAAAGATACCTTTTTAGGTCTAAGGTTAAAATACGCTGAAATGCCTCCGGAAGGCCGGTTTCATTAGAAGAATTTGTTCCTTGTATCAGTACGGCTTAAGCAAAGACGCTCTAGTTAATGTGTGTGCTGGGTACTAGTGTTTGGTTGGTTCTGCCGGAAACTGAGGGTGTGCAGGTAAGGCGATTGTATTGTGCCCTGCAATAAAGCAGCCCGTAAAGAAGCTCTTCCTGCCTCTGTTACTACAATGCCTGCCGCTGTATCTAAAACCAGTGCTCCTTTGTACCTGGTTAAAAAGAAGGCATAGGCCTTGGAGCTGTTCTGCTCCGTTGCCAGCAAATAATAAGCTTTGTTCACTTTCAGAATCTGCAAGTCTTCGAAATACACCTCTGCCGCTGTGTTTGCCTGCATATATTGTTTAAAGATATCGCCTAAGTCTCCGTTGCAAATCTGTAACTGGCCGCGTTTGTTTGTGATCTCTACCAGAGGGCTTGGAGAGAAAGCAACGGCAAGTTGGGTACTAAAGCATAAAGTAAATGAAACAAATACGAGCAAGGTCCGCAGCTTTACCATATAACTTATATTTAGTTATTGAATGAATTAATAAAAGATTAAATTATTTAGAAGTTTAAAAAAAACAAATGAAACATGAAATATGCTAATTATTAGAGCAATTTGCAAGTGGGATAAGTAGCTTAGTAAGTGGAGCACAAATTATTTGTGCTGCCAAAAACCAGATAAACGCTGCGCCTTTTCCCTGTTTATAGTATATTTCGATATTAGTAAGTTAAGAGAGCTGCCAGAAGTTCATTTTAAACAGAAAAGATAAATATGAAGAAAGTGTTCAACGTCGGCCTGATAGGATTTGGCTTATCGGGTAGAGTTTTTCAGGCACCCTTCCTGACGTTGGTCGAAGGCTTTAACCTTAAAAAGATCCGGGAAACCCGCGAAGAGAATATCCGGATAGCCACGGCCAAATACCCTGATGCCCAGATTGTAGCCCATGCCGATGATATCTTTCAGGATAGCACCATAGACCTTGTCATTATAGCTTCCTCCAGCTATACCCATCATGAGTTGGCAAAAAAAGCCCTTCTGGCAGGTAAGCATGTGGTGGTCGAAAAGCCTTTTACCACTACCACTGCAGAGGCAGACGAATTGATACAACTGGCAAAGGAGCAGCAAAAAATCATCAGCGCCTTCCAGAATCGCCGCTGGGACAGCGATTTCAAAACCGTAAGAAAAGTGATTGAGAGTGGCCTGTTGGGGAATTTAGTGGAGTACGAAGCTCACTTCGACCGCTTCCGCAACTTCCTGAAGCCCAATACCTGGAAAGAAGAAGACCTGCCTGGCTCCGGTATGCTTTACGACCTGGGGTCTCACCTCATCGACCAGGCGCTGTGTCTGTTTGGCCTCCCACAGGAGCTGTCGTGCGAGCTTAAAATTCAGCGGGAAGGAGGAAAGGTGATCGATAATTTCAGGCTGGTGCTGCAGTATGAGGGCCTGCGGGTAATATTGCGTGCCGGTATGTTGGTGCGCGAACCCGGTCCGCGCTACACCTTGCTCGGCGACCAGGGCTCTTTTCTGAAGTTCGGGCTAGATGTGCAGGAAGAAACGCTGGTGGCTGGCATTTACCCCGAAGATAAACCTGCCGATGAGTGGGGCAAAGAACCTGAAGAGCTCTGGGGTCGAATCAACACCGATTACAAAGGTATGCACCTGCTTGGCAAAATAGAAAGTGAGCGTGGCCACTATAAAGGCTACTACGAAAACCTGTACAAGGCGCTAATAGGAGAGGAGGAGCTGGAAGTAAAGCGAGAGCAGGCTCGTAATACCATTCGGGTTATAGAAATGGCCGTAAAGAGTAGCCAGGAAAAGCGTACCTTAAAATTTGAATAATATTGCCCGCTTTGGGGCAGAAGCCCGGCCTTATGAGTAGCCTGAAAAAGCTTCTCGTAAGGCCGAGCTTCTTTTATTTATGGCTTCGGTTAATTATTCCGCAATAATTCCTTAATGTTTTCCTAACATGCAGCCGCTACCTTTCTGCTTTCACCCATTTTAGTAAAACAGAGACTATGTTACAGTATGTGAAAGGCTGCCTGTGGGTATGCCTGCTGCTCTGCATGCCGTGGCTAACCTGCCAGGCCACCAATGTTCCAGCTCCTGCTACGCCCGAGAGTACACAACAGGTAAACCGCCTCACAGAGCTGGCAGACCAACTTTACTCAGGTCATCCCGATTCTGCTTATGTACTGGCGCACCAGGCTCTTCAGCTATCCGATAAGTTAGAGTATGCGCTTGGCCAGGCCAACAGCCACCAACTTATAGGGCTAGTGCTCTACCACCAGGGCGTTTACAACCAATCGCTCAGCAACCTGCTGCAAGCCGAAAAAATATACCTGGAGCTGCAGCACGAGGAGCGGCTAGGAGAAAACTTAAACTACCAGGGGTTGGTGTATTATGCCATTCGCCAACCAATACTTTCGCTCAGGCACCACCAGGAGGCACTGGCGCTTTACGAAAAGCAGGAGAACAAAAAAGGAATTGCCTACTCCTTTGGCTGCATCGGGCGCCTGCACGAAAAGCGGCAGCAATATGAGCTGGCTCTGGAGTACCAGCAGCGGGCGCTGGCCCTTTACGAGCAGCTGGAAGATAAATCTGGTACTGCCACCATTCTGGAAAACATCGGCAGCATTTTAGAAGATAAGGAGCAGTACGAGGAGGCGCTACAGTACTTCAACCGCTCGGTAAAACTAAGCGAGACAGCCGGCGATAGCCTGGCCATGGTAGTGGGCCTGAACAATATTGGCGACATTTACCGTAAAACCGGCCACTACAGCCTCTCTGTTGACGTTACGCAGCAGGCGCTGGAACTGGCTACTCGCCTCGGCGACCGTTATCAGATCAGCAGTGCCCACAAAGACCTAAGCCAGGTGTACAGCCACATGGGCCACTACAAGGCTGCTTACGAGCACCTCGAAACCTATAGGCGGCAGCACGACGAAATTTACAACCAGGAAACCACCCAGCAGATTGCGCTGCTACAGTCGCTGTTCAACGTGGAACAGCAGAACAATGCCATCCAGATACTCGAAAAGCAGCAGCAGCTCAACAAGGTTATAAAAATCGCGCTGGCAGTGGGGCTGGTGCTAATGGCGCTACTGGGTTTTGTAGTTTTTAGCAGGCAACAGCTTAAAATAAAGCGCAACAAAGAAGCAATGGAGCAGCAGCAGGAGATGCACGCTGCCCAGCACAAGCTTATGGAGGCGGAGCTGGAAAATACGCAGCTTCGCGAAAAACAGCTGCAGCACGATCTTCAGATTCAGGTTAAGTCGCTTACGGCCCACACCCTCCACCTGATCGGCAAAAACCAAACCCTCGATGAACTCAAGACAAAACTGAACGAAGCCCTGCAAGACGACCAGAAGGCGCAGCGCCGAAAGTTCAAAAGCTTGATTAACCAGATAGATTATGACCTGGTGCAGGACAAAGAATGGGAAGACTTCAGAGGAACTTTTGAGCAGGTGCACCAGGACTTTTTCGACAAGCTGCACCTGCACGCCCAGGAACTTACCGCCTCCGAAACACGCCTGGCTTCACTCATTAAACTCAACCTGCCTTCCAAAGAAGTAGCTACCATACTGGGTATTTCGGCCGACAGCCTGCGCGTGGCACGTTACCGCCTCAAAAAGAAGTTGCAGTTACAGCAGGAGGATAGTTTGAGTAAGTTTATACTTAATCTCTGAGTAGCAATTTGTTAACATACGCTTAATGTTTTACAAGTGTTTGATTTTCAGTCTAATGAATTGATGTTTTAGCTTTTTGTTGCTGTTTTGTTAACGCTCTTTTGGGTGCTTGTTGCTTTTTTGTATACACTGGTGGCTTGCTATTGCCTAGGTAGCCAACCTAGTTTTGTCAGGTCTTTGGCGCTCACACAAAACCCTGCCAGATACAAAAGAACAACCGCGTTAACTTATGAAAAACCTTACGAGAATTTTGCCGCTTGCCCTCCTGTTGAGCACCGTAGCCTGCAACAAACAAAACACACATACTACTGTTTCTGCAGATCCTATCGCGGCTACAGCTGATGATGTAATTAAGCCGGCCGTGATAACCGACACCGTACGCCACGACACCGACGATCCTGCCATTTGGGTAAATGCAGCGAACCCTTCAGAAAGCCTTATTATAGGAACAGATAAAAACGAAGACGGTGCCTTGTATGTGTTCGACCTCCAGGGCAAAATAATAGAAGACAAAGTAGTGCGAGGCCTAAAGCGCCCCAACAACGTAGATGTTGCCTACGGCTTTATGCTCAATGGTCAACCCACCGACATAGCTGTGGTAACAGAGCGTATGACACATAATCTGCGCATCTACACGCTACCCGACATGAAGCCAATCGATAATGGCGGTATTCCGATGTACGAAGGCGAAACTGCAGCAGAGTACCGCGACCTGATGGGTATAGCAATGTACACAAACCCAAAAACCGGTGATATATACGCTATTGCAGGTAGGAAAACCGGCCCCACCGATGGCACCTATCTGTGGCAATACCTGCTGCAGGACAACGGCAAGGGAGGCGTAAAAGCAACTGTCGTTCGCAAATTTGGCAATTACAGTGGCATAAAAGAAATAGAAGCCATTGCCGTAGATAATGAACTAGGCTATATCTACTACTCTGATGAGGGTACGGGCGTACGCAAATACTTCGCCGATCCGGCCAAAGGAAACGAAGAGTTAGCGCTTTTTGCCACCACGGGCTTTGGTAAAGATCACGAAGGCATCTCTGTTTACAAGATCAACGATGGCACTGGCTACATTCTGGTATCTGACCAGGCTAATAATCGTTTCCATGTGTTTCCAAGAGAAGGCTCAGCCGGTAACCCGCACCAGCACGACCTGCTTAAAATAGTAAATGTTTCGACCCTCGATAGCGACGGATCTGATGTAACCAGCACTTCGATGGGCGGCAAGTTTAAGAATGGCTTGTTCGTAGCTATGTCGTCAGACAAAACTTTTCAGTATTACCGCTGGGAAGACATAGCAGGCAAAGACTTAAAAGTGGCTCCCAACGGAGATGCCAGTTCCATGGCTAAATCTAAATAAATACAAGCCGCAGTACTTTTTAGATCACTCATTTACCTTCCCGATGAATTATTTGAAGCAAAAGAGCCTTTCTTGTATGCTGCTGCTATTGCTGTGTCTGGCTGCTACGCCAGCCTGGGCAGCTACAGTAAAAGGAAAGGTGCAGGATACACTGCGGGAGCCGCTGATAGGAGCTAACGTAGTAGTGCTAAACAGCAACAAATACGCCAGTGTAGGCCTCGACGGTTCTTACCAACTCACCGACCTGCAACCGGGTACCTACACCTTATCGGTAGGGTATGTAGGGCACCAGACTCAGACGAAGCAGATTACCATACGGGAACAAAACGAAACGCTTACACTTGATTTCAGGCTGGAGCACCAGTCTAACGAACTGGGCGAAGTGCAGGTAACAGCACAGGCTCCACGCGGCACCGAAACAGAGGCAAGGCAGCTGGAAAGGCTATCGTCGAACACCATTAACGTGGTTTCTGCCAAAGCCATCGCCTTGTCGCCTGATGTGTCGGTGGCGAATGTGGTGCAGCGGGTTTCGGGGCTAACGGTAGAGCGCAACAGCAACGGCGATCCGCAGTACGCCATCGTACGCGGCATGGACAAGCGCTACAGCTACACCCTCGTAAACGGCATTAAAATACCCAGCCCTGATAACAACAACCGCTATGTGCCGCTCGATATTTTTCCGGCTGCCCTGCTCGATAGGTTGGAAGTATATAAAAGCCTTACCGCCGACCGCGAAGGCGATGCCATTGCCGGTGGCGTGAACATGGTTATGAAAAGTGCGCCTGCCTATCGGGAACTGAAGGCAGACCTGCAGGTAGGTTACAATTACATAAACCTGCAGGAAGGTTTTAATCAATTTAACACAGATGTTATTAAAACCGCCTCTCCCCGCGAGCTCTACGGCCCGGGTTACCAGGCGCAAACCGGCGACTTCACCCGCAAAAATCTGGAGGTGGAGAACGTAAAACCACTGCCCGATGTGCTGGGCGCCATCTCCTACGGTAACCGCTATTTTAACGATAAGCTGGGCCTGATGCTGGGTAGCAGCTTCCAGAACACCTACCGTGGCACCAAAAGCATCTGGTTCGATGCCGAAACAGAGCGTTTCGGAACCAACCAGCCTGCCCTGCGGGAACTGCAGGAGCGGCACTATTCTACTCAGCAGATTCGCTTCGCCAACCACGGCCGCCTCGACTATCGCTTCAGCCCAAAGCATAGCCTGAACCTCTACACAGGCTATTACAACCTGACCAATAATGAGGCTCGCGAAATAAAAACCATTATGATGGATGGGCGAAACTACAATCCGGCAGCAGGCAACGCTATTCTGGCTTACAGCACCCGTACCCGTGCCACCCGCCAGCACATCCTTAACGCCACGCTGCAGGGCGAGCACCAGTTACTGGCCCCGCTCCAGCTCGATTGGTCTGCAGTTTATTCCGATGCTGGCAGCAAGCGCCCCGACAATGCCCGGTTCAGCCGCAACGGAGAACTCCGGGACTTTGTGGAGCAACCAGTAAATGTAGAGCGCAGGAGCCCCAGGCAGTGGGAAAGCAACTCCGACACCGATCTGAGTGGCTACCTGAACCTGCAGATCAAGCCGGCCAGCTGGAACGATAACCTGGTAAAGATCGGCGGCATGTACCGCAGCAAAGACCGCGACAACTCTTTTAACCGCTACCTCTTCGACCCAAACCCTGGCCGCCAGGTGCAGGGAGAGCACTGGAATACTTTTTCGGAGGTGCAATGGGACGTGGTAAACCCATCGGGTAGTGCCAGCGACGAGCTGAACTACAAAGCCACTGAAAACATTCTGGCTTATTATGCCCTCAGCCAATTTAGCCTGGCGCAGCTCAATGTTAATGCCGGCTTACGAGTGGAGCATACAAAGCAGGGGTACACCCTCAAAACGCCAAAAGAATTCCAGACACCAGACAGTAGCCAAACCTACACCGATCTGCTGCCAAGCCTGAGCCTGAAGTACAGCCTGAGTTCCACTATGAACCTACGCTTTAACTATTACAAAGCCATATCACGCCCAGGCTTTTTCGAAGTGGTGCCTTATGTAATGGAAGAAGATGGCTATAACGAAGTAGGCAACGCCAACCTCAAACGCGTTCGCTCCGACAATGCAGACCTGCGCTGGGAGTTATTTCCAACAGCGGTAGATCAGTTACTGGTAGGTGCTTTTTACAAGCGCATTCAAGACCCGATTGAGTATGCAGTGGTACGGGAAGGCATCAACAACGAGCCTGTAATCAAACCCGGCAACTACGGCACCGCTGCCAATTTTGGTCTGGAGCTGGATTTTTTTAAGTATTTCAGTCGCATTGGGCTCAAAGGAAATTACACCTACACCCACTCCCGCATCAGCACGGTTAAGGCCTTACGTACCCGCGAAGATCCGAACGACCCCACCAGCCAGCTAACTGTAATAAACGTGGAACAGGCAAGGCCAATGCAGGGGCAGGCAAACCACATTGCCAACCTTTCGCTCCTGTACAAAGACCAGCAGCACGGCCTCGATGCCCAACTTGCCTTTGTGTATACCGGCGAGCGCCTCGAAACCATTTCTCCTTTCCTCGACAACGACATGTACTCAAGGCCCATTACGCAGGTAGATTTTTCGGTGGAGAAACGTGTCTCACCGAATGTGGAAGTGTTTGTAAAGGCACTGAACCTGCTCAACGCACCTTATGAGGTCTACATTAAAAAGCCAGTGTACCAGGAAGAAGGAAACACCATTGCCTATCCGCACCAAGGCAAGATGAACAGCCAGACCCTCATCCGGCGCGACGAATATTTCCAGTCGGTACGTGTTGGGGCAAGGGTAGTTTTTTAGGAAAAAGGCTCTGGAAGGGCAAAATCATTAGAATAATTGATAAGGCTAGCCTGCTGAGAAGCAACAGGAACAGACCCAAAGAAGCGCTACGGCTTTTACATCATTAAAAGATAATGGGTGGCAAGGAAGGAGAAGCCTTCTTGACAAGCCATAAACAACACTGCCACAGATGCTGCAAGTTATTTTGAGCCAGTTCAGTTACAAATTCAACAACAACCATTTATACCAATCACCTAAACCAAAAAAGAAATGCAAACCACACGAAAGCTTTTTACAGCCCTCTTGCTTGCCCTAACGATCTCGTTTTCGGCTTGCGATAAGGAGGATGACACACTTCCTACAGCCCCGCAGATAACTTCGGAGCTAGCCACGTTACCCGTGCAACAAGACGAAGCCAAAGCATTCACTGTAACCATTTCTGCAGCAGGCAAAATTAAGGATGTAACGGCTACTGCTACAGCTGGTACCGTCAGCATCAGCGAGTTGGTGGGAGTGGGGCAGAGCACCGGTTCGGCCAAAGTGAACTACCAAGCACCTGGCACCCTGGGGAGCAACACTATATCAGTGGTGGTAACAGACCAGCAGAACCAACAGAAGAAAATTGATATTACTGTGGATGTTAACGAAGTGCCACCAGTTATAGTAGCAGGAGGCGAGGTAGAAGGTATATGGGAAGCTGGCCGTACATATGTGGTGCGTGGCAGCCTTACTGTGCCTGCCGGCAAGTCGCTTACGGTGCAGGAAGGTGTAACAGTGATTGTGGAAGGAGACGGGACGCAAGGCGGTTCTCCGGAAATATCAGTACGTGGTAATTTCTATAGCTACGGTACCGCTGAAAGACCTGTGCTCTTTACGGTTCCGGCTGCTCGTCGTACTAAAGAAAACATGTTTGCTGGCTTATGGGGTGGCATTGCAGGTACCATGCAATCGCAGGAAATGGTGTTGCTGCATACCCGCATAGAATACGTGGGTGCTCCTGCACCAGAAAATAGCCCACTTGTTACGTCTGGCGAATTAGATGCAGGAGATCCTCTGTACGGGCTGTACTTCACGAATCCGAACGGTAAATTTGTGATGCAGTTTTCTACCATTGCTTTCTCTAAAGACGATGGCATGCGCATTAACCAGGGCAATTTCCTGATCACGAACAACACCTATATTTACACGGGTGCAACCGGTGGCGAATCGCTCAACATAAAAAGCGGTTCAGTTGGCGATGCCGCCTTCAATGTATTTTACCAGGCTGCGACCAACGGTATAAAGTGCTCTAACTCTGATGATCGTTCGCCACAAACGGATGTGAACATGTACAACAACACCTCGGTTAACTGTGGCTGGAGACAGACCAAAGCAGGCAGAGGTGGTTCTATTAACCTGGAAAAAGGTGGTCGTGGCAAAGTAATGAACAACCTGGTGGTAAACTGCCGGTATGGAGTGCGCTTCCCTAAGGCACCAGACAACCCCGATGTAACTAACTCTACTGCAGGATATAACTATTACTTCGGAAATCATGCTGATATTGCAGCCGAGTTTTATCCATCTACCGGCTCCATTGCCAAAGGCCTTTTTGAGACAGGAAACGATGTAGCGGGTGCCGCTAACGAAAACAACCCGATGTTTGCCAGCTTTAACGTAGGAGCTTTTGACTTGAACAAAGCCAAAAATGCAGCTGATTTAGAACTGCCCGCTGCAAATCTTAATTTCAAATTACAAGCTTCTTCTCCGGCTCTGGGCAAAGGAAAAACAACCTTTACGCCACGTCTTTCAGCGTTGAGCGTAGGCGGAAAGTCATATGCTGCTCCTGCTCCTGCTAATTATGTAGGCGCGTTCGGTAACTAAGTATACCAAGCTCGAGCTGCTTTAACACAAACAGCAGTTGCTCCTGAACAGGGCAGCTGCTGTTTTTTATTTTCAGAGAGCCTTAACTTTTTCGACCTTATAGCTTGGATACATGCAGGTTGCGGAGCATCGATGTTTTTTTGTTCTGGTGCTCCTGCATCCGTTTCAGAATGTCGTCGAGCATTTCGATGGCCTGTATTACGTAAGGTCCTTTGTTCAGCATCACACAGTCTGCCCGTTGCGACATGGCGGCATCTGTAATCTCGGCCCGCGATGGACGGCCTTTTTTTGCCAGGTTCTCCAGCACCTGCGTGGCCCACACCACCGGCATATGGGCTGCCTCGCATAGCCACAGAATCTCTTCCTGTACCTCGGCCAGCCGTTGCCAGCCACACTCTACGGCCAGGTCTCCACGAGCAATCATAATGCCGGCCGGGTAACTTTTCATAGCGGTCAGAAGCAGGCGAGGCAGGTTCTTAAATCCTTCTTTGGTTTCTATCTTCAGCATAATGGCCACATTTTCTGCTTTTAATCTGCTGAGCTCTGCTTGTACTGCTTCTACCATAGCCGTATCGTTTACAAAAGAGAGGTTTACGATGTCGGCATGCCGGGCAACAAAGGCCAGGTCTTGCCGGTCTTTTTCAGTAAGCCCTTTTATGCGTAGTTTACTTTCTGGCAAGTTTATGCCTTTGTCGGCTATAAGCTTGCTGCCTGTGGGGCTGGCATAAGTTATTTTTACAAGCAGCTTCTCTTCTGTTACGGTTTCAATAATGCCTTCAATCTTCCCATCGTCGAACAAAATAGGCTGGCCCGCTTTTGCCTGCGAAAAAACCTCTGGCAGTGTGCAGGGGATATGAGCTGGTTTAATAATGTGGCCGGATGCATCAAATTGCGCAGGCTCTCCCGGCTCCTGCTCTCTGGTCAGTTCCAGAAAATCATCCTTCTTCAGGACAATTGGCAGCTCAATAGTGGGCAGCTCTCCTACAACAGTTGTTTTTTCGGCCACGGTATCATTTTTAAGGCTGAGCTCGGTACCCGCCGCTACATAGGAAGTTTTGAAAAGGTGCGCCAATACACCGTTCTTTTCCTTTTGCACAACGGTGAGGCTGCGTTTACGGCTGCGGGAATCTTTAAAAATGATCTCATCGCCTACCTGCAGTTGCTCCAGCCATACCATAGGTACAGGCAGTTTGGCATTTGTGTTTGAAGGAGATGGGGCATCGGCAGGGGACAACCAAACGGTGGCAGGCGAACTTAGCTGGCCCTGCATGTCCTGTATTGGTTGTATAACCACTAGTTGTGGCCCAGGTTGCAGCGGGCCGGTGCGGAGCTTGGGGCCCATCAGGTCCATTAATATTTTGCAACTTACGCCTTGCTCTTTTTCTGTCTGCCGGATATTCCGAATCATCTTTGCCCAGGTAGCAGCATTGTCGTGGGCACAGTTAATGCGGGCGCAGTCCATGCCGGCTTTTAGTAGTCTCCCCACCAGTTTCTGGTTAGAGGCAAACTCGCTGGAGAAGGTAACCATAATGCGGGTGTGCCGGTCTACTGGCTTAGGACCGAGCAAACTTTGTGTATGTTGCGTTAAAATTTCCTGATCTTCCCTGAAACTTACCGGCGGCTTCCAGTCATGCTGCTCACAATGGAGCAGGTAGCAGAGCAGGCTATGCACTGCCTGCAGACTCGCCAGCACATGTCCCTCAGCCCGACCCAACGATGATAGCCCGATTTCGGCTAGTTTCTCCTGCAGCTCCCGAATGTCGTGCTGGCGAAGGGCCAGGTAGTGCAGCAGGTTTCTGGCGCTCTTGCGGAAAGCCGGGTGAGTTTGTGCTATTACCGGTGCGAACTTTTGCTCCAACTGCAGCGCCTCGGTGTGCAGCGTGCCGAGCTGTGCCATCATGTGCGATAATTGTTCCTTGTCTGGACGCATGAGGTTAGGGAAAGATTTTATTACTCAGAAAATGAAGGAATTTGCAATTATAAGGCCTTGTAGTTAAGTTTTTTACGTGTATCCCGCAAAATCAACCAGGTTTAGGCACAGATTTGATGCTGCCTGTGCAGTTGCTATTGCCGGTGCACAGGCAGCATGTGAAGTTCCATGTTTCTTGCCTTATATAAAGATGAAGCATTCCTGTCAAGTCAATTTAGCCTTAGGCTTTCTCAACCTAAAATGCCCCTGGAGGTCTGTTTTTATTAGAATAATTTAATGGTTCGCTCCTCGGGCGATCGTGCCAGCAGGAGAGGGCGGTGCTGAAAGAAATACAGTACCTTGAGTTTTACTTATCTCCAAGGCATGCCTACTCTCCAAAAATTTCCGAACTTTGCAGTGTAACAATTTTCACGCATGCAACGACCATTCAGGCTGGTGATACTGGCAGGCATCTTACTGGTGCTGTTTTACTTTGTAAAAGAATCGTTCTTCAACGAAGACAATTATATTAAGCCCCTGCTGAAAGAGCGCGAAGACAAGGACCTGACGTTCAGGAGCCGTGACAACAGTCCTTTTGAAACAGAAGACCGGCAAAAGTTTAAAAACCTGGTGTACTATGAGCCAAACATCGGCTACCGCATTAAAGCCGATGTGGAGCCGCTGGCAAAGAAGGACACCCTGCACATGCCCATGACCAATGGTAGCACCGAAGCCTACCTGCGTTATGCCATTGCCCGGTTCGAGGTAGAGGGACAGCCGCAGAAGCTCACGCTCTACAAAAAAGTGGCAAAAGAAGATGAGGAGCAGTTTTTTGTGCCTTTCACCGACAAAACTAACGGTTTTGACACTTATGGCGGTGGCCGGTATCTGGACATTCCTTTTAAGGAAGACGCCAAAACCGTAGTGCTCGACTTTAACCGCGCCTACAGCCCCTTCTGCGCCTTCAACCCCGAGTACGTTTGCCCCGTGCCTCCGCGCGACAACCACCTCTCCATAGCCATTCCGGCAGGCGAGAAAGCGTATGAGCATAAATAGAAACTAGATGGTAGGTATTAGATGCTAGATTTTAGATTGAAGCGGTGTAACGGTAGATTTACGTGTTTTAACAGTGCTTCTGCTTTTCAAAATTTTATGTCCAGGAGCATCTATAATCTAATATCTAGAATCTAGCATCTAAAAAAAGTGTTAATTTTGAAAAATTGTGGCTGCTGAGGCTGCGCATACAACATCAATACAGAACAACATGCTGATTTCATTAGACTGGCTTAAACAACTCATACAAATAAATAAACCGGCAGAAGAAGTAGGCGAACTGCTGACAGGCGCAGGCCTGGAAGTCGAAAGCATCCATACTGTTGAAGCGGTGCCAGGTGGACTGGCGGGTATCGTGATAGGAGAAGTGCTCACCTGCGAACGCCACCCCGATGCCGACCGCCTGAGCATTACCACTGTAGATATTGGTGCAGAAGCTCCTGCCAATATTGTATGCGGTGCGCCTAACGTGGCAGCTGGTCAGAAAGTAGTAGTGGCTACCGTAAACAGCACGCTTTACCCTTCCGGTGGCGAGCCATTTAAAATAAAGAAATCGAAGATCCGGGGAGCAGCCTCAGAAGGTATGATCTGTGCCGAAGACGAAATTGGTCTGGGTACTTCGCATGCCGGTATTATGGTGCTCGATACCGACTTGCCAAACGGCACTCCGGCTGCCAACTACTTTGGGTTGAGTTCTGATGAAGTGTTCGAAATTGGCTTAACGCCTAATCGTGCTGATGCTGCCTCTCATTACGGTGTGGCCCGCGACTTGCAGGCCCTGCTAAAAGTGCCTGTGCAACTGCCTGATGTTAGTGCTTTTACTGTTGCTAGTACATCACGTGCTATTGCTGTGGAGGTAGAGAACACCGAAGCTTGTCCGCGTTATGCCGGTGTAACGGTAAGCGGCCTGAAAGTAGGCCCGTCGCCGGAATGGCTGCAAAAGCGACTACGTGCTATTGGTTTGTCGCCGATCAACAACGTGGTAGATGTTACTAATTATGTGCTGCACGAGCTGGGCCAGCCACTGCACGCCTTCGATGCTGACAAAATTTCGGGCGGTAAGATTGTGGTGAAGAATCTGGCAGAAGGCAGCACCTTTGTGACGCTGGATGGGGTGGAGCGAAAGCTGAAAGCCACCGATCTGATGATTTGCAACGCAGAGGAGCCGATGGCCATTGGCGGCGTGTTTGGAGGAAAAGAATCGGGTGTATCAGAAGAAACAACTGCTATTTTCATTGAGANAAAGCCACCGATCTGATGATTTGCAACGCAGAGGAGCCGATGGCCATTGGCGGCGTGTTTGGAGGAAAAGAATCGGGTGTATCAGAAGAAACAACTGCTATTTTCATTGAGAGCGCCTACTTCTCGCCCGACACCGTGCGCCGCACTAGTCAAGCCCACAGCCTGAAAACTGATGCCTCTTTCCGTTTTGAGCGTGGCACCGACCCGAACATGGTGCTCTATGCCCTGAAGCGGGCGGCCCTGTTGGTGCAGGAGGTAGCAGGCGGTGAGGTAACATCAGAGATTGTAGATGTTTACCCAAACCCGATCGACAACACAAGCCTCAGCCTGAGCATAGACCGCACGCACCGTTTAATTGGTAAAGAAATAGGCGCAGAGCGAATTAAGGAGATCATAACAGATCTAGGGATAGAAGTAACAGCCGAAACCGAAACGCACCTGGAGCTGTCGGTGCCGCCGTTTAAGGTGGACGTGAAGCGGGAGGCCGATGTGGTGGAGGAAGTGCTGCGCATCTACGGTTTCAACAACATCGAGGTAAGCGAACATATGTCAGCCTCCTTCCTGGCCAGTTTCCCGAAGCCGAACCCGGAAGAGATTACACAAACCATTCTGAATTACATTGCTGATAATGGTTTCCGTGAGATCATTACCAACTCCATTACCAACTCCCGCTACTACAACGAGGCGGAGCAGGAGAGCCTGGTGCGGGTGCTGAACTACAACAGCGAGGACCTGGATGCGCTGCGCCAGACGCTGGTGTACTCTGGCCTGGAAGTATTGCGCCGCAACATCAACCGTCGCCAGAAAGACCTGAAAATGTTTGAGCTTGGCAAAACATACGAGCTGGCAGAGGACAAGCATAAGGAAAGCACCAAACTAGCCTTGTTCATGACCGGCAACAGTAGTGCTGAGAGCTGGAAGCAACCCAATGCCAAAGTTGTTTTTCACGATCTGGCGGGGCTGGTGCAGAACGTGCTCAACAAATTGAACGCGGGCAACTTTACGGTGCAGCCGCTGCCGGAGAACAAGCTCATGCGCCAGGGCATTTCCTACACCAAAAACGACACGGTTATAGCCCAGATCGGACTATTGGAAACCAGCGTAACGAAGCAGGTGGAGGTAAAAGAGCCGGTATGGTATGCAGAGCTGAACTGGGATTACCTCCTGAAGAAGTACCGCAGCAACCTGGTGGCTGAGGAGTTGCCGAAGTTCCCGGAAGTGCGACGTGACCTATCGCTGGTGCTCGATAAGCAGGTGACCTTTGACCAGGTGAAACAAATTGCCCTGCGAACCGAGCGAAAGCTGCTGCAGGACGTAAACGTGTTCGATGTGTACGAAGGAGATAAGATAGAAGCAGGCAAAAAAGCCTACGCCATCAGCTTCACCCTGCTCGACAAACAGCAAACCCTCACCGACAAAGTGATAGACAGCACCATGAGCCGCCTGATGCAACAATTGGAGAAACAGTTGGGAGCGTTTATCAGGAAATAAGAAGTTACAGCAGTACGAGCTGGTGCGAGCTTTTAGCTCGTACTGCTACTTTTACTTGGAAAAACAATTGTGTGCTTAAAAGACCAAACAACTGTAGTGCAAGCTTCAAGTTCGCACCAGTACAATAAGAATAGGCGCATCAAAAGCAGCAATACCTGCAGAATGCAAAAAGTATTAACAGAATCATAAGAAATAATGTTACCTTTTCAGCTATGGCAAAGGATAAACAACTGCAACAACTCCAGTCTATTGAAGACAAACTACGCAAGCTTATAGCAAAGCATGCGGATGCGCAGCAGCGCCTGGTAAAGGCGCAGGAAGAGGTGAAATTCCTGGAAGCATTGGTGGAAGAAAAGGATCAGCAAATAAAAAATTTTAAAAATCAGGAGAATATTGTTAAAATTGTAGAAACAATGGCAGGTAACACTGCAAACACGACAGAGTTAAAGCTGAAGTTAAACGAGTATATCAGAGAAATAGATAAGTGTATCGCTTACTTACAGGATTAGCCCGGTGAACGTGCAGGAGCAAAATAACGAGAATTAGTGCAAGCAACTCTACGAACAACAGGCAAACTTAATAAACCAGAACCATTAACATAAATCGCACCGGATGGCAGAATTAGCAATTAAAATTCGCATCGCTGAACGCGAGTATCCGATGCGGGTAAAAGAAGAAGAAGAGGAAAGGCTTCGGGTGGTTGGTAAGCTTTTAAACGAGCGTTTACGCTTTTTTAAAGAACAATTTGGCATACAAGATAAGCAGGACTTGCTCGCTATGGTAGCTTTCGAAACCATGGTAGACAAGCTAAAGCTGGAAGAGGAGAAAGACAGTCATTTCTCTGAAGTGGGCCAAAAATTGAATACTCTGGATGATCTTTTATCATCAGCTAAATAATACAGTTCTTACCTATAACGCATTTAATTTTTTGCTTGAGCCATCTGCTTTTTATAAGATGGAGATACTTTTTGAGAAAGTAGCCGGAGCATTTTTTAGGGGCAAACTTAGATAAAGGACTGTTACAATGTCCTGTAGCAGGTGCTGCTATATGTTTTTATCACCATAAAAGCTTATAGATATGCCCGATATTATTTACATTTTACTTACAGCCATTGTAGCGCTCCCGGTGGGCATCTACATTGGCAGGAACTTGCTTCAGAAAGTCTATAAAGACCAGGAAGAAGCTGCCTGTTTGAAGGCCCAGAACATTATTCGCGAGGCAGAAATTAATGCGGAAAGTGTTAAAAAGGACCGTATTCTGGAGGCAAAAGAGAAGTTTCTGCGCCTGAAGTCTGAGTTCGAAGAAGAATCGAACAAGAAGAAAAACATCATTATCCAGAACGAGAACAAGGTAAAGCAGCGTGAGCAGCTTGTTACAAAGCAACTGGAGCAGATTAAACGCCGCGAAACTGAGCTCGACAAAGAGAAAGAGGGGCTGGCAGCACAGCAGGAAAAAGACAAGGAAACCCTGCAGGCACAACTGGAGCAGCTGCGTAAGCGCAAAGAAGAAGTAGAGCAGCAGCACGAAGAGATTATAGGCCAACTGGAGCGCATTGCAGGTCTGACTGCTTCTGAGGCACGCGAGCAGCTGGTAGAAGCCCTGAAAAGCGAAGCCCAGACCAAAGCCTCTTCTTACGTGAAAGACATTGTAGCCCAAGCCAAACTCACCGCTACAAAAGAAGCCAAGAAAATCGTTATCGAAACCATTCAGCGCACCGCTGCCGAGCATGCCATTGAAAACTGCGTATCGGTGTTCAACATCGAGAGCGACGACATCAAAGGCAAGATTATCGGTCGTGAAGGCCGTAACATCCGTGCTCTGGAGGCCGCCACTGGTGTAGAGATTATTGTAGACGACACCCCTGAAGCCATTATTATCTCTGGTTTTGATCCGGTTCGCCGCGAAGTAGCTCGCCTGTCGCTGCACCGCCTGGTGGCCGACGGACGTATCCACCCGGCCCGTATTGAGGAGGTGGTAACCAAAACCCGCAAGAACATCGACGAAGAAATTATCGAGATTGGTGAGCGTACTGCCATTGATTTGGGGATACATGGGCTGCACCCTGAGCTGATCAAGATGGTAGGTCGTATGCGTTTCCGTTCATCTTACGGTCAGAACCTGCTGCAGCACTCGCGTGAGGTGGCAAACCTTTGCGCTACTATGGCAGCAGAGCTAGGCCTGAACGTGAAACACGCCAAACGCGCTGGTCTGCTACACGATATTGGCAAGGTTACACCGGATGAGCCGGAACTGCCACACGCTATTATCGGTATGGAGCTGGCGAAGAAATATAAGGAACATCCTGATGTTTGCAATGCCATTGGCGCTCACCATGATGAAGTAGAAATGACGGCCATGGTATCGCCATTGGTACAGGCCTGTGATGCTATTTCAGGCTCCAGACCAGGTGCCCGTCGCGAAATTATGGAATCTTATATCAAGCGTCTGAAAGAACTGGAGGAAGCCGCTGTTTCTTTCGACGGTGTGAATCAGTGCTATGCTATTCAGGCCGGCCGTGAGCTGCGCGTAATGGTAGATTCTGATAACGTGTCGGATGAGAAAGCAGCACAGATTTCGTATGATATCTCCCAGAAAATAGAAAAAGAAATGCAATACCCGGGTCAGATCAAGATTACAGTAATCAGAGAGATGCGGGCGATCAGTTATGCAAAGTAAGTAATTGGTTTAATTAAGGTTAAAGCGCCTGCTGCATCTTTTGTAGCAGGCGCTTTTGTTTTACAGGAACTACGTTTATGACCCAGGAGCGTGCGCCGCTCCTGCAAGCATCTGATCTGCAACAAAGCTTCATCTGTCAGAAATCAGACTATAAAGAAAAATGGTTTTGATGGTGAGGTAGCAGCAGCATAACGTTAAGGAAGGCCTTTTTCATTAGAATAATTGGTAAGCTAACGTGAACTCGGGAATTAAGCCAATGTTCTGGCGAGGTTAAACTTTTTGTTTTTGTGGTCGAGAAAGGTGTAGGCGGTCAGACCTGAGAGGATGTGGACCAGGGCGTTGATGGGGTTTCGGT